>NZ_PVZF01000002.1 GCF_003002055.1 Kineococcus rhizosphaerae
CACGCGTTCTACCTGGACTACAAGAACGTCAAGCCCGACTACGTCAAGGCGTGGTGGAACGTGGTGAACTGGGCCGACGCCCAGGCCCGCTTCGACCGCGCCCGCACGCAGACCGTCGGGCTCATCGTCCCGTGATGCGCACCGCCTCCTGACGGGGGCACGACGAAGGGGTGGGGCCCGCGACGGGTCCCACCCCTTCGCGCGTTCAGTACAGCAGGTCGTGGTCGGAGGGCTTCCAGGCCAGGACGGCGAACACCTGCACGACGGCGGCCTGCTCCAGCAGCAGCGTCGTCGTCCCGTGCGAGTCCCCGGCGGGGAACCGGAACAGGCCCGAGGGCTGCCGCTTGGTGTCCCACACCCGCTGCGCGTAGCCGGCCGTGGCGTCGCGGTAGGTGTGCCCGCCGGTCACCGACTCCAGCAGCAGCAGGTTCTTGAACCAGATCGAGTTGAAGTACGGCGGGTGGTCGTCGACCCGTCCGCCCGCCACGAAGAACTCCAGCGACGCCCGCGCGATCCGCTGCGCCTCCCTCAGGTACCTCCGGTCGCGGGTGGCCTGGAACAGCAGCACGTTCACCCCGACGGGGACCCCCTGGTTGTACGACCACACGGTGGGGTCGGGGACGCCCTGGAGGTCCAGGTGGTCGGTGTACAGGCCGTCGTCCTGCTGCAGGTGGGTGTTCGTCCACGTGTAGTACTTGAGCGCCCGGTCCAGGTATCGGCGCTCGCGGGTGAACTGGAACAGCCGCAGCGCGAGTTCGGCGCCGGGCATGTTCGAGACGGTGTTCCGGTCGTCGCTCCACGGGGCCTGCGTCCAGAACACCCCGCCGGGCGCGGCGTGCGTGGGGTCGGTGTCCCACCCGGACTCGACGAGGTCGGAGATCTTCCGGGCCTCGGCCAGGGCCCGCCGGTCGCCGGTCATGGCGAACTGCTGGACGTCGAGCAGACCGACCCACTCGTTGTCGTCGTAGAACAGGTCCCCGCCGTTCAGGTACGGCGGCATCGGGCCGGAGGCGAAACCCGGCAGTCCCGTCGTGGACGTCGGGTTCCAGTAGTACTGTTGCGCCGCAGCTAGATCGATCAGGTCGTCGCGGTACCTGCGGCCCGCCCCGGGGATCCCGGTGAGGTCGAGGGCGGCGACGTGGGCCTGCGAGAAGGGCCACTCGTAGGAGTACTTCGGATCCCCGGCGGCGACGGGGAACTGCTCGTGCAGCAGTCCCGAACCGTCGCCGACGGCGAAGTGGTCGAGCAGGGCCTGCCAGGACAGCGCGGCGCGGCCGGCCCAGTCGTGGTGCCGGCCCGGGGAGCGTTCCCCCGTCTCGGCGTGGGCGGGTGCGGCGGTTCCGGCGACCAGGGCCGAGGCGGTCAGGCCGGTCAGGACGGTGCGGCGGGACGAGGTTCTCACGGGATCTCCAGACGTCGGCGTCATGGGTTCCTGAGAACGTTCCCACCCGAACTCACGACGGTCAACCACCTCGCCGGCGGGACCGCAGGACCCCGCGGCCGGTCCCGCTCCGCCGGCGGCGTCGGCAGCGCGCCGCCGGACCGCTTGGACACCGCGGCGCGCGGCGGCGGAGGATGGGCCGGTGCTGACCCGACCCCTGCTGCTGCTGATGGCCGTGACGACGGGACTCACCGTCGGCGGCAACTACGTCAACCAGCCGCTCCTGGACACCATCGCGCGCGACTACGGGATCGGCGACGGCCGGGCCGCCGCGCTGGTCACCGTCGCGCAGGTCTCCTACGGCCTGGGCCTGCTGCTCGTCGTCCCGCTGGGGGACCTGCTGGAACGCCGCCGCCTGCTCGTGGTCCTCGCGCTGCTCGCCGCGGCGGGGCACGCGGTGTGCGCGCTCGCCCCGACCTACCCCGTGCTCGTGGTGGGGACCGCGGTCGCGGGGTCGTTCTCCGTCGCCGCCCAGATCCTCGTCCCGTTCGCCGCCGAGCTCGCCGAACCCGGCCGCGAGGGGCGCGCGGTGGGGACCGTCATGAGCGGGCTGCTCATCGGCGCCCTGCTGGCCCGCAGCGTGTCCGGGGCCCTGGCCGCCCTCGCCGGCTGGCACGCGCCGTACGCCGTCGTCGCCGTGGGGTTGCTGCTCGTCTCCGTGGTGCTGGGCCGCCGCCTGCCGCGCAGCGAGCCGACGGCGGCCGGCGGGTACGTGGCGACCCTGCGCTCGGGGGCGAGCCTGGTGCGCGAGCTGCCGAGGCTGCGGACGCGGGCCCTGCTCGGCGGCCTGGGGTTCGCCGGGGTCTCCGTGCTCTTCGCGACCACGACCTTCCTGCTGTCGGGGCCGCGGTTCGGGCTCTCGGAGCTGCAGATCGGCCTCGTCGGGCTCGCGGGGGTGGCCGGGGCGTCGATGGCGAGCGTGGCCGGCCGCATGGCCGACGCGGGCCGGGGTCAGCTGGTCACGGGCCTGGGGGCGGCCGGGCTCGTCCTCACGTGGGGGGTGCTGGGGTTGTCGAGCTCGGTGTGGCTGACCTCGCTGCTGCTGTTCGTCCTCGGGTTCGGCCTGGCCGACATGTTCCTGCAGGCGGTGCACGTGTCGAACCAGAACGTCGTCTACCCGTTGCGGCCCGACGCCCGCTCCCGGCTCAACTCGGTCTACATGACGACGTACTTCGCCGGCGGCGCGGTGGGCTCGGCCGTCGGGTCGGCGGCCTGGGGTGCGGGCGGGTGGCCCCTGGTGACCGTCGCCGGGGCCGGGTTCGGCGTGCTCGTCGTCCTCGTGTGGCTCGTCGACGTCCGTCTCGGGCGGGCCGCGGCGCGGGGCGGCGTCAGCGACGTCGCCGCAGGTAGCCGATGACCCCGCCGATCCCGCCGACGACCACGACGACCGCGATCCCGACGCCGATGAGCGTGCTGTCGCCCTGACCCGCGACGGGGTTGGACGGGTCGACCGTGGCCGGGCTCGTGGCGGCCGAGCTCGTGCTGGACGAGGAGGGGGAGCCGGTGGCCGTGGACGGGGAGGCGCCGGACGCCGCCGCCGAGGCGGTGAAGGAGAACGTCCCCGAGACCGGGTGCCCGTCCGAGGAGGTGATCCGCCACTGCACCTCGTAGGTGCCGGCCGGCAGCGTCCCCGTCAGGGGTTCGGTGACGGTCGCGTCGACGATCTGCGGGTCGCCGGAGGAGACCACGGTCCCGTCGGGCCCCTTCACCTGGACCTGGGTGCCGAGCGCGATCGGGGTGGAGGACATCGTCAGGACGACGGCTGCGGGGGCCACGTCGACGACGGCGCCGTCGCCGGGGTTCGTGGACTCCAGCCGGTCGTGCGCCGCGGCCGGTGCGGCCGAGGCGAGCCCGGCGCCGAGCACGAGCAGGGCCCCCGCCCCGGTCCGCGCCCACCGTCGGCGACGGGTGGCGGTCGGGGTGCGGGAGGACAGCGGGGGAGTCGGCACGCACCGAAGACTACGCAGCGTCGTGGACGTCTTCCCGGACCCGTGCGCGGCGGTTGCCCGCAGCAACCCTTGACGCCACGCCCGTCACCCGATTGGCTGCACCGGGTTGTCACAGGTTCACCGACCGTCACGACCGTCGCAGGGTCAGTCGTTCACCACTCAGCACCAGCAGGAGGCCGCCATGGTCCCCCCCAGGAACCGTCGACGGCTCGCGCGGCCGCTGCTCGCGACGGGGGTGGGCCTCCTGCTCGCCGCCGTCCCGGGCCTGCCCGCCGTCGCCGTCACCCCCCCGACCACCCCCACGACCACTCCCACGGCCCCCGGGTCCGCTCTCACCGTCGTGCCCGCCGCCCAGGGGAGGCACTACGACGCGGGGAACTACGTCGTCACGCTCGCGCAGGACCCCATCGCGAAGTACGACGGGTCGCTGCCCGGCATCCCGCAGCTGAAGTCCGCCACGGGCGGCCTGGACCTGTCGCGGGCCACGACCCGGCGCTACCGCGACCTGCTGCTCGGCGCGCAGCAGAAGATCGCCGACGCGGTCGGCGTCCAGCCCGAGCAGCGGTACACCGTCGCGCTCAACGGCTTCAGCGCGAAGCTGACGTCGGCGCAGGCCGGCAAGCTCGCCGCAACCCCTGGCGTCGTCTCCGTGGTCCCCGACAGCGTGCGCCACCTGACCGGCACGACCACCGACGGCACCGGGACCCCCGGCACGAGCGGTACCGCGGCGGCGGCGACGCAGGCCACCCCGCAGGCCGCCGCGCAGGCCGCCCCCCAGGCCGCCGCGCAGACCGGCGCGGCGCGGACCACCGCCGACTACCTCGGCCTGAGCGGCGAGAACGGCGTCTGGGCCCAGCTCGGCGGCGTCGCGAAGGCCGGCAAGGGGGTCGTCGTCGCCGACCTCGACACCGGCCTGTGGCCCGAGCACCCCTCCGTCGCCGGTGCGAAGCTGCCCACCAGCGCCCCCGCGGACGACCCCTACGGCGCCTACCGCTCCGGGCAGACCATCCGGATGGCCAAGGCCGACGGGGGCACCTTCACCGGCGTCTGCGAGACCGGCCAGGGCTGGACCGCCGCGGACTGCACCACCAAGGTCGTCGGCGCCCGCGCCTTCGGCGAGGGCTTCAAGAGCGCCTACGACCTCGCGGGCACCGAGTTCGACTCCGCCCGCGACAGCGACGGGCACGGCACGCACACCGCGACGACGGCCGTCGGCCTGAACGGGGTCCCGGCCACCATCGGCGGGGTGTCCTACGGCGACGTCACGGGCATCGCCCCCGCGGCGGCCGTCGCCGTCTACAAGGTCTGCTGGACCGGTGACGACGGCGACAACTCCTGCATGACCTCCGACCTCGTCGCCGCGATCGACCAGGCCGTGGCCGACGACGTCGACGTCATCAACTACTCCATCGGCGGCGGCGCCAGCGCCGACCCGGCCGACCCGGTCAGCCTGGCGTTCCTCAGCGCCGCCTCGGCCGGCATCTTCGTGTCCGCCTCGGCGGGCAACTCCGGCCCGGGCGCCTCGACCGTCGAGAACACCTCCCCGTGGATCACCACGGTCGCCGCGGCCACCTCCGTCCTGCGCGAGGGCACCGTCGTCCTGGGCGACGGCACCAAGCTCGTCGGGGCCCGCCTGCAGCAGTCCCCGTTGCCGCGCACGCCCCTCGTCCTCGGCTCGGCCGTCGCCGCCGCCGGGCACAGCGCCGACGACGCGGCCAAGTGCTTCGCCGACTCCCTCGACCCGGCCAGGACCAAGGGCAAGGTCGTCGTCTGCCAGCGGGCCGTGACCGCGCGCGTCGACAAGTCCAAGGAGGTCGCCCGCGCCGGCGGCGCCGGGATGGTCCTCTACAACCCGACCCCGAACTCCCTCGAACCCGACGCGCACTCCGTGCCGACGGTCCACCTGGACACCGCCGCGGGCGAGCAGGTCGTGGCCTACGTCAAGGGCACGCGCAACCCCACGGTGACGTTCCAGCCGGGCAACACCACCGGGAAGGCCACGCCCGCACCGCAGATCGCGGCCTTCTCCGGGCGCGGGCCGGCGCTCGTCGACGGCGGTGACGTCCTCAAGCCCGACCTGGCGGCCCCCGGCTCGGGGGTCGTCGCCGGGTACTCGCCCGTCGCGGCGACGAACGGCGAGGACCTGTTCGCCCCCGAGTCGGGCACGTCCATGTCGGCCCCGCACGTCACGGGCCTGGCGGCCCTCTACACCGCGGCGCACCCGGAGTTCTCGCCGCTGCAGGTCAAGTCGGCGCTCATGACCACCAGCCGCAGCCCCCTGGGCCCCGACGGCAAGCCCCTGGACCACGTCTTCCCCGCCGGCGCGGGCTTCGTGGACCCGACGAAGATGCTCACGCCCGGTCTGGTCTACGACTCCACCCCGGTCGACTGGCTGCGCTTCCTCGAAGGGTCCTCCGTCGGGACGGGGACGGGCCTGACGGCGCTGGACCCGAGCGAGCTGAACCAGGCCTCCCTCGCGGTCGCCGACCTCGCCGGGACCCGCACGCTCACCCGGTCGGTGACGGCCACCACCGGCGGGCTCTACTACGCCAAGGCCTGGGTCCAGGGCTTCGACGTGAAGGTGTCGCCGAGCGTGCTGTCCCTGCAGCCCGGCCAGACCGCCCAGTTCCGGGTCACCTTCACCCGCACGACCGCGCAGCTGGGCAACTGGACGTCCGGGTTCCTGACCTGGACCGGCGGGGCGAACCTGACCGTGCGCTCGCCCATCGCCCTGCGGCCCGTCACGCTGACGGCCCCGGCCGAGCTCGACGCCCCCCTCGGGGCGACGTCGGTCACCGGGACGGTCTCCTCGGGGACCTCCGGTCGCACCGCGGTGCGCGCCACCGGGCTCGTGGCCGGGGACGACTACCAGGGCCGGCTGCCCGCCGGGTACGTCGCCGAGCTGCCCGTCACGATCGGGAAGGGCACGGTGTTCACCCGCTTCGACGTGAAGGGTGAGGCCGGCGCCGACCTCGACCTGTACCTGTTCACCGCGGACGGGGACCTCGTCGCGCAGTCGGCGACGACGTCGGCGGACGAGCGGATCGACGGGTACGTCACGCCCGGCGACTACGTCCTGCAGCTCGACGGGTACGCGGCCGCACCGGGCAAGCAGGACATCGGGTTCGACCTGAGCAGCTACGTCCTGCCGCCCGGGACCGGCGCCGGGGCGTTCACCGTGACGCCGAACCCGCTGCCCCTGACGCAGGGCCGGTCGACGACCTTCACGGCGTCCTGGAAGGGGCTGGCGCCCGGCACGCGCTACCTCGGCACGCTGGGGTACGCCGGCACCTCGGCGCGCACGGTCGTGAGCATCGGCTGACCCTCGACCGGCCGTCGGTCGGCCGTCGGTCGGCCGTCGGTCGGCGAGGCCCCCCGGGGGCGCGTGGCACAGTGGGCGCGTGCAGCAGCAGAAGGCGCAACCCACCAACACCGGCGCCCTCGGGGGGATCGTCGCCTCCGTCGCGGGGCTGGTCGTCTCCGTGGCGCTGGCCCCGTTGTCGATCGTCATGGGGCTCGTCGTCCTCGTCCTGGCCGTGCGGGCCCTGCGGTCGGGGCACCCCGACCGGGGCTGGTGGACGGCGGCCCTGGTCCTGTCGGTGCTGTGCCTGGCCGCCGGGGTCGGCGGGACGGTGCTCCCCCTGCTGTGAACGCCCTCATCGTCGCCGCCGCCTTCGACCCCGCGACGCAGCAGCGGCTGGACGAACTGCGCCGCACGTACTTCCCGCCCGAGCGCAACCGGCTGCCCGCCCACCTCACGCTGTTCCACGCCCTGCCCGGCGACGCCCTCGCGGAGGTCGTCGACGCCGTGCGGCAGGCGTGCTCGACCCCACGGCCCCGGGCCGAGGTGCGCTCCGTGCGCTCCCTCGGCCGCGGGGCCGCTCTCGTCCTCGACAGCCCCGGCCTCGCCGCCGCCCGCGGCCGCGTCGCCGCCGCCTTCCCGGGACGGCTCACGCGGCAGGACGGGCAGGGTTTCCGGCCGCACGTGACGGTGCAGAACTTCGTCGACCCGGCCGTGGCGCGCGCCACCGTCGCCGAGCTCACCGCGGGCTTCGCCCCGTGGGGCTTCGACGTGCAGGGGCTGGACGTGCACCGCTACGCGGGCGGGCCGTGGGAGTTGCTGGAGAGCGTCGCCTTCGAGGCGTGAGCGCCCGGGGCACGGGGTCGGTGGCGACGCCGTGGCAGGCCCGGACCACGGTCGCAGGGCGCGACAGACCCGCTTGATCTCCGCCTCGGCCGAGGCGGGTCAGCCGCGCGCGGCCGCCACGGCGGCCGGGAGCGCCGCCAGCACCGCGTCGACGTCCGCGTCGCCCGAACCGTGGCCCAGCGTGAACCGCACCGCGGTGCGCGCCACGTCGGCGGACAGGCCCGTGGCGAGCAGCACGTGGGAGGCGTCGTCGGAGTCGGCGGCGCACGCCGACCCGCTGGAGCACGTGATCCCCGCCGCCTCGACCTCGGCCAGCACGGTCTCGCCCCCCACGCCCGCGAACGTGAACGAGGCGTGCCCGGGCAGCCGTCGCGTGCGGTGACCCGTCAGCGCGGCTCCCTCCACGGTGGCCAGCACCCCGTCGATCAGCCGGTCGCGCAGCGCCGTCAGCCGGGGGACCTCCTGCGCCCGGGCCTGCGCCGCCAGGTGCAGCGCCACGGCCGTGCCGACGGCCGAGGCCACGTCCGTCGTCCCCGAACGCCGGCCGCGTTCCTGCCCGCCACCGTGCAGGACGGGTTCGAGGGGCACCGCGGAGCGGACCCAGAGGAACCCCGCGCCGCGCAGCCCGCCGAACTTGTGCGCCGAGGCCGACAGCGCGTCCACCCCCAGCGCGGCGACGTCGAGGTCGAGGTGCCCCGCGGCCTGCACGGCGTCGGTGTGGAAGGGCACGCCCAGGGCCCGGCAGCGGGCGGCGATCTCCGCGAGCGGCTGGACCGTGCCGATCTCGTTGTTGGCGTACATGACCGACACGAGGGTCGTGTCGGGGCGCAGGACCGCGTCGAGCGCGTCGAGGTCGAGGAGGCCGTCGGCGTCGACGCCCACGACGTCCACCGTGAAACCGTCGCGCTGCAACGCCTTCGCCGTCTCGAGCACGGCCGGGTGCTCGATCGCCGAGACCACCAGGTGCCGGCCGCGGGGGTCCGCCCGCGCGATGCCGGTGACCGCCAGGTTGTCGGCCTCGGTGCCCCCGGACGTCAGGACGACCTCGCCGGGGCGGGCCCCGAGGACGTCGGCGATGGCGGCGCGGGCCGCGTCGAGCCCGGCGCGGGCGGTGCGGCCCACCTCGTGCGCGCTGGAGGGGTTGCCCGTGACCTGCGTCAGGTACGGCCAGACCGCCTCGAGGACCTCGCGGCGCGGCGGGGACGTGGCCGCGTGGTCGAGGTAGACGCTCACGCCGAGACCGTGGTGTCCAGGCCCAGGTCGAGCGTGCGGGAGTTCTGGGTCAGCGCCCCCACCGAGATCAGGTCGACCCCCGTCCCGGCGATCGCGCGGACCGTCGAGAGGTTCACCCCTCCGCTGGCCTCCACGAGCGCGCGCGAACGTTCCCTGACGACCCGGACCCCTTCGGTGAGGTCGGCCAGGGAGAAGTTGTCGAGCATCACGACGTCCACGCCGGCGGCGAGCACCGCCTCGAGCTGGTCGAGGCGGTCGACCTCCACCTCGATGACGGTGGTGTGCGACACGCTGTCCCGCACCGACTTCAGGGCCGTCGTGACGTCCAGCCCGGCGGCCAGCAGCACGGCGAGGTGGTTGTCCTTGACGAGCACCGCGTCCGAGAGGGACCACCGGTGGTTGTGCCCGCCGCCGGCGCGGACGGCGGCGCGTTCGAGGGCGCGCAGCCCGGGCGTCGTCTTGCGGGTGTCGACGATGCGGGCGTTCGTGCCGGCCACGGCCTCGACGAACGCCGCGGTGTGCGTCGCGACGCCGGACAGGTGCTGCAGCAGGTTCAGCGCGATCCGCTCGGCGCGCAGCACGCCGCGGGCGGTGCCCCGGACGTGACCGAGGACGTCGCCGGCGGCGAACCGGGTCCCGTCCGGGGCCAGCTCGAGGAGTTCCAGCGACCCGGCGGTCAGGTGAGCGGTCTGCGTGAACGCCTCGCGGGCGGCCCCGGTGCCGGCCAGGACCCCGGGTTCGCGGGCCACGAGCTGGGCGTCGGCGACGGCGTCGGCGGGCAGCAGGGCCTCGCTCGTGACGTCGCCCCAGGGGGCGTCCTCGGCGAGGGCGAGGGTGACGACCTCGGCTGCTGGGGCGGCGGTTCTCACGGGGTCCTCCGGAAGCTGCGGCGGGTGGGGCGGTCGGGGGTGCGCGGGTGGTCGCCGCGGAAGTGCGCCCCCAGGCTCTCCTCGCGCCGGGTCGCGGCCGCGACGAGCAGGTGGGCCGCGAGCACGAGGTTGGAGTCCTCCCGCGCGCCGCGGGGCACGCCGAGGTCGTCGGGCCGGATCTCGACCGGGTCCTCCTGCGGGGTCAGGAGCTTGGTCGCGACCGCCAGCCCGGCCTCGTCGCGCACGAGCCCGGCGTGCTCCCACAGCGTCGCCTGGACGTCGCGCCGGCCCACGTGCGCGGCGACGGGCAGGGCGGGTTCGGCGACGTCGACGACCTCGTCCTCGAACCCGGCGGCGGTACCGCCGCGGGCGATGTCGGCGACGACGGCCCCGCCGATGACGAGCGCCTCCAGCAGGGAGTTCGAGGCGAGCCGGTTCGCGCCGTGCACCCCGGAGCAGGCGACCTCGCCGGCGGCCCACAACCCGGGCAGGGAGGTGCGGCCGGCGGCGTCGGTGCGGACGCCGCCCATCCAGTAGTGGGCGGCGGGGGTCACCGGGACGGGCGTGGTCTCGGGGTCGATCCCGGCGCGCGCGCACAGCTGCGCGATGCCGGGGAACCGCTGGGCGAACGTGCGGCCCAGGGCGCCCGACACCCCGGTCGCGTCGAGCAGGACGGGGGCGCCGCCGTGCTCGGCCATCGCCGTCCCGATGGCCCGCGCGACGACGTCGCGGGGGGCCAGTTCGGCGCGCGGGTCGACCGCGGGCATGAACCGGTGCCCGGCGGCGTCGAGCAGCACGGCCCCCTCCCCGCGGACGGCCTCGGAGACGAGGAACGGGTCGGCGACGGCGGCCACGGTCGGGTGGAACTGGAAGAACTCCAGGTCCGCGACGAGGGCCCCGGCGCGGAACGCGGCGGCCAGCCCGTCGGCCGTGGCGACCACCGGGTTCGTGGTGCGGCTGTACAGCTGCCCGGCGCCGCCGGTGGCCAGGACGACGGCGTCGGCGCGGACCCGCAGCAGGTGCGGGTGCTCGACCCCCTCGAGGAACTCGGCGCCGACGACCCGGCCGTGCTCGGTGAGGAGGCCGACGAGGAACGCGTCCTCGTGGACCGCCGCGTCGCTGCGCCGCACGGCCGCGGCCAGGGCCTGCGAGATCGCCGCCCCCGTGCGGTCCCCGCCCGCGTGCAGGATGCGCGAGGTGGTGTGCGCCGCCTCCAGGCCGAGGGCCCAGCCGCCGGAGCGGCCGCGGTCGAAGTCCACGCCGCGTTCGGCCAGCACCCGCACGGCGGCCGGACCGGCCGCGCACAGCGCCCGCACGGCCGCCGGGCTGGACAGGCCCGCCCCCGCGGCGAGGGTGTCGGCGACGTGGACGGGGACGTCGGCGGCGCCCGTCGCCGCCGCGATCCCGCCCTGGGCGTAGTGGGTGCTGCCGTCGCCGAGGGAGGTCTTGGTGGCCAGGACGACCCGCCCGGTCCGGGCGGCCTCCAGGGCCGCCGTCATCCCGGCGACCCCGGCCCCGACGACGAGGACGTCGGTGCGCAGCTCCACCGGCTCCGGGGACCTCACGCCCCGACCGCCAGCATCCGTTCCACCGCCGTGCGCGCGTGCCCGGCGACGACGGGGTCGACGCTGACCTGGTTCACGACGCGGCCCTCGACGAGGGACTCCAGCACCCACGCGAGGTAGGCGGGGTGGATCCGGTACATCGTGGAGCAGGGGCACACGACCGGGTCCAGGCACTCGATCGTCAGGTCCGGGCGGGTGTCGGCCAGGCGCCGGACCATGTTGATCTCGGTGCCGACCGCGAACGCCTCACCGGGCTGCGCCGCGTCGATCGCGAGCTGGATGTAGCGCGTCGAACCGGCCTCGTCGGCGGCGTCGACGACCTCCATCGGGCACTCGGGGTGCACGATGACGCGGACGTCGGGGTTCTTGGCCCGCGCCTGCGCGATCTGGTCGACGGTGAACCGCTGGTGCACCGAGCACCAGCCGCGCCACAGGACGACGCGGGCGTCGCGCAGGGACTCCTCGGAGTTCCCGCCGCGGGGTTTGCGGGGGTCCCACAACGGCATGTCGGCCACGTCGACGCCCATGGCCTTGGCGGTGTTGCGGCCCAGGTGCTGGTCGGGGAAGAACAGGACGCGCTGCCCGCGCTCGAACGCCCACTCCAGGACCTCGCGCGCGTTGGAACTGGTGCAGACGATGCCGCCGTGCTCGCCGCAGAAACCCTTGAGGTTCGCGGCGGAGTTCATGTACGTCACGGGGATGACGGGGACCCTGCCGTCGGCGTCGGGTTCGGTGCCGTAGACCGCCTCGAGCTGTTCCCAGCAGGCCTGCACGGCGTCGATGTCGGCCATGTCGGCCATCGAGCAGCCCGCCGCGAGGTTGGGCAGGATGACGGGCTGGTCGTCGGTGGTGAGCAGGTCCGCCGTCTCGGCCATGAAGTGCACGCCGCAGAACACGACGAACTCGGCCTCGGGGTGCTGCTGCGACTGCTGGGCGAGCTGGAAGGAGTCGCCCACGAAGTCGGCGTACTGGACGATCTCGTCGCGCTGGTAGGCGTGGCCGAGGATCGTGACGCGCGAGCCGAGGGTCTGCCGGGCCGTGCGGATGCGGCGGTCGAGCTCGTCGGCGGGCAGCAACCGGTACTGCGCGGGGATCTGCTGCTGCACCGGCGCGTCGGCCGGGACGGGGTCCTGCCGGGACGCGCCCGCGCCGTACGTGGGCGCCGGCAGGGGCTGCCCCGGGACGGCGTCGAACTGCCACGGCGCGGTCGGCAGGTCGGGGTCGCAGGTGCTGTCGGCTCCGCCCGGCGCGCGGGTGAGCAGGGCGATCTGCGTGGGGACGGACGCCATCGTGCAGCCTTTTCTCGAGGAGTTCCTGTGAACGTTCCCGGACCGCTCAGGCGAGCGGGCCGGCGGACTGCAGCGGGCCGGCGGATCCCTCGGGGACCACGGCTCGGTAGAGCTTGGGGGGACGGTGGCGACCGCCGGTCTGGCGCTCGCCGGTCTCCACGACCGTCCCCGACCCCTCCACCTGCCGGCGGAAGTTCGCCGGGTCGAGGTGGCGCTGGAGGACGGCCTCGTGCACCTCGCGCAGCTGCGCGAGGGAGAACTGCTCGTCGAGGAAGTGCTGGGCCACGTGCGCGTGCTGGACCTTGGTCCGCAACCGCCACAGCGCGTACTGCACGATCTCGTCGTGGTCGAAGGCCAGGCCCGTGCAGTCGTCGGCCGAGGTCCAGCGGACGTTCTCGCCCTCGACGGCGGCGGCCGCCTCGTGGTTGCGCACGAGGGCGGAGTAGACGACGGACACGACGCGCTGGCCGGGGGAGCGGTCCGGGCGGCCGAAGGTGTAGAGCTGCTCCAGGTAGCTCGGCCGCAACCCGGTCGTCTCGGCCAGGGTCCGGCGCCCGGCCCCGCTCAGGCTCTCGGACGTGCGCACCCACCCCCCGGGCAGGGCCCACTGGTCCGCGAACGGGTCCCGCGTGCGGCGCACCAGCGGGAGGTGCACGCGCACGTCGCCGCCCCGGTCGGGCAGCAGGGCGAAGATCACCGTCGAGACCGCGACGAGGATCGCCTGCTGGGAGGTGCTCATGGGAACTCAGGACCCCGGATCAGTAAGGGTGGTTCTGACAACAACTGCGTCGGCGAGCACTGTAGGGCCGAGGGGGCCGGGGCCACAAGCCGTGCCCGGGGTCGGGGGCGGGACGCCCGCCGGGGCTTCGTCGCGATCGGCGCCGAATTCGGGGTGACAAGTCCGCGGGAGCAGTCGTACCGTCGTAGGACACGGGAAGGAGGTGGTCCGAACACATGGTTTCTCATCGGACGCGTGAGGTGGCTGCCAGCTAGCAGCTGCGCGACAGGACGCGGACCGCTCTGGTCGCCCCGCGCAGCGCGGCGAATCCACGGCAGTCACCGGGTCCCCGGGCGCCGGTCTGTCCAACCGGACCGCCCCGACGGTGTGATCACCGGCGGGCGGGAAGCGCCCGGGGACTTTCCTGCGTCCCCGCCGGCCCGCGCGAGCGCCGCCGGGAAGTTCCCCCGGACAACCACCTAGGCTGAGGCCCGTGACCTCACCACCCGTCGCCCGGCGACGGTTCCTCGCCGACACCACGCCGCTGCGCGAGGTCCCCGCCTTCCGGTGGTTGTGGATCGGGCAGTCGCTGGCCGGCATCGGGACCCAGCTGACCGTCGTCACCGTCGGGTTGCAGGTCTACGCCCTGACCTCCTCGACGTTCTCCGTCGGGCTCGTCGGGGTCTTCGCCCTCGTGCCCCTCGTCGGGCTCGGGCTGTACGGCGGGGCGCTCGTCGACGCCCACGACCGCCGCCGCGTCGCCCTGCTCGCCTCCGTCGTCCTGTGGGTCGTCTCCCTGGCCATCGCCGCGCAGGCCTGGTGGCACGTGGACTCCGTCGAACTGCTCTACGGCCTCGTCGCCGTGCAGAGCGCCGCCTTCGCGGTGAACAACCCCGCGCGCTCGGCGATCGTCCCCGGGATCGTCCCCCGCCACCTGCTCCCGGCCGCGAACGCGCTGTCCGGCACGACCAACGCCATCGCCCTGACCGTGGGGCCGCTGCTGGCCGGCTTCCTCGTCGGCGGGTGGGGCTTCCAGGCCGCCTACACCGTGGACGCCGTGACCTTCGTCGCCGCGCTGGCCGGGGTGTGGCGCCTGCCCCCCATGCCGCCCGACGCTGGGGAGGAGGTGCGCCGGCCCGGGCTGCGCTCGGTCCTGGAGGGCATCGCGTTCCTCGGGACGCGGCCCAACATCCGGGCGACGTTCCTGGCCGACCTGTGCGCCATGGTGTTCGCGATGCCGCGCGTGCTGTACCCGGCCCTGGGGGCCGTCGAGCTCGGCGGCGGGGCCCGGACGGTCGGGATCCTCGGCGCGGGGTTCGCCGTGGGCTCGGTGCTGGCGGGGCTGTTCTCCGGCCGGCTGGGGGCGGTGCGCCGCCAGGGGGCCTTCGTCGTCGGGTGCGTGGTCGCCTACGGCGCGGCCGTCGCCGCCTTCGGGCTCGTGCTCGTGCTCGCCCCCGACGGGGCGGACTGGAAGCTGTGGCTGTGCGTCGTCCTGCTCGCCGCCTCGGGCGCGGCGGACGCCGTGAGCTCGATCTTCCGCGGGACCATCCTGCAGGTGGCCACCCCCGACGCCCTGCGCGGCCGGTTGCAGGGCGTGTTCATCGTCGTGGTGGCCGGCGGGCCCCGGCTCGGCGACCTCGTCCTCGGTTCGGCCGCCGACGGGATCGGCGAGGGCTTCGCGGCGCTGGCGGGGGGCGCGGCGTGCGTCGCCGGGGTCCTGGTGCTGGCGAACCGGCAGCGGGGGTTCCTGCGCTACGACGCGCGCCACCCCACGGCCTGAACGGGGGACGGCCCGCGGCGGACGCGGGCGCCGCTGCTGGGACCCGGTCACGGGTCCGCTGTGGGGATCCTGAGCCGTGGGTGAGCGCCGCCCGAGGGGTGGCGCGACCGGTTGCCGCAGTGGGGATCCCGCCCTCGTCGGCCGCGGTCCGGGTGACGTCCGGGATCGATCCCCGAATCCCCTCCGGGATCGCGGCGGAGCAGTACTGTGCGGCGTGAGCGGACGAAGTGGGGGCACGCGTGGACCGCGAGGTGGTGGGTCGTCAGGGACGGGTCACGGTCCGCATCCGCGGGGCCGGCAGGCCGGGTGAGGTGACCGTGCAGGTCCGCGGCGCCACCGAGACCTTCATCGCCTACTGCGACGGCGAGGTGCTGCTCGGCGAGGCCGTGCTGGTGGCGGCCAGCCGGGGGGACCGGGCCGTCGAGGTGTACCCCGTCAACCAGTTGCGGGTGCCGCCGCGCACCCCGCCGGCCGAGGAGGACTGACGTGTTCGGGTACCGCATCCCGCAGCCGGACGAGGCGCTGCTGATCTCCGGTCGTCGATCGCGCGACGGCGGGGAGACCCCCTTCCGCATCGTCACCGGCCACGGCGTGTTCGTCGTGCCGGTCCTGCGCCGCGCCAGCACGCTGACCCTGGCGATGCAGGAGGCCGAGGTCGACGAGGACTGCTACACGACCCAGGGGCTGGCGGTGCACGTCCGCGCGGTCATCGCCTTCAAGGTCGGCGACGACACGGACAGCATCACCAAGGCGGCCCGCAGGTTCCGCCGCGACCAGCGGCAGATGCCGGCCCTCGTGGGCCGCATCTTCTCCGGCCACCTGCGCTCCATCGTCGGCAGCATGACGGTCGAGAGCATCATCCGCGACCAGCAGGCGCTGGCGGAGAACATCGTCGGCGCCTCCAAGCCCGAGCTGGCCCGGATCGGCCTGGTCGTCGACTCCCTGCAGATCAGCCAGATCGACGACAAGGACATCGGGTACATCGCGGCCCTGGCCAAACCCCACCAGGCCGAGGTCGACAAGGCCGCGGCGGTGGCCGCGGCCCGGGCGGCGCAGCAGGCCGCGGCGGCGGAGCAGGAGAGCGCCCGCAACCAGTCCGAGTACGCCCGTCAGACCGCCATCGTCCGGGCGCAGTACCAGGCGGAGGTGGACGCCGAGCAGCGCAAGGCCGCCGCGGCCGGGCCGCTCGCGGACGCCAGGGCGCAGCAGGCCGTCATCGAGGCCCAGCAGGAGGTCGCCCGGCGCAACGCCGAACTGCGGCGCGAGCAGCTGACGGCCGAGGTCGTCCGGCCCGCGGAGGCCGAGGCCGCCCGGGTCCGCATCGCCGCCGAGGCGGAGGCCGACGCGATCCGGCGCCGCGCGGAGGCGGCGGCCAGCAGCGACCGGATCGCCCTGGAGCAGCGCTTGATCGAGCTGCTGCCCGAGATGGTCCGCGCGGCCGGTGCGGGCCTGGGGGGCGCGAACGTGACGGTCCTCAACGGGGCGACGGGGTTGAACGAGGTCGTCGCGCAGCTGGCGGGCCAGGGGTCGGCGGTCCTGCGGGCGGTGCTGGAGAACCTCGGGTCCGACGAACGGTCCGGCCCGGAGCCGGCGCGCGAGGAGGACGCCCGCCCCCGGGCCCAGCTCGAGCCCTGACCGGCGCCGGTCAGGGTTCGCACTGGGCCCGGGGGAGGGGTCAGCCCTTGACGCGGGCGTACTCGTCGAGGGCGACCCGGCGCTCCTCGGCGTGGTCGACGATGCGCTCGGGGTACCCGTGCGCGTAGCCGTCGGCCGCCTCCCAGGGCGTGTGGGCGACCTTGCCGGGCAGGTGCCGCAGCTCGGGGACGTAGCGGCGGACGTAGTCGCCGTCGGGGTCGAACTTCTGCCCCTGGGTCACGGGGTTGAAGACCCGGAAGAACGGCGAGGCGTCGGTCCCCGACCCGGCGACCCACTGCCAGCCGTGCATGTTGCTGGCCAGGTCGCCGTCGCGCAGCCAGTGCATGAACTCGCGCCCGCCGTGCTGCCACTCCACGTGCAGGTCCTTGACGAGGAAGCTGGCCACGATCATCCGGACCCGGTTGTGGACCCACCCGACCGCCCGCAGCTGCCGCATCCCGGCGTCGACGATCGGGTACCCCGTGCGGCCCTCGGCCCAGGCGCGGAACTGCTCACCGGGTTCGGCGTAGCGCAGCCCGGCCAGCTGCGGCTTGTAGTACTCGCGGGCGGTGTCGGGCCGGTTCCACAGGACGTCGGCGTAGAAGTCGCGCCAGCACAGCTCGGTGCGGAACATGTCCGCACCGGCGGACCGCTTGCGCCGCAACCCGGCCAGCAGGGTCCGCGGGTGCAGCTCGCCCCACTTCAGCGCGTGCGAGAGCTGGGAGGTGCCGTCGTGGTCGGGCCGGTTCCGCTCCTCGCCGTAGCCGGCGACGGCGTGCTCGAGGAAGTCCTCCCACCGCTCGTGGGCGGCCCGCTCGCCGGCCTCGGGCAGCTCCAGGTCGCCCAGGTCGGGTTCGGCCGGCCAGTGCGCGCCGTCGACGCCCTCGCCCTCGCCGACCCAGGTGACGCGCCCGGGGTCGTCGGCCGGTGCGGGCCAGCCGTGCTCGTTCCACGCGCGCGAGAAGGGGGTGAAGACCTGGAACGGCTTGCCGGAGCCGTTGAGGATCGTGCCCGGGCCGATGGCGTAGGGGGTGCCGGTGCGCACCAGTTCGCGCTCGTGCCCGGCCAGGGCCTGCTCCACGGCGTCGTCGCGGCGGCGGCCGTACGGACCGGCGTCGGCCGTGACGTGCACGCGGCGCGCGCCGACCCGGGCCGCCGCGCGCGCGACCACGTCGGCGGGGTCACCGCGCTCGACCACGAGCGCACCGCCCAGGTCGGCGTCGAGGGCGCGCAGCGAGCGCAGCAGGTAGGTGCGGCGGACGTCGCCCGAGGGGCCCCACAGGGCGGGGTCGACGACGAACAGGGGGAGGACGTCGCCGTCGGCCGCGGCCGCGAGCAGCGCGGGGTGGTCGCCGAGCCGCAGGTCGCGCCGGAACCACAGGACACTCGTGCTCTTCTCGCGCGCCGCCACGATCGGCGACGCTATCCGCGGTGCGTGCGCACCGCTATCGGGAGCCGTTCGCACCAGCGCGGGGCGGGCGCCCGGCCGGCGGGGTCCCGCGGCGGCGGGTCAGGGGTGCGACCACCGCCCGCGATGTCGGATGATGTGCCCCGTGAGCGATCTCATCGACACCACCGAGATGTACCTCAAGACGGTCTTCGAACTTCAAGAGGAAGGCATCGTGCCGATGCGCGCTCGCATCGCCGAGCGGCTGCACCACTCCGGCCCCACGGTCTCGCAGACCGTGGCGCGCATGGAGCGCGACGGCCTCCTGCACGTGGGGACCGACCGGCGCCTGGAGCTCACCGAGGCGGGGACGACCAAGGCCATGCGCGTCATGCGCAAGCACCGCCTGACCGAGCGTCTGCTGACCGACGTCATCGGGCTGGAGTGGAGCCTCGTGCACGAGGAGGCGTGCCGCTGGGAGCACGTCGTGTCCGAGGAGGTCGAGAAGCGGCTCGTGGCGATCCTGGACCACCCCCACTTCGACCCGTACGGCAACCCGATCCCTGGGCTGACGGAACTGGGGGAGGACGTCGACTCCGAGGCCTTCCGCTCCGGCGTCAAGCCGCTGACCGCCCCCGACGTCGAGGGCCGGCCGGTCGTCGTGCGCCGGCTGGGCGAGCCCCTGCAGACCGACGTCCCGCTGCTGGTCCGGTTCCGCGAGGCCGGTCTGGTCCCGGGCGTCGAGGTCGTGGCGAAGCCGTCGGCGACGGGGGTCGAGGTCTCGATCGGCGACGTCGTGATCGACCTCACGGCGGCCGAGGCCGGGCACATCTTCGTCGCCCCGCGCTGAGCCCGTGGACGGTCCCGGCGTGAGCACGGTGTGACCAGGATCTCCCCAGCACCACCCGCACGGCCCCCGGGCCGGGCCACGACCGGCTGGTCGTGACGCCCGGTGCGGGGGCCGTCGCTCGTCCGGCGCTCACCCAGATCGGCGTTCGGTGCCTGGTCGTCACTGTGCGTATATCACTGTCGACCACCTGTCACACGCCCGGCACCTGTTCGTCACCGGGTCGTGACATCCAGGTCGCGAACGGGTTATGGTCCACCCGCCACCACGTCAACGCACGCGGTAGCCCTCGCACGGACGCCGAGCCCTGCCACCGCGACGAGGTCCCCGAGACAGCTCATGGCAGGGGTGGGGGAACCACGTTTCCCGGGCGAGACCCGACCAGCCGGTCGAGTCGAGTCCTTGGGGTGAAGCCGGTGCGAACCGGCCGGGCGATACTCCCGCCCGAACCCGACAGCTCACCTCGCAGGCGTCGGAGAGGCCACCACCTTGACGACTCGCGTCCAGGCGCGCCACCGCGCCGCCGTCCGTCCCCTCACGCCCCTGACCGATCTGTCGGACAGCGTCGCCCGCACCGCCGGAGGAGCCGCTCGCAGCGGTGCCGTGGCGCTCGCGGCCGGTGGTCTGCTCGTCTCGATCGCCCTGCCCGCCGGCGCCGCCCCCCAGGCCGCGCCCGCCGCGGTCGACACCAGCGTCGGCACGGTCACCACCGCCGTGCCCGCCGCCTTCGGCAGCACCGCCGCCGGTGTCGTCTCCGCCCCGGCCACCGTCGCCGCCCCGGCCACGACCGTGACCTTCGCCAGCGCCCCGGTCGCCGCCGTGGTCGCCGCCCCGGTCCTGGTGCGCTCCACGCGCTCGGCCGACACCGCCCCCGCCGTCGCCTCCAGCGTCGACGAGAGCGCCATCGCCGCCGCGTCCGCTCCGGCTCCCGCCGCGCTCGCCGCCCCCGTGGCCGTGGAGGCCCCGGCTCCGGCGCCCGCCCCGGCCCCGGCGCCCGCTCCCGCCCCCCTCGGCCAGCGGATCCTCGAGGTCGCCGACGACTACGCCGGTGTCCCCTACGTCTACGGCGGCACCACGCCCTCCGGGTTCGACTGCTCCGGCTACACGAGCTACGTCTACCGCCAGATCGGCGTGAACATCCCCCGCACCGCGGCCGCCCAGAAGAACGCCGCCCAGACGATCTCGCGCGGCGCAGCCGTCCCCGGCGACCTCGTCTTCTTCTCCAGCGGGTCCGGCCGGGCCTACCACGTCGGCATCTACGCCGGCGGCAACATGATGTGGGACGCCCCCCGCACCGGCAAGCCCGTCCAGCTGCGCGCCATCTGGACCGACGCCGTCAGCTTCGGGCGCCTCGCGCCCACCGCCTGAGCGCACCCGCACCACCCGACCGCCGGTTCCCGGGGACTCCTCCCCGGGGGCCGGCGGTCGTGCGTTCCGCGGGGGCGTGCCGACTCGTCGACGGGGCCGTGGGCGGAGTCGGCCCCGGGAGGACGCTCCGGGTGCCCGACCGCCCGTGACCGCTCGTGCACGACAGGGCGGTCACGGGAAAGACCCTCGCGGCCGTCCACCGGCGACCGCTCGGACGCCGGGATGACCGTGACGTCGACCCGGTCGATCGAAGGCCGCCTCGTCGAGGTCAGGCAGTGGGTGCTTCCCGGGGGACGACGCGCTCTTGCCGCAAGGAGCTGACACGGGCGATCAGCTCGAAGTCCTTGTCCAGGTGCAGGAGCGTCAGTTCGTGCTCGATGGCCGTGGCTGCGAGCAGGAGGTCCACCGGACCTGGTGCCCGGTGCCACCCCTGGTGGGTGAGACGTTCCTGCAGGTCTTGTGCGCGGACGCTGATCTCAGTGCTGACCTCGATGACGGTCATGGCCTCGGTGACGTCGGCGATGACCTCGCGGTAGTCCTGAGGAGAACGGGCGGAGAACCCGATCTCCAGCACGCTGGGTCGGGCGATGCTCAGCAGGTCCTCGCGCAGGAGATCGTTCAGCCGGGCGGCCACGACCGGTTGGTGCCAGCGGGCGTGGGCGGACTTGTCGAGCAGGAAGCTCACGCAGCGCCTTGCGTTCGACCGTCGGTGCCCGGTGCCTCGGTGTCCTCACCGGTGGCCTCCGGGTGCTCTTGGAGGAGGGGGGCGAAGTAGCCGCTCTCACCGCGGGTGATGAGGCGTTCGGCGGCAGCGCGGCGACGTTCTTGGCGCAGGGTGGTGCGCAGGGCGGCTTCGACGGTGTCGCGCTTGGTGGTCGTCCCGGTGATGGCGGCCACCTGAGCCAGCAGGTCGTCGTCGATGTCGATGTGTGTCTTGCTCATGGCGGACCTCCTCGGTGTGTACATGTCGAGGGTAGCTGATGTACATGTGGGTGGTCGTGACTGCAGCGCTGGCCGTGGGCGTGGGGTGCTGGTGGGCGTGAGACGTGCCCGGCGCACGACCTGACCAGCGCGATGATCGTGCACCCGCGCACCGCGGGATGACCGTGAAGTCGCCAGGTGCTCGTGCCGGCCTCGAGGTCGGTGGTTCCCGGGTCTGCACGCATCGTGTGGCTTCGCCGGGCATCGTCGAGGCTGAGCCGATGACGGTCGAGGCTGTCCTGGTGCTGGTCGGGGTGGTGCTGGTGGTCATCGCGCTCTCCACCCGCGCGGTGCTGCGTCTGCGCCGACGCGCGGTCCCGATGACACCCTGCGCGCAGGCCGGGAGGAAGAGGTCGAGGGCAAGGCCGCGGCGCTGCGGTCGATGGGGCGCAACACGTGGGTGTGCGGGAGCAGCGGCGGGGTCTGAGCCTGCCGGAGATCTTCTGGCACACGCCCCTTCAGCCCGGGATGTCGAAGGCGCGCGTCAGGCGGGTCGACCGGCAGCAGGGTGGCACGACCGTTCGTCCGGACAGTTGGCTCAGGCGACGCCAGGTGATCGACCGCTCCTCGGCGAGACCGCGCCGTCGTCGAGCACACCACCCGCCGGGAGGGCCCTCCCGGCGGGACGTCCACGACCGGGACCTCCCGGAACGGGAGCCGGTGCGTCCCGCCGCCGGGGAACCTCGCCCCCGCCCCGGAGATTCACGGGAAAGTTGCTGACTCACGCACCTCGCGCGACGTACCCTCCCTCCAAGGACGACACCAGCGACCGGACGCACGGAGCGGGAGGGCCGATGACCACGAGTCCGATCGGCGCGACCCCCGGACGGGGGACAGCGATACCCCACGGCCAGTTCGCTGCGCAGGGAGTGGGGCACCACCGCGTGCACCACCACCATGTGACCGTCGTCGCTCTCAGAGGCGCCTCTCCCGTCGGGGAAGGCGCCTCTTGTCGTCTCAGGAGGTGGATGTGCGCACGCTCGTGCTGAACGCCGGCTACGAACCCCTCGCGGTGGTGTCCTTCCGCAGGGCCCTGGTCCTGGTGCTGAACGGGAAGGCGTCGGTGGTCCTGGCCGACGCCGAGGACCCCGTCGTGGGCGCCACGGTGAGCCTGGAACGGCCCTCCGTCATCCTCCTCACCCGCTACGTCCGCGTCCCGCGCGGACAGGTCGTCCCGGTGAGCCGGCGCGGGGTCCTGCGCCGCGACCACCAGCGGTGCGCCTACTGCCGCGGCCACGCCACGACCATCGACCACGTCCTGCCCCGCAGCCGCCGGGGCCCGGACACGTGGGAGAACCTCGTCGCGGCGTGCGTGCGCTGCAACAACGCCAAGGGCGACCGGACGCCGGAGGAGATGGGCTGGCACCTGCCGTTCCGTCCCGCCGCCCCCCGCGGGGCGTCCTGGGCCGTGCGGGGGGCCGAGCAGCCCGACCCGCGCTGGGACGAGTTCCTCGCCACCGCCGCCTGAGCGCGCCCGAAAACCGGGGGCACCGCACCGGTCCGCCTCGCTAGCGTCGACGGGAGCCGCGGCACACCGCCGCGGTTCCCGCCGTCCCAGGAGGACCCGTGACGAGCCCGGCCGTCCGGCCGACCCTGTCCCTGCGCCGTCTCGCCGGCCCCGTCGCGACGGGTGCGCTCGTCCTCGGGGTGCTGGCCGCCGTGGGGGAGACCCTCGGCGCCGTCGTCGTCGGCCGGCTCGCGCAGGCCCCCGGGGCCGGGCTCCTGCTCGTCCTGGCCGTCCTCATCGTGGGGGCCAGCGCCCTCGACACCCTCGGGCGCGTCGCCCTGGCCACCGCCGTCGGCCGCGCCGAGGGTGCGCTGCGCACCGACCTGCTCGCCGCGGCCTTCGCCCAGCCCCTGCCCGTCCTCGGCGAGCAGGCCGTCGGGGAGGTCATCGACCGCGTCGACGACGACCCGCGCCAGCTCGCCACCCTCGTGCGCGACGCCGTGTGGCAGCTGGGCCGCGGCACCCTGCGGTGCCTGCTCGGCTGGGTCGTCGCCGGGCTCGTCTGGTGGCCCGCCTGGATCGCGTTCCCCGTCGTCGCCGCCGTCGTCTGGCTCACCGTGCGCCGCCTCACCGCCGTCCTCGTGCGCCGCAAGGTCGCCGAGGAGGTCGCCTGGACCGACCACGCCGCCCAGCTGGAGGAGGCCGTCGCCGGCCGCGACGACGTCCGCTCCAGCCTCGGCCAGCCGCACGTCGTGCGCCGCTACGCCGCCCTGGCCGCCGAGGTCCTCGACCGCGTGCGCGCCACCACCACCGTCTCCGCGGCCGTCGCCCGGCGCACCATCGTCGTCCTCGCCCTGCTGTGCTCGGCGGTCGTCGTCGGCGGGGTCTGGCTCGTCGGCGAGGGCCGGATGTCCGTCGCGGTCCTGGTCACCGTCTGGCTGCTGTGCTCCGGCTTCGCCGGGGACGTGACCGAGATCAGCGAGCGCCTGCCCGAGGTCCAGGCCGGACTCGGTGCGGTGCAGCGCATCCGCTCGCTGCTGGCGGCCCCGGCCGAACCCGCCGGAGGAGAACCGGTCCCCGACGGACCGCTCGGCGTGCAGTTCCGCGACCTCACCTTCCACCACGGGGACCCCGACGAGGACGGCTTCCGCCTCGACGCCGTCACGTTCACCGTGCCCGCCGGCACGACCTGCGCCCTCGTCGGGCGCAGCGGGTCCGGCAAGTCGACCCTGGCGGCGCTGCTCTCCCGCGCCCTCGAGGTGCCCCGCGGGGCGCTGTTCCTCGGCGGGACCGACGTCACCGACCTCGACCTCGCCGACCTGCGCCGCACCGTCGGCGTCGTCACCCAGCGCACCGAGATCCTCACCGGCACGCTGCGGCAGAACATCACCCTCGACGCCGACGTCCCCGCCGCCCGGGTCGACCTCGCCGTCGCCACGCTCGGCCTGCGCGAGTGGGTCGACGCCCTGCCCGACGGCCTGCAGACCCGCCTCGGGCCCGGCGGCACCACCCTGTCGGCCGGGGAGGAGCAGCTCGTGGCCTTCGCCCGCCTCCTCGTGCGCGACGTGCGCGTCGTCGTCCTCGACGAGGCGACCGCGCGCATGGACCCCGTCACCGAGCACCTCGTCACCACCGCCGCGCAGCGCCTGCTCACCGGGCGCACCGGCCTGCTCATCGCCCACCGCCTCTCGACCACCGCCCGCGCCGACACCGTCGCGGTCCTCGACGGCGGACGGCTCCTGCAGCACGGACCCCGCGCCGAGCTCGCGAGCGCCCCCGGCCCGTTCGCCGACCTGCTGCGCGCCAGCGGTCACGACGACGACGGCCCGGGCCTCGACGTGCCGCACCAGGACGTGCTCGTGGCCCGGCCCCGCCGGCCCCGCGACCCCGACCCGGCCCCGCCCCCGGCCCGGCTCGCCCGCGCCGTGCGCACGGCGCTGACCCGGCACAAGGCCTGGGGGATGCTCGGCGCGGGGCTGTTCGCCCTCGTCTCCGTCATCGGGATCTACGGCGTCGTCGTCGGCTGGCTGTGGGGCCTGGTCGTCCAGACCCTGCGCGACGGCGGCACCCTCACCGACGCGTGGCTGCCCGTCACGGCCCTCGTCGTGGAGCTGCTGGCCATCCCGTACGTCCTGTCCGTCGCCCTGCGCGTCTACCCGCTGTGGTGGAACGCCGTCACCCTCGGCACCCGCCTGGCCGTCCTGCGCGGGCAGACCCGTCAGCACCGCCTCGCCCGCGTCCCCGCCGGGGAGGTCGCCGCCCGCTGCCTGGACTCCGAGCGGTTCGTCCTCTACGCCGACCGCTGCGTCGACGTCGTCATCGGGGTCTTCGTCGCCACCGTCACGGCCCTCGTCGCGCGCGACCTGACCGCCGGTGCCGTCGTGGCCGCCGTCATGGTCGGCTCCGCCGCCGTGTCCGTCGCCGGGGCCCCCGTCTCCGGGCGCCGGGGCCGGACCGCCGGGGACGCGCGCGCCGTGTTCGGCCGCGACCTCGGCTCGGCCGTCGACGCCGCCCGCACCGTCAAGCTCGCCGCCGCCGTCGGTGACGTCCTCACCCACCTGGCCCGCGTCGACGAGCGCCGTGTGCGCGCCTCCGTCGCGGAGTTCCGGGTCCGGGCCCTGCTCGAGGGCGTGCCCGGCGTCCTCGTGCAGACCGGGGTCGTCGCGACCTGGGCCCTGCACCTGGCCGGCTGGTGGACGCTGGCCGACGCCCTGCTCGTGTCCACCGCCGTCGCCGGCGCCTCCTACTACGGCACCGTCGCCGGGGCCGTCATCACCGAGGCCCCCGTCGCCCGCACCTGGCTGTCGGCGGTCACGGCGCTCGCGGGCACCGAGGACGTCGTGCGGGTGCCGGCCGGCGTCGACCTCGTCCGCGGCACCGCGCCCGCCCCGCCGCTGCCGCCCAAGCAGGGGTTGCGCCGCTTCAGTGTCACGGGGTTCAGTGCCGTGCACGACGACGGCACCGTCGGCGTCGAGGACGTCGACCTGGAGGTCGAGGCGGGCGAGCTGGTCCTGCTCACCGGCCGCGTCGGGTCGGGCAAGTCGTCGTTGCTGGCGGCGCTGGCGGGGCTCGTCGACCACGAGGGGACGGTGCGCTGGAACGGGTCCGACGTCGCCGACCCGCAGACGTTCCTGCGCCCGGGCCAGGTCAGCTACGTGGCCCAGGTGCCCCGGGTGCTGTCCGGCTCGTTCGCCGACAACGTCGCCCTCGACCACGCCCACGCCCGGGCGCTGGCCGGGTTCGCGGTGCGCGACGCCCGGCTCGAACGGGACGTCGCCGACGCCGGCGGGCACGACGCGCTCGTCGGGCACCGCGGGGTGCGTTTGTCCGGCGGCCAGGTCCAGCGCCTGGCCCTGGCACGGGCCCTGGCCACCGGGGCGGACCTGCTGGTGGCCGACGACGTGTCCTCCGCGCTCGACGCGCGCACGGAGCTGGAGCTGTGGGAGTCGCTGCGCGACCGCGGGACCACGGTCATCGGGTCCAGCTCGAAGCGCTCGGCACTGCTGGCCGCCGACCGGGTCGTCGTCCTGACCGACGGCCGGGTCGCCGCGGTCGGGCCGTGGAAGGAGCTCGAGGCGGACTGGGGGCACCTGGCGGGGTAGTCCCTCCGGCCCGGCGGGGTGCGACCGGGGGCGGACGCGGCCCGGCGTCGCGGGTGCCAGGCTTGGCCCATGACACAGGGCAGGGACGAGAACAGGTGGCAGGGCGAGTCGGTCGACTCCGTGCTGCGCAAGCTGCTGGCGCAAGGGCGGCTGGACCCGCAGGCCGAGCGGCTCGCCGAGCAGGGCATCGACCGGTTGCGGTCGTTCTTCGGCGCGGCGACGGGACCGGCGCAGGCGCCCGAGGAGGCCGAGGTCGCCGACGTCGAGGTGGCCGACGTCGAGGTGGCCGAGGCGTCGGAGGTCCCGGGGGGACGGAGCATGCTCATGCACACGATCCCGCTGGCCGACGGCACCCGCGTGGAGGTGCTGGTGCCCGAACGGCTGACCCGGGCCGAGGCCGACCGCGTCGCCGGCGTGCTGGGCGCGCTGGCGGTCGAGGAGTGAGCACGGTCGACGTCGAGGTCGACGGTACCGTCCGGCTGGGGCAGTTCCTCAAGCTGGCCGGTGCCGTCGACTCCGGGGGCCAGGCCCGCGAGGTGCTGCAGGCCGGGGAGGTCACGGTCAACTCCGAACCCGAGGACCGCCGGGGGCGTCAGCTCTCCGACGGGGACGTCGTGGCGCTGGGGGAGGGGTCCTGGCGGGTCCTGGTCAACTGACCCTCACGTGAGTACCCGCACGGGATCGCCTGCGGCCCAGGCGGTCACGTCCTCGACGGCGTCGGCGTACATGCGCTCGTAGGACGGTTCGGTGACGTACCCCAGGTGCGGGGTCAGGACGGTGCGCGGGGCGCTGCGCAGCGGGTGGCCGGCGGGCAGCGGCTCGACGTCGAACACGTCGAGGCCCGCGCCGGCGATCGTCCCGGCGTGCAGCGCCGCCACCAGGGCGTCGGTGTCGACGATCGGCCCGCGCGAGGTGTTCAGCAGGAACGCGGTGGGTTTGCACAGGGCCAGTTCGCGCGCGCCGATCAGCCCCCGGGTCCGCTCGGACAGCCGGGTGTGGATCGAGACGACGTCGCTGCGGCGCAGCAGGTCGTCCTTCCCGACGGGGTCGACGCCGAGGTCGCGGGCGTGCGCGGGGTCGAGGTGCTGCGACCACGCCAGCACGCGCATCCCGAACGCCTGCGCGATGCCGGCGACCTTCGCCCCCAGCCGCCCGAGGCCGATCGTGCCGAAGGTCAGGCCCTCCAGCGTCAGCCCCAGCCCGGTCTGCCAGCGCCCGGCGCGCAGGGCCGCGTCCTCGGCCGGGATCCGCCGCACCAGCGCGAGCAGCAGCCCGAAGGTCAGCTCGGCGGTGGGGTTGCCCACCATCCGCGTGCCGCAGACCACGACACCGTGCCCGCGGGCGGCGTCCAGGTCGATCGCGGCGTTCGCCGTCCCCGTCGTCACGAGCAGCCGCAGGTCCGGCAGGCCGGCGAACTCCGCCGCGCCGAACGCCGTCCGCTCGCGCATCGCGACGACCACCTCCACGCCGGACAGCCTGTCCCGCAGCGCCTCCGGTGCCAGGTGCTCGTGGACGAAGTCGACGTCGAGACCGGACCAGTCCGCGCAGCGGTGCGCGACGCGCTGGTAGTCGTCGAGGACGGCGACCCTCACGCGCCGCTCACCGGCCCAGCCCGTCGAGCGCGGACATCTCCTCGGCGGACAGGGCGAAGCCGTCGACGTCGCGGTTGCGCGCCTGCCGGCCCGGGTCGCCGGACTTCGGGATGGCGATCACCCCGTGCTGGACGTGCCAGCGGATGACGACCTGCTCGGCGCTGACGCCGTGCGCCCGGGCGATCCCCGTCAGGACGGGGGCGTCGAGCGGGGTCGCCTTGAACGGCGAGTAGCCCTCCAGCACGACACCGCGCTGCCGGTGGCCCTCCAGGAACGCCGCGTCGAACAGCGCCGGACCCCACCTCACCTGGTTGACGGCGGGGGTGACACCGGTGGCGGCGGTCAGCTCGTCCAGCTGGTCCAGGGAGTAGTTGCTCACCCCGACCGCCCGGACGCGGCCGGCGGCCTGCGCGGCGACGAGCTGCTCCCACACGTCCGGGCGGGCCTG
The DNA here is from genome assembly GCF_003002055.1 of Kineococcus rhizosphaerae. Lineage (NCBI taxonomy): Bacteria > Bacillati > Actinomycetota > Actinomycetes > Kineosporiales > Kineosporiaceae > Kineococcus > Kineococcus rhizosphaerae. Next base: position 28,299 of record NZ_PVZF01000002.1, read on the forward strand.
CCCGCCCGGCGGCCAGTGGACGAGCCACAGGTCCAGGACGTCCACGCGCAGCAGCCGCAGGCTCCTGTCGCAGAACTCCTGCTCGCGCCCGGCGTCCTGCTGGCGCAGCTTGGTCGTGATCCGCACGTCGTCGAGCCCGGAGTCGGCGACCGCGCGGCCGACCTCGTCCTCGTTCTCGTACATCGTCGCGGTGTCCAGCAGGCGGTAGCCGGCCTCCAGGGCGCTGCGCAGCGAGCGGTAGCCGGCCTCGCCGCGCAGGCCGTACGTGCCCAGGCCCACCAGGGGCAGGTCGAGGACCCCGTCGCGGGCGCGGACGGGGGTCGTCAGGGTGCTCACCCGCACGACGCTACGGCCGCCCGTCGCGGCCCGCAGCCGCCAGCACCGCCTCACCCACCGCGTCGGCCACCGCCCCGGGGGCCAGCTCGGGGATCCAGTGACCCGTGTCGAGGTCGACGCGCCGGTACGGGCCGCGGACCAGCCCGGCGGTCCGCGCGACGGCGGTGGCCGAGTAGAACGGGTCGCGCAGGCCCCGCAGGTACGTCACGGGGACGGTGACGGGGCCCACGGGACCGGCCAGGGGCAGGGCCCGGTACCAGGCCAGGGCGCCGGTGAGGCTGCCCGGGGCGAGGTGACGCCGGGCGTACCCGTCGGCCAGCGCCGCGGGCAGCCCGCTGCGCCGCAACGCCTGCGACAGCACGGCCCCGCGGCGGGCCAGCAGCACGCGCTCGGGCAGCCGCGGCAGCAGGAAGAACCCCAGGTAGGCCGAGCGCAGCGGCTGCGTCGAGCGGGTCATCGCCGCGCCGAACGCCGCCGGGTGCGCCTGCGAGAGCACCGTCAGGGACACCAGGCGCCCGGGGTGGCGGGCCGCGAACGCCCACGCCACGACCCCGCCCCAGTCGTGGCCCACGAGGTGCGCGCGCCGCACCCCGGCCGCGTCCAGCAGCGCCAGCACGTCGGCGACCAGCTCGCCCAGGGCGTGGTCGCGGCGGTGCGGGGGACGGGCGGTGGGGCAGTAGCCGCGCTGCTCGGGGACCAGCACGCGCAGGCCCCGCGCGGTCAGCAGCGGGGTCACGGCCGCGTACGCCTCCGGTCCCTGCGGGAAGCCGTGCAGGCACACCACCACGTCACCGTCGGGCGGGCCGTCGTCGAGCACGGAGAACGTCAGGCCGTCCCGGGCGAAGCTGCGCACGGACCCAGCCTGCGGCCGGGGAGGGCCGGGGGCGCGCTCGGAGGGATTCGAACCCCCAACCAACCGGGTAGAAGCCGGTCGCTCTATCCGTTGAGCTACGAGCGCAGGGCCGGCCGGAGCCGACGCGGCCCAGCCTAGCGAGCGCGGGGCGTCCGGGCGCGCGCCGCGGGGTGCTCACCGCGGATTGGCGGGGTCCGGGGGCACCTCGACTAGGCTCCCTGCGTGGCGGAATTCATCTACGTGATGTCCAAGGCTCGCAAGGCGCACGGGGACAAGGTCATCCTCGACGACGTCTCCATGTCGTTCTTCCCCGGCGCCAAGATCGGCGTCGTCGGCCCCAACGGCGCGGGCAAGTCCAGCGTCCTGAAGATCATGGCGGGGCTGGACCAGCCCTCCAACGGTGAGGCCCGCCTCTCGCCGGGCTACAGCGTCGGCATCCTCATGCAGGAGCCGGCCCTCGACGAGACCAAGACCGTCCTGCAGAACGTCCAGGACGGCCTCGGTGAGCTCAAGGTCAAGATGGACCGCTACAACGAGATCACCGGCCTGTTCGAGGACCCCGACGCCGACTTCGACGCCCTCATGGCCGAGATGGGCACCCTGCAGGAGGAGCTCGACCACGCCAACGCGTGGGACATGGACTCCCAGCTCGAGCAGGCCATGGACGCCCTGCGCTGCCCGCCCGGCGACGCCGACGTCTCGGTCCTGTCCGGCGGGGAGAAGCGCCGCGTGGCGCTGTGCAAGCTGCTGCTGGAGGCGCCCGACCTGCTGCTGCTGGACGAGCCCACCAACCACCTCGACGCCGAGTCCGTCACGTGGCTGGAGCAGCACCTGGCCAAGTACGCCGGCGCCGTCCTGGCCGTCACCCACGACCGCTACTTCCTCGACAACGTCGCGCAGTGGATCCTCGAGCTCGACCGCGGCCGCGCCTACCCCTACGAGGGCAACTACTCCACCTACCTGGAGAAGAAGGCCGCGCGCCTGTCGGTGCAGGGCAAGAAGGACCAGAAGCTCGAGAAGCGCCTCAAGGAGGAGCTCGAGTGGGTCCGGTCCAACGCCAAGGGCCGCCAGACCAAGTCCAAGGCGCGCCTGGCCCGCTACGAGGAGATGGCCGCCGAGGCCGAGCGCACGCGCAAGCTCGACTTCGAGGAGATCCAGATCCCGGCCGGTCCGCGCCTGGGCTCGGTCGTCATCGAGGCCAAGGACCTCAAGAAGTCCTTCGGCGACCGCACCCTCATCGACGGTCTTTCGTTCTCCCTGCCGCGCAACGGCATCGTCGGCGTCATCGGCCCCAACGGCGTCGGCAAGACGACGCTGTTCAAGACGATCGTCGGCCTGGAGCAGCTCGACGGCGGCGAGCTGAAGATCGGCGAGACGGTCAAGCTGTCCTACGTCGACCAGTCCCGCGGCGGCCTGGACCAGGGCAAGACGCTGTGGGAGACCGTCTCCGACGGCCTGGACTACATCCAGGTCGGCAACCAGGAGATGCCCTCGCGCGCCTACGTCTCGGCGTTCGGGTTCAAGGGCCCGGACCAGCAGAAGCCCGCGGGCGTGCTGTCCGGTGGTGAGCGCAACCGCCTCAACCTGGCGCTGACGCTCAAGGAGGGCGGCAACGTCCTGCTCCTGGACGAGCCCACGAACGACCTCGACGTCGAGACCCTCGGGTCGCTGGAGAACGCCCTGCTGGAGTTCCCCGGCTGCGCCGTCGTCGTCAGCCACGACCGGTGGTTCCTCGACCGCGTCGCGACCCACATCCTGGCCTACGAGGGCACCGAGGAGAACCCGGCGAACTGGTACTGGTTCGAGGGCAACTTCGCCGGCTACGAGGAGAACAAGGTCGCCCGCCTCGGCCCGGACGCCGCCCGTCCGCACCGCGTGACGTACCGCAAGCTCACCCGCGACTGAGCCGTTGCGGCACGTTGTCCAGCGCTGCGCGCTGGCTCCATCCCCGGTCCCGTTCAAAGGGACCGGGGAGTCAACGTGCCGAAACCGGTCCCCTCAGCCGGCAGGCAGGTAGCGCCGGGTCGTCGTCCCGTTGAGCTCGAAGTCGCCGATCGCGCGGCGGCGGTGGATCGCCGGGTTGTGGGTGGCGATGGTGCGGGCGTTGCGCCAGTGCCGGTCCAGGCCGAGGTCCACGTCGACGGCCGAGGCGCCGCCCACCTCGAACAACCGGGCCGTCGCGTCGACGACCAGGGGCAGCACGACCTGCTGGGCCCGGTACACCTCCAGCTGCGCGCCCGCCAGCAGCGAGGAGTCCCCGCGCAGGTGCGCGTGCAGCGCCGCGTCGAGGGTCCGCGCGGCCTGCAGCACGATCGCCCGGGCCGCCGAGGCCGCGCTCGAGAGGGCACCCACCTCGGCCTGGACCAGGTGGTGCTCGCGCGGTAGCGCCTCCCCGGCGTACCCGAAGATCCGCCGCCGGCCGCGCACGTACTCGACGGTGTCGTCCAGGGCCGCGAACCCGATGCCGGCCACCACGGCCAGCAGCACGTTCTGGAAGAACCCCAGCGCGTACGTCTGCAGGTCGTCGTCGGGGTCGATGGTCCGCACGTGGCCGGGCTCGACCGCGACGTCGGTGAACGTCGTGGTGCCGCTGCCGGTCAGCCGCTGACCGAACCCCTTCCAGTCGTCGACGACCTCGACCCCGGGCGCCCTGGTCGGGACGAACACCTGCACGCTGACGTCGCCGAAGGCGGCGGAGGTGTCGATCCAGTCCGCGTAGATCGACCCGGTCGTGTAGAACTTGCGGCCGTCCAGCCGCAGCCCGGCGTCGGTCTCGCGCAGGACGGTCGACAGGTCCGAGGTGGCCGAGGCCTCCGAGACGGCGTTGCCGACGAGGTCGCCGGCCAGCACCCGGGCCCACCACGCCTCGCGCACCGCCGGGTCGGGCTCGAAGTACTGCTTCTCCACGAACGCCAGGTGCCCGCGGAAGACGTGCGCGACGTTCGCGTCCGCGCGCGCGAGCCGGATCAACCGGTCGAACAGCGTCTCCAGGTCGGCGCCCTCACCGCCGGCCGAGGCCGGGACGTGGGCGTTGGGGAAACCCGCCGCGGCCAGTTCCCGGACCAGCGCCGTGGGCAGCTCCCGGTCCCGTTCGCGCTGCGCGGCCCCGGCCCGCACCCGCGCGAGGAGGTCCTCGAAGGTCTTCTCGTCCATCGTCGGGTCGTTCGTGGTCGCAGGCACCGGGACACGGTGCCACACGGGCGCGGCGGGCCCGTCAGCTCCGGGGGACGCGGACCATGCCCTCCTGCGCCACGGTCGCGACGAGCCGGCGGTCCCGGTCGTACATCCGGCCCGTCGCCAGCCCCCGCGCCCCCGAGGCGTTCGGGCTCTCGGTGACGTACAGGACCCAGTCGTCGGCGCGGGCCGGGCGGTGCCACCACATCGCGTGGTCCAGGCTCGCCACGCTCATCCCCGGCGTCGCCCACGCCAGCCCGCCGCGGCGCAGGACCGGTTCGAGGATGCTCAGGTCACTGGCGTAGGCCAGCGCCGCGCGGTGCAGCAGGTCCGGTCCCGGCAGCGCACCCTCCAGGCGCACCCAGACCGACTGCCGCGCAGGGCGTCCAGGGTCGGGGTCGGTGTACACGGTCGGCTCGACGTGGCGCACCTCGACGTGCCGGCCCCGGCCCATCTGACGGGCCATCGGGTGCTCGGAGGCGTCCAGCACCTCCAGGTCGCTGCGCAGCTCCTCGGGGTCGGGGACGTCGGGGGCCGGTTCGGCGTGGTCCAGGCCGTCGGCGGGGGTCTGGAAGGAGACGATGCCGGACAGGATGGGCACGCCGTTCTGGGTGGCCTGCACGCGGCGGGCCGAGAACGAGCGGCCGTCGCGCAACCGCTCGACGGCGAACGCGACGGGCACCTGCGGGTCGCCCGGGCGCAGGAAGTAGGCGTGCAGGGAGTGCAGGGCGCGGTCCTCGGCGACGGTGCGCCCGGCGGCGACCGCGACCTGCCCCAGCACCTGGCCCCCGAACAGCCGGGCCCGCCAGTGGGGCAGGTTCGGCCCGGTGAACACGTCGAGCGCGTCGGCGGCCGGTTGCACGTCCAGGACGTCGAGCAGGGGCGAGACCATCACGTCCGCACCGTACCGAGCGAGGGACGCGCCGAGCGCTGGCCCCGGGGCGCCGGTAGCGTCGGCGCGTGCTCGCCGCCCGCGCCGTCCGCGCCCGTCCCGACGACCCGCTGTCCGCGCTGGAGGTCGCCGACGCCCCGGCCGCCGAGCCGCCGCCGGGGTGGGTGCGGGTCACGGTGGGCGCCGCGGCCCTGAACCGCCACGACCTGTGGAGCCTGCGCGGGGTGGGGCTGCCCGCCGAGCGGCTGCCGATGGTCCTCGGCTGCGACGCCGCGGGGACGACCGACGACGGCACCGAGGTCGTGGTCCACGCGGTCGTCTCCGACGAGGACTTCCGCGGTGACGAGACGCTGGACCCGCGCCGGACCCTGCTGTCCGAGCTGCACCCCGGCACCCTGGCCGAGCACGTGTGGGTCCCGCGCCGCAACCTCCTGCCCCGCCCCGCCGGGTGGAGCGTGGAGCGGGCGGCCTCGCTGGGCACGGCGTGGCTGACGGCGTACCGGATGCTGTTCACGCAGGCGCGCGCCGTGCCCGGGCAGACGGTGCTCGTGCAGGGCGCGGCCGGGGGCGTGGCGAACGCGCTGATCGCGCTGGGGTCGGCGGCGGGTCTGCGGGTCTGGGTCACCGGACGGTCGCCGGAGCGCCTGGAGAAGGCCCGGGCGTGGGGCGCGACGGCGACGTTCGCGACCGGTGAGCGGTTGCCCGCCCGCGTCGACGCCGTGTTCGAGACGGTCGGCAAGGCGACGTGGAAGCACTCGGTGCAGGCGCTGAAACCGGGCGGGTGCGTCGTCGTGTCGGGGGCGACCACGGGGGGCGACGCGCCGGCCATGCTGGAGAACGTGTTCTTCAAGCAGTTGCGCGTGCTGGGCTCGACGATGGGCACGCGCGAGGAGTTCGAGCGGCTGCTGCAGTTCTGCGAGACGGCCGACCTCGCCCCCGAGGTCGACTCGGTGCACGCCCTCGCCGACGCGCGGGACGCGTTCGCCCGGCTGGAGTCCGGCGAGGCCGTGGGCAAGGTGCTGGTCCGCCCCTGACCGGCTCCCGAGGGGCTCTCGCCCGTCTCGCGAGCCGTGGAGACGGGCGCCGGGCCCCCGGGAACCGGGGCGGTGCACCGCCGCCACGTCCTCCCGGCGAGCCCGGTGCCCGGAGGGACGTGACGGCGGTGGTCGGTGGGGACGGGTCAGTCGACCCGCCAGTCGAGCCAGCGCTGCGCGGTCCAGCGCTGCTCGCGCAGCCCGGCGCGGACGCGCTCGACGTCGCGGCCGATCTGCGCGGGCAGCTTGTCGCCGAACCGCGCGAAGTACGTCTCGAGCCGGTCCAGCTCGGCCGACCACGCGGCGGGGTCGACGCGGAACAGTTCCTCGAGGTCGGCGGCGGGCACGTCGAGACCGTCGAGGGTGAGCCCGTCGGCGGTCGGGACGAGGCCCAGGGGGGTCTCGTGGGCCCCGGCGGTGCCCTCGACGCGGCGGCAGATCCACTCCAGCACCCGGGAGTTCTCCCCGAACCCCGGCCACAGGAACCGGCCGTCGTCCCCGCGACGGAACCAGTTCACCCCGAACACGAGGGGCAGTTCCTCCAGGCGGTCCTGCATCGAGAGCCAGTGCCCGAAGTAGTCGGCCATGTCGTAGCCCGCGAACGGAAGCATCGCGAAGGGGTCGTGCCGCAGTTCCCCGACGGTGCCCTCGGCCGCCGCGGTCTGCTCGCTGGAGATCGAGGCGCCGAGGAACACCCCCGCCGACCAGTCGGCCGCCTGCGTCACGAGCGGGACGTTCGAGCGGCGGCGGCCGCCGAACAGGATCGCGTCGACCGGCACCCCGGCGGGGTCGTCGATGTCGTCGGCGATGCTCGGGCACTGCGAGGCGGCCACCGTGAACCGGGCGTTGGGGTGGGCCGCGGGCCGGCCGCTGTCCGGGGTCCAGTCCCGGCCCTGCCAGTCGATCAGGTGCTGCGGGGCCTGCTCGGTCATCCCCTCCCACCACACGTCACCGTCGTCGGTCAGGGCGACGTTGGTGAAGATGACGTTCTCGGACAGCATCTCCATGGCCGTCGGGTTCGTGGCCCACCCCGTCCCCGGCGCGACGCCGAAGAACCCCGCCTCGGGGTTGATGGCCCGCAGCCGGCCCTCGGGGTCCGGGCGCATCCACGCGATGTCGTCGCCGATCGTCTCGACCTGCCAGCCGGGGATCGTGGGCCGCAGCATCGCCAGGTTCGTCTTGCCGCACGCCGAGGGGAACGCCGCGGCCAGGTGGAACACCCGCTGCTCGGGGGAGGTGACCTTCAGCAGCAGCATGTGCTCGGCCAGCCACCCCTCCTGGCGGCCCATCGCCGAGGCGATCCGCAGCGCGAAGCACTTCTTGCCCAGCAACGCGTTGCCGCCGTACCCGGACCCGAAGGACCAGATCTCGCGGGACTCGGGGAAGTGGGCGATGTACTTCAGGTCGTTGCACGGCCACGGCACGTCGGGGCGCACCCGCCCGATCGCGTCGACCAGCGGGAACCCCACCGAGTGCACCGCCGGGACCCACGGCGCCCCGGCCTCGATCGCGGCCAGCGCCTGCGCCCCCATCCGCGTCATGACGCCCATGGACACCACGGCGTACGGGGAGTCGGTGACCTGGACCCCCAGCTGGGAGATCGGCCCGCCGACCGGGCCCATCGAGAACGGCACCACGTACATCGTCCGCCCGCGCATGGACCCGGCGAACACCCCGTGCAGCTCCTCGCGCAGGGCGCCCGGTTCGCGCCAGTTGTTCGTCGGGCCCGCGTCCTCGCGGCGGTGCGAGGCGATGAACGTGCGCGACTCCACCCGCGCCACGTCGGTGGGCGCCGAGCGGGCCAGGAACGAGTTCGGCCGCAGGACGGGGTCCAGCCGGATCAGCGTCCCGGTCGCCACCATCAGGTCGGTCAGCCGCTCGAACTCCGCCGGCGACCCGTCGCACCAGACCACCTCGTCGGGCTGGGTCAGCTCCGCGGTGCCCCGGACCCAGGCCAGCAGCGCGGCGTCCGTCGTCGGGGCGGCGGTCAGGCTCAGGGTGTCCGTGGCGGGACCGGTGACGTCCCGGGTCAGTTCGATGGTCACGTCGCGTGCCTCCTCTGGAGCGGCGTTCGGCTGGTTTCACCACCTTGTGCCCGCCCCAGCCCCTCCGCAACGACTCAGGAGGGTGAAGATCGGACGTTCTTCACGTACGGTGAAGCGCATGGCTCCGCTGCGCGTCGCTGCGCTCGAACCGCTGACCGACCCCGCCTCGGCCCCGCCCGCCCCCGAGACCGGCCTGGACGCGCTCATGGTGGGCCGGCGCATCCGCCACCACCGGCAGGCGAAGGGGTGGACGCTGGCCCGGCTGGGGGAGGAGGTCGGCGCGGCGCAGAGCCAGCTGTCCCAGGTCGAGAACGGCAAGCGCGAACCCCGCCTGTCGCTGATCACCGCCGTCGCCCGGGCGCTGGGCGTCCCCCCGTCCGACCTGCTCGACCCGGCCCCGCCGCCGAGCCGGCGCGCCGCCCTCGAGATCGAGCTCGACCACGCGCAGCGTTCCCCGCTGGCCCGCACGCTCGGGCTGACCGAGGTGCGCTCGAGCCGGAAACTGCCCACCGACGCCCTCGAGGCCCTCGTCGGGCTGCACCGCGAACTCGCCCGCCGGCACGACGCGTCGAACGCGACGCCGGAGGAGGCGCGCCGGGCCAACACCGAGATCCGCCACCTCATGCGCGCCTCGGACAACCACCTGCCCGAGATCGAGGAACTAGCCGAGGACCTCGTCCGCTCGGCCGGGTACACCGTGGGGGCCCTGACCCACCGGCAGGTCGCGCGGATGGCCGCCGACCTGGGGTTCAACATCATCCACGTCGACGACCTGCCGCACTCCGCGCGCACCGTCACCGACCTCGCCAACGGCCGGATCTACCTGCCGCCGGCCTCCATCCCCGGCGGTCACGGCCTGCGGTCGCTGGCGCTGCAGGCCATCGCGCACCGGGTCCTGGAGCACGAGCGTCCCGCGAGCTACACGCAGTTCCTGCGCCAGCGCCTGGAGATCAACTACTTCGCCGCGTGCTGCCTGCTGCCGCGCAGCGCCGCCGTGGAGTTCCTGTCCGCGGCCAAGGCCGACAAGGACCTCGCGGTGGAGGACTTCCGCGACGCGTTCGGCGTGACCCACGAGGCCGCCGCGCACCGCCTGACGAACCTGCTGACCTCGCACCTGGGCATCCCCGTGCACTTCCTGCGCGTCGGCGACGACGGGGCGCTGTACCGCGGGTACGAGAACGACGGCGTCCCGTTCCCCGAGGACTCCTCCGGCGCCATCGAGGGCCAGCCGGTGTGCCGGAAGTGGACCGCGCGCACGGTGTTCGACGTGCGCAACCGCACCACCGAGAACTACCAGTACACCGACACCCCGGCCGGGACGTTCTGGTGCTCCTCGCAGACGGGCACCAGCGACGACGGGGGTTTCTCCATCACCGTCGGCGTGCCCTACGCGCACGCGAAGTGGTTCCGCGGCAGGGACACCCGTGTCCGCACCGTCAGCACGTGCCCGGAGGCGGCGTGCTGCCGGCGGCCGCCGGTGGAGATGGTGGAGCGCTGGGCGGACGCGGCCTGGCCGAGCGCGCGCCTGCACGCCCAGACCCTCGCCCCGCTGCCGTCGGGACGCTTCCCCGGCGTGGACGACCTGGAGGTCTACTCGTTCCTGTCCTCGCACGCCCCGCGGGACGTCTGAGCGGCCGGACAGGGTGGTCCGGGCAGGGTGAGGGGGCGCCGTTGCGGGCCCCGCACCCGCGTGCGAGGGTGACGCCGAAGCCAGCGCGCTGGCTCCACGCCGACCCGCGGTCCCCCCAGGACCGGTCCGGACCAGGAAGGGGCCCGCACGCCGTGTCGACCACCGTGCCCACCGCTGTTCCCGCCGTCGAGACCACCGACGGACCCGTGACGCTCGACGCCGTCCGCGAGCACGTCGCCGCCCGGGCGCTGACCCCCTCGGGCACCGGTACGGTCGGCCTGGAGCTCGAACGCCACGTGGCCGACGTGCGCGCACCGGGCCGCCGCGTGCCGTGGGACCGGCTGACGTCCGTGCTCGCCGGGTTCAGCCCACCGGCCGGCTCCCGGATCACCCTCGAACCCGGCGGCCAGGTGGAGCTGTCCACCCCGCCGGGCGACCTCGCGGGCGCCGTCGCCGGGCTCGAGCGCGACGCGGCCGCCGTCGCCGACGTGCTGGCCGCCGACGGGCTCGTCCTGAACTCCACGGGCCTGGACCCGCTGCGCCCGCCGCAGCGGGTGAACCCCGCCTCGCGGTACCGGGCGATGGCCGGCCACTTCGACGCCGCCGGCCACCACGACGACGGCGCGACCATGATGTGCTCCACCGCCTCCCTGCAGGTCAACCTCGACGCCGGGCCGGCCACCGGCTGGGCCGACCGGCTCGCCCACGTGCACCGGCTGACGCCCGTCCTCGTCGCGCTGGCCGCCAGCTCACCCGTGCGCCGCGGCACCGCGACGGGCGCGGTCTGCGGCCGGCAGGGGGTGTGGGGCCGTCTGGAACCGGGGCGGTGCCGGATGCCCGGCGGGGGCGCGGACCCGGTGGGGGACTGGACGGGGTTCGCGCTGGCCGCGCCCGTCATGTTCGTCCGCTCCCGGCGCACGGGGGAGTGCGAACCGGTGCGCGCAGGCGTGGCGCTGGCCGACTGGGCCGCCGGGCGGGTGCTGCTGGACGACCGGGCGCCGACCGCGGCCGACGTCGACGCGCACCTGAGCACCCTGTGGCCCCCGGTGCGGTTGCGGGGCTTCCTGGAGCTGCGCTTCCTCGACGCGGTCCCGGCGCCGCTGCGCCCGGGCCTGGCCGCGGTCGTCGCCACCGTCGTCGACGACCCGGTCGCCGCCGACGCCGCCGCCGAGGCGGCCGCACCGGTGGCGCACCGGCAGGCCGAGGCCGTGCGCGACGGGCTGGGCGACGACGGCCTGCGCCGGGCGGCGCTGGCCGTCCTGACCGCGGCCGCCGCCCGGCTCACGCCCGCCCTCGCGGCGTCGGTGCACCCCTGGATCGACCTCGTCGAGCGCGGCCGCGGGCCGGCCGACCTGGTGCTGGAACGGTTCCACGCGGGCGGCCCGGCCGCCTGCCTGATCGCGGAGGACGCCCGGTGACCACCCTGGAGGACGCCGTCGCGGCGCTGGAAGGAGCCCGGCGGACCACGACCCGGCTCACCGAGGCCGCCGACGCGGAGCTGACCGCCCAGCACTCCCCGCTCATGAGCCCGCTGGTGTGGGACCTCGCGCACGTGGGGCAGCAGGAGGAGCTGTGGCTGCTGCAGCACGGCCCGGGCCGGGCCCCGGATCGCACCCCGGTCTTCCACCCCACCATCGCCTGCCTGTACGACGCCGCCGAGCACCCGCGGGCCGCGCGCACGCAGCTGCCCCTGCTGGACCCGCGCGCCTCCCGGCGCGCGATCGCCGACGTCCGCCGGCAGGTCCTGGACCGGCTGGCCGGGCCCGGGGGCGGCGCTCCCGGGGCGGTGTTCGCGGCGGCGATGGTGGCCCAGCACGAGCACCAGCACGACGAGACGATGTTCGCCACGCACGACCTGCGCGCGGGCGACCCGCTGCTGGCCGCCGAGCCCACCCCGCCGGGGCGGCTGGTCCCGGCCGAGCCGGTGCTCGTGCCGGCCGGTGAGTTCCTGCTGGGCGTCGACCCCGCCGAGGAACCCTGGGCGCTGGACAACGAGCACCCGCAGCACCGCGTCCACGTCCCGGCGTTCCGCATCGGCCGGGTGCCGGTGACCAACGGGGAGTGGGCGCAGTTCGTCGCCGACGGCGGCTACGACGACCCCCGCCACTGGAGCGCCGAGGGCTGGGCGCACCGCACGGCCGAGGACGTGCGGGTGCCGCTGGGCTGGAGCGCGGACGGGGCCGGGGGGTGGACGCGGCGCAGCTTCGGCGTCGAGGCCGCCGTGGACCCCGCCGAACCCGTGCAGCACGTGGACTTCCACGAAGCCGCCGCGTACGCCCGCTGGGCCGGGGCCCGGCTGCCGACCGAGGTGGAGTGGGAGAAGGCCGCGGCCTGGGACCCCGTGCTGGGCCGGCGGCGGCGCTGGCCGTGGGGGTCGGACGCCCCGACGGCGCGGCACGCCAACCTCGGTGGCCGGGCGCTGGGCCCCGCGCAGGTCGGGGCGTACCCGGCGGGGGCCAGCGCCTACGGCGTGGAGCAGCTGATGGGCGACGTGTGGGAGTGGACGTCCTCGGAGTTCGCGCCGTGGCCGGGGTTCTCCCCGATGCTCTACGACACGTACTCCGCGCCCTGGTTCGGCGGCGGCTACCGGGTGCTGCGCGGCGGGTCGTGGGCCAGCGACGCCGTCGCCGTGCGCCCCTCGTTCCGCAACTGGGACTGGCCGGTGCGGCGGCAGATCTTCACCGGGCTGCGCCTGGCCTGGGACGTCTGAGGGGGTTCGCGGGTGTGTCGTCACACGGCCTGGCTGGGGCAGCCCCGGACGCTGGCCGGGTTGCTGCTGGAGCAGCCGTCGGGGTTGCTGCAGCAGAGCTGGGCCCCGCGCCGGCAGGCGCACGGGACGGTGAACGCCGACGGCTGGGGCACGGCCTGGTGGAGCGCGGCGCGGGCCGAACCCGCCCGCTGGCGCAGCCCGGGCCCGGTGTGGTCCGACGCGTCGCTGGCCTCGGTCGCCCCGCACGTCAGCGCCGGGTGCGTCCTGGCCGCGGTGCGCGACGCCACGACCGGGATGCCGGCCGACGAGACGGCCTGCGCGCCCTTCGTGCGGGGCCGCTGGGCGTTGTCCCACAACGGGGTCGTCGACCGCGCGGTGCTGCCCGCCCGGGCGTGGCCGGCGGCGGAGTCGGTGTGCGACTCCGCCGTCCTGGCCGCGTGGCTGCTGGCCGCGCCCGAGGAGATCGGCCCGCGCGTGCGGGACGTGGCCGCCGCCGATCCGGGGGCGCGCCTGAACGTGCTGGCCGCGGACGGTTCCCGCCTGGTCGCGACCGCCTGGGGCGACACCCTCAGCGTCCTGCGGACCGCCGAGGGGGTCGTCGTCGCCAGCGAACCGCACGACGACGACCCGCGCTGGGAGGACGTCCCCGACCGCTCCCTCGTCGAGGTCGACGCGGCCGGGGTGCGGGTCAGCCCGCTGGGCTGACCCGCCGGACCGGTGCGGCGGACCGGGTCAGGCGAAGCGGACGACGTCCTCGTGCGGCAGGCGGGGCAGGCGCGGGCGGAAGGCGTCGGGGCCGGGGTGGCCGATGTTCACGACGAGGCTGGAGCGCCACGACGTGCCCGCGAAGAACTCCGCGTCCACGCCCGCCTTGTCGAAGCCGGCCATGGGCCCGGCGGCCAGGCCGAGGGAGCGGACGGCGAGGATGAAGTACCCGGCCTGCAGGGCCGCGCTGTAGGAGCCCATCTCCGCGCGGACCGCGGCGTTCTCGTCGAGGAAGCCCTGGCGGGGGACCATGAACGGCGCCACCGTCGGGATGGTGTCGTGGAAGCGGTCGTCGACGGCGAGGACGGCCGTGACGGGTGCGCTGGCCGCGCGGTCGCGGTTGGTGTCGGCCAGCAGGGGCAGCAGGCGCTGCTTGCCCTCCTCGGAGCGCACGAACAGCACGCGCAGCGGCTGCAAGTTGGCCCCCGTGGGCGCCCAGCGGGTCAGTTCCCAGATCTGCGTGAGCTCTTCGTCGCGCACGGGCGTGGCGGCGAAGGTGTTGGCGGTGTGGGCCTCGCTGAACAGGGCCGCGCGGGCGGCCTCGTCGAGACCGGCGGGGCGTTCGTCCAGGGTGGTCATGAGCTGTTCTCCTCGCATCGACTAGCTGTGGCGGTGCTGCTTCGAAAAACAGAGTAGCACCAGAGCTTGAAGTGTCAAGGAGTACAGTGGGGCCCGTGAGCGAGCAGACGCAGCACGACGCCCGGGCGTGCGACGGTGCGCTCGCCCGCGCCTTCGGGTTCCTCGGCAAGCGCTGGAACGGCATCCTGCTCGCGACGCTGGCCAACGGTCCGGCGGGGTTCTCCGACCTGCGCCGCAGCGTCGCCGGCATCAGCGACTCGGTGCTCTCCGACCGCCTCGGCGAGCTCGCCCGCGCGGGCCTGGTGACCCGGACCGTCCACCCCGGCCCGCCCGTCGCGGTGGTCTACGAGCTCACCGGCTCCGGACGCGCGCTGGCCCCCGCGCTGGCCGAGCTGACGACGTGGGCGCGCGAGAACCTGCCGGCGCAGGAGTGCGCGCGCGAGGGAGAGCGCCAGGAGGCGTGATCAGTCCTCGAAGGTGTTGAGCATGCTGTGGGCGGCGCGGTCCAGGTAGTCCCACAGGACGCTCTCCTGCGCGGGCGCGAGCCCGAGGGACTCCACCGCCGCCCGCATGTGCCCGAGCCAGCGGTCGCGGGCGTCCGGGTTGACCTTGAAGGGTGCGTGCCGCATCCGCAGCCGCGGGTGCCCCCGCTCCTCGGAGTACGTCGTCGGCCCGCCCCAGTACTGCTCCAGGAACATCAGCATGCGGCGTTCGGCGGGGCCCAGGTCGGCCTCGGGGTACATGGGGCGCAGCACCTCGTCGGCCGCCACGCCCTCGTAGAACCGGGCGACGAGCCGCACGAACGTCTCGTGACCGCCGACCTCGTCGTAGAACGTGCCCGCCCCGCCGTCCGGCCCGGACGGCTGACGGCCCAGGAGGTTCTGCGGGCGGACGAACGGCAGGTCGGGGCTCACCGCACCAGTGTCGCCCCCGCGCGGACGTCGACCGGCTCCGGGGCGCCGGCGGCCGGGCCCTCACCGCGCGCCGCGGCCTCCGCCGCCTCCTTGACGTTCTTCTGCATCCCGCCGAACACCACGTCGTGGAACGGGCTGATCGCGGCCCAGTACGCCTGCCCCGCCAGGCCCTTCGGGTGGAACAGGGCCCGCTGGTGGAACAACGTGCGCCCCACCGCGTCCGTCTCGACCCGCAGGTCCAGCCAGGCCAGCCCCGGCAGCTTCATCTCCGCGCGCAGGCGCAGCAGCTCGTCCTGCTGGCGGTCCTCCACCCGCCACCAGTCCACGGCGTCGCCGATGATCAGGTGCTTGGGGTCGCGCCGGCCCCGACGCAGCCCCGGGCCCCCGGAGAACCGGTCCATGACGCCGCGCACCGCCCACGCCATGGGCCAGGAGTACCAGCCCTGCTCCCCGCCGATGCCCTCCAGCACCCGCCACAGCACGTGCGGCGGGGCGTCGACGACCGTCGTCCGGTCGTCGACGTAGAGGTTGCCGCCGGCCCAGTCCGGGTCGCTGGGCAGCGGGTCGCTCGGTGCCCCCGGCACCGACGCCGAGCTCCAGCGCGTCGTGACGTTCGCCTCCTGGATGCGCTGCAGCGCCAGCTGCACGGCCCGGCGGAACGGGGTGAGCCCCTCCGGCGGGTCGGGCACGTACTTCTCGACGTCCTTCTCCTTGCAGACCACCTCGTGCACCAGGGACTCCACCAGCGGTCGCGCGATCGAGCCCGGCACGGGGGTGATCGTCCCGACCCAGTGGCTGGACAGCTTGGGGGACATGACCTTCACGGGCAGGACGTGGCGCTTGGGCAGCCCGGCGACCTCGGCGTACCCGCGCATCATGTCCAGGTACGTCATGACGTCCGGACCGCCGATGTCGAAGGTGCGGTTCACGTCGGCCGGCATGGAGGCCGACCCGACGAGGTAGCGCAGCACGTCGCGCACGGCGATGGGCTGGATGCGGTTGTTCACCCACGCCGGGCAGACCATGACGGGCAGCCGCTCGGTGAGGTAGCGCATCATCTCGAAGCTCGCCGACCCTGACCCGAGGATCACCGCGGCCTGCAGGACCGTCGCCGGCACGGGGGAGTCGAGCAGGATCTCCCCGACCTCCCGGCGCGACTCCAGGTGGGTCGACAGCTCCTCGCCCTCGGGGTGCAGACCCCCCAGGTAGACGATGCGGCCCACCCCGCGCTCGGCCGCGGCCCGGGCGAACGTGCGGGCCGTGCGCCGGTCCTTGGAGGAGAACGACCCCCCGGCGCTCATGGCGTGGATGAGGTAGTAGGCCACGTCGACGCCCTCCAGCGCCGCGCGCACCTGGTCGGGCTCGGAGGCGTCGGCCTGCACGACCTCGACGTCGCCGACCCACGGCCGGTCCCGCAGCGACTCCGGGCGCCGGGCCATGGCCCGCACCCGGAACCCGGCCTCCAGCAGCTCCGGGACCAGCCGGCCGCCGATGTAGCCGGTCACCCCGGTCACCAGCGCCAGCCGTCCGTCCCCCGCCGCGATCTCGCTCATGGGACCAGTGTCGGAGCGCCCGCCCCCGCGCGCGAGCCGGCGCGACCCCCGCGGGGCACCCCGCGGGCGACCGCGGGCCGGACGTCGCGCACGCGTGACGTTCGGCCCTGGCGTGTCGCCGCCGGGGCGGGCGAGGGTGGTCCCGTGGTCCTCGAGACGATCCCCGAACCCCTGTCCACGGAAGAACTCGCCACCGTCGACGCCTGGTGGCGGGCCGCGAACTACCTGACCATCGGCCAGATCTACCTGCAGGACAACGCGTTGCTGCGCCGGCCGCTGGAACCGGCCGACGTCAAGCCCCGGTTGCTGGGCCACTGGGGCACCAGCACGGGGCTGTCCTTCGTCTACGCGCACGTGTCGCGGCTGATCCGGCGCACCGGCCAGGAGACGGTCTACCTGGCCGGTCCCGGGCACGGCGGACCCGCGCTGGTGGCCGCCGGCTGGCTCGAGGGGACGTACACCGAGTCCTTCCCCGCCGTCACCCGGGACGGCGACGGGATGCACCGGTTGTTCCGGCAGTTCTCCTCCCCGGGCGGCATCCCCTCGCACGCCTCGGTGACCACCCCCGGTTCGATCCACGAGGGCGGTGAACTCGGCTACGTCCTCGTCCACGCGTTCGGCGCCGTGATGGACAACCCCGACCTGCTCGCCGTCGCCGTCGTGGGGGACGGGGAGGCCGAGACCTCGCCGCTGGAGGGCGCCTGGAAGGGGATCTCGTTCCTCAACCCCGCCCGCGACGGGGCGGTGCTGCCCGTCCTGGACCTCAACGGGTACAAGATCTCCGGCCCGACCGTCCTGGCCCGCAAGGACCCCGCCCTGGTCCGGTCCCTGCTGGAGGGGCACGGCTACCACGTGCTCGAGGTCACCGGTGAGGACCTGCCGGGCATGCACCACCGGTTCGCCGGGGCGCTCGCCGAGGCCCACCACCGGATCCGCGCCATCCAGCACGCCGCCCGCACCGGGCAGGCCCCCGACGGGGTCCCCGCCTGGCCCGTCGTCGTGCTGCGCTCGCCCAAGGGCTGGACCGGGCCCTCCGTCGTCGACGGGGAGCAGGTCGAGGGGACGTGGCGCGCCCACCAGGTCCCGCTGTCGGGCGTGAAGGAGAACCCCGAGCACCTGCGGCTGCTCGAGGCGTGGATGCGGTCCTACCGGCCCGGGGAGCTGTTCGACGCCGACGGCCGGCCCACGGAGCTGGTGCATGCCAACGACCCCGCGGGGGACCTGCGGATGTCGGCCACCCCGCACGCCAACGGCGGCCTGCTGACGCGCGACCTCGTCCTGCCGCCCGTCGCCGACCACGCGCTGCAGGTCGACCGGCCCGGGACGACGCGGGCGGAGTCGACGCGCCGCCTCGGGGAGTACCTGCGCGAGGTCTACCGCGCCAACCCCACGACCTTCCGGCTGTTCTGCCCCGACGAGACGAACAGCAACCGGCTCGGGGCGGTGTTCGAGGTCAGCGACCGGACGTGGATGGAGCGGGTCGTGCCCGGGGACGTGTCGCTATCGGCCTCGGGCCGGGTCGTCGAGGTCCTCTCCGAGCACAACTGCCACGGCTGGCTCGAGGGGTACACGCTCACCGGCCGGCACGGGGTGTTCGCCACGTACGAGGCGTTCGCGATGGTCAGCGCGTCGCAGACCGTGCAGCACGGCAAGTGGCTGGAGGAGGCCGAGCACCTGCCCTGGCGCGCACCCGTCCCCAGCCTGAACGTCCTGCTCACCTCGACGGCCTGGCGCAACGACCACAACGGGTTCAGCCACCAGGGGCCCGGGCTGATCCAGACCGCCCTGACCCAGCGCGCCGCCGTGTCCCGCATCTACCTGCCGCCGGACGCCAACTGCCTGCTGGAGGTGGCCGACCACTGCCTGCGGACCCGCTCGCGGATCAACCTGGTCGTCATCGACAAGCAGCCGCAGCTGCAGTACCTGGCGCCGGCCGCGGCCGCCGAGCACGTCCGCCGGGGCGCGGGCGTGTGGGACTGGGCCGGGACCGACGACGGCACCCAGGACCCCGACGTCGTGCTGGCCTGCGCCGGTGACGTCGTGACGATGGAGACCGTCGCGGCCGCCGCCGTCCTGCGCGAGAGGCTGCCGCAGCTGCGGGTGCGGGTCGTGAACGTCGTCGACCTGATGCGCCTGCGCCGGCCCGCCGACCACCCGCACGGCGTGGACGAGTTCACCTTCCGGGAACTGTTCACCGACCACGTCGACGTCGTCTTCGCCTTCCACGGCTTCCCGGGCGCCGTCCACCAGCTCGTGCACGGCCGCCCGCACGCCGACCGCTTCCACGTGCGGGGGTTCATCGAGGAGGGGACGACGACCACCCCCTTCGACATGACGGTGCGCAACCGGGTGTCCCGCTACGACCTCGTCCTGGACGCGCTGAACAACGCCTCCCGGCTGCCCGTCGGGGCGGGGGACCTGCGGGCCTGGTGCCAGGGGCAGCTCGAGCGCCACCGCGCCTACGTCGTGGAGCACCTCGAGGACATGCCCGAGGTGCGCGACTGGACGCTGCCCGTCGGCTGACCCCTCAGGACCGGGCGCGGGCCTGCTCGGTGAGGGGGGTGAACAGGTTCACCAGGTTGTCGTCGGGGTCGCGGAACAGCGCCGACCGGTTCCCCCACGGCATCGTGGTCGGTCCCTGCACCACCTCGGCGGGGTCGAGGCGCGCGAACTCCGCGTCGACGTCCTCGACGCGGAACTCCAGCAGCACCGACCGGTTCGCCGCCGCCTGCGCGGCGGGGACGGTCGAGGCGTCCGCCACGGCCAGGGTCGTGGACCCGGGGTGGCGGATCTCGGCGAACACGGGCGCGAGCCGGTCGGCCGTGCGGCCGGTGAGGCGTTCGTAGAAGGCGACGAGCGTGTCGACGTCGCGGGTCAGGAGCCGGATCGAGGTGAGCACGCGCCGACGGTAGGACGGCAAGCGGACAGGAACCGCCCGGATTTAACGTGACCTCGTGAAGACGTCGTGACCCGGCCCACCGCGCGGGTGCTGGCCCTGCTGGAACTCCTGCAGTCCGGCGGCCTGCGCACCGTCGGCGAGCTCGCCGACCGCCTCGGCGTCGACGACCGGACCGTCCGCCGGTACGTGGACCACCTGCGCGACCTCGACCTGCCCGTGGAGTCGGTGCGCGGCCGCCACGGCGGGTACCGGCTGGCCCGCAGCCACCGGCTGCCCCCGCTGATGCTCACCGACGACGAGGCGCTCGCCGTCGCCCTCGCGCTACGCGCTGCGACCGGCACCGCGGGGGCCGCGGCCGCCGCGAAGGTGCGCCGGGTGCTGCCCGCACCCCTGGCCCGGCGGCTCGAGCAGGTGCTCGACGCCACCACGACCACCGGGCCGCCCGGGCAGGGCGCCGCACCCGACGCGGACGTCCTGCTGCCGCTGGCCGACGCTGTCGAGCACGCCCGGCCCGTCACGTTCACCTACGCCGGCGGGCAGGGCCCGTCCGAACGGGTCGTGCACCCCCACGCCCTCGTCGAGCACCGCGGCCGCTGGTACCTGCGCGCCGCCGACCAGGGGCGCTCGGGACAGGAGCGCACGTTCCGGCTCGAGCGCACCACGCGGGTCCGGACGCTGCCCGGGCGCTTCGAGCGGCCCGCGGCGCCCACCGGCGAGGACTTCCTCGACACCCTGGCCCGGGCCCCGCGCCGGTACGCCGTGCGGGTGCGCGTGCAGGCCGACCCGGCGCACGTGCACCGGTACCTGCCCGCCTCCGTGGCCGTCGTCGGGGACGCCGACGAGCAGGGGTGGCGACCCGTCGACGTGCAGGCCGAGGACCTCGGCTGGCTGCCGCCGCTCCTGCTGGCCCTGGGCCGGCCCTTCACCGTCGAACGCCCCGCCGCCCTGCACGCCGAACTGGCCGCCGCCGCGGCCCGCCTGGTGGCGGCCGGCCCGGGTGGGGACGGCTGAGGTCACAACCCCCGGTCGGTGCGCGCGGGGTCGGCCGCCGCGGCGTCCTGGGCGGCCACGTCGGCCTCGCTGGGCGGCGGCGGCTGCGGGGTGACCGCCGCGGCCGGGTCCGGCAGCCGGTGGGCCTGGCGCGGGCCGTCGTCGTGGCGCAGGAAGACCGTGCGCTGGGCCAGCGGGAACTCGATGCCCTCGGCGTCGAACACGCCCTTCACCCGGCGCTTGAGCTCGCGCTGCACCGCCCACTGCTGCATGGGCGCCGTCTTGACGACCAGCCGCAGGACGATCCCGTCCGTCGTCATCTGCTCCACGCCCCACACCTCCGGCGCGTCCAGGACGAGGGGTTTCCAGTCGTCCTCGGCGACCAGGCCGTCGGCGATGCGCTGCAGCACCTGCTGGGCCCGCGTGAGGTCCTCGCCGTAGGCCACCGAGACGTCCACGACGGCCCGGGCCCAGCCCTGGCTCATGTTCCCGACCCGCAGGATCTCGCCGTTGCGCACGTACCAGACGGTGCCCTTGACGTCGCGCAGGCGCGTGACGCGCAAGCCCACCGCCTCCACCGTTCCTGAGGCGTCGCCGAGGTCGACCGAGTCGCCCACGCCGTACTGGTCCTCGGCCAGCATGAAGATCCCCGACAGGAAGTCCTTCACGAGCGCCTGCGCCCCGAAACCCAGTGCCACCCCGGCGATCCCCGCCGAGGCCAGGAACGGGGCGATGGCGATGCCGACGGTGTCGAGCACCACGAGGACCGCGAGGATCCCCAGCACGAACGTCACCGTGCTCTTCAGGACCGAGGCCAGGGTCTCGGCCCGCTGCTGACGGCGTTCGTTGAGCAACGGCGAGGAGTCCAGCAGACCGTTCCTGCGGCCGCCGCCGAGCTTGCCCGCACCCGTCGCGATCCCCGCGGCGACGCGGCCGATGAGCCGCATGAGCACGAAGCGCGCGACCCAGCACACGAGCAGGACGACGACGATCTTCAGGGGTTTGTCGAGCAGGAACGAGGCGACGTCGTGGGCCCCCGCCGTGGCGTCGGCGGTGTCGACCGCCTCCAGGGTGCGCGAGATCGAGTTCAGCAACGAGGGGTCCTCAGTCCTTCAGTTCCAGTCCGGTGGCCCGCGCGGCGAACGCGAGGGTGTCGCGCACGAGCCCGGCGCTGCGCGAGACCGAGCGCGCGCCGTGCCCCACGTCCTTCTCCCGGCGCAGCAGCACGGGGCGCACCGCCGGGTCCGAGCTCGTCGCGTGCTGCAGCGCCGCGCACAACTTCCTGGCGTGCAACGGGTCGACGCGACTGTCGGAGTCGAACACCGTGAACAGCACCGCCGGGTACGCCGTCCCCTCCACGGTGCGGTGGTAGGGGGAGTACGCGTGCAGCCAGCCGAACTCCTCGGCGACCGCGGCGCTGCCGTACTCCTCGCTCCACGTCGCCCCGAGGCCGTGCAGCTCGTAGCGGACCATGTCCAGCAGCGGGGCCGAGCAGACCACCCCCGCGAACAGCGCGGGTTCCTGCGTCAGCGCCGCCCCGACGAGCAGTCCCCCGTTCGACCCGCCGTGCACGCACAACTGCTGCGGGGTGGTGAAACCCCGCGCGATCAGGAACCGGGCCGCGGCGTGGAAGTCGTCGAACACGTTCTGCTTGTGCCCGCGCATCCCCGCGCGGTGCCAGTCCTCGCCCTCCTCACCGCCGCCGCGCAGGTTCGCGACGGCGTACACGCCGCCGGCCTCGACCCAGGCCAGGGCGTCGGGGGCGTAGTGCGGGGACAGGCTGATCCCGAAACCCCCGTAGCCGTAGAGGATCGTCGGTGCGCTCCGGCGCGGGACCCCGTCGGCGTCCAGCAGGTCGGCCCGGGCGGTGACCTGCAACCGCACGACCGTCCCGTCCAGGCTGGGGTACTCCAGCAACCGGCTCACGACGGCCGGGACCTGCACGGCCCCCGGCGGGGCGGACTCCACCGCGAGTTCCCGCGTGCGGCCGTCGAGGTGCCACACGTGCGCCGGGGTCGTGGTGTCGCTGTAGGAGAACCACAGGTCGTGCCCGCCCTCGGGACGGCCGACCAGACCCCCGATCGACCCCGTCCCGGGCAGTTCGACGCGACCCGCGGCCCCTTCCAGCCGGGTTCCCGTCGCGAGGTCGTGCACGGTCACCGAACTCACCGCGTGCTCGGTCCAGCCGACCACCAGCAGGGGTTCGGGCAGGTCCGGGCCGTCGAGGACCGCGACGTCGTCGAGCAGGGCCGGTCCCTGGGGCACGAGGTCGCTCCAGTTCTCCACCTGCGGCGCGTGCGGGTCCGCCACCGCGAGCCGGCCCCGCGGCGCGTCGAGATCGGTGAACACGTACAACCGGCCGTCGCGGCCGACCCACGCGCTCGTGTTCGCGTCGCGCCCCTCGACGACCGTGCGGAACTCCGGCCGCGCCGGGTCGCCCGCCGACAGGTCCGCGATCCACACGTCGTTGCGCGGGGCCGTCCCGTCCGAGCTCGTCACGACCAGCCAGCGCCCGTCGCGCGAGGTCCACACGCCGTAGTAGTTCGTCATCGACCGCCCGTCGCCGAAGACCTCGACGTCGGTGTCCGGGTCCGTGCCGACGACGTGCAGGTACACCCGGCGGTGGTACTGGCGCTCGTGCTCGGGCAGCCGCTCGGGTGGCAGCCGGCGCACGTAGTAGAACGCCTTCACCCCGGCGCGCTCGGGCAGCCAGGCGACGGGGGAGTACCGGGCCCGGTCGATCGGGCCGTCGACGACCTCACCGGTCGTGGCGTCCAGGACCCGCAGGACGCTCTCCTCGCTGCCGCCCTCGGACAGCTGGTAGGCGACCAGGTCCCCCTCCACGTCGGGGCGCCACGCGTCGAGGGTCGTCGTGCCGGACGGGTCCAGGGCGACGGGGTCCACCAGGACCCGCGACCCGTCCCCGTCGCTCACCAGCAGCACCCCGTGCTCGGCCGTCGGCTCGCGCCGCGTGCGGAACTCGCGGGCGCCGCGGTGCACGGGGGTCCCCACCGACCCGGTCGCCATGAGCTCGCGCACCCGCCGCTCGAGCCGAGCCCGGCCCGGCAGGGTCGCCGCCCACGCCGCCCACGCCTCGTCCTGGGCCGCCGACCACGCCACCGTGCGCTCGTCGCCGGCGTCCTCCAGCCAGCGGTAGGGGTCCGGGACGGCCACGCCGTGCAGCTCGTCCACGACGTCCTCGCGCGGCGCGGCCGGCCGCTGCTGGGGGGTGCTCATGGCCGACCACCCTAGGTCGGGTGCCGTGCGTCTCGCCGGGGACCCGTGCCGGACCCGGCGGGGGTTCCGGGACCGCGGACGGGCAGTGGCCGACCACCTCTGGCAGAGTCGCCGGGTGGCCACCGACGTGCCGAGCGCCGAACTGCGCGCCGACCTCATCGACCTCGCGACCGCCTGCGGGGTCGCCACCACCTTCGACGACTGGCAGGGACGGAAGACCACCGTCCCCGCCGCGACGATCACCGCGGTGCTCACCGCGATGGGACTGGACGTCTCCACGCCCCTCGCGACGCGCGAGGCGCTGCACGAGGTCAAGCTCCGGCCGTGGCGGCGCGTCCTGCCGCCCGTCGTCGTGGCCCGCGAGGGGCGGCTGCACCAGGTGCCCGTCCACGTCCCCCACGGCGACCCCGTCGACGTCGTCGTCGAGCTCGAGGGGGGCGACTGGGCCCCGCTGCGCCAGGTCGACCGCTGGGTGGACCCCGTCCACGTCGACGGCGTCCTGACGGGCCGGGCGACGTTCGAGCTGCCCGACGACCTGCCGCTGGGGTGGCACGTGCTGCGCGCCCGCACCCCCGCGGGGGTCAGCGAGTGCCCCTGCGTCGTCACCCCCGACGTCCTGGACCTGCCGCTCACGCTGCAGACCGGCCGCAGCTGGGGGTACCAGACCCAGCTGTACTCCGTGCGGTCCTCACGGTCCTGGGGCGTCGGCGACCTCGCCGACCTCGCCGAGCTGAGCGCCGTCGCGGCCGGGCAGGGCGCGGGGTGGATCCTCGTGAACCCGCTCGCCGCGGCGCAGCCGGTCCCGCCCATGGAGGCCTCGCCCTACCTGCCGACGACCCGCCGCTTCGTGAACCCGCTCTACCTGCGCGTCGAGGACGTCCGCGAGGTCGCCTACCTGACGCCGGGGGACCGGGCGCTCGTGGAGCGCCTCGCCGAGCGGGTCCGGCCCGCCGACCACGACCCGGGGCAGATCGACCGCGACGCGGCCTGGGCCGCGAAGAAGCAGGCCCTCGAGGTGGTCTTCGCCCACGGCCGCACCCCCGCCCGCGAGGCCGCCTTCCGGCGCTACGTCGCCGCCGAGGACCCCGGGCTCACCGGGTTCGCCACCTGGTGCGCCCTGGCCGAGCGGTTCGGGCTGCCGGCCGCCGACTGGCCGGCCGAGGCCGCCTCCCCGGCCGCCGCCGAGGCCTCCGGCCTGAGCGCCGAGCTCGCCGAGCGCGTCGAGTTCCACCGCTGGCTGCAGTGGCAGTGCGACGAGCAGCTGCGCACCGCCCAGGACGCCGCCACCGCACCCGGCACCGGGCCGGGCATCGTCCACGACCTCGCCGTCGGCGTGCACCCCGACGGCGCCGACGTGTGGTCCCTCGGGGACGCCCTCGCGCACGGCGTGACGGTCGGCGCGCCGCCGGACGCCTTCAACCAGCAGGGGCAGGACTGGAGCCAGCCGCCGTGGCGTCCCGACCGCCTCGCCGAGCTTGCCTACGTGCCCTTCCGCGACATGGTCCGCACGATCCTGCGCCACGCCGGCGGGTTGCGCGTCGACCACGTCATCGGCCTGTTCCGGCTGTGGTGGATCCCGCAGGACGCCTCCCCGGCCGCGGGCACCTACGTGCGCTTCGACCACGAGGCGCTCATCGGCATCCTCGCCCTGGAGGCCCAGCGGGCCGGGGCGGTGCTCGTGGGGGAGGACCTCGGGACGGTCGAGCCGTGGGTGCGCGACTACCTCGCCGACCGCGGGATCCTCGGCAGCGCCGTCCTGTGGTTCGAGTACGACGGCGAGCGCCCCAAGGCGCCGGAGGCCTACCGCGAGCTCGCCCTGGCCAGCGTCACCGTCCACGACCTGCCGCCCACGGCGGGCTACCTCGCCCAGGAGCACGTGGCGCTGCGCGACCGCCTCGGTCTGCTCACCCGGCCCGTGGAGCAGGAGCGGGCGCAGGACGCCGCCGAGCAGGAACGGATCCTCGGCCTGGTCCGCGACCGCGGGCTGCTCGCCGAGGACGCCGACGAGCAGGCGACCGTCGAGGCCCTGCACCGCTACCTGGCGCTGTCGCCGTCGCTGCTCGTGGGGGTCTCCCTCGTCGACGCCGTCGGGGACCGGCGCACGCAGAACCAGCCCGGGACCTCCCTGGAGTACCCGAACTGGCGGATGCCGCTGACCGGCCCCGACGGCGAGGTCGTCCTGCTCGACGACCTCGCGTCCAACCCCCGGGCGCGGTCGCTGGCCCGGGCGGTGGACGAGGCGCTGCGGGACTGATCCCGCCCCCGCGCCCCGTCCCCGCTGCCGTGGCCGGGACGTCCTCCCGGACCGTCCCGACCTCCCCTCCTGCGCTGCCCACCGTGCCGGGCCCGCCTTGCGGTCGGCTTGCCGACGGCTGCCATCCGGCGGCGTGCGGAGTTCGGACCGTTGACGCGACGGTACGAACCTTCCGCACCGCCGCGTCAACGGTCCGGAGCCGTCCTCCGGGAACACGCCCCGGAACGAGACCGCGCTGGCTACGGTGTGCCGCGTGGGCGGGCGCACGACAGCCGGACGCGAGCGCGGGGACGACCTCCGGGACGGTCCCGGGCCCGCGCCCGAGGACGTGGAGGTCCGCGTCCTGGGCACCGTCGACGTGCTCGTCGGCGGCCGTCCCGTGCCGCTCAGCCCCTCCCAGCGCACCCTGCTCGCCGCCCTCACCCTCGACGCCGGCCGCGTCGTCGACGTCGACGTGCTGACCGACCGGCTCTGGGGCCCGGACGGGCCGCGGCCCGCGGCCTCCACGATGCACAGCTCCGTCTCGCGCCTGCGCCGGGCGATGGCCCCGGCAGGAGCCCGGGTCCTGCGCACCCGCGCGCCCGGCTACCAGCTCGACCTGACCGGCGGGTCCGACGCCGCCGGCTTCGAGCGCGACTTGGCCCGCGCCCACGCCGACCCCGACCCCGCCGGCGCGCACCGGGCCGTCACCGCCGCGCTGGCCCGCTGGCGCGGACCGGCCTACGCCGACGTCGGCGCCGACTTCGCCCGCGACGAGGCGCGGCGCCTGGAGGGACGGCGGCTGGAGGCCCTCGAACTGCGCGCCCGGCTCGACCTGGCCGTCGGCCGGCACCGCGAGGTCCTGGCCGACCTCGCCGACCTCGTCGCCCAGCACCCCCTGCACGAGGACCTGCGCGCCTCCCTGGCCCTGGCCCTCTACCGCAGCTCCCGGCAGGCCGAGGCGCTCGCGGTCCTCGACGCCGGCCGGCGCGTGCTGGCCGAGGAGCTGGGCATCGACCCCGGTCCGTCGCTGCGCCGGCTGCGCGAGCAGGTGCTGCGGCAGGACCACGCCCTGGACGCCCCCGCCGCTGCCCCCGCCGCTGCCCCCGCCGCTGCCCCCGCCGCTGCCCCCGCCGCCGTTCCCGTCCCCGCGGCCGGTGGGGTCCCCGACGCCCGCACGTCCCTGGTCGGTCGCGACGCCGAGGTCGCCGCCCTCGGCGCCGTCGTCCGCTCGGCGCGGCTCGTGACGCTGACCGGCACGGGCGGGGTGGGCAAGACCCGCCTCGCGGGCGCTGTGCTGGAGACGCTGCGAGCGCACCACGACGGGGCGTGGTTCGTCCCGCTGGCGACCCTGACGCACCCCGGCGCCGTGCTGCCCGCCGTCGCCCGCGCCGTCGGGCTGCCGACGGCCACCGACGCCGACGGGCTCGACGACGTCGTGGACCGGCTCGCCCAGGGCCGGAACCTGCTGGTGCTGGACAACTGCGAGCACCTGCTGGGAGCGGCCACCCGGATCGCCGAGCTGGTGGACCGCTGCCCGCAGCTGTCGGTGGTGGTGACCTCCCGGGCGCCCCTGCGCGTCGGCGGGGAGGTCGAGCACCGCGTCGACCCGCTGCCGCCCGCTGCGGCGCGGGAGCTGTTCGTCACCCGCGCCGCAGCCGTCGCGCCCGGGTTCGTCCTCGACGAGCGGACCACCCCGGCCGTCGACGCCGTCTGCCGGGCCGTCTCGGGGATCCCGCTGGCCCTCGAGCTGGCCGCCGCGCGGGTCCGCGTGCTGGACGTCGAGGACCTCCTGCAGCGCCTCGACCAGGCCCTGGCCGACGGCCCGCGCGACCTGCCCGAGCGCCAGCGCAGCGTCCGCGCCACGCTGGAGTGGAGCTACGGCCTCCTCGACGCCGACAGCCGGGGCCTGTTCCGCCGGCTGGGCGTCTTCACCGGCGGGTGGACCCTCGACGTGCTCGAGGACGTCGAGGGTCCCGACGTCCTGACCCCGCTGCAGCGCCTCGTCGAGCACTCGCTGGTCACGGTGGACTTCTCCGGCGTCGCGCAGGGGCTGCCGGCGCGCTACGGCGTGCTCGAGCCGACGCTGCAGCACGCCCGCCGGCTGCTGGCCCACCCCGAGCACGCGGCCGAGCGCGAGGCCGCCGCCCGCGCGCACGCGCAGGCCCTCACCCGGCTCGCCGAACGGGCCGCCACCGCCTACCGGGGCGCGGACCAGGTCCGGTGGCTGGCTCGCATGGACCTCGAGCACCCCAACGTCCTCGCCGCGCTGGAGTGGGCGCGCGCGGCGGGCGAGGCCGACCTCGGCGGGCGGCTGGTGTGGGCCAGCTGGCTCCACTGGTGGCTGCGGGGGCAGCTGCGCACCGGGCGGCGCTGGGCGGAGGCGCTGGCCGCACCGGCCGGAGCGACCCCGACGCTCGCGACGGTGCACGCCCGGCTGGCGGCCGCTGCCATGGCGTTCGCGCAGGGGGACGAGGCCGCGTCCCGGGCCGGCTGGCGGGAGGCCCTGGACGGGATCGAGCGGGTGCGCGGGTGCTCGGACCTGGAACGGCAGGAGGTGCGGGCCCAGGGCGAGGCCGGGCTGGGGATCACCGCCCTGGTCGAGGGGGACACCGCCACCGCGGCCCGTCAGCACCGCCGGGCCGTCGAGCTGGCGGCGCCGCTGCCCGCGGACACCTGGGGGCCGTGGATCGTGCGGCTGAACCTCGTCTGGGGCGCGACCGCGGCCTGGCGCGAGGGCCGGTCGAGCGAGGCCCGAACCGACCTGGAGGCCGCGCTCGGCCTGGCGCGCGGCGTCGGCGACCGGCTCGCGACCTACATGGCCCTGTACAACCTGGCCCTCGTCGAGCGCGACGTCGACCCGGGCCGCGCCGCCCGGACCCTCCTGGAGGGGGTGCGGCTGTCCGAGCAGATGCGGGACCTGGCCAACCTGTCGTACTTCCTGGAGTCCCTCGTCGTGCTGCTGGCGCCCGGCGGCGACGTCGCCGCGGCCCGGGCGCTGGCGACCCTCGCCGCCGTGGCCGGGGCCGCCCGCGAAACGGTGGGCTTCGAGGTGTACCGCTACTACCCGCGGGACGCGGCGGCCGCCCGCGCGGCCGTCGAGTCGGTGCGGGCGAGGCTGACCGCGCACCAGCTGCAGCAGGCCACCGCCCGCGGGGAGGCGGCGTCGCTGGCCGAGGCGGTGGCGCTGGCGACGGAGGTCGTCGCCTCGACGCTCACGCCGGGGCCGCCAGCTGCGCCCACTGCGACCAGCTGACGTCCACGCCCACGTACCGGGGCCGGCGGAACGGCCACTCCCGGGCCACCCAGCCGGGCAGCACGCTGCGCAGCTCCTCCTCCAGCGCCGTCCCGGCCGGTGCGGTGACCGTCCACCAGGACACGTCGACGTCGGCGGCACCCGTCCCGCCCCGCGGGGGGTCCAGGTAGACGCAGCCGACCAGGGTGTCCTCCGGCTCGTCGAGCACGCCGTAGGTGAACGAGACGTGCTCAGCGGTCTCGCGCTCCTGGCGTTCGAGGTCCCGGCGGTCGGACTCGGCGTCCAGGTCGGCGGGCGGCCAGCCCCACGCCGCCCCGAAGCGCCGCCACAGCGCGGCCCGCGAACCGAGGACGGCGGGCAGGTCGAGGCCGACGTCCACCGCGCGCAGGGGGCGCAGGTGGAACCCGCTGTCGAGCTCGAGGTGCGGCGGGTGGGTGAACCAGGGCGGCAGCCACGCGGCGGCCTGGGGCGGGGTGCTCATGCCCCCACGGTGGCGGGCCCGCCTTGCTGGTCCCTTGCCGCGCGGCCCGGGGGCACCGCGCGGCCCGGGGGTGGCGGCCCACCCCCGGGCGGTCGCCTCAGCGCGCGTCGCGCTCCTGGGCCCGCAGGGCGCGGGCCACCCCGTCGCGGTTCTCCAGCACCAGCCGGCGCAACGCCGGCGGGGCGTCGGTCTCGGCCGCCAGCCACGCGTCGGTCCGCTCCACCAGCGCCGCGTCGGCGAGGTCGATCGGGTAGAGCCCCGTGACGATCTGCTGGGCCATCTCGTTGGTGCGCTCGGCCCAGACCGTGCGCAGGGCGGCGAAGTACGGCTCGACGAACGGGCGCAGCAGCGCCTCGTCGTGCACCCGGCCGAACCCGGCGATGACCGAGGCCTGCACGGCGTTCGGCAGGTCGCCCTTCTCCACGACGTCCGCCCACGCCCGCTGCTTGGCCTCGGGGGTCGGCACGGCCGCCCGGGCCGCCGCGGCCGAGCGCTGACCCGTCGCCGTGGCGTCGCGGGCCAGTTCGGCGTCGATCGCGTCGGCGCCCAGCGCACCCCCGGCCACGAGCGAGGTCAGCAGGACCCAGCGCATGTCCGCGTCGACCTCGAGCCCCTCGATGACGCCCGAGCCGTCGTAGAGCCCGGACACCACCGCGAGGTGCTCGGCGCTGCGGGCGAACGCGGCGAAGGACCGCGCGAACTGCAGCTGCGTGTCGCTGCCCGGTGCGGCCGCGCGCAGCAGCTCCAGCAGCGTCGCGGCGGTCCGCGCCCGGACCTGCTCGCGGTGGGCGGGGGCGGTGTACAGCTCGACCGTCGTCGTCAGCTGGCGCAGCAGGACGAGGGCGACCGTCGAGTCCGCCCGCGCCGCGTCACCCGGCAGCAGCCGCGTCAGCAGCAGGTCGACGTAGTCGCGGGCGGGCGACTCCCCGTCGCGCGTCATGTCCCACAGCGCGGCCGCGACCAGGGAGCGGGGCAGGGAGTCGCGGAAGGCGTCGAGGTGCTGCAGCGCCGTGGCGAGCGAGGCGTCGTCGAGCCGGATCTTGGCGTAGGCCAGGTCGTCGTCGTTGACCAGCAGCAGGTCGGGACGCTTGCGGCCCACGAGCTGCGGCAGGTCGGTGCTCGGCCCGGCCGCGTCGAGCTCGAGGCGGTCGGTCCGCTCGAAGCTGCCGTCCACCAGGTCGTAGCTGCCGATCGCGATGCGGTGGGCCCGCAGGTGCGGGTGCTCGGCCGGGGCCTCCTGCAGCAGCGAGGCCGCGGTGATCGTGCCGTCGGCGTCGACCTCCACGACCGGGCGCAGCGTCGCCACGCCCGCGGTCTCCAGCCACTCGCGCGACCACGCCGACAGGTCGCGGCCGGAGGTGGTCTCGAGCTCGCGCAGCAGGTCCACCAGCTCGGTGTTGCCGTAGGCGTGCCGCGCGAAGTACGCGCGGACCCCGGAGAGGAACTCCTCGCGGCCGACGTAGGCGACGAGCTGCTTGAGGACGCTGGCGCCCTTGGCGTAGGTGATGCCGTCGAAGTTCACCTCGACGTCCTCGAGGTCGTTGATCTCGGCGACGATCGGGTGCGTCGTGGGCAGCTGGTCCTGCCGGTAGGCCCACGACTTCTCCAGGGAGTTGAAGGTCGTCCAGGACCCCTTCCACTCCGTGGCCTCGGCCGCGGCCAGGGTGGAGGCGAACTCCGCGAAGGACTCGTTGAGCCACAGGTCGTTCCACCAGCGCATGGTCACGAGGTCGCCGAACCACATGTGCGCCAGCTCGTGCAGCACCGTCACGACGCGGCGCTCGACGGTGGCCTGCGGGACCTTGGAGCGGAAGACGTAGCTCTCCACGAACGTCACCGCGCCGGCGTTCTCCATCGCCCCGGCGTTGAACTCCGGGACGAACACCTGGTCGTACTTGGCGAACGGGTACGGGCGGTCGAACTCGCGTTCGAAGAACTCGAACCCCTGCTTCGTGGCCGCGACCACGTTGTGGGCGTCGAGGTGCTGCACGAGGGACTTGCGGCAGTAGACGCCCAGGGGGATCGTCCGGCCGTCGGCGGACACGAGCGAGTCCTCGGACCCCTCGTAGGGCCCGGCGATGATCGCGGTCACGTACGACGACAGGCGCGGGGTCTTCTCGAACGTCCAGCGGGTCCCGGCCTCGACGGGGTGCCGCCCGGCGACGGGGGAGTTCGAGACCACCCGCCAGTGCGCGGGCGCCGTGACCGTGAAGGAGAACTCGGCCTTGAGGTCGGGCTGCTCGAAGACGGCGTAGACGCGGCGGGAGTCGGCGACCTCGAACTGGGAGTACAGGTACACCTCGTCGTCGACCGGGTCGACGAAGCGGTGCAGCCCCTCGCCGGTGTTCATGTACCGGCAGTCGGCCACCACCAGGAGCTCGTTCTCGGCCGCCAGCCCGTCCAGCTGGATCCGCACCCCGTCGTCCACGGCGGCGACGTCCAGGGCCGTGCCGTTCAGGACGACCTCGTGGACCCGTGCGCTGATGAGGTCGACGAACGTGGAGGCACCGGCCGTCGCGCTGAAGCGCACCGTCGTCGTGGAGCGGAACGTCTCCGGCCCCGTCGTCAGGTCCAGGTCGACGTCGTAGTGCTCCACCTGCACGAGCTCGGCCCGGGTGCGGGCCTCCTCGCGCGTCAGGTTCTCGCCGGGCACGGCACGTCCTCTCTCACGGCTGTTGCGATCTGACGAAGCACTCTGCCACGGCCTGCCGACACGGGCCCCGCGACCCGGGTGCCGGCGGCCGGGAGCACCATGTCCCCATGACCACCGAGACTGCCCCCCAGAAGGCGCGCGCGGACTTCTGGTTCGACCCCCTGTGCCCGTGGGCCTGGATGACCTCCCGCTGGATCCTCGAGGTCGAGCAGGTCCGCGACATCTCCGTGCACTGGCACGTCATGAGCCTGTCGGTCCTCAACGAGGACAAGCCCGACCTGCCGGAGGACTACCGCGAGATGCTGCAGCGCGGGTGGGGCCCGGTCCGCGTCGTGACGGCCGCGCGGATCCTGCACGGCGAGGACGTCGTCCTGCCGCTCTACACGGCGCTGGGCACCCGCCGCCACCCCGGCGGCCGCGACGACTGGGACGGCATCATCGCCGAGGCCCTCGCCGAGGTCGGGCTGCCGGCCGAGCTGGCCGAGTACGCGGGCCGGGACACCTACGACGCCGAGCTGCGGGCCTCGCACGCCGAGGGCATCTCCAAGGTCGGCGAGGACGTCGGCACCCCCGTCGTCGCCTTCGAGGACGTCGCCTTCTTCGGGCCCGTGGTGACCCCCGCCCCCAAGGGCGAGGAGGCCGGCAAGCTGTGGGACGGCTGCGTCCTGGTGGCGAGCGTGCCGGGCTTCTTCGAGCTCAAGCGGACCCGCACGCAGGGCCCCGTCTTCGACTGAGGCGCGGCCGGACGCCGCGCCGGGCACCGTGCCGGGCTCACGTGACGACGCGCATCGGCAGCCCGCGCTCGTCCTCGTCGCCGCCGAGGACGACCGCGCCGCCCGCGGCCCAGCGCAGCGCCGAGTACGCGCACGCGGCGGCGTCGAGGTGGTCCTCGCCCGGGGCGTCCTCCGAGGCCTGGTCGGGGTCCAGCCACCGGGCCAGCGCCGCGATCCGCGCGGCCCGGCCGGCCGCGGTCTTCTTCGAGGCCAGGACCTGCCCGGCCAGCGCGGCGAACGACAGCTCCGGGTGGGTCTCCACGACGTGCCCGCGGGCCCAGGGGTCGGCGGCGAGCAGCGCGTCGACGGCGAGCACCGGGCCGCGCAGCCCCCAGGTCTGCGCGGACAGCCCCTTGCCGTGCAGCACCGCGCGGCACCGGGTGCGGGCCGCGGCGTAGTCGTGGGCGGTCAGCACCTCGCGCGGGGGGACGAGGAACACGCGGGGGTGGGCGCGGCCGAGGGCCCGCTTGGCCAGCAGGTCCGCCGGGCGCCAGTCGGCACGGGGCAGGCCGACCGGCACGTCGATCCCGACCGCGGCGGCGCCGTGGGCGCGGGCGAGCGCGACGAGCGGTGCGGCGTCCTGGGCGGTGAACGTCTCCCACCCGCGCAGCGCGGCGCGCTCGGGCGTCCCCTCGACGACGGCCACCGCCCACCCGCCGCGCCGGCCGTCCACCCCGACGACCACCCGGCGCGCGTCCACGTCCGCGATGGTCGCACCCCGGTCCGCACCGGGAGGCGACCCGCCCGAGCACGTGACCGGCGAGATGTCACTGTTCGTTGCTTCTAACTACCCTGTGTCATGCGTACCCTGGGGTCCATGGAGCGGAGGTCGGCGCCGCGGGCCCGGCCCGTCCACCACCCCTCCCTGTTCGGCGCAGCCCGGCGGGCAGACCTGCGTCGGCTGCTGACCCGCCCGCCCCAGGGCCTCGCGCTCGTCCTGCTCGTCGCGGTCGTGCTGGCCGTCGGCCTCGTGTCGGCCTCCACCCGGGTCGTCACGCTGACCTCGCTGGTGCCCGTCGCCCTCGTCGGCTCGCTGGTCCTGCGCTACCGCCGGATGGTCGTGCTGGCGGTGGCGGTGATGGTCGCGGTGGCCGTGTCGGGCCTGTTGCGCCCGGCGAGCTGGCCACCGCTCACCCCCAGCTTCGTGGTCGTCACCGCGCTGACCGTCCTCATGGCCGTCGTCTTCGCCCGCGGCCGTGAGCGGCTGGGGCTGACCGGCTACCTCGGCGAGGCCATGCTCGTGGACCTGCGCGACCGGTTGCTGGCCCAGGGGCGACCGCCGCAGCTGCCGCCCGGCTGGCACGCCGAGGGGCTGCTGCGCCCGGCCCACGGCGACGCCTTCTCCGGGGACGTGCTGCTGTCCTCCGTCGTGGGCGACCACCTGGAGGTGGCGCTCGTCGACGTCTCCGGCAAGGGGCAGGACGCCGGCAGCCGGGGGTTGCTGCTGTCGGGTGCCTTCGGGGGCCTGCTCGGGGCCCTGCCCCCGCACGAGTTCCTCCCCGCCGCCAACCGGTACGTGCTCCGGCAGAACTGGTTCGAGGGCTTCGCGACGGCCGTCCACGTCGCCGTCGACCTCACCTCCGGCAAGGTCACGGTGTCCTCGGCCGGTCACCCGCCGGCCGTGCACGCCCACGGCGCGCACGACGCCGAGCTGCTCGAGGGCGCCGCGGGGCCGGTGCTGGGCCTGGTCCCCGAGGCCGAGTTCACCGCCGTCACGACGACCCTCGAACCCGGCGACGCCCTGCTCGTCTACTCCGACGGGGTCGTCGAGCAGCGCGACGTCGACCTCGGCGAGGGCATCGGCGCGCTCGTGCGCCGGCTGCTCACGCTGCCCGTGGGCCAGCGGACCGGTTCGCTGGGGCGCCTCGTCGACGACGTGGCACCGGGGGAGGCCGACGACCGGACCGCGCTGATGCTCTGGCGCGACGCCTGAGGGACCGCCCGGTCAGGACGGCGGGCGCTGCGCCGCCGCCCGCGCCCCGCGCTCGGCGCCCAGGTCCCGCGCCAGCCGCGCGAGCAGCGGCGCCGCGTCGCGCACGCAGACGGCGGGGTCGGGCTCGAGGTCGGTCAGGGCCCGGGCGTCGCTGAACCCGGCCGCCCGCCAGCGCGCCTCGGGCAGGGTCCGTCGGCCGCTGAGGACGACGACCGGGGCCGGGACGCGCGCAGCGGCGGCCGCCACGCCCACGGGGGTCTTCCCGCCGAGGGACTGCTCGTCGAAGCTGCCCTCGCCCGTGATGACGAGCGAGGCGTCCTTCGTCCGCTCCGACCAGCCCGCCAGTTCCAGGACGACCTCGATGCCCGGCCGGCGGGTCGCGCCGAAGAACCCCAGGGCCAGGAAGCCGACCCCGCCCGCGGCCCCGGCCCCCGGGGCGTCCCGCGCGTCGAGCCCCGTCGTGGCGGCCAGCACGTCCGCGAACCGGGTCAGGGCCGCGTCCAGCAGGGCCACGTCGGCGGGGGAGGCGCCCTTCTGCGGGCCGAACACCGCGGCGGCGCCGCGCTCTCCCAGCAGCGGGTTGTCGACGTCGGCCGCGAGCGTCCAGCGGACCGCGCGCGCCCGGGGGTCCAGCCCGGACAGGTCGACGCGGTCCAGGTCCAGCAGCGCGGCCCCGCCGTCGGGCAGGTCGTGACCGGCGGCGTCGAGCAGCCGCGCCCCCAGTGCGACGAGGATCCCCGCGCCGCCGTCCGTCGTCGCGCTGCCGCCGGCGGCCAGCACGACCTCGCGCGCCCCGGCGTCCAAGGCGGCGCGGACCAGCTCGCCCGTGCCGCGCGTCGTGGCGCTCAGGGGGGCGGGCACGCCCCCGGGCAGGCGGTCCAGACCCGACGCCTGGGCCATCTCGACGAGCACGACGTCGCTGCCGTGGTCGGCGTCGCGGGCGAACGTGGCCTCGACGGTCCGCCCCGTCGGGCCGGGGACCTCGACGGTGACGGGCACGAAGCCCGCCGAGCGCAGCGCCGCCTCGACCGTCCCCTCGCCGCCGTCGGCCACGGGCAGCTCGGTCGAGGCGATGCCCAGACCCTCGGGCTCCAGACCGCGGTCGCGGCAGCCCGCGACGAAGGCGGCCAGGAACCCCTCGCGGAAGCCCTCCGCGACGATCCGGGCCACCTCCCCGGCGCTGAGGGAGCCCTTGAACTTGTCGGGGGCCACGACGACGTGGAAGACGCTCTCCGGCCAGGGCATGCCCGGGACCCTACCGACGGGCCCGGGACGCGAACAGCGGCCGGTCCCTGAGGGGCCGGCCGCTGCGGTGGAGCGGGTGACGAGAATCGAACTCGCGTAGCTAGTTTGGAAGACTAGGGCTCTACCATTGAGCTACACCCGCGTGAGGGGACCCGTGCGACCCGCCCGACGCAGTCTCCGCCACGCGGTAGTCCGCCGGGGGCCGTCCGCGACCCTCGGGGAACAGCCTAGCGGGTCCTGGGCGGTAGCCTGCTCCGTGTGCCGCCCGCGGGTGGTGCGCGGGGTGTGGCGCAGCTTGGTAGCGCGTCCGCTTTGGGAGCGGAAGGCCCCCGGTTCGAATCCGGGTACCCCGACGGACGATGCGACCGTCACCCAGTGCACCAGGTGGGCGGTCGCGCAGTGAAGGGCCCCGTCGCGGACAGCTACGCTTTCGCGGTGCGTCGGGGCTGCCCCGGCGTGCCGCACGCCTGACCACGACCTCCGCGACGCGGAGAGACCCCAGGAGATCCCCGCTGTGAAGAGCGACGTCGAGACCCTCAACCCGACCCGGGTGAAGTTCACCGTGGAGGTCGGCTACGACGAGCTGAAGCCCAGTCTCGACAAGGCCTACAAGACCATCGGTGGTCAGGTCCAGGTCCCGGGCTTCCGCAAGGGCAAGGTGCCCGCGCGGGTCATCGACCAGCGCTTCGGTCGTGCCGTCGTCCTCGAGGAAGCCGTCAACGACGCGCTGCCGAAGTTCTAC
Organism: Kineococcus rhizosphaerae; assembly: GCF_003002055.1. Taxonomy (NCBI): domain Bacteria; kingdom Bacillati; phylum Actinomycetota; class Actinomycetes; order Kineosporiales; family Kineosporiaceae; genus Kineococcus; species Kineococcus rhizosphaerae. The sequence goes on from NZ_PVZF01000002.1 coordinate 65,226, forward strand.
CAGCAGGCCGTCGAGGCCTCGGACTTCCTCCCCCTGGGCCAGCCCACCGTCGACGTCTCGCAGGCGCCGGACCCGGCCAAGGGCGGGGACCTGAAGTTCTCCGTCGAGGTCGACGTCCGCCCGACCCTCGAGCTGCCCGACCTGTCCACCGTCGTCGTCTCCGTCGACGACCTCGAGGTCCCGGCCGAGGAGGTCGAGACCCGCCTCACCGCGCTGCGCGAGCGCTTCGGCACCCTCGTGGGCGTCGACCGGGCCGCCGCCGACGGCGACTTCGTGTCCATCGACCTGCGCGCCGAGATCGACGGCGAGGAGATCGAGACCGCCAAGGGCATCAGCTACCGCATCGGTCAGGGCAACATGATCGAGGGCCTCGACGAGGCGCTGACCGGCGTCGCCGCCGAGGGCACCACGACCTTCACCGCCCCGCTGGCCGGCGGCGACCGCAAGGGCGAGGACGCCTCCATCACCGTGACCGTGCAGTCGGTCAAGGAGCGTCAGCTGCCCGAGGCCGACGACGACTTCGCCCAGCTCGCCAGCGAGTTCGACACCCTCGAGGAGCTGAAGGCCGACCTGCTCAAGCAGGTCGAGCAGTCCAAGAAGTTCGAGCAGGGCCTGCAGGCGCGCGACAAGGTCCTGGAGAAGCTGCTCGAGCTCGTCGAGGTCCCCGTCCCGGCGTCGCTGGTCGAGGCCGAGATCCACTCCCACCTCGAGCGCGAGAACCGCCTCGAGGACGCCGAGCACCGCGCCGAGATCCAGGAGTCGACCGAGCAGGCCATCCGCAGCCAGCTGCTGCTGGACGCCCTCGCCGACCGCGAGGAGATCGGCGTCGAGCAGGGCGAGCTCATCGAGTACCTGGTCGGGCAGTCGCAGCAGTACGGCATGGACCCGAACCAGTTCGTCCAGATGGTCGACGGCGCGGGCCAGATCCCGGTCATGGTCTCCGAGGTGCGTCGCCGCAAGGCGCTCGCCGTGGCCATGGAGAAGGCGACCGTGACGGACGCCTCCGGCAACGCCGTGGACCTCGAGGAGCTCGTCGGCGGCGACGAGGAGGACGAGGGCACCGAGGGCGCCGAGGCGGGCACCGCCGACGCGGACGCCGACGCGACCGTCGAGAGCCCCGAGTCCGAGGCCGGCGCGACCGTCGACCCGACCGGGGACGACGAGGCGGCCGCGGCCGACGAGGTCTCCAAGAGCTGATCCCCGCCGCTGTGGGCGCACCCGCACCGGGTGCGCCCACAGCGAAAAGGGCCCCGCCCCGACATGGTCGTCGGGGCCTGCGCGTTAAGGTCGATCGAGATCGGCGGAGCATCCGCCGTACCCTCCCGGACTCGATCCGGGGTGGGTGGTCGACGCCAGGAGAGGGCCAGGGAACAGCGTGAGCGAGATCTTGAGCGCACCGGGACTGGTGACGCCGCAGCAGGCCCGGACGGGCGCGCCCGGCACGGGCCTGGACGACAACGTCTACCAGCGGCTGTTGCAGCAGCGGATCATCTGGCTCGGGACCGAGGTCCGGGACGACATGGCCAACGCCATCTGCGCACAGCTGCTGCTGCTCGCCGCGGAGGACCCGGACGCGGACATCTTCATGTACATCAACTCGCCCGGCGGCTCGGTGTCCGCGGGCATGTCGATCTACGACACCATGCAGTACATCAAGCCGGACGTGGCGACGATCGCCACCGGCATGGCGGCCTCGATGGGGCAGTTCCTGCTCTGCGCGGGTGCCCCGGGCAAGCGCTCGGCGCTGCCCCACGCGAAGATCATGATGCACCAGCCGTTGGGCGGCCTCGGTGGTTCGGCCAGCGACATCAAGATCCTCGCCGAGCAGATCATCGCCACGAAGAAGCAGATGGCCGAGCTCATCGCCCAGCACTCCGGGCAGACCTTCGAGCAGATCACCCGCGACTCCGACCGCGACCGCTGGTTCTCCGCGCAGGAGGCCAAGGAGTACGGCCTGATCGACCACGTCGTGGGGCACACCAGCGAGGTCGAGGGCGGGGGCGGCACCGGTGCCTGAGCTGTTCCGTCCGCCGTTCAACGCTTCGAGGGGAGACCGCCCGATGAACCCGCAGTCCCGGCTGAACCCGGCGTACGACCAGTCCGCCCGGTACGTGCTGCCGCAGTTCGAGGAGCGCACGTCCTACGGGATGAAGCGCTCGGACCCGTACACCAAGCTCTTCGAGGACCGCATCATCTTCCTCGGCGTGCAGGTGGACGACGCCTCCGCGGACGACATCATCGCCCAGCTCATCGTCCTGGAGTCCCAGGACACCGAGCGCGACATCATCATGTACATCAACTCCCCGGGCGGGTCCTTCACGGCCCTCACGGCGATCTACGACACGATGATGTACATCCGCCCCGACATCCAGACGTACTGCATGGGCCAGGCCGCCTCGGCCGCCGCGGTCCTGCTGGCCGCGGGTGCCCCGGGCAAGCGGTTCGCGCTGCCGAACTCGCGCATCCTCATCCACCAGCCGGCCATGGCCGGTGGTGACTACGGGCAGGCCTCCGACCTGGAGATCCAGGCCAACGAGATCCTGCGCATGCGCGGCTGGCTGGAGAGCACGCTCGCGTTCCACTCCAACCGCACGGCCGAGCAGGTCCGCGACGACATCGAGCGCGACAAGTTCCTGACCGCGACCGAGGCCGTCGAGTACGGCCTCATCGACGAGGTGCTCACGAGCCGCAAGGCGTCCGCGCCCTCGCTGTGAGCAGCACGTAGCGTCACTCATCTGCAGCACCGGGTGAGCTGGAGACGCGCACCCGGGGGGCCGGTCTGGCACCGTGTCCCCCGGGGGCGTCTAATGAGTCGGACCGGGAAGTCCGCGGAGACGTCGTCCCCGCCAGGTACCGTGGCGGCACGCGACGCGACGAGGGGTCCGGCCCGCCGGTGGTGGGGTCAGGACCGCCGCCGCGTCAGCACCACAGCACTTCTACGAGAGGAATCGTCGGTGGCACGCATCGGTGACGGTGGCGACCTGTTGAAGTGCTCGTTCTGCGGCAAGAGCCAGAAGCAGGTCAAGAAGCTCATCGCGGGTCCGGGTGTGTACATCTGCGACGAGTGCATCGACCTGTGCAACGAGATCATCGAGGAGGAGCTCGCCGAGGCCAACGACCTGGGCCTGGTCGAGCTGCCCAAGCCGAAGGAGATCTTCGACTTCCTCGACCAGTACGTCATCGGCCAGTCGTCGGCGAAGAAGTCCCTCGCCGTGGCCGTCTACAACCACTACAAGCGCATCCAGGTCGGCGAGGCCACGGGCAAGGCCCGTGAGGACGCCGTCGAGATCTCCAAGTCGAACATCCTGCTCATCGGCCCCACGGGCTGCGGCAAGACGTACCTGGCGCAGACGCTCGCCAAGATGCTCAACGTCCCCTTCGCCATCGCCGACGCGACGGCCCTGACCGAGGCCGGCTACGTCGGCGAGGATGTCGAGAACATCCTCCTCAAGCTCATCCAGGCCGCCGACTACGACGTCAAGAAGGCCGAGACGGGCATCATCTACATCGACGAGGTCGACAAGATCGCCCGCAAGTCCGAGAACCCCTCCATCACGCGCGACGTGTCGGGGGAGGGCGTCCAGCAGGCCCTGCTGAAGATCCTCGAAGGCACCACCGCGAGCGTCCCCCCGCAGGGCGGCCGCAAGCACCCCCACCAGGAGTTCATCCAGATCGACACGACGAACGTCCTGTTCATCGTGGGCGGGGCCTTCGCCGGCCTCGACAAGATCATCGAGTCGCGGGCGGGCAAGCAGGGCCTCGGCTTCGGCGCCCAGCTGCGCTCCACGGCCCAGGCCGAGCCCTCCTTCGCCGACGTCATGCCCGAGGACCTCATGAAGTTCGGGCTCATCCCCGAGTTCATCGGGCGCCTGCCGGTCATCACCACCGTCGAGAACCTCGACCAGGAAGCCCTGGTCCAGATCCTCACCCAGCCCCGCAACGCCCTCGCCAAGCAGTACCAGCGGATGTTCGAGCTCGACGGCGTCGAGCTCGAGTTCACCGACGACGCCCTCGAAGCCGTCGCCGACCAGGCCATCCTGCGCGGGACCGGCGCCCGCGGCCTGCGGGCCATCATCGAGGAGGTCCTCCTCCCCGTGATGTTCGACGTGCCCAGCCGCGACGACATCGCCCGCGTCGTCGTCACCCGCGAGGTCGTCCTCAAGAACGTCAACCCGACCCTCGTGCCCCGCGAGGCCCCGGCCCGCAAGACCACCCGCGAACGCCGCGAGAAGAGCGCGTGATGTGGGCTCCCTGCGCGGCGGGCTCCACGTGATCGTGTCCTGAACGGCGAAAGCGCCGCACCCTCTGCTCGTCCCTTGACGGGGGACGACCGGGGTGCGGCGCTTCCGCCGTTCAGGACACGATCGTCGCCCGCTGCTCCGGTCGCACGCGTCCGCTGGCCACGTGGTGACCTGTCCGCGGCGTGTCCACCGGGGCCGGCGGGTGAGTGGCGACCTTCCGCCACGAGCGCTCGAGGGGATGGGGCGCGAGGACCGGACCACGCGGTCGGTCGACGCCCAGCGACCGGAGCAGCGGCGACGATCGTGCTCTGAGACGCAGAAGGGCCGCATCCCCCTCCACTGCACCTCAACGGGTGCGAGGAGTGGATGCGGCCCTTCTGCGTCTCAGAGCACGATCTCCAGGAGCCGCCGCGCAGGGAGCCAGTCCTACTGCAACACAGCTTCCACGTCGATCTGGACCTTCAGGGTCGTACCGAAGACGGCGACGCCGATCCCGACGGCCTGGTTCCAGTTCATCTTGAAGTCGTCGCGGTGCAGCTCGGTGGTGGCCGAGAACGCGGCGCGGGTCCCGCCCCAGGGGTCGGGGCCGCTGCCGGCGTAGGACAGCTGCAGCTGGACGGGGCGGGTGGTGGCGAGCAGGGTCAGGTCGCCGGTGAGGATCCAGCCGTCGGCGCCGCGGTGCACGCCGGCGGCCCGGAACGTCAGCGTGGGATGCTGCGCGGTGTCCAGGAAGTCGGCGGAGCGCAGGTGGTCGTCGCGCATGGAGTTGCCGGTGTCGATGGACGTGGCGTCGATCTCGACCTCGACGCTGGCGCGAGTGACGTCCTCGGGGACCGTGATGACCCCGGAGAAGCTGGTGAACCGGCCGTGGACGGCGGACAGGCCGAGGTGGTGGGCGGTCGCCGAGATCGTCGAGTGCATGACGTCGATGGCCCACACCCCGGGGGGTGGCACGTCGCTGCCGCCCTGCCGGCGCAGCCGGACCTCGCCGATGCGCCAGGCGCCGTCGGCGGGGACGACGACGCTGGTGGCGCGGGGGTCGTGGGCGGCGGCGGCGACGAGCATGGTCGCCGCCCCGGCGGGCACGCCGAGGAGCGCGAACCCGCCGTCGCCGCCGGTGACGGCGCGGGCGACCTGGGAGCCGTCGGCGCCCAGGAGGGTGACGGAGGCGCCGGTGACGGGCCAGCCCTCGCGGGTCAGGACCCGGCCCTCACCGGTGACGCCCGTCCCGGTGACGGCACCGGTGGTGGACCGCTGCGTGGAGGGGTCGGCGTTCACCGCTGCTCCGTGCGCGTCTCGAACTGCGTCAGGTCGAGGGTGGCGGCCGGGGACCCGAGGGTGAGCTGGGCGGCGGAGACGGTGTCCTCCTCGATGTCCACGGACGTCGCGACGGGGGCGAAGCCGGCGGCGGTCAGCGTGTAGTGGCCGCCGGCGAGGTCCTCGAAGGAGTAGCTGCCGTCGGGGCCGGTGAGGACCGAGCCGACGACCTCGCCGTCACCGTCGACCAGGGTCACGGAGGCTTCGCGCAGGACGCGCCCGTCGCTGGCGGCGACGACGGTGCCGGTGAGGCGCCCGCCGCCGGTCAGGACGAGGTCGCAGGCCAGGGCGCCGGAGTCGGGCACCTCGACGCTGCGGGCGAGCGGGCGGTGCGACTCGCTCTGGGCGGTGAGCACGTAGGCGCCACCCATGAGCTGGTCGAAGGCGTAGCCGCCCCCGCCGTCGGTGCGGGTGGAGCCGACGACCTCGCCGGTGACGTCGGTGAGGGTGACGAGCGCACCCTGGACGCCGTGGGTGCGGCCGTCCTCGTCGACGCGGTGCGTCTCGTGGGCCAGGACGCGGCCGGTGATGGCCGAGCGGCCGGACAGGACGACGTCGCGGGTGACGGAGGAGTCCGCGATGCCGACGAGGGTGGCGGCGGGGGCCACGTGGGCGGCGGCGACGATCAGCAGGTAGGTCCCACCGGTCGGCAGGGCCAGCGCGTACGCGCCGTCCTCGCGGCTGGTGGTGCGGGCGACCTGCTGGCCGGACTGGTCGGCGAGGGTCACGACGGCACCGGCCAGGGGCCGGGAGTCGTGGTGGCGGACCGTGCCGGACAGCGTGAGCCCGGCGTCGGTGCGCGTTGACTGGACGGGCACGCTCGGGACCTCCTGGCGTTCGGGGTGCTGGACACCGTTCAGGTGGGCACCGTTCACGTGGGCACCGCCGACCGCGACGCCGTCGTGCGTCGCCGGCGCGGCCGCGGCGGGCGCCTCGGCTGCCGCCGGGGCCTTCGCAGCATCCTGGCCGCCGTCCTCACCGGTGCGCAACGCGCGCTCCTTGAAGAACAGGGTGATGAGGAAGGCCACGAGGGCGAAGGGGGCGGCGATGAGGAACACGTCGGCGATGGAGGAGCCGTACGCGGACTGCACGATCGAGCGCACCGGCTCGGGGATGGCGTCGAGGTTCGGCACGCCCGTGCTGGAGCCCAGCGAGCTGAGGGCCTTCGCCGGGTCGATGCGGGCCGCGGCGAGCCCGTCGGTGAGGTGGGTGGTGACCCGGTGGCCGAGGACGGCGCCGAGGGCCGAGACCCCGATGGCCCCGCCGAGGCTGCGGGCGAAGGCGACGAAGGAGCTGGCCGACCCGAGGTCGCGGGGCTCGGCGACGTTCTGCACGGCCAGGACGAGGTTCTGCATCATCATGCCGACGCCGAGGCCGATGAGGGCCATGTAGGGCGCCAGGACCCAGTAGTTCGTGTCGTACTCGACGGTGCCCATGAGGCCCAGGCCGGCGGTGAGCAGGACGCCGCCGGTGACGAGCCAGCCCTTCCAGCGGCCGGTGCGGGTGATGAACTGCCCGGCGACGGTGGAGGCGAGGAACAGCCCGACGATCATCGGGATGGTCATGACCCCGGCCATGGTGGGCGTCTCGTGGCGGCCGAGCTGGAAGTACTGGCTGAGGAAGATCGTGGCGCCGAACATGGCGACCCCGACGAAGAGGCTGGCGGCGGCCGACAGCGCGATGGTCGGGTTGCGGAAGAACTTCAGCGGGACGATGGGTTCCTTGGCGCGGTGCTCGGCGAGGGTGGCCAGGGCGAGCAGGACGACGCCGCCGGCGACGAGGCCGACGGTCCACCACGAGCCCCAGTCGAACTCGGTGCCGGCCAGGGAGACCCAGATGAGCAGCGCGGAGATCCCGGCGGCGATCAGCAGGGCGCCGAGGTAGTCGATGGAGACGGCGCGGCGCGGCTGGTCGGGCAGCTTCAGCTTGAACTGCAGCACGAGGAAGGCGAGGACGGCGAAGGGGATGCCGACGTAGAAGCACCAGTGCCAGGACAGGTGCTCGGTGAGGACGCCGCCGATGAGGGGCCCGCCGACGGTCGCGATGGCGAACGTGGCGCCGAGGTAGCCGGAGTACCGGCCGCGCTCGCGGGGGCTGACCATCGAGGCGAGGATCACCTGGGCCAGGGCCAGCAGGCCACCGCCGCCGATGCCCTGGAAGACGCGCAGCGTGATGAGCATGCCCATGTTGGTGGACAGGCCGGCGACGGCCGAGGCGATGACGTAGATCACCAGGGCGGACTGGACGAGCAGCTTCTTGGAGAAGAGGTCGGACAGCTTGCCCCAGATGGGGGTGGAGATCGTCGTCGCGAGCAGGGCGGCGGTGACGACCCAGGTGTAGCCGGACTCGGTGCCGTGCAGGTCGTTGACGATGGTGGGCAGGGCGTTCGAGACGACCGTCGAGGACAGGATCGCGACGAACATGCCCAGCAGCAGGCCCGAGAGCGCCTCGAGGATCTCCCCGTGGGTCATCTTGGGGGCGGCGCCGGGTGCGGTGGGTGCGGTGGGGGCGGTGGTGCTCATGCGTTCGCCTGCAACGTGGTCTCCAGGGTGGTCGGGGTGGTCTCCGGCGACGCTGCCGCGGTTCGGGGGAGGCACTCGGTGGCGCGGGTGAGCCGGCCGAGCAGCCGGGTGAGGTCGTCGACGTCGACGTCGTCCCAGCCGTCGAGGTGCTCGACGAGCCGGTCGACGAGGGCGCGGCGGAAGGTGCGCAGCTCCTCGACGCCGGCGTCGGTGACGCTCAGTCGTTGCGAGCGGCCGTCGTCGGGGTCGGGGGCGGAGGTCAGCAGGCCCTTGGCCTTCAGGTGGGTGACGTGCCGGCTGACGGTCGACAGGTCGAGGGAGAGGTGCTCGGCGACCTCGCTGATGCGCAGGGGACCCCGCTGGTGCACGACCGCGAGGGCGACGGCGGCGGGGGTGTTCGTCGTGCCGACCAGCGTCCGGCGGGCCCGGAGCAGGTCCGGGAAGACGTCGACGAGCGCTGCGCACGCGTGGGGTGTGGCCATGACGACCTTCGGGAGTCTGGTTGGTGTGTGCAAGCAACCATAAGACCGTTTGGTTGCTCCATGCAACCCGAAGGATCCACCGGCCGGGGTCTCCCCGCACCCCGGGGCGTCGGGGTGCGGGGGTCGGGCCGGCGCGTCAGACGGCGGCGTTGAGGCGGTGCAGGAGGTCGGCCAGCGCCGTCATGTCCTGCTCGGGCCAGTCCTCCAGGCGCGAGTGCAGCCGCTGGCGGCGGGCCGTGCGGGCCGCGTGCACCTTCTCCAGGCCGTCGGGGGACAGGGTCAGGCGCACCGCCCGGCCGTCGGTCGGGTCCGCCTCGCGGGTCACCAGGCCCAGCCGCTCCAGGAGCTGGACCTGCCGGGACAGCGTCGGCTTGCCGATCCCGAAGAACGCCGCGAGGTCGGAGGGGCGCGCCTCGCCGGTGTCGTCGAGGCGCACCAGGAGGCTGTACGCCTCCGGTTCGAGGTCCGGGTGGACGCTGCGCGCCGTCTCCCGGTTGATCGCGCGCGAGCGCCGCAGCAGCACGGCGAGCTCACGTTCCAACGCTTCGGCGGGACCACTGACCATCCCAGGAACTTACCGGTCCCGCCGTTCGACGGGTGACGGACAAGTGGCGCGCCGGTGCGTCGGGGTTGAACGTCGCCTCCGCGACCCCGTACTGTCGCGCCCAGATGCATCGAACCGATGCATCGAGAGGAGCAGCACGTGGTGCGCAAACGGGGGGACGTCGTCCTCCTCGCCGTCCTGGCCCTGCTGGCCGACGGCCCCCTGCACGGCTACGAGGTCAGGAAGCGCCTCGACCAGCGGCTGGGGTTCTTCCGGGCCCTCAGCTACGGCACGCTCTACCCGGCGCTGCGCGCGCTGCAGGCCGGCGGCTGCATCACCGAGACCACCGAACAGCGCCTGCCCGGCACCATCAGCCCCAAGCGGGCCCGGGTGGTGTACGAGATCACCGCCCACGGCCGCGACCGGCTCGCCGCGCTGCTGGAGGAGTCCGGGCCGGAGTCCTGGGAGGACGACGCGTTCGGCGTCCACTTCGCCCTGTTCGCCCGCGTCGGCCCGCGGACCCGCCTGCGCATCCTCGAGGGTCGGCGGGCACGCCTGCTCGAACGCCTCGAACTCATGAACCGCTCGATCGACCGCACCCAGGCCCAGCTCGACTTCTACGCCCTCGAGGCCCAGCGGCACGGCGTGGAGACCGTCCGCAGCGAGGTCGACTGGCTCGAACGCCTCATCACCGCAGAGCACACCCCGAACCCCCACCCCGAGGAGAACCCCTGATGGCTGGTCCGATCCGCGTCGCGATCGTCGGCGTCGGCAACTGCGCCGCCTCGCTCGTGCAGGGCGCCCACTACTACCGCGACGCCGACCCGTCGCAGTCGGTGCCGGGCCTCATGCACGTCCAGTTCGGCGACTACCACGTCCGCGACCTGCAGTTCGTCGCCGCCTTCGACGTCGACGACAAGAAGGTCGGCACCGACCTCGCCGACGCCATCGGCGCCAGTGAGAACAACACGATCAAGATCTGCGACGTCCCGGCCACCGGGGTCACCGTCCAGCGCGGCCACACCCTCGACGGCCTCGGCAAGTACTACCGCGAGACCATCACCGAGTCCGCCGCCGAACCCGTCGACGTCGTCGCCGCCCTGCGCGAGGCGCAGGTCGACGTCCTCGTCTGCTACCTGCCCGTCGGGTCCCAGGACGCCGCGGAGTTCTACGCCCAGTGCGCGATCGACGCGAAGGTCGCCTTCGTCAACGCCCTGCCGGTCTTCATCGCCAGCGACCCCGAGTGGGCGCAGAAGTTCACCGACGCGGGGGTGCCGATCGTCGGCGACGACATCAAGTCCCAGGTCGGGGCGACCATCACGCACCGCGTGCTCGCCAAGCTCCTGGAGGACCGCGGCATCAAGCTGGAGCGCACGTACCAGCTGAACGTCGGCGGGAACATGGACTTCAAGAACATGCTCGAGCGCGACCGCCTGGAGTCCAAGAAGATCTCCAAGACGCAGGCCGTGACCAGCAACGTCCACGCCGACTTCGGCACCCGCAACGTCCACATCGGCCCCAGCGACTACGTCCAGTGGCTCGACGACCGCAAGTGGGCCTACGTCCGCCTGGAGGGCAAGGCGTTCGGCGACGTCCCGCTGAACCTGGAGTACAAGCTCGAGGTCTGGGACTCCCCGAACTCCGCCGGCGTCATCATCGACGCCGTCCGCGCCGCCAAGATCGGCCTGGACCGGGGGATCGCCGGCCCGCTGCTGTCCCCGTCGGCGTACTTCATGAAGTCCCCGCCGCAGCAGCGCGACGACGAGACCGGCCGCCAGGGCGTCGAGGCCTACATCGCGGGCACCCTCGACCGCTGACCCGCCACCGGCCCGTGGCCGGTACGACGAAGGCCCCCACCGCCGCGGTTGGGGCCTTCGTCGTGCTCGTCAGTCCTCGGTGGGGGCGATCTGCGCCTGGGCGGTCAAACCTTCGGCACCCTCGACGACGACCCACTCGATCGACGCGGCGCGCGAGGCGGCGAGCACGTCGCCCTCGGCCCGGCGGGCGGCCTCGACGAGCGCGGCCGGCCCGGACACCGTGGCCGCCGACAGCGGGGTCTTCTGCGAGACCTTCGCCTCGCTCTTGACCTTGCGCAGCACCGACAGCGCCTGGCCCGCGGCCGGCAGGACGGTGGCCGCGGTCCCGTCGACGGACCCCAGCTCGGAGACGACCGGCCAGGCGGCGGTGTGGACGGACCCGTCCTGCCACCACGACCAGACCTCCTCGGCCGCGTACGGCAGGAAGGGGGCCAGCAGCCGCAGCAGGGTCCGCAGCGTCACCGCCGCCGTCGCCCGCGCGGACGCGGCCGCCTCCTCACCGCGGGCGCCGTAGCCGCGGTCCTTGACCAGTTCCACCCAGTCGTCGCAGAAGTTCCAGAAGAACTTCTCCGTCACGTCCAGGGCGCTGGCGTGGTCGTAGCGCTCGAAGGCCTCGGTGGCCTGCTGCACGACGCTCGCCAGCCCCGCGACGACGCTGGCGTCGATCGGCTCGGTGATCGTGGCCGGGTCCGCGGACGTGCCGCGCTCGACGCCCAGGCCCAGCACGAACTTCGAGGCGTTGAGCAGCTTCATCGCCAGCCGGCGGCCGATCTTCATCTGCCCGGTGTCGAACGTCGCGTCGGTGCCCAGGCGCGAGGAGGCCGCCCAGTACCGCACCGCGTCGGAGCCGAACTCCTCCAGCAGCGCCAGCGGCGTCACGACGTTGCCCTTGGACTTCGACATCTTCTTGCGGTCCGGGTCCAGGATCCAGCCCGACAGCGCCGTACGCGCCCACGGCAGCCCGTCGAACTCCAGGTGCGAGCGCACCACGGTCGAGAACAGCCAGGTGCGGATGATGTCCTGGCCCTGCGGGCGCAGGTCCATGGGGTAGACGCGGGAGAACAGGTCCTCGTCGCGTTCCCAGCCGCCGGCCAGCAGCGGGGTCAGCGACGACGTCGCCCAGGTGTCCATGACGTCGGGGTCGGCGGCGAAGCCACCGGGCACCCCGCGCTGGTCCTCGGCGTAGCCCGGCGCGGCCTCGGCGGCCGGGTCCACGGGCAGCGCGGCCTCGTCGGGCACGATCGGGGAGTCGTAGACCGGCTCGCCGTCGGCGTCCAGCGGGTACCAGACCGGGAACGGCACGCCGAAGAAGCGCTGCCGGGAGATCAGCCAGTCGCCGTTCAGGCCCGAGACCCAGTGGTCGTAGCGGTGCTTCATGTGCTCGGGGTGCCAGGCCAGCTCCCCGCCGCGCTCCAGCAACGCCGAGCGCAGGTCGGTGTCGCGCCCGCCGTTGCGCAGGTACCACTGGCGGGTGGAGACGATCTCGAGGGGCCGGTCGCCCTTCTCGTAGAACTTCACCGGGTGCACGATCTTCTTCGGCTCCCCGACCATGTCGCCGGAGGCCTGCAGGGCCTCCACGACGGCCTTCTGCGCGCTGAACACAGTCTGGCCCGCGATCGTCGCGTAGAACTCGGCGCCCGCCCCGGACAGCCAGGCCGGGGTCTCGCGCAGCAGCCGGCCGTCGCGGCCGATGACCGCGCGGTTGTCCAGCTGCAGCTCGCGCCACCAGGTGATGTCGGTCGTGTCGCCGAAGGTGCAGATCATCGCGATGCCGGACCCCTTCTCGGGGTCGGCCAGCTTGTGGGCCAGGACGGGCACCTCGACGCCGAACAGCGGCGTGCGGACCGTCGTGCCGAACAGCGGCTGGTACCGCTCGTCGTCCGGGTGCGCCACGAGCGCCACGCACGCCGGCAGCAGCACCGGGCGCGTCGTCTCGATGTAGACCGTCTCCCCGCCGGCGGTGGGCGTGAAGCCGAGGCGGTGGTAGGCGCCCTCGGTGTCCTTGTCCTCCAGCTCGGCCTGGGCCACGGCCGTGCGGAACGTCGTGTCCCACAGCGTCGGGGCCTGCTGGGAGTACGCCTCGCCGCGGGCCAGGTTGCGCAGGAACGCGCGCTGGGCCGTGGCCCGCGAGGTCTCCGAGATCGTCGAGTAGGTGTGCGACCAGTCCACCGACAGGCCCAGGCGGCGCCACAGCGACTCGAAGACCTGCTCGTCCTCGGCGGTCAGCCGGTCGCACAGCTCCACGAAGTTGCGCCGCGAGACCTGGACGAAGTCGCGGTCGTTCTTCGGCGCCTTCTCCGGCGGCACGAAGGACGGGTCGTACGGCAGGCTCGGGTCGCAGCGCACGCCGTAGTAGTTCTGCACGCGCCGCTCGGTGGGCAGGCCGTTGTCGTCCCAGCCCATCGGGTAGAAGACGGACTTGCCGCGCATCCGCTGGAAGCGGGCCACGACGTCGGTGTGCGTGTAGCTGAACACGTGCCCCACGTGCAGGGACCCCGACACCGTCGGCGGCGGGGTGTCGATGGAGTACACGTCGGCGCGGGCGGCGGTGCGGTCGAAGGCGTAGGTGCCCGACTCCTGCCACTGCGGGGCCCAGCGTTCCTCCAGACCGTCCACGGTGGGACGGTCGGGTACCTCGACGCCGGGCGCGGTGGTGGCGCGGAACTGCGGTGCGGGCCCAGAGGTCGAGGGCGAGGCCGAGGGGGTGGTGGCGTCGGACATGCCCCCATCATCCCAGCCCCCGGGCCGTGACCCCGCCCGGTGGTGACCTCGACCTCACGCGCTTGAGGTCGGCCGCGGACCGGCCGATGTGAGGACGTGGACTCCTTGCGCCGGATCCTGCCCTGGCAGGCGTACACCGCGGGCGGCGCGGTGCTCGGCGTGGCGTGCCTGCTCGTGCCCGGCGGGCTGCTGCACGACGCCCTGTTCTCCTGCGTGAGCCTGTCGGCGGCCGTCGCGACCGCCGTCGGCGCGCGCCTGCACCGCCCCCAGCGGGCCTCGGCGTGGTGGCTGCTGGCCGCCGGGCTGCTGGCCTGGGCGCTCGGTGACGTGTCCTACGCCGTCTGCTACACGTGGCTGGACTCGCAGACCTTCCCCGACGTGCCCGACGTCTTCTACGTCCTGGCCTACCCGCTCATCGCCGCCGCGATGCTGCGGATGGCGCGCCAGGCCCGCCCCGGCGCGGACCGCGAGGGCGTCATCGACGCCGCGATCCTCGCCGTCGGCTTCGGGATGCTGTCGTGGACCTTCCTGGTCCGCCCGGCGCTGCACACCCTGCCGCAGGACCTGCCCGCTGGCCTCGTCGCCCTGGCCTACCCCGTGGGCGACGTCGTCGTGCTGGCCATGCTGGTGCGCGTCTTCTCCGCCGCCGGGCACGGCTCGCGCGCCTTCACGCTGCTGGCCGGGGCCGCCTCGGCCATGCTGGCCGCCGACGCGCTGTGGCAGGCCGCCGACGCCTACTCCACGCTCGACGCGACCTGGGTCGACTCCGTCTTCCTCGTCTCCTACGTCCTGTGGGGCGCTGCGGCGCTGCACCCGTCGATGCGGCGGCTGTCCGACCCCGCACCCAGCACCCGCCACGAGTTCAGCTCCCTGCGCCTGACCGTCCTGACCGCCGCGAGCCTGCTCTCACCCGGCACCCTGGGTCTGGAGCTGGCCCTGGGGCAGCCCCCGCAGGGCTGGGCCGTCGTCATCAGCTCCTCGGTCCTGTTCGTCCTCGTCGTGACCCGCATGTCCGCCCTGCTGGGCCGGCTGCGCGAGCAGACCGCCCTGCTCGGCGACCTGGCCCGCACCGACCCGCTCACCGGCCTGCTGAACCGCCGCAGCGCCGACGCCGAGCTGCAGCGCGTGCGGTCGCGCGCCGAGCGCGAGGGGGTCCCGCTGGTCGTGGCCCTCCTGGACCTCGACCACTTCAAGGTCTTCAACGACACCCACGGGCACCCCGCCGGGGACCGGCTCCTGGTGGGGGCCGCCACGGCCTGGCGCACCGCCCTGGCCGGCCGCGGCGTCCAGCTCGCCCGCTGGGGCGGGGAGGAGTTCCTCGCGGTCTCCTGCGGGACGCCGCCGGAGCAGGTCGAGGAGCTGCTGAGCGGGCTGCGCGCCGTCGTGCCCGAGGGGCAGACCTTCTCCGCCGGCCTGGCCCGCTGGGACGGGCGCGAGGACACCGCCCGCCTGCTCGCCCGCGCCGACCAGGCCCTCTACGCCGCCAAGCACGCCGGCCGCGCGTGCACCCGGACGGCCCCCGAGGAGGCCGAGCGCGTGCACCCCGCGCGCTGACGTGTGCGAAGCTGCACGGAACAGCCCCACCCCACGACGACGTGGACCGCAGGAGTTCCGATGCACAGCTTCGCCGGCGCCATCGCCGAGCACGCCCGCACACGTCCCGACGACGTCGCCGTCCGCCTCGACGACCACGCCCTGACCTGGCGCGACCTCGACGACGCCACCGCCCGCGTCGCCGGCTGGCTGCGCGCCCAGCGCGTGCGGCCCGGGGACCGCGTCGCGCTCGTCGCGCCCAACGTCCCCGAGTTCCCGGTGCTCTACCACGGTGCCCTGCGCGCCGGGGCGGTCGTCGTCCCCATGAACCCGCTGCTGCGCGGCCGCGAGGTCAACCACCACTTCCGCGACTCCGGGGCGAGCCTCGCCCTCGTCTGGTCGGCCGTCGCCGAGGCCGCCCACGCCGGCGCCGTCGGCACCGCGACCCGCGTCGTGGAGGTCGGTCCCGGGACCCTGCCGACGCTGCTCGCCGGGGTGGAGCCCGACCCCGCGGGCCACGAGCCGGCCCCCGGGGACACCGCCGTCATCCTCTACACCTCCGGCACCACCGGGGCCCCCAAGGGCGCCGAACTGACCCACCACAACCTGTTCAGCAACGCCCGCACGAGCCAGGAGTCCCTCATCCGGCTCGGCGAGGGCGACACCATCCTCGGCGCGCTGCCGCTGTTCCACGCCTTCGGCCAGACCTGCGCCATGAACACCGCGATCGTCGCCGGGCGCACCATGACCCTGCTGCCCCGGTTCACGGCCGCGGCGGCGCTCGCGGTCGTCCAGCGCGACCGGGTGACGCACTTCGCGGGCGTGCCGACGATGTACGTGGCGATGCTCAACGAACCCACCGCCGGCGAGTTCGACCTGAGCTCGTGGCGCTCCTGCGTCTCCGGCGGCGCGTCGCTGCCCGTGGAGGTGCTGCGCGGGTTCGAGGAGAAGTACGGGGTCGTGGTCCTGGAGGGGTACGGCCTGAGCGAGACCTCGCCGGTCGCCTCCTTCAACCGCCCCGACATCGAGCGCCGGCCCGGGACCATCGGCGTGCCCGTCGACGGGTGCGAGATGGACCTGCGCGCCGCCGACGGCACCCCCGTCACCGAGGGGGTCGGCGAGATCGTCATCCGCGGTGAGAACGTCATGAAGGGCTACTGGCGCAACGAGGCCGCGACGGCGTGGGCCATCACCGACGGGTGGTTCCGCAGCGGTGACCTCGCCACCCGCGACGCCGACGGCTACTACACGATCGTCGACCGGGCCAAGGACATGATCGACCGGGCCGGGTACAACGTGTACCCGCGCGAGGTCGAGGAGGTCCTCTACGAGCACCCCGCCGTCGAGCAGGCCGCGGTCGTGGGGTTCCCCGACCCGCTGGTGGGGGAGGAGGTCGGGGCCGCCGTCGTCCTGAAGGCCGGAACCGCGGCCACCCCCGAGGAGTTGATCGAGCACGTGAAGGCCCAGCTCGCGGCCTACAAGTACCCGCGGCGGGTCTGGATCGTGTCCGAACTGCCCAAGGGCCCCACCGGCAAGATCCTCAAACGTGAGATCACACCCCCGGCAGGAGAGGAAGCGCAGTCATGACCGTCGTGGACTACTACGACATCGCCGCGGACCTGACCCCCCGCGAGCTCGAGGTCTGGCAGGCCGTGCGCGAGTTCGTCGACGAGAAGGTGATCCCGGTGGCCGGCGGCTTCTGGGAGCGCGCCGAGATGCCGATGGACCTGCTCAAGGAGTACGGCCAGCTGAACCTCGTCGGCGACGGGCTCGAGGGTCCGGGGATCCCGGCGCTCAGCCACACCGCGGCCGGGCTGGTCACCATGGAGCTGTCCCGCGGCGACGGCAGCTTCGCGACGATGCTGGGCGTGCAGGCCGGACTGGCCATGCGCTCCATCGCCTTCCTCGGCTCCCAGGAGCAGAAGGAGCGCTGGCTGCCGCCCATGGCGCGCCTGGAGGTCCTGGGGGCGTTCGGCCTCACCGAACCCGACCACGGTTCCGACGCCGTCGCGCTGGCCACGACCGCGCGCCGGGACGGCGACGACTACGTCCTGGACGGCGCCAAGCGCTGGATCGGGTTCGGGACGGTCTGCGACGTGTGCGTCGTGTGGGCCCGCGGCGAGGACGGCCAGGTCCAGGGTTTCCTCGTCGAGCGCGGGACCCCCGGCTACGAGGCGACGGTCATCGAGGGCAAGGCGTCGCTGCGCGCCATCCACAACGCCCAGATCACCCTCGACGGCGTCCGGGTGCCGGCGGCGAACAGGCTGCCGGGGGCGGCCAGCTTCCGCGACACCGGCCGGGTGCTGTCCGCCACCCGCGCCGGCATCGCCTGGGGCGCGCTGGGGCACGCGACCGCCGCGTACGAGACGGCGCTGGCGTACTCGCTGGAGCGCAAGCAGTTCGGGCAGCCGCTGGCGAGCTTCCAGCTCGTGCAGGACAAGCTCGTGCAGATGCTCGCCGAGGTCACCGCCATGCAGCTGTTCTGCCTGCGGGTGGGCAAGCTCGCCGACTCCGGGCGCCTGACCGACACCCAGGCGTCGCTGGCCAAGGTGAACGCCACGCGCAAGGCCCGCACCGTCACGGCGATGGCGCGGGACCTGCTGGGCGGCAACGGGATCCTGCTGGAGCACCGGGTCGCGCGGCACATGGCCGACGTGGAGGCGCTGCACACCTACGAGGGGACGGAGTCGATCCAGACCCTCATCGTCGGCCGGCACCTGACCGGCATCTCCTCCTTCACCTGACCCGACCCACTCCCGCGATCGAGGAACCCCGCGTGACGTGGGGTTCTTCGATCGCGGGGACTCAGACCTTGAAGCGGCCCATGAGGGCGCGGACGTGGTCGGCGGTGTCGGCGACCTGGCGCGAGCACGCGTCGGTCTCGTGCGCGCTCGTCGTCGTCCGCTCCGCCACCTGCGCGACGTCGCCGATGGTCCCGGCGATGGTGCGCGTCGCCGAGGCCGCCCGGGCGACACCGCCGGCCAGTTCACCGGTCACGGCCGACTGCTCCTCGACGGCCGCGGCGACGGTGGCCTGGATCTCGTCGAGCCGGTCCACGACCGTCCCGATGTGCGCCACGGAGGACGCCGCCGCGTGCACGTCCTGCTGCAGGGCCGCGATCTTGCGCTCGATGTCCTCGGTCGCCCGCGCCGTCTGGGTGCTCAGCTCCTTCACCTCGCCGGCGACGACCGCGAAGCCCTTGCCCGCGTCCCCGGCCCGGGCCGCCTCGATGGTGGCGTTGAGGGCCAGCAGGTTCGTCTGCTGGGCGATCGCGGTGATGGCCGCGACGATCTGGCTGATCTCCTCCGAACTCGTCGACAGGGTGCCGATCGCCCGCTCGGTCGAGCGGGCGACGTCGACGGCCTCCGCGGCGATGCGGGCGGCCTCGTTCGTGCCGCGGGCGATCTCGGAGATGCTGGCGCCCATCTGCTCGGCGGCCGCGGCGATGCCGGTGACCTCACCGCTGGCGGCGTCGGCCTGCTCGGCCACGACGCCCGAGCGCTGGGCCGTCTCGGCGACGTTCTGGCCCAGGACCCGGCTGGTCGCGTCGAGCCGGGAGGCGGCGGAGTTCAGCGTGTCGGCCTCCGAGGAGACCTCGCGGACCGTCCCCGCGATCGCCTCGGCGAACCGGTTGAAGGCCGCCCCCAGCGCCCCCAGCTCGTCCTTGCGGGACTCGTCGACGCGCTTGGTCAGGTCCCCGTCGCCGTCGGCGATGTCGGCCAGGCTGTCCCGCAGCCGGCGCACGGGGCGGCCGATGCCGGTCCCGATGAACCACGTGACGACACCGGCGACGAGGACCGCGAGCAGCCCCAGCAGGATCGTCGTGGTCCGCAGGGAGCGGCTGGCGGCCAGCGCGGAGGCGCGCGGCGCGCTGACGAGCAGCGTCCAGGTCTGGGTGGCGTCCACGCGCACGGGGGCGACGGCGAGCAGGTCGGTCGAGTCCGAGCGCGTGGTGGTCCGGCCCGAGCCGCTGACGGCCAGGGCGAGGTCCTTGGTGGTCCCGGTGGCGGGCCGTCCCAGGTCGGCGGCCCGCGGGGAGGTGACGACCGTCCCCGACTCGGTGAGCAGCGAGGCGTACCCCGTGCCGTAGGGCTCGATGCCGTTCATCGACGCGGTGAGGCTCGTCAGCGACAGGTCCGCCGTGACGACCCCGGCGAACGCCCC
This sequence comes from Kineococcus rhizosphaerae, assembly GCF_003002055.1. Taxonomy (NCBI): domain Bacteria; kingdom Bacillati; phylum Actinomycetota; class Actinomycetes; order Kineosporiales; family Kineosporiaceae; genus Kineococcus; species Kineococcus rhizosphaerae. The sequence continues at coordinate 84,567 of NZ_PVZF01000002.1, forward strand.
GTCCACGACCACGGGGGCGGCGGCGGTGCTCATGAGCACCGTCGCGCCGTCGACCTCGTACTCGTAGGGCTCGGTGAAGAAGACCTTCCCGGTCTCCTTCGGGGTCCAGTACCAGGCGCTGGCGGTGTGGTCGTCGAGGTCGGTCAGCGGCGTCACGGCGAGGGTGCCGCCGGAGCGGTACCAGTAGGGGATGAGACGCCCGCTGGCGTCGCTGTCGGGTGACCCGGCGTACCGGGCGTCCTGGCCGTCGAAGGCGTCCGGGTCCCAGCCGGTGCCCATGCCGACGAACTCGGGGTGCGCGGCGAGGGTGGAGTGGACGAGCTCGGACGCAGCGGTCCGGGTGAGGACGCCCTGGGACTTCAGCGACGCCATGGCGTTCGCGACGTCGGTGACGGTGCGCACGGAACCGGCGAGCTCGGCCTGCACCGCCGCGGCGTGGGTCTGAGCCAGCTGGGAGGTGTACGCCGTCGCCTGCCGGCGGCCGAAGCCGTCGCTGCGGGTCGTCACGACGACGACGAGCAGCGCCAGTGTCGTGACGACCATCGCCAGCGTGCTGGCGACGAGCCGGGTCCTGATGCTGCGCACTGCGTCCTGCTCCCTGACCGTCCTCCCGGCGGGAGGTCCTGCGGGCGTCGTCGGCGGTGCGGCGGGCTGACTTGAGCGCGGACCCGGCCCCGAATGTCAGGCCGGTGCGGCGACGGTGAGCGCCTGCGGGTTGAGCAGGTGCCGGGGCCTGCGCCCGGTCGCCACGTCGATCACCGCCTCGAGGGCGCTGGCGGAGGTGTCGCGGGTGAAGTCCGCCGTCCAGCACAGGGCGTGCGGGGAGAGCACCACGTTCTCGAACGTCAGCAGCTCGTCGTCGGGGTCGAGCGGTTCGGGGTCGACGACGTCGAGCCCGGCCCCGCGGATCGCACCCGCCCGCAGGGCCTCGCGCAGCGCGTCGGTGTCGACCAGGCCGCCGCGGCCGATGTTCACCAGGAACGCGTCGGGCCGCATGAGACCCAGGGCGCGGACGTCGACCATCCGGTGCGTGGAGGCGTTCAGCGCGGCCGTGAGCACGACGTGGTGACTGCGCCGCAGCAGGTCGTCGAGGTCGGTGAACTCCACGCCCAGCTCGGCGGCCTCGGGGTGGGTGCCGCGGCGGTTGGTCGCGACGATCCGCACGCCCAGGGGCTGCAGCAGCCGCGCGAGGTCGGCCCCCACGCCGCCGAACCCGACGATCCCGATGGTCGAGCCCTCCAGGGCCGCGCCGCGCAGCCGTTCCCGGGCGCCCCAGTCCGAGCGGCGGGTCGCCGCGTCCTTGCCGAGCAGTTTCGCCGCTCCGGCGAGCAGCAGGGATAGAAGGTTTGTTAACGGTATCAGCAGGTTATCGGTCCACGAGCATAGGCGTAGTTCAAACCCGCATAGCCCCTGAATGCGTAGAAGTAGGTTTCTCCCGGTTTTTTGACGCTGCAGTAACCGTCATTGCCCCCGGCGATGTCGGCCTTGATGTGCAGAGTGGCTTGGCAGTCGTTGCGCATGTAGACGTAACCTGCGGGAGGACCTGCTGGTTCGCCGTTGGGGAAGTAGTCCTTCGTTCGCGTGATGATTACGCAGTAGGGAACATAGGCCTGCGCTGCAGCAGCTGGACCAGCGATGGACGCGAACAGTCCCGCCACGAGGCCGATGACTGTCAGACGAGTTGCTCTTCGCCGACGTAGCGCACCGGTTGCCGACGATGGACCATGAATCTTCTGCGTCCATGAGGTGCTGGTGTTCAGTGGATCGACTTTGATCATTCTGTGAAAGTACTAGGGAACCTTCGATTGGTCTAGGGGGCGCCGGGTGCGCTGTGGGTCAGCAAACCAAGCACTGCGCTACCTCGGTCGCGGTCGAGGCAGCGCAGTGCTCGCGGCACACGTAGGCAGTGATTTTCCGGTGGTGTCCGCCACCCACAGCGGAACGAGCTGTAGGGGATCAGGTCGTCAGCTCGTATGGGTGGAACCGGCGCCCGGTCACCCGCTCGCTGGCCCCGACCCGGTCCAGGTAGGGCGTGATCCCGCCCGTGAACAGCGGGTGACCCGTGCCCAGGACCAGGCACACGTCGACGTCCTCGGGCCCGGCCACGACACCTTCGTCCAGGACCCGGCGGATCTCGTCGGCCAGCGCGTCCTGCACGGTGGTCAGCACCTGCTCGCGCGTCAGCGGCGCGGTCCCCACCTGCAGGAACCCGGCGGCACCGGTCTCGGCGACCGGCCCCTTGGCGGTGACGAGCTCGGGCCCGCCCTCGGCGACCCAGCGCCGCAGGTTCTCCGAGACGCGGTAGCGCTCGGGGAAGGCGGCGGCGAGGGTCTCGTGGACGTGCAGCATGACGGCCGGGCCGACGAAGTGCGCCAGCCGGAACGGCGACATCGGCAGCCCCAGCGGGTCCAGGGCGTGCTCGACGTCCAGCAGCGGGGTCCCGGCGTCCAGGGCCCGCAGGACCTCGTCGAACATGCGCGTCGAGATGCGGTTGACGACGAACGCGGGGGCGTCGCGGACCAGGACGCACGTCTTCTTGAGCTTCTTCCCGACCGCGAACGCCGTGGCCAGCGTCACGTCGTCGGTCGTCTCCGTGCGCACGACCTCCACCAGCGGCAGGACCGCGACGGGGTTGAAGAAGTGGAACCCGACGAAGCGCTCGGGGTTCTTCAAGACCGAGGCCATCTCGGTCACCGACAGCGAACTCGTGTTCGTCATCAGCACCGCGTCGGCGCGCAGCAGCGGTTCGAGCTCGCGCAGCACGTCCTGCTTGACGGACAGCTCCTCGAACACGGCCTCGATGACGACGTCGCAGTCGGCCAGGGCGGACTTGTCCACGGCACCGGAGACCGAGACCGTGAGCCGGTTGGCGGTGTCGGCACCGATCCGGCCCTTGGCGAGCAGGTCGGCCACGCCCTGCCGGACGAACCCGACCCCCTTCTCGACGCGCTCGGCCGAGACGTCGGTCAGGACGACGGGCACCTGCAGCCGGTGCAGGAACAGCAGGGCGAGCTGGGAGGCCATCAACCCGGCGCCGACGACCCCGACGGAGGTGACCTTGCGGGGTTCGGCCTGCTGGACACCCGGGGGGGCGCCGACGGGTTTGCGCCCGTAGCGCTGGACGAGGTCGAACGCGTACAACCCGGCGCGCAGCTCGGCCGAGACGCCGAGGTCGGCCAGCGCGGCGTCCTCGGCGGCGAAGTGCTGCTCGCGCGAGGTCGTCCGCGCCGCCGCGAGCAGGTCCAGGGCCCGGTACGGGGCGGGCGGTGCGCCGTGGGTGCGCGCGTCGGCGACGGCCCGGCCCCGGGCGATCGCCGCGTCCCAGACCTCCTGGTCCGCGGGCAGCGCGCGTTCGACGAGCGTCTCGCCCCGCAGGACGGACGCGCTCCAGCGCAACGACTCCACGAGGAAGTCGGCGGGTCCGAACTGCGCGTCGGCGATCCCGGCGGCGAACGCCTGCGGGCCGGACAGCGTCTTGTTGCCCGCCAGCGCGTTCTCGATCGCGACCTTCACGGCGACGTCGGGCCCGGCCAGGTGGGGCAGCAGCCAGGTCCCGCCCCAGCCGGGCACCAGGCCCAGGTACGCCTCGGGCAGGCCGATGCCCCGCACCGACGACGAGATCGTCCGGTACGTGCAGTGCAGCGCCAGTTCCAGGCCGCCGCCCAGGGCCAGGCCGTTGACGAACGCGAACGTCGGGATCCCGACGCGCTCCAGGGTGGTCGAGAACCGGCCCAGCACCCGGTGCCCGGCCTCCCCCAGGGCGAGGGAGTCGTCGCGGGAGGGGATGCGGGCCATCGACTTCAGGTCCGCCCCGGCGCAGAAGACGTGGTTCGCCCCGGTGACCCCGATCGCGGCGACGTCCAGCCGCTCGGCCTCGTCGAGGGCCGCCGAGAGTTCCTCGAGCGCCTGCGGGCCGAGCACGAAGGGCCTGCGGGGATCTCCCGAGTCCAGGGTCAGGAGCGCCAGCCGGTGCGCACCGGCCCAGGAGAGGTCGACCGTGCGCACGTGCACCGGCATCAGTTCGCCCCTTCCCAGTTCGGGTTCTCCCACAGCACGGAACCGCCCTGCCCGAGCCCGACGCACATCGCCGTCAGCCCGTACCGCACCTCGGGGTGCTCGGAGAACTGCCGCGCGAGCTGGGTCATGAGCCGCACCCCGCTGGCCGCCAGCGGGTGGCCGATGGCGATCGCCCCGCCGTAGGGGTTGACCCGGGGATCGTCGTCGGCGATGCCGAAGTGGTCCAGGAAGCTCAGCACCTGCACCGCGAACGCCTCGTTGAGCTCGAACAACCCGATCTCGTCGATGCCGACCCCGACGCGGCGCAGCAGCTTCTCGGTGGAGGGGATCGGCCCCAGGCCCATGACCTCCGGTTCGACGCCGGCGAAGGCGAAGCCCACCAGGCGCATCCGCGGGGTGAGACCGAGCTCGGCGGCGCTCTCCTCGGCGGCCACGACGCACGCGGTCGCCCCGTCGGTGAGCGGGGAGGCGTTGCCCGCCGTCACCCGCCCGTACGGGCGGAACGGGGTCCGCAGGTTCGCCAGGGCCTCCAGCGTGGTCCCGGGCCGGGCGAGCTCGTCGGCCGTGGCCAGTCCCCAGCCCAGCTCGGAGCTCGGGGAGGCGACGGGGACCAGGTCGGCCGCGATCTGCCCGTTCGCGACGGCCTTGGCGAACTTCTCCTGGCTCCCGACGGCGAAGGCGTCGGCGCGCTCCTTGGTCAGCTGCGGGAAGCGGTCGTGCAGCGCCTCGGCGGTCTTGCCCATGTCGAGGGCGTCGGGGGAGACGATCCGCTCGGTGAGGAACCGCGGGTTGGGGTCCATCCCGGCCCCCAGCGGGTGGTGGCCCATGTGCTCGACGCCGCCGGCGAGGGCGACGTCGAGGGCCCCGACGGCGATGGAGGCCGCGGTCGTCGTGACGGCCGTCATGGCCCCGGCGCACCAGCGGTCGATGGCGTAGCCGGGCGTGGTGACGGGCAGACCGGCCAGCAGTGCGGCGCTGCGACCGAGGACGAGTCCCTGGTCCCCGCTCTGGGTCGCGGCCGCGACGGCGACCTCCTCGATCCGTCCGGGGGGCAGGGACGGGTTGCGGCGCAGCAGCTCGCGCAGGCAGGCGACCACGAGGTCGTCGGCGCGGGTCCGGGCGTGCAGGCCGTCGGGACGGGCCTTGCCGAACGGCGTGCGGACGCCGTCGGCGAAGACGACGCTCCGTCCGGGGGGAGCGGTGTGGGCCACAGGACCTCCTCGTCGCAGGTGTGCTCAGGGGCCACCGTACGCGTCGCGCGAGGTAAGCGGTACTCCGGGTCCCGGGTAATCCCCCGGGGGGCTCAGGCGCGGTGGGTCCGCCCGGCCAGCGCCTCGTGCAACTGCCCGGCGGACAGGGGGGCGCAGCGCAGGGGGGTGCTGCCCGCGGGGGTCGACCGCAGCCCGTCGAGCACGAGGCCGAGGTGGCGGGTCCAGTAGTCGCCCGTCACGGCGCAGCCGATGTCGGCGGCCACCTGCAGCGCCTTCAGCAGCACGACGAAGTCGGTCGCGCTGACGTCGGGCCGCAGCTGCCCGCTGGCCTGGGCCCGGGCGACGAGGGCCTCCAGGCGCGGTTCGAGCTCGCCGCGGGCCACCGCGATCCCCGAGTGCCCGTGGTGGGGGGACATCACGGCCTCGCGCAGGCCGCGGTCGTCGGCCATCTGCCGGCTCGCGCCCTCCAGGAACGCGACGAGGCCGGACCAGGCGTCGGGGTCGGCCAGCGCCTCGTCCGCCAGCCCCACGAGCCTGCGGATGCCGTCCTCGAACAGGGCCTCCACGAGGTCGTCCTTGTCGGAGAAGCGCCGGTAGACGGTGCCGACGCCCAGGCACGCGTGCCGGGCGACGTCGTCGAGCGTGGCGGCCAGCCCCCGCTCGGCGAACACGGCCCGCGCGGCGGCCAGGATCCGCTGGCGGTTGCGCTCGGCGTCCTTGCGCAGCGGGCGGCAGCCGGACCCGCGCGGCGGGTCCGGCACGAGGCCGGGGGTCGACGAGCTGGTGTCCACGCTGCTCACGTCGGCAGTCTACGGCGAGAAGTGGAGGTCATGGCTCAACTTCGCTGCTAACCTGCCGATGGAAACGGAGAACCGATCTCCGCTGAGTGGAAGCAGTGCTCTCGTGACGAGTCCCGAAACCCCGCCCCTGGACCCCGCCCGGGTCCCCCTCGACCACGGCGCGGGACGCATCCCCGCCCAGCGCGCAGCCCCGGCGGCCGCCGCGCCCCGTCCCGGCCGCTCGCCGTGGCTGGTCCTGGCCGTGCTGTCGGCCGCCCAGCTCATGGTCGTCCTCGACGCCACCGTGGTGAACATCGCCCTGCCGTCGGCGCAGTCCGCGCTCGGCTTCTCCGACGCCAACCGGCAGTGGGTCGTCACGGCCTACGCCCTCGCCTTCGGCAGCCTCCTGCTGCTGGGCGGGCGCCTGTCCGACGTCATCGGCCGCAAGCCCCTGTTCGTCACCGGGGTCGTCGGCTTCGCCCTCGCCTCCGCCCTCGGCGGTGCGGCGCAGGGGTTCGGCACGCTCGTCGCGGCCCGCGCGCTGCAGGGCGTCTTCGGGGCCATGCTCGCCCCGGCGGCCCTGTCGCTGCTGACCACCACGTTCACCGACCCGGCCGCCCGCACGAAGGCCTTCGGGATCTTCGGCGCCGTCGCCGGCGCCGGCGGCGGGTTCGGCCTGCTGCTCGGCGGTCTGCTCACCGAGCACCTGTCCTGGCGCTGGTGCCTGTACGTCAACGACGTCATCGCCGTCGTGGTCCTCGTCGCCGCAGTCGTCCTGCTCGAGCACAAGCGGTCCGACGACCGGGCCCCGCTGGACTGGTTCGGGACCGTCCTGGCCGTCGTGGGCCTCGTGGGGATCGTCTACGGCCTGGGCAACGCCGAGACGCACGGCTGGTCCGCGGCGGGGACCTGGGGCTTCCTGGTCGCCGGCGTGGTCCTGATGGCCGTGTTCGTCTGGTGGCAGGCCCGGGCCGCGCACCCGCTGCTGCCGCTGCGCGTCGTCCTGGACCGCAACCGCGGCGGGTCGCTGCTGGCGATGGCCGTCGTCGGGGCCGGGATGTTCGGCGTCTTCCTCTTCCTCACGTACTACCTGTCCGCGCAGCTCGGCTACACCCCTGTGCGGACCGGGCTCGCCTTCCTGCCGATGATCGGGGCCATCTCGGTGACGGCTCCCGTCGTGGGTTCGCGCCTCCTGACGCGGGTGGGTCCCAAGCCGTTGATCCCGACCGGGCTCGTCCTGGCCGCGGTCGGCATGGCCCTGCTGACCCGCATCGACGTGGACTCCTCCTACGCCTCGGTCGTGCTGCCCGGCCTCGTCGTCGAGGGCGTCGGCCTCGGCTTCATCTTCTCGGCGGCCATGGCCAGCGCCGTCCAGGGCGTGGACCGCGCCGACGCGGGGGTCGCCGGGGCCATGGCGAACACCGTGCAGCAGATCGGTGGCTCGATCGGCACGGCGCTGCTGTCGGCCCTGGCCGGCAGCGCGGCCACGCGCTACGCCCAGGACCACGCCGCGCAGATGGCCACCGCCGCCGGCAAGGCCCAGGCCGTCGTCGCCAGCTACCACGCCGCGTTCTGGGTGTGCGCCGCGATCTTCCTCGTGGGCGCGCTCGTCACGGCGCTGGTCCTGCGCCGCGGCGCCCCGGAGGTCGACCCGGACGCCGCGCCCGTCATCGCCCACTGACCCGGGCTCCCGCAGCGCTGGTCCCCCTCGCGGGGATCAGCGCTGCGTCGTTCCCAGCAGGTCCGCGAGCTCGTCGAAGGCCGCGGCCAGCACCGTCGGCAGGTCGCTGCCCGGCCGGGCGGCCCACCGGGTGAAACCCACCTTGAAGACCGCGACCCCGGTCTCGGCCGCCAGCAGTGCGCTCGGGTCGGGGACGCCCTTCGCGCGCAACGCCGAGCGGAGCGCGGTGACGAGGCCGTCCATCTTCGTGAGCTCGCGTTCGCGCAGCTCGGGGTGGGTCGCGATGACGGCGTCGCGGGTGCGGGCGCGCTCGGGGTTGGTCTCCACGGCCGCGGCGGCGCTGCCCAGGGCCGCCCGCACGAGCTCGAGCGCGGAACCCTCGGACCGGGCGACGACGTCGGCCAGGTGGGCCTCGAGGAGTTCGCCGCCGTGGAACAGCGCGTCCCGCTTGTCGGCGAAGTGCCGGAAGAACGTCCGCTCGGTCACCCCGGCGCGCTCGGCGATCTCGGCGGCCGTGGTCGCCTCGAAACCGCGTTCGGCGAACAGCTCCAGCGCGTTCTGCGCGAGGCGCCCGCGCGTGCCCGGTTCCCAGCGACCCACGTGGGGATCGTACTGATGACAGTGACCGACATCAGGTGCTAGCGTCATGTCTGTCACTGACATCGTCTTCAGGAGGCAGACCGTGCAGGTCTTCGTCACCGGCGCGTCCGGGCTCATCGGCAGCGCCTTCGTCCCCGAACTCCTGGCCGCCGGCCACCAGGTCCTGGCCCTGGCCCGCTCCGACGCCTCGGCCGCCGTCCTGGCCGAGCGCGGTGTCGAGGTGCTGCGCGGCGACCTCGGCGACCTCGACGTCCTGCGGGCCGGCGCCCGCGCCGCCGACGCCGTCGTCCACCTCGCCTTCCAGCACGACTTCACCGACTTCGCCGGTGCCGTCGCCGTCGACCGCGCCGCCATCGACACCCTCGGCGCCGCCCTGGCGGGCACCGGGCGGCCGTTCACCATCGCCTCCGGCACCCCGGCGGTACCCGGCCGCGCCGCCACCGAGGAGGACTTCCCCCAGGTGCCGCCGCCGCTCGGCGGCCGGATGGACAACGCGCTGGCCACCCTGGCCCTGGCCGACCGGGGCGTGCGCTCCTCGATCGTGCGCCTGCCCCGCACCGTCCACGCCGACGGCGGCCGCGGCGGGTTCGCCGGGCTCCTCGTGCGGACCGCCCGGCGCACCGGCGTCTCCGGCTACGTCGCCGACGGGTCCGCCCGCTGGCCCGCCGCCCACGTCGGCGACGTCGCCCGCCTGTTCCTGCTCGCCCTCGACGTGCCCGCCGGCACCACGCTGCACGCCGTCGGCGACGAGGGCGTCTCGGTCCTGGACACCGCGACGGCCATCGGGAGGGGTCTCGACGTGCCCGTGCAGCCGGTCGAGGCCGAGGCGCTCGGCTTCCTGGGGCAGCTCGCGACCCTGGACCAGCCCGCCTCCAGCGCCCTCACGCGGGAGCGGTTCGGGTGGGAGCCCGAGGGGCCCTCGCTCCTGGAGAACCTCGGCGCGGGGAACTACGTCCTGGACTGACGGGCCCGGCCCCTCAGTGCGGGCACGGCTGCGTCCGTTTGACGCGGACCGTCGAGGCCGGGTTCGCCGCCGGCGCCCCGGCCGGCCGGGTCACCAGGTCGCCCCCGCGGTCGGGGCAGCGGCCGAACCCCGTCGCGCGCCGGCGGCAGGCCGAGGCGGCAGCACCCGCAGGACGGCCGTCGCTCCGGCACGCCCCGCCGGTAGCGGGAAGACTCGCGCCGTCCCGCCCGTTACGATGACCGCACAGGCGACGATCCGGCCATCACCGGTGAGCCTCCGGAAGAACGGGCGCCAGCGCCCCAGTAGAACCGGGCGGGTCCGGCCCGCGTGAGCACGCCGGACGAGAGCGGTCACCCCCGTCGCGGGGTGGCAAGCGGGGTGGTACCGCGGCACCGCCGGCCCCGGCGGCGTCGTCCTCGCGGCTGGAGCGGTTCAGTCGAGGAGACACGGTGTCCGAGGACGTGACGGAAGCGACCCCGACCTCAGGTGAGGTCACGACCAGCCCCAGCTTCCCCGAGATCGAGCGCCGCGTCCTCGACTCCTGGAAGGCCGACGACACGTTCCGCGCCAGCGTCGAGGCCCGGGCGGGCTCCGCGGCCGGGGAGTTCGTCTTCTACGACGGCCCGCCCTTCGCCAACGGCCTGCCGCACTACGGCCACCTGCTGACCGGCTACGTCAAGGACCTCGTCCCGCGCTACAAGACCATGCGCGGGTTCGGCGTCGAACGCCGCTTCGGCTGGGACACCCACGGCCTGCCCGCCGAGGTCGAGGCCGAGAAGCAGCTCGGGATCACCCACAAGTCCGAGATCGACGCGCTCGGCGTCGCGACGTTCAACGACGCCTGCCGCACCTCCGTCCTGAAGTACACGAAGGAGTGGGAGGAGTACGTCACCCGGCAGGCGCGCTGGGTCGACTTCGACAACGACTACAAGACCCTCGACACCGACTACATGGAGTCGGTCATGTGGGCCTTCAAGACGTTGTGGGACAAGGGGCTCGTCTACGAGGGGTTCCGCGTCCTGGCCTACTGCTGGCGCTGCGAGACGCCCCTGAGCAACTCCGAGACGCGCCTGGACGACGTCTACCGCAACCGGCAGGACCCCGCCGTCACCGTCGGCTTCGCCTTCACCGACGCCGGCGACGACCTCGACGGCGTCCTCGGGCTCATCTGGACCACCACGCCCTGGACGCTGCCCAGCAACCTGGCGATGGCCGTGCACCCCGACCTGGAGTACGTCGTGGTCGACGGCGGCGCCGCGCACGAGGGGAAGCGGTTCCTGCTCGCCGCCGACCGCGTGGGCCACTACGCCCGCGAACTCGGCGAGGACCCGCAGGTCCTGTCCCGCCACCGGGGCGCGGACCTGCTGGGCCGCACCTACACCCCGCCGTTCCCGTACTTCGCCGGCCGCGAGAACGCCCACCAGGTGCTGGCCGCCGACTACGTCACCACCGACTCCGGCACCGGCGTCGTCCACATCGCGCCCGCCTTCGGCGAGGACGACAAGCTCGTCACCGACGCCGCCGGGATCGTCCCCGTCGTGCCCGTCGCCTCCAACGGCACCTTCACCGCCGAGGTCACCGACTTCGCCGGGATGCACGTCTTCGACGCCAACAAGGAGATCAACCGCGCCCTGAAGAACGGCCTGCCCTCCGGCGCCGTGCTGCTGCGGCAGGAGACCTACGACCACTCCTACCCGCACTGCTGGCGCTGCGGGAACGCCCTCATCTACCGCGCCGTCTCCTCCTGGTTCGTCAAGGTCACCGCGATCCGCGACCGCATGGTCGAGCTCAACGAGCAGATCACCTGGGTCCCCGAGCACGTCAAGCACGGCTCCTTCGGCAAGTGGCTCGAAGGCGCGCGCGACTGGTCCATCAGCCGCAACCGCTACTGGGGCAGCCCCATCCCCGTGTGGACCTCCGACGACCCGGCCTACCCGCGCGTCGACGTCTACGGCTCCCTCGACGACCTCGAACGCGACTTCGGCGTCCGCCCGGCCGACCTGCACCGCCCGTACATCGACGACCTCACCCGGCCCAACCCCGACGACCCCACCGGCAAGTCGACCATGCGCCGCGTCCCGGAGGTCCTCGACTGCTGGTTCGAGTCCGGCTCCATGCCGTTCGCCCAGGTGCACTACCCGTTCGAGAACACCGAGTGGTTCGAATCGCACTACCCGGGCGACTTCATCGTCGAGTACATCGGGCAGACCCGCGGCTGGTTCTACACCCTGCACGTCCTGGCCACGGCCCTGTTCGACCGGCCCGCGTTCACCACGTGCGTCTCGCACGGGATCCTGCTCGGCGACGACGGCCGCAAGATGAGCAAGTCGCTGCGCAACTACCCCGACGTGTCCGAGGTCCTGGACCGCGACGGCTCCGACGCCATGCGCTGGTTCCTCATGAGCTCGCCCGTCCTGCGCGGCGGGAACCTCATCGTCACCGAGCAGGGCATCCGCGACTCCGTGCGCCAGGTCCTGCTGCCGCTGTGGAACACCTTCCAGTTCTTCCAGCTGTACGCCGGGACCTCCAGCCACACCCCGCGCTGGCGCACGAGCTCCACCGACGTCCTCGACCGCTACGTCCTGGCCAAGCTGCACGACACCGTCGTGGCGGTCACCGAGCAGCTCGACGCCTACGACATCGCCGGGGCCTGCGAGAGCGCCCGGCAGTTCCTGGACTCCCTCACCAACTGGTACGTCCGGCGCTCGCGCTCGGCGTTCTGGGACGGGGAGTCCGAGCGCGCCAAGGACGCCTTCGACACCCTCTACACGGTGCTGGAGACGACGACGCGGATGCTCGCCCCGCTGCTGCCGCTGTTCTCCGAGGAGATCTGGCGGACCCTGACCGGCGGCCGGTCGGTGCACCTGACCGACTGGCCCGACGCCGTGGACCTGCCCGCCGACCCCGGGCTCGTGAGCGCCATGGACGAGGCGCGCGCGACCTGCTCCAGCGTCCTGGCGCTGCGCAAGGCCAACGGCCTGCGCGTGCGGCTGCCGCTGTCGACGGTGGAGGTCCTCGTCGCCGACCCGGCTGCGCTGGAACCGTTCGCGCAGCTCGTCGCCGACGAGGTCAACGTCCGGTCCGTGAGGCTGGGCACGATCGACAAGGCCGTGGAGCACGGGGTCGTCGCCAAGCTCACCGTCAACGCCCGGGCCGCCGGTCCCCGGCTGGGCAAGAACGTCCAGCAGGCGATCAAGGGGGCCAAGAGCGGGGACTGGGAGGAGCGCCCGGACGGCACCGTGGTCTCCGGCGGCATCGAACTCGTCGAGGGCGAGTACGAGCTGTCCACCGTCGTCGAGGGCGGCGGGACCGGGCTGGCGACGTCCCCGCTCGAGGGCGGGGGTTTCGTCGTCCTCGACACGACGGTGACGCCGGAACTGGCGGCCGAGGGCATCGCCCGCGACGTCGTCCGGCTCGTGCAGCAGGCCCGCCGCGAGGCCGGCCTGCACGTCGCGGACCGCATCCGGCTGACGGTCGCGGCCGACGGGCCGGTGTGGGAGGCGCTCGTGACGCACCAGAACCTCGTCGTGGCCGAGACCCTGGCCCAGCAGTTCGGGTCCAGCGGGTCGGCCGACGCGCTGGCGGCCGAGCGGGCGACGCTCGTGGGGTCCGTCGAGGGGCACGAGGTCCGGATCGGCGTGGAGAAGGTGGAGTCCTGATGAGCGAGAAGGCGTCGACCGCGGCGTCCCGTACGAGCGAACGGACGGCATCGTGATGAGCGAGGAGGGACGCGTCGGCGTCTGGAGCGGTGGAACGCTCCGACGCAGTCGTGTGCGCTCCACCGTGAAGGCGTCGACCAGGGCGTCCCGTACGAGCGAATGGACGGCATCGTGAGCGACCCCTTCGACCGTGAACTGGAGGAACTCCTCGGGCCCGTCGGTGACGGCACCGACGACACGGGGGAGGCCTTCGGCACCGACGGCCTGCGCCGCGGCCGGGTGCCCCAGGACCGCCGCTCGCCGCGGGTGGACTCCACGGGCAAGCTCGTGCCCGCGCCGCTGCCCGAGGAGGAGGACGACCGGTTCGCCGCGGTCGTCGAGCAGATCCTGGGCCGCAACCCCGAGCACCGGATCCACCCGACGCTGGACCGGGTGCGCGAGGCGTGCGGTCTGCTGGGCGACCCGCAGTCGGCCTACCGCGTCGTGCACCTGGCCGGCACGAACGGCAAGACGTCGACGGCGCGCATGGTGGAGCGGCTGGTCCGCGAGCACGACCTGCGGACCGGCCGGTTCACCAGCCCGCACCTGGTCGACATCACCGAGCGGATCTCGATCGACGGCGACCCCATCACCCACGCCGCGTTCGTGCGCGCCTGGGACGACGTGGAACCCGTCGTGACGATCGTCGACGAGCGCGCCGCCGAGCGCGGTGAACCGCGGCTGAGCTTCTTCGAGGTGCTCACGCTCATGGCGTTCGCGGCCTTCGCCGACGCCCCCGTGGACGTCGCGGTCATCGAGACCGGGCTGGGCGGGACGTGGGACACGACGAACGTCGTGCAGCCCGACGTCGCCGTCGTCACGCCCGTCTCGATGGACCACGAGACCTGGCTGGGCTCGACGCTCGAGGAGATCGCCGGGCAGAAGGCCGGGATCATCAAGCACGGCTCCACCGTTGTGATCGGCAAGCAGGAGGAGGAGGCGGGCGCGGTGCTGCTGGCCAAGGCCGCCGCCGAGCGCGTCACCGTCGTGCGCGAGGGCCTCGACTTCGGGGTCGAGGAGCGAGCCCTGGCCGTCGGCGGTCAGCAGGTCTCGCTGCGCACCCGCGGCGGGGTCTACACCGACGTGTTCCTGCCCCTGCACGGCGCGCACCAGGCCGAGAACGCCGCCACGGCCCTGTCGGCGGCCGAGGCGCTGCTGGCGATGCCGGGCGGGACGCTCATGCCCGCGCTCGTCGAGGCCGCGTTCGCCGACGTCACCTCCCCGGGCCGCCTGGAGGTCCTGCGGACGTCGCCGCTGATCCTGGCCGACGCCGCGCACAACCCCGCCGGGGCCCAGGCCCTGGCCGCCGCGATCGCCGAGGCGTTCACGCTCAGCCGGCTGGTCGGCGTGGTCGCCGTGATGGCGGACAAGGACGTCGAAGGTGTCCTGCACGCCCTCGAACCCGTCCTCGCCGAGGTCGTGGTGACCCGCTCCAGCTCACCGCGCGGGATGGAACCGTCCGAGCTCGCCGAACTGGCCGAGGACGTGTTCGGCGAGGACCGCGTGCACGTCGTGGAACGTCTCGACGAGGCCCTCGCGACGGCCGTGGACCTCGCCGAGTCCGAGGCGGGCGCCGGTGGCGGCATCGGCGGGTCGGGGGCCGGGGTGGTCGTCGCGGGGTCCGTGGTCCTCGCCGGCGACGCCCGGGCCCTGCTGGGCAAGGACAAGCAGTGAGCCGCGAACCCCGGGTCCGCAGGCCCCGCCAGCGCAGCACGAAGCGGTTGTTCGCCGCGACGACGCTCGCCTGCGAGGCGCTGCTGGTGTTCTTCGCGACCCTCGTCGCGTACGGGATCGAGCCGATGGCCGAACGGCACACCAGCTACCTCGTCGCGGGCGGCGTCCTCATCCTGCTGTGCCTGCTGGCCGCCGGGATGCTGCGCTCGCCGGCCGGGTACTGGTTCGGCTGGGTCCTGCAGCTGGTCATCGTCGCGAGCGGCTTCGTGGTGCCGATCATGTTCGTCATCGGCGTCGCCTTCGCCGTCATCTGGTTCTTCGCCCTGCGCATCGGCGGGCGCGTCGACCGGGAGAAGGCCGAGGTGGCCCGGCGGCTCGCCGACGGGACGTGATCGTCCGGGCCATGGCACCCGGCGACGCCCTGGCCGTCGCCGAGTTCCAGACCCGCACGTGGGACGAGTGCTACGCGGACCTCGTCCCGCGGGCGTACCTGGACGCGCAGCGGGTCCCCGAGCGGTTCGCCCGCTGGTCACGGACCCTGCGGACGGGGGCGCGCGGGTGCGCGCTGGCCGAGGTCGGCGGCGTGGTCGTCGGCGCGGTCAGCTGGGTCCCGGGTGAGCTGAAGAGCCTGTACGTCGCCGCCGGGCACCGGGGTTCGGGCGTGGCGGACCGGTTGCTGGAGCACGCGATCGGGACGTCCTCCTCGACGCTGTGGGTGTTCCGCGACAACGCCCGTGCCCGCAGGTTCTACGCTCGGCACCGGTTCAGCGTGGTCGACGGGTCCGAACGCGTCGACGCGGGAACCGGAGTGCCGGAAGTGCAGATGTCCCGACCCTGAGGAGCAGACCGTGCGCATCGCCGTCGACCCCACCGCCGCCCAGCCCGCCGAACTGCTGGACCGCAACGAGTTCACGTCGTTCGACGTGGCCGTGCCGGCGGGTTCCTCCGTGGCGGACCTGTCGGCCGTGCTGGGCCCGGTCGGTGAGCTCGACGCCGAGGGGGAGGACGTCGCGGCCGCGCACGTCCGGGTGTCGATCGAGTGGCTGCGCCGGACCGCGCACGCCGAGGGCGCCGACGCGGGCTGGGACGAGCAGTTCGAGCGGATGCTCGCCTACGCCGAGTCGAAGGGGTGGGTGGCGGACGGGACGGTCCGCGCGCACGTCGTCGTGGACTGAACCGTCGAGGGCTGAACCGCCTCAGCCCAGCACGGGGAACCGGCCGCGCAGTTCGGGGTGCTGCCGGGCGGCCTCACCGGCCAGCTCGACCCGGCCCGTCCCGGCGAGCACGACCGTCGCGTCGTCCCAGTCCGCCGGGACGGCCCCGCCGGCGAGGTCGTCGACGGTCCGGCGGGCCAGGCGCAGGCCCGAGCCGGGCGGGGGAGCGGCGATGAGTTCCAGGTCGAGCTGGTGGACGGCGAGTTCCACGGCCCAGCTGCCGAGGAAGTCTCCGGTGGAGAACGTGAACCCCTGGAACGCGACCCGCCCGTCCGGGACGCGCAGCACCCCGCGGCGCAGGGCCTCGACGGTGGCGGCCAGGTGCCCGGTGAGGGTTTCGGGGCGCGGGTACGCGCGGGCGGTCCCGTCGAGCACCCGGAACTGCCCCTCCGGGTCCGTCGTGGCGGGGTAGCGCGTCCAGTACCCGGCCGCGTCGACGGTGACGGGGCCGGGTCCCTGGACGTCGAGCAGGGCCAGGGCCACCTCCTGCAGCCCGAGGTGGACGTGGACGAGCACGTGCGCGCACGTCCAGCCGGGGCAGCGGCTCGGGGCGTCGAGGTCGAGGTCGGACCCCAGCACGAGCGACCACGACGCGAGCTCGTCGGCCAGCGCGGCGCGCCCCTCGTCGTGCGTCAGGTGCAGGGTCACGGCAGGACCCTCAGCCCGCCGGGGCCGGGGCCGTGTCGTCCATGTCCTCCAGCTCCCGGCCCTTCGTCTCCCGCACGGCCCTGCGCACGAACACGAAGGACAGCAGCGCGATGAGGGCGTAGAGGCCGTAGGCCCACTGCAGTCCCAGGCCGGCCAGCGACGGGAAGCTCGTGGAGATGGCGAAGTTCGCGATCCACTGCGCGGCCGCGGCGACGGCGAGCCCCGCGGCACGGATCTTGCCGGGGAACATCTCCCCGAGCAGCACCCACACGACCGGGCCCCACGTCGCCCCGAAGGAGATGACGTAGACGTTCGCCGCGACGACGGCGATGGGGCCCCAGGGGTCGGGCAGCGACGGCTTGTCCGTGGTGCCCCCGGCCTGCGAGAACGCGATCGCCATCACCAGCAGCGAGACGAACATCCCGGCCGAGCCGACCGTCAGCAGCGGTTTGCGGCCGACCTTGTCGACCGTCGCGATGGCGATGAAGGTGACGACGACGTTGGTGACGGCCGTGATGACCGAGGTCGTGAACGCGTCGGACTCCTTGAAGCCGACGGCCTGCCACAGGGTCGTGGAGTAGTAGAAGATCACGTTGATGCCGACGCCCTGCTGCAGGACGGACAGCAGGATCCCGACCCAGACGATCGGCAGCAGGCCGAACTTCGGGCCGCGCAGGTCGCGCAGGCTCGGGTCGTGCTCGCGGCGCATGGAGTTCTTGATCTCGTTGACCTTGCGCTGCACCGCTTCCAGGCTGCGGGTGCCGAGCACCTCGCGCAGCACCTCGCCCGCGCGCTGGGTCTCACCCTGGGCGATGAGGTAGCGCGGGGACTCCGGCACGGACAGGGCCAGCAGGGCCCAGACCACGGACGGGATGACCCCGACGACGAACATCCACCGCCAGGCCGCCCACCCGAGCCACGTCTCGCTGCCGGCGCTGCCGGCGGTGTTGGCGATGAAGGCGTCCGACAGCAGGGCCGCGAAGATGCCGACGGTGATCGCCAGCTGCTGAAGCGAGGCGAGCCGGCCGCGGATGTGGGCGGGGGCGACCTCGGCGATGTAGGTGGGGGCGATGACGGAGGCGACGCCGACCCCGACGCCGCCGACGACGCGCCACAGGATCAGGTCCCAGACGTTGAAGGCGAAGGCCGACCCGACGGCCCCGATCGCGAAGAGGATCCCGCCGACGACCATGACGGCCTTGCGGCCGAACCGGTCCGCGATCCGGCCCGCGAACCACGCGCCGACGGCGGCACCCAGCAGCGCGCAGGAGACGGCGAACCCGGACAGCCCCTTGGACAACGCGAACTGGTCGGTGATCGCGTCGACGGCCCCGTTGACGACGGAGGTGTCGAACCCGAAGAGGAAGCCGCCGATGGCCGCGACGACGGAGATCATCACCACCTTCGTGGTGGTGTGCTTCTCGACCTCGACGTCCGACGCACCCACCTGGTGCGCGCTGTCGTGTGAACTGTCCTGGCTCATCGCGGGCCTCCCGAACGATCCGGTGCGCTCCGGTGCGCCGGAGCCCGCGTCCGATGGTCCGCCTGGTCCGCGATCACCGCACCCCGAGAGCGCCCACCAGGCCGAAGGCACACCTCGCGCCCCGACACGCCGTGACCTCGGGGCGCGAGGTGTGCCTCCGGCGGGACGGGGAGGGTCAGGCGTCCTCGCCGCGCGCCGTCGCGAGGTCGTGGGCGGCGAGGTCGACGGCCTCCTCGGCGCGGCGGGCGGCGTCGACGAGCCCCGCGAGCGCCGAGCCGTCGGGGATCCGGGCCGTGCGCCCGGCGTAGGCCTTCGCCAGCGACTTCGCCTCGGCGGCCAGCTCGGCGAGCACGGTCGCGGCCGCGTCGCGGGCCTCGCGCAGCGCGGTCTCCTGGGCGGTGGTGTCCTCGCGGTCGTGGCGCACGGTCCCATCCTGTCCGATCCGTCCAAGACGCCGCACCCGCGAGCGGCCAGGGTGGGTCCGTGCCCACTCCGACGCTGGACCTCATCGGCCTGGTGGTCGCCGACATGGCGGCCTTCCTGGACTTCTACCGCCGTCTCGGCCTGGACCTGCCCGCCTCGGCCGACGCCGCACCGCACGTGGAGGTGACCCTGCCCGGCGGCCTGCGGCTGGCCTGGGACACCGAGGAGACGATCCGCGGCTTCGACCCGTCCTGGACGCGCCCCGGTCCCGGTCACCGCACGAGCCTGGCCTTCCGCTGCGCGAGCCCCGCGGAGGTCGACGCGGTGCACGCCGAGCTGACGGCGGCGGGGGTCCGCAGCCACCTCGCGCCGTTCGACGCGGTCTGGGGTCAGCGCTACGCGACGGTGCTCGACCCCGACGGCGGTGCGGTGGACCTCTTCGCCCCGCTGGGCTGAGCGGGCCGCAGGGCCGAGGGGGTCGTCCCGGCGAACGTCCGGACCTCGCGCGACAGGTGCGCCTGGTCGGCGTACCCGGCCTCGGCCGCCACCTGCGACGGTGGGCGCCCGGCGCGCAGGAGCCCGACCGCGCGGCGGAACCGCAGCACACGGGCGAGCACCTGGGGCGGGTAGCCGAACGCGGCGAGGCTGCGGCGGTGCAGGGTCCGCACCCCCACCCCGAGCTCGTCCGCGACCCCTGCGACCGGGTGCCCGCTCCCGAGCAGCCGGGCGGCGTGCGCCAGGGCCGCGTCCTGCGGCACGGGCGCGACGAGCCCCTCCAGACCGGCCCCCGGAGAGACCTCGATCCGGTCGGCCAGCCGGCGCGCCCGCGCCGCGCCCCACAGGTCCGCGAGCGCGACGCGGCGGTCGCGCAGTTCGCTCGCGGGGACGCCGAGCAGCGCCGGGGCGTGACCGGGGGCCAGGCGCAGCCCCGTCCACGTCACGCCCGGTGCGGCCGGGGACGCGTACGCGGCCGTGTCCGGACCGGCGACGAGGACCTCCCGGCTGTCGCTGCGCCACAGCAGGTCCATGCACCCGTCGGGCAGCACGAGCCCGGTGCCGGGCCCGGCGTCGCGCCCTTCGGGGGTGCTCGTCCAGACCATCGCCCCGGGCACGCTCGAGCGTCGTTCGCGGTGCACGGGGTCAGTCCACACCCCGGTACCGACACCCGCCCCGCTAGGGTCGCCCCCGTGACTGAGACGCAGCGGACCCTGGTCCTCGTGAAGCCCGACGGTGTGAAGCGCAACCTCTCCGGGGAGGTCCTGCGGCGCGTCGAGGCCAAGGGCTACACCCTCGTGGCGCTGGAGCTGCGCAGCGCCACCCGCGAGCTGCTCGCCGGCCACTACGCCGAGCACGAGGGCAAGCCGTTCTACGAGCCCCTCGTGGAGTTCATGCTGTCCGGCCCGGTGCTGGCCGCCGTCGTCGAGGGCCACCGCGTCATCGAGGGGTTCCGCTCGCTGGCCGGCACGACGGACCCGACGACGGCCGCGCCCGGCACCATCCGCGGCGACCTGGGCCGCGACTGGGGCCTGAAGGTCCAGCAGAACCTCGTCCACGGCTCGGACTCGCCCGAGTCCGCCGCCCGCGAGATCGGACTGTGGTTCCCGAACCTCTGACCGATCAGTTCCGGGCGGCGCCGCGGTCGACAGGAGCAGGAGGGCCGGACCGCC
This sequence comes from Kineococcus rhizosphaerae, assembly GCF_003002055.1. Lineage (NCBI taxonomy): Bacteria > Bacillati > Actinomycetota > Actinomycetes > Kineosporiales > Kineosporiaceae > Kineococcus > Kineococcus rhizosphaerae. Next base: position 104,626 of record NZ_PVZF01000002.1, read on the forward strand.
GGCCCCTGAGCAGCTGAGGAGCCCGTCGTGCGCATGGTCTTCATCAACCAGCCGGTGGCCGACAAGGAGAGGTCCAAGGCGTTCTTCACTGCCCTGGGGTTCTCCCTGAACCCGCAGTTCGAGGACGACACCACGGCCTGCGTCGTCATCGAGGAGAACATCATCGTCCTCGTGCACGAGCCGGAGAAGTGGAAGCAGTTCCTGCACGGCGACCCCGCGCCCCAGGGGACGACCGAGTCCATGGTGGCGCTGTCGGCGTCCAGCCGGCAGGAGTGCGACGACCTCAAGGCGGCCGCCCTGGCCAACGGGGGCGCCGAGTACGGGCCCACCCAGGACTACGGCTGGATGTACGGGATCAGCTTCCTCGACCCCGACGGTCACGTCTGGGAGGCCAGCTGGATGGACCTGGAGGCCGCGGCGCAGGCCGGCGGGATCAACCAGCCCACCTGAACCTCGGGACGGGTGCCCGCTTCACCGGCGGGCGCCGGGCCCGGGGCCGATGGAGGCGCGGTGCACGACGCGTGCCGGGAAGGACCGCGCGACCGGTGCCGCGCCGGGGTCCGGACCGGCGCCGGGGGTGCGGATCTGCTCCAGCAGCAGCCGGGCGCACTCGGCCCCGACCTGCTGGATGGGTTGCTGCACGGCCGTCACGGCCGGGTCCACCAGGGGTGCCCAGGGGGCGTCGTCGAAGCTGGCGAAGGACAGGCGCCCGGGCAGGTCCTCACCGCGCTCGCGCAGCCGGGTCAGCACGTCGAGGGCGATGACCGCGTCGGAGGAGACGACGGCCGTGGCCGGGTCGGGGCCCTCGAGGGCCCGGTCGACGAGGGCGGCGGTCGCGGCGGGGGAGTGCGCACCGAAGAGGGCCAGGTCGGGCGCGAGCGGCACCCCCGCAGCCGTGAAGGCCTGGCGCATCCCGAGCAGGCGGTCGGCGATGGGGGAGCTGACGAGCTCCAGGTCCGGGTGGTCGAACTCCGGCTCCAGCGACGTCAGGTAGGCGATGCGGCGGTGCCCGGCCGCCAGCAGCGCCCCGGTCAGCTCCCGCACGGCCGGGACGACGTCGACGCTCACCGACAGCGCCGGGACGTCGTCGCGGCGCCGGTCCAGCAGGACGACGGGACGGCCGGTGGCGCACGCGGCGCGCAGGTGCTCGGCGTCGAAGGAGGCGGCCGGGACGACGACGAGCCCGTCGACGCGCTTGTCGAGCAGCAGCCGCACGGCGTCGGCCTCGTCGGCGTGCCGTTCGGCGGTGTTGACCAGGACGACCTCGTACCCGGCGGCGTGCGCGACCTCGGAGATGGCGCGGGTGGCCAGGCCGAAGTAGCCGTTCTCGATGTCGCCGACGACGAGGCCGATGGTGCGTGAGCGCCCGGTGCCCATGCTGCGGGCCAGTTCGTTGGGGCGGTACCCCAGGGCCTGCGCGGCGGCGGTGACGCGTTCGCGCACCTCGGGGCTCACCGAGCCGTAGCCGCCGAGGGCGCGGGCGGCGGTGGCCTTGGCGACCCCGGCCCGGCGGGCCACGTCGGCGGTGGTCGGTTCCCGGCGGCGGGTGGCGGGCTCGGTCATCGTCGTCCTCGGGTGCTGGGCACGGGAGAGTCTTAACACGGGTGAAACGCAGGGGGTTGACCTGCTGTCGGCGGGGAGCCTACGTTACTGACGTTCCGCCGTTGAGACCGGTCTCACACGCGGATGTTTGAGACCGGTCTCAACGCGTCCCCGCCCACCTCACGGAACGGCCGACCCATGACACGCCACACGACCCGACGGGCCGTCCTCGCCTCGGCGCTCGCCGCGGCAGGCCTCGTCGTCAGCGCCTGCAGCCCCTCCGGCACGTCCTCCGCCGCGGAGGACGACCCCTACGGCCTCGTGCAGCCGGGCACCCTGCGGGTGGCCAGCCTCGGCGACGCCAAGCCGTACACGTTCACCGACGCGAAGGGGGAGTTCACCGGGTTCGACGTCGAACTGTTCCGCGACGTCGCGAAGCGGATGGGGATCACCGACGTCACCTTCACCGGCCAGGACTTCACCGCGATCCTGCCCGGCGTGGCCAACGGCCAGTTCGACGCGGGCGTCGCCGCCATCGGCATCACCGACCAGCGCAAGCAGACCGTCGACTTCAGCGACGGCTACCTCGCCGGGTACCTCAGCGTCCTGACCACCCGCACCTCCGGGGTGACCTCGGCGAAGACCCTGGCCGGCAAGCGCCTCGGCGTCGTGCAGGGCACCCTGCAGGAGGCCTACGCCCTCAAGAACTTCCCCGACGCCGACCTCGTCCGCTTCCCGGACAACAACGCCGCCGTCTCGGCCCTCAACGGCGGCAGCGTCGACGCGCACTTCCTCGACTACGAGGCCGCGAAGTCCTACGTGCAGCAGTTCGGTCTCGTCGACGCCGAGGACATCCCCAGCTTCGACGCCCCCGCCGGGTTCGCGATCGCCAAGGGCAAGACGGCCCTGCGCGAGGCGCTGGACGAGAACCTGCACGCCGCGATGGAGGACGGCACCTGGAAGACGCTGTACGAGAAGTGGTTCCCCGGATCCCCGATGCCCCAGCAGTACCTGCCCAGCGCCGAGCGGACCGCCTCGCCGACGCCGTCGGCCTCGTGAGGAGGACGGGTTCGTGACCTGGTTCGACACCATCGCCCGGACGTTCCTCGACGGGCACGCGATGCTGCAGGTCCTGCCGCAGCTGCTCGCCACCGGCCTGCGGAACACGTTGGTCATCTCGGTGGCCGCCACGGTCATCGGCACCGTGCTCGCGATGGTCGTGGCCCTCATGGGGATCTCGACGTCGCGGTGGCTGCGCGTGCCGGCCCGCGTCTACACCGACGTGTTCCGCGGGTTGCCGGCCATCCTCACCATCCTGCTCATCGGTCAGGGTTTCGCCCGGTTCAGCCAGTCGGTGTTCGGGCCCTCGCCCTACCCGCTGGGCATCATCGCCCTGGCCCTCATCTCCAGCGCGTACCTCGGGGAGATCTTCCGCGCCGGCATCCAGGCCGTGGACCGCGGCCAGCTGGAGGCCTGCCGCGCGCTGGGCATGAGCTACGGCCGCGCCATGCGCCTGGTCGTGGTTCCCCAGGGCGTCCGCCGGGTGCTGCCCGCCCTGGTGAACCAGTTCATCGCCATCGTCAAGGACTCCAGCCTCGTGTACTTCCTGGGGCTGCTGACCTCCGAACGCGAACTGTTCCGCGTCGGCCAGGACGCCGCGGTGCTGTCCGGGAACCTGTCCCCGCTGGTGCTGGCCGGGGTGTTCTACCTCGTCATCACCGTTCCGCTGACCCACGTGGTCAACGTCGTCGACGCCCGGTTCCGCACCGGCCGCCGCGTCCCCACACCGCCCAAGAGCGGGCTCGACGAGGTCGCCGAACTCGCGCCCTCCGCGCCCACCGGACCCCGCGGGAGCAGTCTGTGAGATCCACCGCCGAGACACCCACCGCCGAGGACCCCGGCGCCACGGGGCCCGAGCGCACCTACGCCGGTCCGCCCTGGACCTGCGCGACGTGCGGCTGTCCTACGGCCCCGTCGAGGTCGTGCGCGGGGTGACGTTCTCCGTGCCCGCCGGCAGCACCACCTGCGTCATCGGCCCGTCGGGATCGGGCAAGTCGACCCTGCTGCGCGGGATCAACCGGCTGCACGAACCCAGCGGCGGCGACGTCCTGCTCGCCGGCACCAGCACCCGGGGCCAGCACCCCGACCGGCTGCGCCGGCGCATCGGCATGGTGTTCCAGCACTTCAACCTGTTCCCCGACCACACCGCCCTGGAGAACGTGGCGCTGGCCCCCCGCACCGTCGCCGGCGTCCCGCGGGCCGAGGCCCTGCGCCGCGCCCACGCCCGCCTCGCCGAGGTGGGACTGGCCGAGCGCACCGACCACCGTCCGCGCGACCTGTCCGGCGGCCAGCAGCAGCGCGTCGCCATCGCCCGCGCGCTGGCGATGGACCCCGAGGTCATGCTCTTCGACGAGGTGACCAGCGCCCTGGACCCCGAGCTGGTCAAGGGCGTCCTGAACCTCATGGCGACCCTGGGCCGGCAGGGCATGACGATGGTCGTCGTGACCCACGAGATGGGGTTCGCGCGCCGCGTCGCCGACCAGGTCGTCTTCATGGACGAGGGCCGCGTCGTCGAGGCCGGACCGCCCGCTCAGCTGTTCGAGCAGCCCCGCAGCGAGCGCCTGCGCCGCTTCCTGGCGGAGGTCCTGTGAGCGCGCTGCGCACCGCCGTCGTCGGCTGGGGGACCGCCGGGGCGGTGTTCCACGGCCCGCTGCTGGCCGCCGACCCGGAGTTCTCCGTGGACGTCGTCGTCACCCGCGACCCCGCCCGCGCGGCCGCCGCGCGCACCGCCCTGCCGGGCGTGGCCGTGGTGGCCTCGCCCGAGGAGGTCTGGGCCCGCCGCGGCGAGCTCGACCTCGTCGTGCTCGCCTCCCCGCCGGCCACCCACGTCGACCTCGCCACCCGCGCGCTGCAGGCGGGGCTGGCCACGGTCGTCGACAAACCCCTGGCCGTCGACGCGGCCGGCGCCCGGAAGCTGCTCGACGTGGCGGGCGCCACCGGGACGCCGTTGACGGTGTTCCAGAACCGCCGCTGGGACGGGGACTTCCTGACCCTGCGCCGGCTGGTGGCCGAGGGCGCCCTGGGCCGGGTGCACCGCTTCACCTCGCGCTTCACGTGGTGGGAACCGGCCGGGGGCAAGGCGTGGAAGATGGACGCCCCCGTGGCCGACGGCGGCGGGATCCTCGCCGACCTCGGCACCCACCTCGTCGACCAGGCCCTGCAGCTGTTCGGCCCCGTGGACTCCGTCACCGCCGAGCTGGACCGGCGCCGGCCCGGGCCCGGCCCCGAGGACGACGCCTTCGTCGCCCTGCACCACCGCAGCGGGGTCCGCTCCCACCTGTGGATGAGCGCCGTCGCGGCGCTGCCCGGCCCGCGGTTCCACGTGCTCGGCGAGCGCGGTGCCGTCGCCGTCGAGGGTCTGGACCCCCAGGAGCAGCAGCTCGCGGCCGGGCTCGTCCCCGGCACCCCCGGGTACGGGGTGCGCGGTGCCCCGGCCCGCGGCGGGACCGTCGACGCCCCGGCCGAGGTCCCCGTGGCGCCCGGCGACTACGCCGCCTTCTACCGCGGGCTGGCCGACAGCCTGCTGCGCGGCGGCCCGCTGCCGGTCGAGCCCGCCGACGCCGTCGCCGTCCTCGACGTCCTGGACCGGGTGCGCGCGGCCGCCTGAGCCCGCCCCGCTCCGCTCCGAAACCCCCGCTCCACGATCGGAAGAGAGAACCATGAGCACCTCCACCGCCCGGGTCGTCGTCGTCGGCGCCGGCATCCTCGGCGTCTCCACGGCCGCCCACCTGGCCCGCGCCGGGGCGTCCGTCGACCTCGTCACCGAGGCCGACGTCGCCTCCGGGGCCAGCGGCCGGTCGCTGTCGTGGCTGAACTCCGCCGGCGCCCGCAGCGACGCCTACCACCTGCTGCGCACCGTCGGCATCGACCGCTGGCACACCTTCGCCGCCCGCCACGGCCACGAGCAGGGCCTGCGGGACGGTCTGCGCTTCGACGGCGGCCTGACGTGGGCGGCGCCGGGGGAGAGCTTCCGCGCGCGGCACGCCCACGAGCTGGCCATCGGCTACGACTCGGTGTGGCTGGCGCCGGAGGAGATCGCCGCCTGGACCCCCGGCGTGGACCCGGCCGCCGTGGCCGCCGAGGGCGCGGTCTTCAACCCCGGTGAGGGCTGGGTGGACCTGCCACTGGCCGCCGGGGTGCTCCTGGAGGGGTTCCGCGCCGCGGGCGGCCGCCTGCAGACCGGGACCGGCCGGGCCCACCCCGTCGTCGAGGGCGGTCGCGTCACCGGCGTCACGACGGACTCCGGAGCCACCTTCGCCGCCGACGCCGTCGTGCTGGCGACCGGCCCGTGGGTCCCGCGCGACCTGGCCGACCTCGGCCTCACCGTCCCCGACGACTCCCCGGTCTCCCTGCTGCTGCGCACGAAACCCGTCGAGGTGGCCCTGCGCGCGGTCCTCAACACCCCGCGCGTCGCGGTGCGCCCGGCCCCCGGCGGGGTGCTGGTGCTGGACTCGGCCTGGTCGGAGGAGGAGGTCGTCATCCACCGCGAGGGCGACTACGAGGTCAAGGACAGCACGCTGGAGGGTCTGCTCGCCGAGGCCTCGGCCGTCCTGGCCGGCCACCCCGAGCTGGCGCTCGACGGCTACGGCGTGGGCCGCAAACCCATCCCCGGCGACGGTGAACCCGTCGCCGGTGCCGTGGACGGCGTCGAGGGCCTGCACGTCCTGTTCACCCACAGCGGCGCCACCCTGGGCCTGGTCCTGGGGGAGTTCACCGCCCGCGAGGTGCTCACCGGGCAGCCGAACCCGCTGCTGGCGGCCTTCCGCCCCGGCCGCTTCGGCGCCCGCGCCTGAGGACGTCCCCTCCCCGTGCCGGGCACGGGGAGGGAGGGTCTCAGCGGGAGGCCACGTACTGCGCCCAGGCCGTCTCGACCGCGGCCAGCGCGGTCTCGTCCTGCAGCGACGTCACGTCCCCGCCGCCGCGGCCGGCGGTCAGGTCGGCCATCAACCGGCGCATGATCTTCCCCGAGCGCGTCTTGGGCAGGTCCGGGACGACGACGACGTCGCGGGGTTTGGCGACGGGCCCGATCTCGTGCGCGACGTGGGCCTGCAGTTCCCGCGCGAGGTCGCCGTCGACGCCCTCGCCGCGCAGGATGACGAACGCCACGATCCGCTGACCGGTGGTGTCGTCGGGAGCGCCGACGACCGCGGCCTCGGCGACCCGCGGGTGCGAGACGAGGGCCGACTCCAGTTCGATGCTCGACAACCGGTGTCCCGAGACGTTCAGCACGTCGTCGATGCGGCCGCCGATCCAGACGTACCCGTCGGCGTCCTTGGTCGCCGCGTCCCCGGCGAGGTACCAGCCCTGCGCCGCGTACGGTTCCCAGTAGCTCTTGACGAACCGGGCGTGGTCGCGCCACACGGTGCGGGCCATGCCGGGCCAGGGTTTCGTGATGACGAGGACACCCGTCTCGCCGGGGGCCGTCTCGTTCCCGGCCTCGTCGACGACGGTGGCCGACAACCCCGGCAGCGGGACCGTCCCGGAGCCGGGTTTCAGTGCCGTGACACCCGGCAGGGGGGCGATGACCGCGGCACCCGTCTCGGACTGCCACCACGTGTCGACGATGGGGCAGCGCCCACCCCCGACGTTGCGGTGCAACCACGTCCACGCCTCGGGGTTGATGGCCTCCCCGACGGACCCCAGCAGCCGCAGCGACGACAGGTCGAACCGCGCGGGCAGTTCCGGACCGTGCTTCATGAACGTCCGCACCAGCGTCGGGGCGGTGTAGTAGATCGTCACGCCGTACTTCTCGATGACCTCGAAGTGCCGGCCCGGGTGCGGGGTCAGCGGGGACCCCTCGTAGATCACCTGCGTCACGCCGTTGGACAGCGGCCCGTACATCTCGTACGAGTGCGCCGTCACCCACGCCAGGTCGGCCTGGCACCAGTACACGTCGTCGTCCTTGACGTCGAACACCGCCCAGTGCGACCACGACGTGTGGGTCAGGTAGCCGCCGCTGGTGTGGACCAGGCCCTTGGGCTTCCCCGTCGTGCCGGAGGTGTAGATGATGAACAGCGGGTTCTCGGCGTCGAAGCTCGGCGCGGTGTGCTCGGCCGGCTGGCGGTCGACGAGTTCGTGCCACCACACGTCGCGGCCCGGGGTCCACGGGAAGTCGGGGGTCGCCTCGCCGGTGCGGCGCAGGACGAGGACGTGCTCGACGTGGTCCAGGCCGGCGACGGCGGCGTCGGCGGCACCCTTGACGGCGACGGCGTGGCCGCGGCGGAACTGCCCGTCGGTGCAGACGAGGAGCTTGGCCTCGGTGTCCTCCACGCGGAAGCGCAGCGCCTCGGCGGAGAAACCCCCGAACACCAGCGAGACGACGGCGCCGATGCGGGCGCAGGCCATCGTCGCGACGATCGTCTCCGGCAGCACGGGCAGGTAGAGCACCACGCGGTCGCCGTGCCCGACGCCGAGCTCCTCCAGGGCGTTCGCCAGCCGGCAGACCTCGTCCTTCAGCTGCGCGTACGTGGTGGTGCGCGAGTCGCCCGGCTCGCCCTCCCAGTGCAGCGCGACCTTGTCCCCGCGGCCGGCGGCCACGTGCCGGTCCACGCAGTTCACCGCGACGTTGAGCTTCCCACCGGTGAACCACTGCGCCGTCGGCAGCGTCGAGCCGTCGAACACGGTGTGGAACGGCTCGTCCCACTGCAGCCGGCGGGCCTGCTCGGCCCAGAACGCCTCGGGGTCGGCCGCGGCGCGGGCGTGCTCCCCGGCGCCGACGTTGGCCTGGGCGGCGAACTCGGGCGAAGGGGCGAAGACGAGCTCGGGCGCAGGGGTGCTGGTCACGGGGGTCCTCACGGGCGGGGGAGCGGGGCGGCCGGCCCGTGGCCGGCTTGGTCGCCAGGGTAGCTGCGCCGTACCCTCGGCCCGTGGAGACCAGAGGGCGGCACTTCTTCGCCGTCCAGCGCCGGCACGTGGACCTGTGCCGCACCCGCTCCGCCGCCTGTCGCTGACCCGCACCTCCCGCGCCCGGGAACACCCGGGCGTCACCGGGCGCTGCACCGAGCGCGCCGGCAGGTCTCGTCAGTCCCGAGGGGGTCCCACCCGTGTCCACGCAGATCGGCGTCACGATCGGTGTCGAGCTCGACGCCGCCGGCCGCCACCCCGCCGCCTGGCGGCTGCCCGGCGCCCGGCCCGCCGAGCTGTTCACCGCCGCCCACTGGCGCCGCCTGGCCGAGACCGTCGACGCCGCCGACCTCGACCTGCTCGTCGTCCCGGACTCCTTCCGCCTTGGCTCCTCCGACGACAGGGACCAGCGCGGCCGCCTGGACGCCGTCGCCGTCACGGCCAACCTCGCACCGCTGACCCGGCGGACCGGGCTGGTCCCGGTGGTCACCACGACGCACACCGAGCCCTTCCACACCCAGAAGGCCGTCGCGACGCTGGACTTCACCAGCCGTGGCCGCGCGGGCTGGCAGGTCGAGGTGTCCACCACGCCCGCCGAAGCCGACCTGTTCGGGCGCAAGGCGGCCGCCGCGCCGGAGGTCCTGTGGCGCGAAGCCGCCGAGACGGTCGAGGTCGTGCGCCGGCTCTGGGACTCCTGGGAGGACGACGCCGTCGTCAAGGACCTGGCCACCGGCCGGTTCGTCGACCGCGACAAGCTGCACTACGTCGACTTCGCCGGGGAGAACTTCTCGGTCAAGGGACCGTCGATCACGCCGCGCTCGCCGCAGGGCCAGCCGCTCGTCATCGTCCCCGTGCGCGACGAGCCGTCCCTGGCCGTCGCCGCGGCCCACGCCGACGTGGCCCGGCTGGAGGCCCACGACGTGCCGACGGCCACCCGGTGGGCCGCGGGCCTGGAGGGGACCGTGCTGCTGGACGTGGAGGTGCTGCTGCGCCGCGACGCCTCCGAGGCGCAGGACGTCGCCGCCCACCTCGACGAGCTGAGCCCCGGCCACGGCCCCCGCGCGCTGCGCCACGTCGGGACCCCCGCCTCGCTGGTCGAGCTGCTGCGCGACCTCCCGCAGGGCGTCGGCGGGGCCGTGCTCGTCCCGCTGGACCTGCCCGCGACCCTCGACCTCGTCGCCTCCGACGTGGTCCCGCACCTGGGCCGGGAACCGTTCACCGGCCGGACCCTGCGCGACCGCTTCGGCCTGCCCCGACCCGCCAGCCGCTACGCCGTGGAGGCGACCCGATGACCCAGCGTGCGAGCAAGCGTCAGGTCCACCTCGGCGCCCACTTCCCGGGCGTCAACAACACGACCGTCTGGCGCGACCCGCGCGCGGGCAGCCAGGTCGACTTCTCCTCCTTCGAGCACCTGGCCCGCACCGCCGAGCGCGGGCTCATGGACTTCTTCTTCCTCGCCGAGGGGCTGCGGCTGCGCGAGCAGCGCGGGAGGATCCACGACCTCGACGTCGTCGGCCGTCCCGACACCCTGACCGTGCTGAACTCGCTGGCCTCGGTGACCACCCACCTCGGGCTGGCCGGGACGATCAACGCGACGTTCAACGAGGCCGCCGAGGTCGCCCGGCAGTTCGCCTCCCTCGACCACCTCTCCGGCGGCCGCGCCGCGTGGAACGTCGTCACGAGCTCCGACGCGTTCACCGGGGAGAACTTCCGCCGCGGGGGGTACCTGGCGCACGCCGACCGGTACGTGCGCGCCCGCGAGGTCCTCGACGTCGCACGGGAGTTCTGGGACTCCTGGGCGCCGGACGCGCTCGTCGCCGACCCCGCGACGGGGGTCTTCGCGCGCGGGATCACCGAGGTAGAGCACCACGGCGCGCAGTTCGACGTCCGCGGCCCGGGACTGCTGCCGCGCAGCCCGCAGGGGCACCCGGTCCTGTTCCAGGCCGGCGACTCCGACGCCGGCCGCGAGTTCGGCGCCACGTACGCCGACGCCATCTTCACGATGCACGGCACCCTCGAGGCGGGGGTGCGGTTCACGGCTGACATGCGGGCGCGCGCGGTGCGCAACGGCCGGTCCGGGGACGAGCTGAAGATCCTGCCCGGAGCCACGTTCGTCCTGGGCGACACGCTGGAGGAGGCGAAGGAGAACGCGCGGGAGATCCGCTTCCTGCAGGTCGGCCCCGAACAGGCCGTCGCGTTCCTGGAGCAGGTCTGGGGCCGCGACCTCACCGGCTTCGACCCCTCCGGCCCGCTGCCGGCCTTCGAACCCGAGGTCACCTCCGACATCGCTCAGGGCCGCACCCGGATGACGAAGGACCCCCGCGAGACCGCCCGCACCTGGCGCGAGCTCGCGGCGGCGAACGGCTGGACCGCGCGCGAACTCGTCGTCGAGGTCACCGGCCGCCAGCAGTTCGTCGGCACGCCCGAGCAGGTCGCCGCCGAGATCGACGAGTACGTCCAGGCCGACGCCTGCGACGGGTTCATCCTCGTCCCGCACCTCACCCCGGCCGGTCTCGACGAGTTCGTCGAGAAGGTCGTCCCGCTGCTGCAGGAACGCGGCAGCTACCGCACCGAGTACGCCGGGCAGACGCTGCGCGACCACCTCGGCCTGCAGCACCCGCACGCCGTCCCGTCCGTCCGCGCCACCGCCTGAGGAGACCACCGTGACCACCACGCTCGACGTCACCACCGCCCGCACCGAGTTCGACGCCTGGCGCGCCGCCCGGACCGCCGACCTGAGCACGCCCCACGGCTGGCTGAGCCTGACGAGCCTGAACTGGCTCGGTGCCGACCCCGCACCCGTCGAGGGCCTGCCCGGAACCTGGGCCTCGGTGCCCGGTGGCGTCACCGTCACCGCCACCGCCGCCGACGGGATCGTCGCCGAGGGAGCCCTCGTCGACGGCACCGTGACGATCGAGACGGTCGAGGGGGCCCCCGGCAAGCTCGTCGAGATCGGCGACCTGCGGGTGGAGGTCATCCAGCGCACCGGGTCGCACGCCCTGCGCGTGCGCGACCCGAAGGCCCCGGCCCTGGCCGCGTTCACCGGGGTGCCGGTCTTCGACTTCTCCGACGAGTACGTCCTGGACGCCGAGTTCGAGCCGTTCGACGCCGCCCGGGAGGCCGTGGTGGGGGCGGTCAAGGACGGGCTGGAGCACCACTACCGGGCCGTCGGCGTCGTGCGGTTCGAGCTCGACGGCCCGCAGCAGCTGACGGTGTTCCAGGGCGGTACCGTGCTGTTCACCGACGCCACCAGCGGCGTCACGACGACCGGCACCACCCGGTCGGTGAAGGTCCCCGAGGTCCCCGGCCGTTTCGTCCTGGACCTCAACCGCACGCAGAACCTGCCGTGCGCGTTCACCGACCACGCGACCTGCCCGATCCCGCCGGTCGAGAACCGGCTGACCGTCCCCGTGGCCGCGGGGGAGAAGGACCCCCGTTGACCTCTGCCGACCACGCCGTCCTCGCCGGCTTCTCCGCCGTCGAACTCGCCGCCCTGCGCGCCGACTTCCCCATCCTGGGGCGCTCGACGCGCTCGGGGAAGCCTCTGGTGTACCTGGACTCGGGGGCGACGTCGCAGAAGCCGCTCGCGGTCCTGGACGCCGAACGGGCCTTCTACACGCAGCACAACGCGGCCGTGCACCGCGGCGCGCACCAGCTCGCCGAGGAGGCCACGGACGACTTCGAGGCCGCCCGCGCCGCCATCGCAGCGTTCGTGGGCGCCCCTGCGTACGAGGTCGTGTTCACCAAGAACGCGACCGAGTCGCTGAACCTCGTCGCGCACGCCTTCAGCACGACGACGGCCTACGCCGCCCGTGGCTCGGCCCCCGACGGACAGGCGGTCGACCCGCGGTTCGTGCTCGCCGAGGGCGACGAGATCCTGGTCACCGAGGCCGAGCACCACGCCAACCTCGTCCCCTGGCAGGAGCTGTGCGCGCGCACCGGCGCCGTCCTGCGCTGGATCCCCGTCACCGAGGAGGGCGTCCTGGACCTGTCGACGCTGCCCTCCCTCGTCACCGACCGGACGAAGGTCGTCGCGTTCGCGCACGCGTCCAACGTCCTCGGCGGCATCGCCCCCGTCGAGGTGCTCGCGGCCGCGGCGAGGGCCGTCGGGGCGCTCGTCGTCCTCGACGCCTGCCAGTCGGTCCCGCACCTGCCCGTCGACCTGCCCTCCCTCGGCGTCGACCTCGCCGCGTTCTCCGGGCACAAGATGCTCGGCCCGTCGGGGATCGGCGTCCTGTGGGGGCGCTCGGAACTCCTCGCCGCGATGCCTCCGTTCCTCACGGGCGGTTCGATGATCGAGCTCGTGCGGATGGAGCGCTCGACGTACGCCCCCGCGCCGCAGAAGTTCGAGGCGGGGGTCCCGATGACGGCGCAGGCCGTCGGGTTGCACGCGGCCGTGGAGTACCTGCGCGGACTGGGTCCGGACGGCACGGGCCTGGCCCGGGTCGAGGCCCACGAACGGTCGCTGACCGGCCTCCTGCTGCGCGAGCTCGCCGCGCTGCCGTGGGTGCGGGTCCTCGGGCCCCTCGACGCCGCCGACCGCGTGGGGCTGGTGTCCTTCGTGGTCGAGGACGTGCACGCCCACGACGTCGGGCAGCTGCTCGACGACGAGGGCGTCGCCGTCCGCGTGGGGCACCACTGCGCGTGGCCGCTGCACCGCCGGTTCGGCGTCGCGGCGAGCACCCGCGTGAGCTTCGGGCCCTACAACCAGCCCTCCGACGTGGACGCCGTGCTGCGGGGGCTGCACCGGGCCCGCGACCTCTTCGCGTGAGAATGGTGCCGTGGACCTGTACCAGCAGCTGATCATCGAGCACTCCAAGCGCCCGCACGGCGAGGGCCTGCGCGCGCCGTTCGGCGCGCAGGCCCACCACGTGAACCCCACGTGCGGGGACGAGATCACCCTGCGGGTGCAGGTCGAGGACGAGGTGGTCACCGACGTCTCCTACGACGCGGTGGGCTGCTCCATCAGCCGGGCCTCGGCCTCGGTGCTGCACGACCTCGTCGTCGGGCAGCCCGTCGTGGCGGTCGGCGAGGTGCGCGACGCCGTGCAGCACATGCTGACCAGCCGCGGTGAGGACACCGGGGACGAGGAGGTGCTCGGCGACGCCGTCGCGTTCGCGGGCGTGGCGAAGTACCCGGCGCGGGTGAAGTGCGCGCTGCTCAGCTGGTCGGCGCTGGCCGACGCGCTGCTGCGCACCGCCCCGGCCTGAGAGCCCTCAGCCCGCAGCCTCCGGGACGGACCCGGGGGGTGGCCCGCTGGAGTCGCGCACGACGAGCTCGGTGGCCAGCTCGACGTGGTGCGGCTCGACGGTCTCCCCGTCCACCAGGCGCAGCAGCATCTGCAGGGCGTAGCGGCCCATCTCCTGCAGCGGCGTGTGGACGGTCGTCAGGGCGGGGGTCAGCCACGGCGCCAGGTAGGTGTTGTCGAACCCGACGACCGACAGGTCCTCCGGCACGCGCAGCCCGCGGCGGTGGGCGGCCTGGACCACCCCGAGGGCGCACACGTCGGTGACGGCGAAGATCGCCGTCGGCGGTTCGCCGGAGTCGAGCAGGCGCCCGGCCAGTTCCAGGCCCGCCTCGAACCCGAAACCGCCGTCCACGACGAGCCGCGGGTCGACGGGCAGCCCGGCGTTCTCCATGGCCGCCCGGTACCCGTGCAGCCGGGCCTGGCTGATGGCCGCCCGCGCCGGGCCGCCGAGGTGGGCGATGCGCCGGTGGCCCAGGGAGATCAGGTGCTCGGTGGCGCTGAGGCCACCGGTCCAGTTCGTGGCCCCGACGCTGGCGACGCTCGACTGCGGCGTGTGGACCGGGTCGACGACCACCAGCGGCAGGTCCACCTCGGAGAAGCCGGAGGTCTGCTGCGCCGTGAGGTCCGAGGTCACCACCAGGACCCCGTCCCGTCCGGCCTTCAGCAGCCGCTGGGCCCACTGCGCCCCGTCGGTCCCGGCCGACCCGTCCGAGAAGCGGCCGACGACCACGTCGGCGTCGACGGCCGTCCCGGCGTCGGTGACCCCGCGGATGAGCTCGGTGGCGTACGGGCTCATGAAGTCGTCGAAGATCAGGCCGATGGTGCGGTGCGAGCCCGCGGGGCGGCGCTGCGCCGCGGGCCGGCGCGGGACGACCGGCAGGTAGTCGTGCTCCACCAGCAGCCGCTCGATCTGCGCGCGCGTGCGCGCACCGACGTCGTCGCGGCCGTTGAGCACCTTCGAGACCGTCGCCGTGGACACTCCCGCCTCCGTGGCGATGGCGGTCAGCGTCGGGCGACGGCGCCCTGCTGCGTCGGTCACGGAACCCCCTCGAGCCCTGGGGGGCACGGTGCCCCCACCTGGATCATCCCAGCCCCGTCGAGCGGGGGCGGTGGACCCGCTGAGGGGTCCACCGGCGACGTCGCCAGCTGCTGGAGACCTGTTTTGCGAAAGTCCACCGTACGTCGCGAAACGGCAAAAGTCCCCTATCTGGAACGAGATGCTTGCCCGAGGCGAGGGTCTTGACGGTTTCGCGACAGCGGGTTTAGCGTCGTGTCCCGTCGAGCTTGCGAAAGTTTGCGAAGACGCCGCGACGACGCCGCGACACCGACGGTGGGCCGTGGCGGGTGATCCCCGCCCCATCCACCCCGAGCACCAGCACCCGCTCCGCCCCGCACGCACCGGCCGGCCCCGCGCCGCCGGGCCCGGCCCCGCACGTGGACGTGCCGGGGCACCCACCCGATGGAGGACACCGTGCACGAGACCTCTGCCCCTTCCCGGACCCGTCTGAGCCGCCGCAACCTGCTGGCCCTGGGCGCGGCGGCGAGCGCCGCCCCGGTCCTGGCCGCCTGCGGGTCGGACGACAGCGGTGGCGGGGGCGGGAACGTCACGCTCGGCCTGTGGACGTGGGCCTCGGAGTTCGAGGACGCCTTCGCGACCGCCGCCGACGAGTACCACCAGTTGCACCCGAACGTCACCGTGAAGCCCCGCTACTGGAGCTTCGCCAACTACGCCCCCTCGCTGCAGGCGGCCCTGGCGGCCAAGGAGGAGGGCGACATCTTCATGCCGCTGGTCTCCACGCTGGCCCTGGCTCAGGCCGAGCGCACCATCGACCTGCGCAAGGCCCTCGGCGCCGACTTCCTCGACGGGTTCTTCCCCTCCACCAACGAGGAGAACGTCTACCAGGACGGGCAGTACGCCGTCGGCTGGGCCGCCCAGACCTTCGGCCTGTTCCACAACACCACGCTCATGGCGCAGTTGGGCCTGACGCCCCCCGAGACCTGGGACGACCTGGCCGCGATGGCCCCGAAGATCAACGCCGCCGGTCTGGTGCCCATGTCCATCCAGGGCAACCCCTCGAACCAGCTGTCGGACTTCATGCTGCCGATCATCACGCAGATCACCGACGACCCCCAGGTCGTGCTGGACCTCGACACCCACGAGAAGAAGGGCGTCAGCTGGGACAGCGAACCGGTCGTGCAGGCGCTGACGATCGTCAAGCAGCTCACCGACGCCGGGGTGTTCTCCTCCGGGGTCCTGGCCACCGACAGCGACACCGCCAACAGCACCTTCACCAGCGGCAAGGCGGCGATGCTGTTCACCGGGTCGTTCTTCCCGCCGTCCCTGCAGACCACCGCCCCGCCGGAGTTCCTCACCCAGTACGGCATCGCCAAGACGCCGACGGTGAAGCCGGGCGGCAAGCACTGGTGCGCCAACCAGGCCGGCTACACGTGGGCGGTCAGTTCCGGCTCGAAGAACCAGGACGCCGCCGTCGACTTCCTCAAGTACCTCTACGACCCCGCCCGGTACCTGAAGATGATGAACGACACGTTCTCCATGCCCAGCACCGAGGCCGCCGCCGACGGGGTCAGCAGCTCGGACATCAAGACCATGACGTCCTGGCTGCTCGACGGCGAGGGCGCCCCGCACATCATGTTCGGCAAGGGGACGCTGGACTCGGTCACCAACGGGGTCGTCTCGGTCGTCAACGGCTCGGCGACCCCCGCGCAGGCGGCCAAGGCCATCGAGGCGGCCGTGGTCCAGGCGCGGAAGATCTGAGCGGGCCCGATGACGACCACCACCCCCGCGCAGGCCCCGGCCGCGGCGCCCGGTCGGCGCCGCCGGTCGCGGCCCCTCACCGGCTGGTCGACCCCCACGGGTCTGCTGTTCACCGCCCCGGCCGTCGTGTTCTTCGGCGTCTTCATCGCCTACCCCGTCCTGCGGACGTTCTGGCTGTCGCTGACCACCTCCGACGGTTTCGGCGGTTCGTCGTTCGGCGGGCTGCACAACTACGGGGTCATGCTCACCGACCCCATCTTCCGCCAGGCGGCGGTGGTCACGGTGGTCTACACCGTCGTGACCACGGTCCTGCAGACGGTGCTCTCGCTGCTGCTGGCCCTCGTCGTCCACGCCGGCCCGCGCCGCAGCGCCGTCGTCTACCGGACGCTGCTGTTCCTGCCCGCCGCGGTGTCCCTGACCGTCACCGGACTGCTGTGGCGCATCGGCCTGACCCCCGTCTTCGGGGTGTTCAACCGGGCCCTGGAGGCCGTCGGCCTCGGCGCGCTGCAGCACGCCTGGCTCGGGGACACGGCCACCGTGCTGCCCACCGTCATCGTCGTCTCGCTGTGGCAGTCCACCGGCCTGTTCATGCTCATCTTCTACGCGGCCCTGGGCAACGTGGACCCGGCGATCTCCGAGAGCGCCCGCGTCGACGGGGCCGGCCCGTTCCGGGAGGCGTGGAGCATCACCGTGCCCATGCTGCGCCCCGTCGTCGAGGTCGTCGTCATGCTCAACGTTCTCAGCGGGCTGAAGGTGTTCGACCTCAACTTCGTCATGGCCAACGGCGGCCCGCTGCACGCCTCGGAGTCCCTCAGCAGCTACACGTACCTGCTGACGTTCGGCTCCTCCACCGGCGGGGTCCCCTCCTTCGCCTACGGCTCCGCCATCAGCGTCGTCGTGTTCCTCGTCGCCGGCGTGGCGACGGTCCTGCTCTACCGCTTCCGGAAGGGAGAACAGTGAGCACCCAGGCCCTGCACCGCCCGCAGCCGGTCGCGGTGGGCACCCGAGCGCCCCGCACCGCGGCCTCGGTCGGCCGGCGCGTCCTGTGGCACGCCGTCATGGGCGTCGTCGCCGCGGCCGCCGTCGCCCCGCTGCTCTACATGGTCCTCACCTCGATCCGGCCGCAGGCCACCGCCTTCTCCGGGCCCATCGTCCCGGACGAGTTCTCCGGCGCCGGGTACGCGTTCGCGTGGAACGACCTGCAGATCTGGCGGAACTTCCTCAACTCCGTCCTCATCACCGGCGTCACCCTGGCCCTGACCATCGCCGCCGCGACCCTGGCCGGGTACGCGTTCTCCCGCATCGGGTTCACGGCGCGGAACCTGCTGTTCTTCGTGGTCACCAGTGCGCTGTTCCTGCCCGGGGTGGCGACCCTCATCCCCGTCTACCTGGAACTGCAGAGCTTCGGCCTGCTGGGCAGCCGGCTCGGCCTGATCCTCGTCTACACCGCCGGTGGGGTCTCGTTCTCGCTGTTCCTCATGCGGACGTTCTTCGACGCCCTGCCGAACGAGCTCAGCGAGGCCGCCCGGCTCGACGGGGCCAGCGAGCTGCAGATCTTCTGGCGGGTCATGCTCCCGCTGTCGGCCCCCGGCATCGCGACCGTGGCGATCTTCCAGATGATCAGCGTCTGGAACGAGCTGCTGTTCGCCAGCGCGCTGGTCTCCGACCCCGCCTCGCGCCCGATCCAGCCGGTCGCGAACTCCCTCATCAGCCAGTACGGCACGAACTGGCCCGCGCTGACGGCCACCATGACGCTCACCGCGCTGCCCATGGTCGTCGCCTACGTGGTGTTCCAGCGCTGGTTCGTCGCCGGCCTCACCGCCGGGGCGGTGAAGGCGTGAGCGCGCAGCACCCCGGCACCGGCACCGGCACCGGCGTCGACGTCCTGACGCCGCGCTCTCTGGGCCGCACCGGGTTCGAGGTCACCGGGTTGTGCGTGGGCACCGCCGAGCTGGGCGACATGACGAACGTCTACAGCGCCGTCCCCGAGGAGCAGGCCCTGGCCACGGCCCGGCGTGCGTTCGCCGGACCCCTGACGTTCGTCGACACCTCCAACGGCTACGGCTCGTCCGAGCGCCGGCTGGGCACCGTCCTGCGCGAACTGGGCGGTGTCCCCGACGGCATCCTGCTGGCCACCAAGGTGGACCCGCTGGACGGCGGCCCGTTCGACGGTCCGCGGGTGCGGGCCTCGGTCGCCGAGAGCCTGGAACGGCTCGGGCTGGACCACCTGCCGCTGCTGCACCTGCACGATCCCGAGCGGATCGGGTTCGAGGCCGCCACCGCCCCCGGCGGGCCCGTCGACGTCATGCGCGAACTCGTCGCCGAAGGACTGGTCGGGCACCTCGGCGTCGCCGGCGGCACCGTGGACCTGCTGCGCCGGTTCGTCGGCACCGGGCACTTCTCCGTCGTGCTGAACCACAACCGGTGGACGCTGCTGGACCGCTCGGCCGAACCGCTGCTGGCGGACTGCGCGGCCAGCGGCACCGCCTTCCTCAACGGGGCCCCCTTCGGCGGCGGGATCCTGGCCAAGGGCCCGGCCGCGGTGCCCCGGTACTGCTACGCCCCGGCGTCCCCCGAGGTCCTGCGCGCGGCCGAGCGGATCGAGGCCGCCTGCGCCCGCCACGGCGTCCCGCTGGCCGCGGCCGCGCTGCAGGACTCGTTGCGCGAACCGCGCACGACCTCCACCGTGGTCGGGTCCTCCCGACCGGAGCGGCTGGACCAGACCCTGGCCCTGGCCGCCCACCCCGTCCCCGACGAGCTCTGGACCGAACTCGCCGACCTCGTCCCGCCGAAGGAGCACTGGCTTCCGTGACCACCACCGCCACCACGCCCGCGAGACCCACGACGTTCGCCGTCATCGGCAGCGGCTGGCGCTCGGAGTTCTTCCTGCGCCTGGCTCAGGCCGCGCCCGACCGGCTGCGCGCCGTCGGCGTCGTGACCCGCAGCGCCGAGAGCGGTCAGCGCCTCACCGACCGCTGGGCGGTGCCGACCGTCCGCACGGTCGACGAGCTGGTCCGCAGCGACCGCCCCGACTTCGTCATCGCCTCGGTGCCGTGGGCGCAGATGCCGATCACCGTCCGCGAGCTGGAGGCGGCCGGGATCGCCACGCTCGCCGAGACCCCGCCGGCCCCCGACCTCGACGGGCTGCGCTCGCTGTGGAACGACGTCGGCGCCGGCGGCCGCGTGCAGGTCGCCGAGCAGTACCTGCTGATGCCCGGCCACGCGGCGCGCCTGGCGCTGGTGCGGGCCGGGGTCATCGGCGAACCCACCCAGGTGCAGCTGTCCTCCACGCACATGTACCACGCGGTCTCGCTCATCCGCGGTCTGCTCGGCGTCGACATGGACGAGGTCGTCGTCAACGCCCGCAGCTTCACCGCCCCGCTCGTGGACCCGCTCAGCTTCGGCGGCTGGGACACCGGGGCGACGCCGCGACCGCGCGCGAACGTCCTGGCCACCCTCGACTTCGGCGGGAGGTCAGCGCTCTACGACTTCAGCGACAACCAGTGGTGGAACCCGCTGCGGGCCCGGCGCATCGTCGTGCGCGGCTCGATCGGCGAGATCGTCGACGACGCCGTGACGCGCATGGTCGACCCCACCAGCCCCGTCACCTCGCCGTTGTCCTACCGCCGTCGCGGGGTGGACATGAACCTCGAGGGCGTCGACCTCGACACCGTGAGCTTCGACGGGCAGGTCGTGTACCGCAACGCCTGGGCGGGCACCCGGATGTCGGAGGACGACATCGCCGTGGCCCAGATCCTCGCCGACACCGGCGCCTGGGCGCGGGGGGAGGGGCCGGAGCCGTACCCGCTGGCGCAGGCCTGCCAGGACCACGCCATCGCCCTGGCCATGGGCACCTCGGCGGCCACCGGCACCGACGTGCGCGTCGCGAAGGAGGTGTGGGCCTGATGCCCCTCGTCCGCATCGACCTGCCCGACACCACCTCCGTCGAGCTGCGCCGCGCCATCGGCGACGCCGTCCACGAGGGTCTCGTCGAGGGGCTGGGCATGCCTGCGCAGGACAGGTTCCAGATCCTGCGGGCCCTGCCCGCGCAGGACTTCTCCTTCGACCCGCACTTCATGGGCGGCTCTCGCCGCGACGTGGTGTTCCTGCAGGTGCTCATGGTCCGCGGGTACTCCACCGAGGTGAAGAAGGCGACGTTCGCCGCGATCGCCACCCGGCTGGAGGCGGCCGGGGTCCGCCCCGACGACGTGTTCCTGGCCGTCACCGAGAACGGCGGGGAGGACTGGTACGTCGGCCGCTCGGGGGACGACTCCGGGGACGACGCGAGCGCCACCCCGTGAGGGCGCTCGTCCTGCGCGCGCCCGGCACCCGCCCCGAGGTCGAGGACGTCGAGCTCGACGGCCCAGGACCGGGGGAACTGCTGGTGCGCGTCGAGGCGGCCGGGGTGTGCCACACCGAGCTGCACTACGTCAGCGGCGACATCGGCTGCCCGCTGCCGATCGTCCTGGGCCACGAGGGCACCGGGGTCGTCGAGGAGGTCGGACCCGGCGAGGCCGGCGGCCCCGACGCCGTGCGCGTCGGGCAGCGGGTCGCCTTCACCTGGCGCCCGCGCTGCGGGCAGTGCGAGCCCTGCGTCACGGGCCGGCCGGTCATGTGCGTGTACGGCCGCGTGCAGGCCCGCAGTGGCGGGCTGATGGACGGCACCAGCCGCCTGCGCCGCGGCGGTGAGCAGCTGCACCACTTCCTCGGGGTGTCCTGCTTCGCCGAACGCGCCGTCGTGTCCCGGCGCGCCGTCGTCGCCCTGCCCGACGACGTCGCCCCCACCCTGGCCGCGGTCGCGGGCTGCGCCGTGGTCACCGGCGTGGGAGCCGTCGTCAACGTCGCCGCCGCCGACGGCTCCCTCGCGGGCCGTCCGCTGCTCGTCGTCGGTGCCGGCGGGGTGGGGCTGTCCGCCGTCATGGGGGCCGCCCTCGTCGGAGCCGGGCCCGTGGTCGTGGTCGACGTCAGCGCGGACAAGCTCGCCCTCGCCCGCCGGCTGGGGGCCACCCACACCGTCGACGCCTCCGGGCTGGAGGCGGCCGAGGTCGTCGAGGCCGTGCAGGAGGTGACGCGCGGGGGCGCCGACGTGGCGGTGGAGGCCGTCGGGAACCCCGCGACGCTGGCCCAGGCGTTCTCGGCCGTGCGCCCCGGCGGGACGGTCGTGGCCGTGGGCCTGTCCTCGGCGACGGCGACCGTCGCCGTCCCCGTCAACGAACTCGTGCAGCAGCAGAAGCGGCTCGTGGGCAGCCTGTACGGGTCGGCGAACCCGCCCGTCGACCTGCCCCGGCTGCTGGCCCTGCACCGGGCCGGGCGGCTGCCGCTGGAGGACCTGCTGGGGGCGACGTACCCCCTGGAGGAGACCGCCGACGCCTACGACGCGTTGCGGGCCGGAGCCGTCGGCCGGGCCGTGGTCCTGCCCGGGCCCCCCGCGGCGGTCGCCGCGTGAACGCCACGGACCGCTACGCCACCTACCCCAGCCTGCGCGGTGCGGGGGTGGTGGTCAGCGGGGGAGCCACCGGACTCGGCGCGCAGTTCGTCACCGAGTTCGCCGCCCAGGGCGCCCGGGTCGGGTTCGTCGACGTGCAGGAGGACGCCGGCCGCGCGCTGGTCGAGGCGGTCGCGGCGGCCGGTCACCCGCGCCCGGAGTTCCGCCGCGCCGACGTCCGCGACCTCGCCGGTTACCAGGAGGTCCTGCGCGGCCTCGCGGCGGACCTGGGCTCGGTGGGCGTCCTGGTGAACAACGCCGCCGACGACACCCGCCACGCCAGCACGGGCGTCGACCCGGCGGCCTGGGACGCGGGGTTCCGGGTGAACCTGGACCACCAGTTCTTCGCCGTCCAGGCCCTCGCGCCCGCGCTGCGGGCCGCCGGCGGGGGATCGGTGGTGAACCTGGGGTCGATCAGCACGCACGTGAAGCTGCGCGACCTCGTCGTGTACCGCACGGCCAAGGCGGCCGTGGAGGGTCTGACGCGCGCGCTGGCGATCGAACTGGGCGCCGACGCGGTCCGGGTGAACTGCGTGATCCCCGGCTGGGTCATGACCGCCCGGCAGCTCGAGCACCACGTCGACGCCGAGGCCGAGGCCACCCTCGACCGCGAACAGGCGCTGGCCCGGCGGGTGCAGCCCGCGGACGTCGCCCGCCTGGTGCTGTGGCTGGCCGCCGAGGACAGCGCCGCCTGCACCGGACAGAACTGGATCGTCGACGGAGGCTGGATGTGAACGACGTGCAGGACACGACGCAGGACACGACGCAGGACACGACGCAGGACACGACGCAGGACACGACGCAGGACGGCGCGACCCCGCGGCGCAGCCGGGCCTGGTTCGGGGCCACCGGGCGCTCGGGCATGCTCTACCGCTCCTGGTTGCGCAACCAGGGGTACGGAGCGGACGTGTTCGACGGCCGGCCCGTCATCGGGATCGCCACCACCTGGTCCGAACTGTCCCCGTGCAACGCCCACCTCGACCGCGTCGCCGAGGCCGTCAAGCGCGGGGTCTGGATGGCCGGGGGTTTCCCCCTGGTGTTCCCGGTGATGTCGACCGGGGAGACCCTGATCCGCCCCACGGCGATGCTGTACCGCAACCTCATGGCGATGCAGGCCGAGGAACTCATCCGGGGCAACCCCCTCGACGGGGTGGTGCTGCTCTCCGGCTGCGACAAGACCACCCCCGCGCTCCTCATGGGGGCGGCCAGCGTCGACCTGCCCACGATCGTGGTGACCGGCGGGCCCATGCTCAACGGCAAGTTCCGCGGCCAGGACGTCGGGTCGGGGACCCACGTGTGGCGCTTCGAGGCCGAGATGAAGGCCGGGCGCATGAGCGCTCAGGAGGGGGCCGTCGCCGAGGGGTGCATGGCCCGGTCAGCCGGCCACTGCATGACCATGGGCACCGCCTCGACGATGGCCTGCGTCGCGGAGGCCCTGGGGATGCAGCTGCCCGGTTCGGCCGCCTGGCCCGCCGTCGACGCCCGCCGCGACGAGGTCGCCCAGGCCGCCGGCCAGCGGATCGTCGCGATGGTCGAGGAGGACCTGCGCCCCAGCGCGATCATGACGCGCGGCGCGTTCGAGAACGCGATCCGGGCGACCGCCGCGATCGGGGGGTCCACCAACGCGATCGTGCACCTGCTCGCCCTCGCCGGCCGCCTCGGCGTCGACCTCGCGCTGGAGGACTTCGACACCCTCGCCCGCGACGTGCCCACGATCGTCGACCTCATGCCGTCGGGCCGGTTCCTCATGGAGGACTTCTGCTACGCCGGGGGCCTGCCCGCGGTCCTGCGCGACCTCGCCGAGCACGGCCTGCTGAACACCGGCCAGGTCACCGTCACGGGCCGGCCGCTGGGCGAGCTCGTCGCCGACGCCGAGTGCTGGAACCGCGAGGTCATCCGCGGGTTCGACACCCCGCTGCAGCCGGCGGGGTCCGGGACCGCGGTCCTGCGCGGCAACCTGTGCCCGCGCGGCGCCGTCCTGAAGCAGTCGGCGGCCTCGCCGCACCTGTTGCAGCACACCGGCCGCGCCGTGGTGTTCGACTCGCCCGAGGCCTACCACGCGGTCTGCGACGACGAGGACCTCGACATCACCGCCGACGACGTCATCGTCGTGCGCGGCGCCGGGCCGCGCGGTTACCCGGGCATGCCGGAGGTCTCCAACGTCCCGCTGCCGGCCAAGCTGCTGCGCGCCGGGGTGAGCGACATGGTGCGCATCAGCGACGGCCGGATGAGCGGCACCGGGTTCGGGGCCGTGGTCCTGCACGTGGCGCCCGAGGCAGCGCTCGGCGGTCCGCTCGGCCTGCTGCGCACCGGGGACGTCATCGCCCTCGACGTCCCCGCCCGGCGGCTGGACGTGCAGCTGAGCGACGCCGAGCTCGCCGCCCGCGAACCCTCCTGGCGCCAGAGCGCCGACGCGCCCGAGGGGGGCTGGCCCTGGCTGTACGCGCGGCACGTCCTGCAGGCCGACGAGGGCGCCGACCTGGACTTCCTGGTGGGTGCGCGCGGCAGCGCCGTGCCGCGAGACTCGCACTGACGAACGACCACCCGAGCACGGAGGAACCACCATGGACCACGCGACCGAACCGTCCACCCGCCCCGGGGACCGGGTCGAGGAGCTCCTGGCCGCCATGACGCTGGAGGAGAAGCTCGCCCAGCTCGTCGGCCTCTGGGAGGGCCGTGGGGACACCGACAGCGACGGCGAGGGCGGCGGTGAGGGGGCGGCGGTGGCCCCGATGCAGGACACCATGCAGGTCGCGGTGGACAGCCTCGAGGGGTTCGCCGGTCAGGGGCTGGGCCAGCTCACCCGGGTCTTCGGCACGACCCCCGTCGAACCCTCCGACCAGACGCGCGCCCTGATCGCCAAGCAGCGCTGGCTGCAGGAGAACACCCGGCTGGGCGTCCCCGCCCTGGTGCACGAGGAGTGCCTGACCGGACTGGCCGCCTGGAAGGCGACGACGTTCCCGGCCCCGCTGTCCTGGGGGGCCAGCTTCCACCCCGAGCTCGTGCAGGAGGTCGGGGCCGCGATCGGTTCCTCGATGCGCAGCCTCGGCGTCCACCAGGGCCTGGCCCCCGTGCTGGACGTCGTCCGCGACGCGCGCTGGGGCCGGGTCGAGGAGTGCATCAGCGAGGACCCCTACGTCGTGGGGACGATCGCGGCGGCCTACGTGCGGGGCGTGCAGTCGACCGGGGTGATCGCCACGCTGAAGCACTTCGTCGGGTACTCGAACTCCCGCGCCGGACGCAACCTGGCCCCCGTCCACGCCGGGCCGCGCGAACTCACCGACGTCCTGCTGCCGCCGTTCGAGATGGCCGTCCTCGACGCGGGGGCCCGGTCGGTCATGAACTCCTACACCGAGGTCGACGGGGTCCCCGTCGCCGCCGACGCGTCGTTGCTCACCGACCTGCTGCGCGAGCGGTGGGGTTTCACCGGCACCGTGGTGGCGGACTACTTCTCCGTGGCGTTCCTGGAACGCCTGCACGGGGTCGCGGGGTCTCCCGCCGACGCCGCCGCGCAGGCCCTGACCGCCGGCATCGACGTGGAACTGCCCACCGGCGTCACCTACCTGACCCCGCTGGCCGACCTGGTCCGCGCCGGGCAGGTGGACGAGGCCCTCGTGGACCGCGCCCTGCGCCGGGTGCTGCGCCAGAAGGCCGAACTCGGTCTGCTGGACCCCGACTACGACCCCGCCGCCGGGATCGACCCCGACCGCGTCGACCTCGACCCCCCGCAGCACCGCGCCCTGGCCCGGACGCTGGCCGAGGAGTCGATCGTCCTGCTGTCCAACGACGGCACCCTGCCGCTGCGAACCGCGGCCCGGGACGAACCCCTGCGGATCGGCGTCGTCGGGCCCAACGCCGACGACACCTCGGCCCTGTTCGGCTGCTACAGCTTCGCCAACCACGTGCTGGCCCAGCACCCCGGTGTGGAGCTCGGACTCGACGTCGACTCCGTCCTGGCCGCCCTCGGCGCCGAGTTCGCCGGCGCCGCGCGCACGACCCACGTCCGCGGCGCCGACGTGGACACCGACGACACCGGCGGTTTCGCGGACGCCGTCGCCGCGGCGGCGGCCTCCGACGTCTGCGTCGCCGTCGTCGGGGACCGCGCCGGGTTGTTCGGGCGCGGCACCTCCGGGGAGGGCTGCGACGCGGAGTCGCTGGAACTGCCCGGCGTGCAGCGCCCCTTCGTCGAGGCGCTGCTGGACACCGGCACCCCCGTCGTCCTCGTGCTGCTCACCGGCCGCCCCTACGCCGTGGACTGGGCCCTGCAGCGGTGCGCCGCCGTCGTGCAGGCGTTCTTCCCCGGCCAGGAGGGCGGCGGGGCGATCGCCGGGGTCCTGTCCGGTCGGGTGAACCCCTCCGGGCGCCTGCCGGTGTCGCTGCCCCGTTCGGTCGGCGCCCAGCCGTACAGCTACCTGCACCCCAGGCTGGGCGCGGCGAGCCCGGTCTCGAACATCGACACCGCGCCTGTGCGGCCCTTCGGGCACGGCCTGTCGTACACGACGTTCACGCACTCCGACCTGCGGCTGGCCGCGGCCGAGGTGCCGACCGACGGCGCGATCGTCACCACCGTCACGGTCACCAACACCGGCGACCGCGCCGGGGCGCACGTCGTGCAGCTCTACGGCAGCGACCCCGTCGCCTCGATCACCCGCCCCGTCGTCCAGCTGCTCGGCTACGCCCGCGTCGAGCTGGCCGCCGGGGCGAGCGCCGAGGTCACCCTCGACGTCCCGACCCAGCGGCTGGCGTTCTCCGACCGCCGGGTGGTGCGCGTCGTCGAACCCGGCCGGGTCGACCTGTTCGTCGGCCACGACTGCGCCACCCCCGACCTGACCGCGGTGGTCGAGCTGACCGGTGCGGTCCACGAGGTCGGGACCGGCGACCGCCGGGTGGTGCAGGTCGACGTGCGGCCCGTCGCGGGTCAGCCGTGAACGGCGGGGGACCAGCCCGCCGGCAGGAACCGCAGGGTGAGCCCGTCGCGGTCCACGACGTGCCGTCCCGGGCCGCTCAGGGCGCTGGGACGGCCCCCGTGCCCGGTGACGACCCGGGACGCCGCGTCCGGGTCGGGGCAGGTCAGGGCGAGGACCCGCAGCCCGAGCCGGTGCACGTCGACGTCGGCGGCGGCCGGCAGCGGGTCCACAGCGTACGAGAACACCTCCAGCACGCCCGGTCCCGCCGCGAGGTAGCTGCGCACGTACCCGCGCTCGTCGCCCGGGTGCGGCACCTGACCGAGCCGGCCCAGCCCCAGGCCGTCGGCGTACGTCGACAGCGCCTCGTCCAAGTCGCGCACCGTGGTCGCGGCGTGGTCGAGCACCGGGGTGTCGTCCTCGCCGTCCCCGGGGACGGGGTGCGTGACCCTCGCGGCGACGAGGTCGGCGTCCCAGACGTCGGTGTGGCGCAGCTCGCCGGCCACGAGTTCGACCAGCGCCCCGTCGGGGTCGCTGAAGAACACGATCCGCACCCCGCCGAGGGCGGTCATCGGTGCGATGACGAACTCCACCCCGGACCGGCTCAGCCGCTGCGCCCAGGCGTCCACGTCGGCCACCGTGAATCCGACGTGGCGGAAACCCGCCTGGTGGTTCACGCTCGTCCAGCCGCCGAGGTCCCCGTCCTCGACCCGGACCAGCCGCAGGAGCCCGGACCCGGCGCTGAGCCAGGCCTCCCGTGGTCCCCAGGAACGCTGGTGGGCGGGGCTCAACCCCAGGACGTCGACGTGGAACTCCAGGCTGCGGGCGAGGTCACGGACCCCGATCTCGACGTGGTGCAGTTCGACCGGTGCGGTGGGCATGGCCCCACCAGACCGCGACGACGCCCCGGCGGCAACCCGGGAGGAACCCCGTGACCCTCGCCCTCGTCGTCCGTTTCGACCTGCCCGACGCCGCGGCGGCGCAGCGGTTCGACGCCCTGCTGGGCGCCGCGCTGCCCGCCGTCCGCACCGAACCCGGGACCCACCTCTACGTGCCGCACACCAGCGACACCGAACCCCTGGCGCGGCTGGTGTACGCCGTGTACGCCGACCGCGCCGCGCACGAGCGGCACAACGCCGCTCCCGCGATGGCGCGCTTCCTGCGCGAACTCCCGGGCCTGCGCGCCGCCGTGCGCGTCGAGGAACTCGTGCCCGTCCCGGACGCCCCGCGCGTCCCACCGGTCTGAGGCCGGTACCCCTCTCCCGAAGGAGTTCCCCGTGTCGCACGACAGCACCCCCACCCCCGGCCCGGTCACGGCCCCCGCCGCCGACCGTCCCGAACTCGCCCACCGCGTCGCCGCCGCGACGGTGACCGTCCTGGGCGCCGACGGCGTCCCGCTGGCCGACCGGGAGGTGACGCTCGCCCAGCGCGACCACGAGTTCCTCTTCGGTTGCATCGGTTTCGACTTCGTCGCCCACGCCGGCGGGGAGGACCCCGCGACCGCCGACGGCACCTCGTCCTTCTTCGGGGCCTCGGCCCCGGCCGGTCAGGCCGAGGACCTCGCCGAGGCCTGGTTCGGTCTGTTCAACGCCACGACCCTGCCGTTCTACTGGGGCGAGTTCGAACCCGTGCGGGGCCGGCCGGCGACGGACCGGCTCGTGAAGACCGCCCGCTGGTTCGCCGACCGCGGCGTCGTCGTCAAGGGGCACCCGCTGACCTGGCACACCGCGGCGCCGGACTGGCTGCTCGACCTGCCCACCGCCGGGGTCGTCGACGCGCTGCGGGACCGGATCCGGCGCGAGGTGGGCGGTCTCGCCGGGCTCGTCGACACGTGGGACGTCGTCAACGAGTCGGTCATCATGCCCGTGTACGACAAGTACGACAACGGCCTCACCCGGGTCGCCCGCGAACTCGGCCGCACCGCGACCCTGACCCTGGCCTTCGAGGAGGCCCGCGCCGCCAACCCCGCGGCGACGTTGCTGCTCAACGACTTCGACATGTCCCCGGCCTACGAACGGGTCGTCGAGGAGGCCCTGGAGGCCGGGGTGGGCATCGACGCCCTGGGCCTGCAGAGCCACATGCACAAGGGGTACTGGGGCGAGGAGCGGACGCACGACGTGCTGGCCCGGTTCTCCCGCTTCGGCCTGCCGCTGCACTTCACCGAGAACACCCTGGTCTCCGGGGACCTCATGCCCGCCACGGTCGGCGACCTCAACGACCACCAGGTCGAGCACTGGCCCTCCACCGACGAGGGGGAGCAGCGGCAGGCCGACGAGGTCGTGCGCCACCTGCGGACCCTCGTCGAGCACCCCGCGGTGTGGGCCTTCAACTACTGGGGCCTGACCGACGCCACCACCTGGCTGGGCGCACCGGTCGGCCTGGTGCGCGCCGACGGCACCCGCAAACCGGCCTACGGCGCGATGCACGACCTGGTGAAGGGGCAGTGGTGGCTGGCCCCCACCACCGTGCGGACCGACCGGGACGGGCGGGTCGCCGTGCGGGGGTTCCGCGGGGGGTACGAGGTGTCCGTCGCCGGCGAGACCACCGGGTTCCGCCTCGACGGGTCGCAGGACGCCGCCGAGGTGCGGGTGGGGGGCGCGGACCGGTGAACCGGCGCGCGACCCGCGACGTCCACGGGTTCAACTACGCCGGGTCCTGGGGCACGTCCGGCCTGGACCTGTGGCAGCACCACGACCACGGTCTGATGGCCGTCGAGGTCGCCCGCGGCAAGAAGGCCTTCCCCGGGTGGAACACGGCCCGCTGGTGGCTGTCGCACGAGGCCTTCCAGCGCGACCCGGAGCGCTTCCTGGCGAACCTCGACGCCGGGCTGGGGTTGTTCGCCGCGCACGACGTCGCCGTGGTCCCCGTGCTGTTCAACCGCTGGCGGGACCCGGTGTGCGACTTCGGCGGGGTCCCGCTGGACCACCTGCTCCCGCACGCCAGCGCCTGGACCCGCACCGACGACCTGTTCGCCGACCCCGCGGTGGACGGCCCGGACGTCGCCCCCGTGCAACGGATCTTCCGGCGCTACCTCGTCGACGTCGTCACCGCCCACGCCGACGACGAGCGGGTCTGGGCGTGGGACCTGTGCAACGAACCCCTCATGGGCGCCTACGTCCACGACGAGGACAGCCCCCTGCGGGCCGCCGAGCTGCGCTGGCTGCGGTGGTGCCGGGGCGTGGTCCTGGCCGCCGGGGCCCGCCAGCCGCTCACGGTCGGCAACTACGCCGACGTGGCCGCCCTGCGGGCCACCGAACCGGTCAGCGACGTCCTGGGGTTCCACCCCTACTGGATGTGGCAGGGCATCGGCCCGGAGACGAACGTGCACACCCGCGAGGGGTTCGAGGCCTACCTCGACGAGTGCGTCGCCTTCGCGCGCTCGGTCGGCAAGGACCTGTACGCCAGCGAGACCGTCTGGGGCGCCCGCGACGACGCCAAGCACGTGGAGGTGATGCGCTACACCCTGTCCCGGCTGCGGGAGCGGGGGATCGGGTACACCGTCCACGCCCTGCACCACAGCGGTGTCGCCGACCTGCACCGCGACAGCCACGGGCCCGTCGGGCACCCGGAGTGGCTGCACTTCCTCGACGCCGACGGCAGCGTGCGCCCGGGCCACGAGGCGTTCGACGAGTTCGCCCCCGGCTGAGGGGGTGCCGCCCGCCCGGCTACGGTGCCCGGGTGCTGATCCGTGAGTGCACCGACGCCGACTGGCTCTCGATCTGGCCCTTCTTCGACGAGATCGTCGCCGACGGCGAGACGTACGCGCTGCCGCAGGGGCTGACGTCGCAGCGGGCGCGCGACCTGTGGGTGCAGGGCCCGCCGTGGGGCACCTTCGTGGCCGTGGACGGCGAGGGGGCGGACGCGGAGCAGGTGCTGGGCACGGCGAAGTGCGGCCCGAACCGACCCGGCGGCGGGTCCCACGTCGCCACCGCGAGCTTCATGGTCTCCCCGGCGGCCCGGGGTCGCGGCGTCGGCCGCGCGCTCGGCGAGCACGTCCTCGGCTGGGCCCGCGAGCGGGGGTTCCTCGCGATGCAGTTCAACGCCGTCGTGGAGACGAACACGGCCGCCGTCGCGCTGTGGCGCTCGCTGGGCTTCGGGATCGTCGGCACCGTCCCGCAGGCCTTCGACCACCCCGAGCACGGCCACGTCGGTCTGCACGTGATGCACCGCTTCCTCTGACGACCACCCACCCCGCGCGAGGCGCACCTCGCGCCCCCGCCGGCGGCGTGTCGCGGCGCGAGGTGTGCCTCGCGCCCCGGTGAGCGCGGTCGGCGCCCGGACGGGCCGCCCCATGCCCTAGGGTGGGCGGACCATCCAGAGCGGCCGAGAGACCTGGCTCGTCGACGCCGCAGCAACCCCTCGAGGGGTGCTCATGCCAGGACCGATGGGAGGAACAGTGGCCTACGCCGGCGACCTCACCCCGCGTGAGGCCTTCGAGCTCGTCCGGGACGACCCGGACGCCGTCCTGGTCGACGTCCGCACCGACGCCGAGTGGCGCTTCGTGGGCACCCCGACCGGCCTGGGCACCGAGCCCGTGTTCGCGTCCTGGCTCCCCGTGGACCCCGAGCGCTTCCTCACCGAGCTGTCCGCGGCGGGGATCGCGCCCGGGAGCGGGCGCAAGGTCGTGTTCCTGTGCCGCTCCGGACAGCGCTCCGTCGCGGCCGCCGAGACCGCCACGGCGGCCGGGATCACCCCCAGCTACAACGTCCTCGAGGGGTTCGAAGGACCCCTCGACGCCGACGGGCACCGCGGTGCGGTGGGCTGGCGGGCCGCGGGACTGCCCTGGAGGCAGTCGTGAGCGACGCGCGGTGCGGCGCCGCCTGGACCGAGGAGACGCGCCGACGGAGTCGCTGCGTGGATCCGCGGGAAGGCGGCGGCACGGGCACCGCGGCGGAGCGAACGGGGGAGACGTCGTGAGCGACACGCACGCCTGGCGGCCCGACACCACCGCCGTCCGCGGCGGCCTGGCCCGCTCGCAGTTCGAGGAGACCGCGGAGGCGATGTACCTGACGTCGGGGTACGTCTACGAGACCGCCGCCGACGCCGAGGCCGCGTTCAGCGGGGACGTCGACCGCTACGTCTACTCCCGCTACGGCAACCCCACGGTGTCGGTCTTCACCGAGCGGCTGCGGCAGATCGAGGGCGCCGAGGCCTGCTACGGCCTGGCCAGCGGCATGTCCGCGGTGTTCTACGCCTTGGCCGCGCTGCTGGGTGCCGGGGACCGCGTCGTCGCCGCCCGCAGCCTGTTCGGGTCGTGCTTCGTGATCCTCGACGAGATCCTCCCGCGCTGGGGCGTCGAGACGGTCTTCGTCGACGGCGAGGACCTGCAGCAGTGGGAGCAGGCCCTGGCGACGCCGGCCCAGGCGGTGTTCTTCGAGACCCCGGCGAACCCCATGCAGACGCTCGTGGACATCGCCGCGGTCACCGAGCTCGCGCACGCGGCGGGGGCGACGGTCGTCGTCGACAACGCCTTCGCCTCCCCGGTGGGGCAGCACCCGCTGCAGTTCGGCGCGGACGTCGTCGTGTACTCGGCGACCAAGCACATCGACGGCCAGGGCCGGGTCATGGGCGGTGCCGTCCTGGGCACCGAGGAGTTCATCGCCGGACGTTTCCGCGAACTCACCCGGCACACCGGCCCGACCTTGAGCCCGTTCAACGCCTGGACGCTGGCCAAGGGACTGGAGACCCTGAGCCTGCGGGTGCGGCACTCGGCGGCCACCGCGCTGCGGCTCGCCGAGCACCTCGAGCAGCAGCCGGGGATCCGCTGGGTCCGCTACCCGCTGCTGCCCAGCCACCCGCAGTTCGACCTGGCGAAGCGTCAGATGGACCTCGGCGGGACCATCCTCACGTTCGAGCTCGACGCCCCCTCCGGCCGCGGCAAGGAGCGCGCGTTCGAGGTGCTCGACGCGCTGCGGATCGTCGACATCTCCAACAACCTCGGCGACGCCAAGTCGCTGGCCACCCACCCGGCCACCACGACGCACCGGCGGCTGGGTGCCGAGGGTCGTGCCGCCATCGGCCTGACCGACGGCGTGCTGCGGTTGTCGGTGGGTCTGGAGGACCCCGACGACCTGCTGGAAGACCTCACCCGCGCCCTCTCCTGAACACCCCGATCGGAGCAACTCCCTTGTCCAGCCAGCAGATCCCCGTCTCGCACGCCGGCTCCCTGCCGCGCACGCCCGAACTCATCGCGGCCAACGAGGCGCGCACGTTCGCCGAGGACGGTTTCACCCTCGACCGCAGCCCCGAGTTCGACGCGCTGCTCACCGGTGCCGTCGTCGACCTCGTCCAGCGCCAGAAGGACCTCGGCGTGACGATCGTGGGGGATGGCGAGTACGGCAAGGCCATGTCGAGCGCCGTCGACTACGGCGCCTGGTGGGGGTACGTGTTCCAGCGCGTCAGCGGTCTCGCGCTGACGGGCGAGGACATCTTCAGCCAGCCGAACGTGCTGTCCGAACCGGGTCACGTGCGCCTGACGAGCTTCCCGAACCGCCGCGACTGGACGATCTTCAAGGACGCCTACACGGACCCGACGTCGGGGATCTCGACGGGGAAGAACGCCACGCCGTTCCCCGCGACGACCGGTGCCCTGCAGTACACCGGGCACGAGGCCATCGCCTCCGACATCGCCAACCTCAAGGCCGGCCTGGCGGCCGCGGGCCTCGAGCAGGGGTTCATCACCTCCCTGTCCCCGGGCAGCGGCGCGCGCATCGCCAACCGGCACTACGCCACCGAGGAGGAGCACATCTGGGCGTGGGCCGAGGTGATGCGCGAGGAGTACAAGGCGGTCACCGACGCCGGCCTGATCGTGCAGATCGACGACCCGTCGATCGCGGAGAACTGGGACCAGATCACGCCCGAACCCTCCGTGGAGGACTACCAGGCGTTCACCCGCATCCGCGTCGAGGCCCTCAACCACGCCCTGCGCGGGTTGCCGACCGAGCAGGTCCGCTTCCACCTGTGCTGGGGCAGCTGGCACGGCCCGCACACCACCGACGTCGAGTTCAAGCACATCGTCGACCTCATGCTCGAGATCGACGCCGGGTCGTACTCGTTCGAGGCCGCGAACGTGCGCCACGAGCACGAGTGGAAGGTGTGGCGGGACGTGCGGCTGCCCGAGGGCAAGAAGATCGTCCCGGGCATCGTGAGCCACGCCACGAACGTCGTCGAGCACCCCGAGCTGGTCGCCGACCGCATCGAGCGGTTCGCCTCCGTCGTCGGCGCCGAGAACGTCGTGGCCTCCACCGACTGCGGTCTGGGCGGCCGCATCCACCCGCAGATCGCGGTGGCCAAGCTCGCCGCGCTCGGTGAGGGCGCGCGCCTGGCGGGTTCCCGGCTGTTCGGGTGAGCTGATGTCCGCGGGGGAGGCGGCGTGGGCGCTGTGGCAGGACTCGCCCTGGGGCCGGTTGCGGTACCACGTCGTCGCCCGGTTGCTGCGGTCCTGGACGGCCGATCTCGGCGACGGGCTGCGGGTGTTGGACGCCGGTGGGGGCGACGGGCGCGACGCCCTGCCGTTCGCCCTCGCCGGGCACGAGGTGACGATCCTCGACCGGTCGCCGGAGATGCTCGCCCTCGCGCGGGCCGCCGCGGCGGCCGCCGGGGTCGCCGAGCGGGTCCGCACGGTCAGCGCCGACCTCGAGGACCTCACCGCCCTGGCCGCGCTCACCCGGCACCGCGAGGGTGGTTCGGGCTCCTTCGACGTCGTGTTCTGCCACGACGTGCTGCAGCACCGCAGTTCCCACCAGCAGGTGCGGGCCGACGTCGCGACCCTGGTGTCCTCGGTGCGCCCCGGGGGCCTGGTCTCCCTGCTCGCGCCGAACCCGCCCGCCGACGTCGTCGCGACCGTGCTGCACGAGGGGCCCGCGGCGGCGTGGGTGACGCTGGACGCCGACCGGGCCGCCGACCCGGCGACCGGTCACACGGCGCTGCGGTTGTCGCCGGAGTTCGTCGCCGACGCCCTCGCCGAGGCCGGGTGCGACGTCGTCGGCCGGGCCGGGGTGCTCGCCGTGACGGCGCTGCTGGAACTGCTGGGCGACGGCGGCCGCGTCGACGACCGGGTGGCGGCGGACCTGGAGGAGCTGGAGGTCGAGCTCAGCGCGCGGGTTCCGTTCGCCGGGACGGCGCGGTACTGGCTGCTCGCGGGGCGACGACGCTGACGGGCGTGCCGGGGTCGGTTCCGCCGGTGCCGGCGACCCGCAGCAGTTCCTGAGCCACCCGGTCGTTCAGCCGGAAGAACCCCGCGTCGAGGTTCGGCCGGGCGAACGCCGCCGCCCACCCGCCACCGGCCACCCACGGGCCCAGGCCGAAGCGCCGCGGGTGCACCGAACCGTCGGTGTGCACGAGCCGCTGAGCGGGGTCGACGACGAGCCGGCCGTTCCCGAGCTCGCTCACGTGGCCGCGGTGGGTCAGGTTGCGCAGCAACGGGTCCGCGCTGGCCGTGATCCGCGCTTCGGGCAGGCGGGCGTCGACCAGGGTGGTGGCGCTCACGACGGCGGGGGAGTTCGCCGACCGCGCCGTCCAGCAGCCGCCGACCTCGTCGGGGGCGATGCGCACGTCCCCGCCGAGGAACCGCACGACCCCCGCGTCGGCCAGGGCGAGGAGCTCGAGCAGCCGCCGCGGCGGGGGGCCGGAGGCGAGGTAGCTGAACAGCCCGTGCCACCAGCCGTCGACCTCGACGACGGACTCGGGGTCGAGGCGCCCGGAGTGGGCGAGGCCGGCGACCGTCACGTAGCAGGACAGCAGCGCGTGGAACACCGCGGCGTCCATGCTGTACGCCGGGTCCGCGCGGCGCGCCACGTCCGCAGCGACGTGGTCGTGGACCCGGCGGTGCACCTCCTGCGCCGACGACCCCCACCACCCGTCCAGCGGCCGGTCGAGGCGGTGCAGGTCGAACCGGTCCCGCGGGTCGGGCACCGCGCGGGACACGAGGTCGTCGAGGGCGGCCGACCCCCAGGGCAGCCCGGCGAACTCCCGGTCGAACCCGGGGGCGTCGCCGGTCGTGCGGCCGGGGTGGGACCGGAACAGCTCGTGGTAGTGGGCGCCGGCGAGCTCCTTGGCGACGAGCGGCCACAGGTCCCGGCGCAGGTTCAGCGTCCCGTGCGCTCCGAGGGCCTGCGGGGTGAAGAACCGCGGCAGCGGCGGACGCTCGTCGAGGACGTAGGTGATCTTCGAGCGGTACGGGACGCCGCGGCGGGACCCGACGTGCAGCACGGGCTCACGCCCGCTGGGGTGGTAGACGAGCCCGTCCGGCCCGTCCGTGAAGCGGCCGCCGCGCCCCTGGGTGAGGAGCACCACCAGGTCCACGAACGCCAGACCCATCCCCGCCACGAGGACATCGGCGCCGGGGCGCAGCGTGTCCTCGTCCTCGGTGAGCCCGAGGTCGCTGGTGTACCCGGGCTCGACGTAGCGCAGGCCGTGCCGGTCGGCGAACGCGCGCGCCGCCCGCTCCCGGGGACCGGGCACGACGTCGGGGTGACCCTGGGCCAGGACCACGGCGTCGACGACGAGCTCGGTCCCGTCCTCCAGGCGCACGGCCTGCCGCGCCGGGCCGGTCACCTGACCGGGCACCTGGTCGACCACGTCCACCACGCGGGTGCGGTGGGTGTGCAGCCGCACGGTCGGCGGCAGGTCCGTCACGACGCGCTCCCACGCCCAGCCGAGGTACCGGCTGCCCAGCGCCCGGGACACGAACGTCCCCTCCCGCACCCCGAGGACCTCGCGGCGCAGGGCCTCCTGCCCGGTCGCGGCGAACCCGGCGACGAGGTCGGCCCGGTGCTCGTCGAGCCACGCGTACAGCGTCGGGCCCGTCCGGACCGGCCCGTCGAGCCGGGAGGAGGCGTCGGGCAGGACGGTGACGTCCGCCGCGCGGGAGTTCATCCACAGCAGCGGGTGCTGGTCGGCGCGCCAGATGCGGCCCGCGCCGGCGGGGTGGGGGTCGACCACGTGGACGTCGACGTCCGCACCGGTCGCCGAGGCGTGCGCGCCGAGGCGGTCCAGCACCCCGAGGGTGCGGGGACCGGCGCCGACGAAGAGCAGGGACAGGCTCACGTGCGCTCCTGGAGTGAGGTTCCGGCGGGGGACTCCTCAGCGACAGGTGGCGGCCTGGGTGCGGCACAGGTCGACGTGGCGACGACGGACCAGCCGTCCGTTCGTCGCGCTCACGACCCGCTCCGCCGGCACGGGTCAAGGGTAGGCCCGGCGTCCCCGTCCCGCCGCTCACCCCGGTGACGGGTGGGGTCAGCGGCGGTGGCCCAGGACGAAGGTCCGGATCGCGGTGACCGCGGCCCCGCGGGCCCACTCGGTGAAGCCGGTCGGCTGCACGACGAGGTCGAGGTCGGTGGCGTAGGAGCTGCGGTGCTCGGCGATGCCGCGGTGCAGGGCGTCCTCGCCGACCAGGGCGAGCCGGATGCCCTCACCCGACAGGATCACCATCTCGGGCATCGTCAGGTTGCCGACCGCCGCGACGAGCACGCCCAGGCCGTAGGCCGAGTCGTCGACGACCCGGCGGGCCAGGGGGTCCCCGGCGGCCGCGAGGTCCAGGACCTCCTCGTAGCCGACCGCGCGCCGCAGCGCCACCGAGGCCCGGGACTGCACGGCGGCCACGGTGAGCAGGGCGTCGGCGCAGCCGAGGTGGCCGGCGGGGCACAGCGGCCCCCCGGGCAGCAGCGGGTAGTGCCCCAGCAGGCCCACGCCGGCGTCGGGCCGGTCGAGCACCTCGTCGCGGACCACGAGCCCGTACCCGAGCCCCTCGCCGATGGTCAGCACGGCGAAGTGCCCGCAGCGGCGGGCCGAGCCGAACCACTGCTCCGCGCGCGTGAAGGACAGCAGGTCGTTGTCGACGACGACGGGCAGGTCGAGCTCGGCCTCCAGGACGGGGCCGAGCGGCACGTCCTGCCAGCCGAGGAAGCTGGCGTTCAGGACGTGCCCGTGCTCACCCACCAGCCCGCCCAGGGCGACCCCGACGGCGCGCAGCGAGCCGGCGTGCTCGGGGTGGCCGGCGACGACGGAGCGGACGAGGTCCACGACGGTGGCCACCACCGCGTCGGGCGTCCGGTCGGGCAGCTCGGCCTCGGCGGTGTCCAGCACGGTGGCGCGCAACGACGTCAGCACGACGTGCACGGTGGTGGCGGTGAGCTTGACCCCGACGAACAGGTGCGAGGTCTCGTCGACGTCCATGGGCCGGGTCGGCCGGCCCGTGACGGGGTCGCTGGCCTCGCCGATCTCCTGCAGCAGACCGGAGTCGAGCAACGGCTTGGACAGCCGGGTCAGGGTGCCGGGCGACAGGTCCAGCCGCCGGGCCAGTTCGCTGCGGGCCAGTGGCCCGTCGAGCAGCACCTCCAGCGCGATGCTGTGCGCGGTGCCGGTCAGGGGGGTCCACGCCACGGCGCTGGTGTCGGTGATCGTGACACCCGCCGGACGAGGAGTTGCGAGAGCGTCCACGATCCGCCTCCTTCGTGACCGGATGGTACCCCTGGGAGAGACCTTTGGGAGTGTTGCAGTGGAACTCACTTGAGGACATCCGCGCCGAAAAGACCGTGACGTCGCCGTGATTGACGAACTGGGAGTTTCAGCGTAGAACTTCCACGTCCCGTACACCGACGTGCCGACGGAGCCACCGTGAGCCAGCACGACCCCGCACCCCAGCCCGAGACGCCTGTCGTCGCGGGCCGGACCGTGCACCTGCGCGCCGCGGGCGTGAGCCTCGTCCTCGACGTCCACCCGGACTCGACGCCGACGCTCGTGCACTGGGGCGCCGACCTCGGCGACCTGTCGCAGCCGGCCCTGGCCGACCTCGTCACCGCGGGCCGGACGGCCCGCAGCAACAACGACCTCGACGTGCCGCAACCCCCGCGGCTGCTGCCCGAGCAGTCCTGGGGCTGGAGCGGGCGCCCCGGGCTCGTCGGGCACCGGGCCGGTGCGGCCTGGTCGACGCGGTTCGTCCCCACCCACCTCGAGGTCACCGGCGGAGTCACCGGCGGGGTCACCGACGGCGACGCGGGGGGCCGGGTCGCGCTGCGGGCCACCGACCGCGACGCGCACCTCGACCTCGAGATCGAGCTGGAACTCCTGCCCTCGGGCCTGCTGCGCCACCGCGCCACCGTCACGAACACCGGCCCCGACGCGTACGAGGTCGCCGAGCTGGCCCTGGCCCTGCCCGTGCCGCCCGTGGCCACCGAACTGCTCGACCTCGCCGGCCGGTGGGCCAAGGAGCGCATCCCGCAGCGTCGGGCCCTGACGTTCGGCTCCCACGTCCGGGAGAACCGCCGCGGGCGCACCGGTCCCGACGCCCCCCTGGTCGTGGCCGTGGGGACCGAGGGTTTCGGGTTCCGGCGCGGCGAGGTGTGGGCGCAGCACACCGCGTTCAGCGGCAACCACCGCTCGGTCGTCGAACGCCTGTCCTCGGGAGCCACGACGGTCGCGGGCGGCGAACTCCTGCTGCCCGGCGAGGTCCGGCTCGCGACGGGGGAGCAGTACCGCACCCCGTGGGTGTTCGGCGCCTGGTCGGACGCCGGCCTCGACGGCGTCGCCGCCCGGTTCCACGACCACCTGCGGGCCCGCCCGCACCACCCGCACGGTCCGCGGCCCGTCGTGGTGAACACGTGGGAGGCCGTCTACTTCGACCTCGACCTCGAGCGCCTGCTGGAACTGGCCAGGGCCGCCGCCGACGTCGGCGCCGAGCGCTACGTCCTGGACGACGGGTGGTTCCGCCACCGCCGGTCGGACGACGCCGGGCTCGGCGACTGGTACGTCGACGAGGGGATCTGGCCGCAGGGTCTGCACCCGCTCGTCGACGGCGTCCGCGAACTCGGCCTGCAGTTCGGGTTGTGGGTCGAACCGGAGATGGTGAACCCCGACTCCGACCTGGCCCGCGCGCACCCGGACTGGATCCTGCGCAGCGGGGACCGGCTGCCCCCGGCCTCGCGCCAGCAGCAGGTCCTCGACCTCGGGAACCCCGACGCCTACGCGTACGTGCTCGGACGGCTCGACGCCCTGCTGTCCGAGTACGAGATCTCCTACCTGAAGTGGGACCACAACCGCGACCTCGTCGAGGCCGGTTCCGGGCCGGTGCGCGCTCCCGGGGTCCACGCCCAGACCCTGGCGACCTACCGCCTGCTCGACGAGCTGCGGGCGAGGCACCCCGGGGTCGAGATCGAGTCCTGCTCCTCCGGTGGCCTGCGCGTCGACCTCGAGATCCTCGAGCACACCGACCGGGTCTGGGCCAGCGACTGCATCGACCCGCTGGAACGCCAGGACATCCAGCGGTGGACGCTGCAGCTGCTGCCGCCCGAACTCATCGGGTCGCACGTGGGTGCCTCGCCCTCGCACACGACGCACCGCGCGAACGACCTGTCGTTCCGGGCCGGGACGGCGTTGTTCGCCTCGTTCGGCATCGAGACCGACCTCACCCGCCTCAGCGGCGCCGAACGCGACGAACTGCGCCGCTGGGTGGCGTTGTACAAGGACGTCAGGTCGTTGGTGCACACCGGGACGACGGTGCGCAGCGACGACCACGACGAGTCGTTCCGCGTGCACGGTTCCGTCGCCCCGGACGCCTCCGACGCGCTCTTCGCGGTCGTCCAGACGGGGACCCCCGACGGTTCGGTCCCCGGCCGGGTCCGGCTCCCGGGCCTGCTGGCCGACGCCGAGTACCACGTGAGCGCCCAGGAACCCGGGGACGCCCCCCGGGTCCGGGGCGAGGCCGACCTGCCCTGGCTCGCTTCCGGAGTGCGTCTCACCGGGCGTGCGCTCGGTGCGGTCGGGCTCGCCGCGCCGGCCCTGCAACCCCAGCAGATCCTCCTCGTGCGCGCCCGGCGCACCTGAGGCAAACCCCTTCGACCGCAGTCCCGCAGAACCGCTTGACAACCCATCCACCCACACCCACGCTGACGGTGAGGGACCGTGTGATCTCCGCGCAGGAGATCGAGGATCCCGCACCGCGTGCCCGTCCCGCCGACCGCGGGACGCCGACGAAGGAGTCGCGATGAATCGCCCCGCCACCGAGTCCGAGTACCTCGCGAGCCTCGTGCCCGCCTCCGCCGGCCGCCAGGGTTTCAGCCGCCGCAACGTGTTGCGCGGTTCCCTCCTGGCCGCCGGGATCCCCGCCCTGCTCGCCGCCTGCGGCGGCGGTGGCGGCAACAGCGGTTCCGGGGGCGGCGGGGGCCAGGTCACCCTGGGGTCCAACTTCTCCGACGAGGTCCCCCTGAAGACGATGAAGGCCATGGTCGAGGACGCCCAGAAGAAGCAGGGCATCTCGATCAAGCTGAACACCGTCGACCACACGACGTTCCAGAACAACATCAACAACTACCTGCAGGGCAGCCCGGACGACGTGTTCTCCTGGTTCGCCGGGTACCGCATGCAGTTCTTCGCCGCGCAGGGCCTGGCGTCGGACATCTCCGACATCTGGGGCTCGATCGGCGCCAACTACACCGACGCCTTCAAGAAGGCCTCCACCGGTGAGGACGGCAAGCAGTACTTCGTCCCCACCACCTACGGCCCGTGGGCCGTCTTCTACCGCAAGTCGCTGTGGCAGGAGAAGGGCTACCAGGCCCCCAAGACCCTCGACGAGATGAAGACCCTCGCGACGCAGATGCAGAAGGACGGTCTCGTCCCGCTCGCCTTCGCCGACAAGGAGGGCTGGCCGGCCATGGGCACCTTCGACCAACTCAACATGCGCATCAACGGCTACCAGTTCCACGTCGACCTGATGGCCGGCAAGGAGGCCTGGACCGACCAGAAGGTCAAGACGGTCTTCGACACCTGGAAGGGTCTGCTGCCCTTCCACCAGACCGACTCCCTGGGGCGCACCTGGCAGGAGGCGGCCACCGGTGTCGTCAACAAGACGTCCGGCATGATGGTCATCGGCTCCTTCATCGGCCAGCAGTTCGAGGAGGCCGACCAGGAGGACATCGACTTCTTCAACTTCCCCGAGGTCGACTCCGCGGTCGGCGCCGACGCGGTCGAGGCCCCCATCGACGGCTTCATGATGTCCAAGCGCCCCCGCAACGAGGACGGCGCGAAGAAGCTGCTGGAGTACTTCGGCTCCCCGGACGACGGTGTCGTCCAGACGACCAACGACCCGTCGGGCATCGCCGCCAACACGAAGTCCGACCAGTCGCACTACACCGAGCTGCAGAAGAAGTGCGCCGAGTTCGTGGCCAGCGCCAAGTCCATCTCGCAGTTCATGGACCGCGACACCCGCCCCGACTTCGCCTCGACGGTCATGATCCCCTCGCTGCAGTCGTTCATCCAGAACCCGAACGACATCGACGGGCTCTGCACGCAGATCGAGAACCAGAAGAAGAGCATCTTCACCTCCTGAAGGAGCGCCCGTGTCGTCCCCCGACCTGCCGCTCGTGGCCCCGCAGACGGCGCACGCCGCGCCGTCCGCGGGTTCCCACAAGGGCACCGGCAAGAAGCAACGCGTCCGTCGG
The DNA here is from genome assembly GCF_003002055.1 of Kineococcus rhizosphaerae. Classification (NCBI taxonomy): domain Bacteria; kingdom Bacillati; phylum Actinomycetota; class Actinomycetes; order Kineosporiales; family Kineosporiaceae; genus Kineococcus; species Kineococcus rhizosphaerae. The sequence goes on from NZ_PVZF01000002.1 coordinate 146,918, forward strand.
CTGACCGGCCGGGACCGCGTGGCCGTCATCCTCATGGTGGCCATCCCGACCCTCGTGGTCGTCGGCCTCATCTGGCTGCCGGCCATCGCCTCGGTCCTGCTGTCGTTCACCAACTGGAACGGCGTCGGATCGCTGGCGGACGTGAAGGTCATCGGTGTGGAGAACTACACCAACGTCTTCACGAACTACCCGCCCTTCAAGCCGGCCGTCGAGCACAACCTGCTGTGGCTCGTCGTGATGTTCGTGGTGGCGACACCGCTCGGCATCCTCTTCGCGGTCCTCATCGACAAGGAGCTGAAGGGCAGCCGGTTCTACCAGACCGCGCTGTACCTGCCGGTGGTCCTGTCGCTGGCCCTCGTCGGCTTCATCTGGCAGCTCATGTACTCCCGGGACCAGGGCCTCATCAACGCGGTCCTGGGCACCCAGATCGACTTCTACGGCGACCCGAAGTGGAACATCTGGGCCGCGCTGTTCGCGACCTGCTGGAAGCAGGTCGGGTACGTCATGCTGCTGTACTTGGCCGGCCTCAAGGGGGTCGACGCCTCGCTCAAGGAGGCGGCCCAGATGGACGGCGCCAACCAGGTCCAGACGTTCTTCCGGATCGTCTTCCCGGTCATGCGCCCCATCAACATCATCGTCCTGGTCATCACGGTCATCGAGTCGCTGCGCGCCTTCGACCTGGTCTGGGTCATCAACCAGGGCCGCAACGGCCTGGAGCTCATCGCGACCCTGGTGACCGCGAACATCGTGGGTGAGGCCAGCCGCATCGGCTTCGGCTCCGCCCTGGCGACGATCATGCTCGTGATCTCGCTGGTGTTCATCAGCATCTACCTGTGGGTCGTCATGCGGGAGGACGAACGATGAGCACGAGCACCATCGGGGGTGTCGGGGGCCGCACGGTCCCCGGCGTCCCGAAGGCGGAGCGCCGCACGCCGCCCGCACGGATCGTCCTGTACGTCTTCCTCATCGGCGCGTCGATCCTGTGGCTCTTCCCGCTGCTGTGGGCGGTGTTCAACAGCTTCCGCGACTACGGCTACACCCAGGCCAACGGGTACGCCTCGTTCGGCGGCTTCACGATCAAGAACTACGTGAACGCGTGGCAGCAGGGCGACTTCGGGCGCCACTTCCTCAACTCCGTGATCATCACGGTGCCGTCGGTGGTGCTCGCGCTGCTGCTGGCCTCGATGGTCGCGTTCGTCGTGGCCCGGTTCAACTTCAAGTTCAACCTCGCCCTCCTCGGCCTCTTCACGGCGGCCAACCTGCTGCCGCCGCAGGCCCTGCTGATCCCGCTCTACCGCTTCTTCCGCGCCATCGAGGTCCCGTACTGGTTCAGCTACTCCGGCACGCTGCTGGACAGCTACTGGGCGCTGATCATCGTCAACACGGCCTTCCAGACGGGCTTCTGCGCCTTCGTGCTCAGCAACTACATGAAGACGCTGCCCTACGAGCTGTACGAGGCCGCCCAGGTCGACGGCCTGAGCGTCTTCAAGCAGTACTGGAAGATCACCCTTCCGCTGTGCCGGCCCGCGCTGGCGGCCCTGGCGGTCCTGGAGATCACCTGGATCTACAACGAGTTCTTCTGGGCCACGGTCCTGCTGCAGTCGGGGGACAAGTTCCCGATCACGAGCTCGCTGAACAACCTCAAGGGCCAGTTCTTCACCGACTACAACCTGCTGTCCGCCGGGTCCGTCCTCGTCGCCCTGCCGGTGCTGGTCGTCTTCTTCGCGCTGCAGAAGCAGTTCGTCTCCGGTCTGACGCTGGGAGCCACCAAGGGATGAACCACTGGTTCGAGGACTTCACGCCCGCGCGAGGCGCCCTGCCCGCGCGGGCGTGGGTGCGCACGGACGCACCCGCGCTCTCCCTCGACGGGGGCTGGCGCTTCCGGTACGCCGAGCGCGCCGACGGCCCCACCGACTTCACGGCCCCCGGGTTCGACGACGCGGCCTGGGACGAGATCACGGTCCCCGGGCACTGGCAGCTGCAGGGGTGGGGGAAGCCCGCCTACACGAACATCACGTACCCGTTCCCCGTCGAGCCGCCCTTCGTGCCGGACGAGAACCCGACCGGTGACCACCGGCGCACCTTCACGGTGCCGGAGTCGTTCGGCGACTCCCGGGTGGTCCTGCGGTTCGAGGGCGTCGACTCGGCGTTCACGGCCTGGGTCGACGGGACCGAGGTCGGCCGCTCGGTCGGCTCGCGCCTGCCCGTCGAGTTCGACGTCACCGACGCCCTCACGGGCGGCGGTGAGCACGTCCTGGCCGTGCGGGTCCACCAGTGGTCCGGCGCGAGCTACCTCGAGGACCAGGACATGTGGTGGCTGTCGGGGATCTTCCGCGACGTGACCCTGCAGGCCCGACCCGCCGGTGGCGTCGAGGACGTCTTCGTGCACGCCGGGTACGCCGGTGGCACCGGGACGCTGCGCGTCGACACCCCGTCGCCGGCCCGGCTGCTGGTCCCCGAGCTCGGCGTCGACGCCGCCACCGGGGAGGACCTCGAGCTGCCGGCCGTCGAGCCCTGGTCGGCCGAGGTGCCCCGCCTCTACGACGCCGAGGTCGTCACGGACACCGAGCGGGTGCGCCTGCGGATCGGCTTCCGGACCGTCGCGATCGTCGACGGGGTGTTCACCGTCAACGGGGTGCCCGTCAAGCTGCGCGGCGTGAACCGGCACGAGGTGTCGGCCGACCGCGGCCGGGCCGTCACCGAGGACGAGATGCTCGCCGACGTGCTGCTCATGAAGCGGCACAACGTCAACGCCGTCCGCACGAGCCACTACCCGCCGCACCCGCGGTTCCTGGAGCTGTGCGACGAGCACGGCCTGTGGGTCGTCGACGAGTGCGACCTGGAGACCCACGGGTTCTGGTTCCTGGACTGGCGCGACAACCCCTCCGACGACCCGCGCTGGCACGACGCGCTCATCGACCGCATCACCCGCACCGTCGAACGCGACAAGAACCACCCCAGCGTCGTCCTGTGGTCGCTGGGCAACGAGAGCGGCACCGGGCGCAACCTCGCCGCGATGTCGGCGTGGGCCAAGGACCGCGACGGTTCCCGCCCCGTGCACTACGAGCACGACTGGGCCGTCCCCTACGCCGACGTGTACTCGCGCATGTACGCCAGCCACGCCGAGGTGGCCGCCATCGCCACCCGCACCGAGGAACCGCTGGAGGACCCCGCGGCCGACGCGCGGCGGCGGGCCATGCCGTTCGTGCAGTGCGAGTACGCGCACGCGATGGGCAACGGGCCCGGTGGTCTGGTCGAGTACCAGGACCTCTTCGAGTCCTCCGAGCGCTGCATGGGCGGGTTCGTCTGGGAGTGGATCGACCACGGCCTGCGGCAGCAGGGGCCGGACGGCCGGGAGCGCTTCGCCTACGGCGGCGACTTCGGCGAACCCGTCCACGACGGGGCGTTCGTGGCCGACGGACTCGTCTTCCCCGACCGCACGCCCTCACCGGGGCTGCTCGACTACGCCGCCGTCATCGCCCAGGTGCGGCTGCGCCCGGACTCCGCGTCCGGAGAGCCCCGGCTGCGGCTCACGAACCACCACGACGTCGTCGACCTCAGCCACGTCCGGTTGCGCTGGACGGTCGAGGACGACGGCGTGCAGATCGCGCACGGCGAGCTGCCGACGCCCGAGCTGGCGCCGCGGGCCTCGACGCTGCTGGAGACCCCGCACCTGGCGGCGGGCAGCGGGGAACGCTGGTTCACGGTGACCGCCGAACTGGCCGCGGCCACCTCGTGGGCCCCCGCCGGGCACGTCCTGGGCCGGGGGCAGGTGCAGCTGTCCGCCGCGACCGCGCCCGCCGCCACCGCAGGGGGACCGGTGCTGCGGGAGGGGTCCGACCTCCTCGTGGGGCCGGCGGTCCTCGACGCCCGCACGGGGGCGCTGCACCGGCTGGCCGGCCAGCGCGTCGAGACGGCGGAGTTCACCGTCTGGCGCGCGCCCACCGACAACGACCGCGGCGAGCACGGCGAACCCCTCGAACCCGCCTGGCGGGCCCTGGGCCTGCACCGCCTGCGCCACCGCACGGTGGACGTGGAGGTCAGGGACGAGGACGGTGTCGTCGTCCGGCGGCGCACGGCCCCCGCGGGCACCGACACCGGGTTCTCGACGACCTGGCGCTGGGCGGCGGAGGGTTCTGGGGTCCGGCTGACGGTCGACGTCGTCCCCGAGACCCCGGGCGGGCTCACGACCCCGCTGCCGCGGGTGGGGCTGCGGTTCGCGCTGCCGCGGGAGCTGCGCAACCTCGCGTGGTTCGGCCGCGGGCCGGGGGAGGCGTACCCCGACACCGGGACCGCTACCTGGGTCGGCACGTTCTCGGCGGCCGTGGAGGAGCTCCAGACGCCGTACGTCCGGCCCCAGGAGAACGGCCAGCGGTCCGACGTCCGGTGGGCGGAACTGACCGACGCCGCCGGCCGGGGGCTGCGGGTCAGTTCCACGGAACCGTTCGGGGTCACGGTGCGGCCGTGGAGCACCGAGACCCTGGACGCCGCGACCCACACCTCGGCGCTCGACGACGAGGGACGCGTCTGGCTGCACCTCGACCACGCCCAGCAGGGCATCGGCAGCGGGTCCTGCGGTCCGGGGGCGCTGCCGGCCTACCGGCTGGACGCGGCGCCCGTGAGCTTCAGCCTCTTGTTCGAGCGGGTCTGATCCCGACGGCGGTCCGGACGTCCGTCAGCGGCGCGTGCCGAGGACGAACGTCTGGATCGCCGTCACCGCCGCACCGCGCGACCACTCCGCGAACCCCGTGAGCTGGACGTCGACGGGGATCTGCTCGGCCACCCGGTTGCGGCCGGCGGCGATCGCCGCCTCCATCGCCTCCCGGCCGACCTCGGCCAGGCGCGCGTTCTCGCCCGAGACGACGATGCGCTCCGGCATCGTGAAGTTCCCGACCGCGGCGACGAAGGTCCCCAGAGCCCGTGCGGCGTCGTCGACGACCCGGCGCGCCAGCGGGTCCCCGGCGCTCGCCAGGTCCAGGACCTCCTCGACGGTGACGGGCCGGCGCAGGGCCAGTCCCGCGCGCGCGGTCAGCGCGCCCGTGGTGAGCACCGCCTCCGCGCAGCCCACGTGACCCTCCGGGCACAGGCCGCCGTACGGGTCGAGCGGGTGGTGCCCCAGCAGCCCGACCCCGGCGTCGGGGCGGTCCACGAGCTGGTCGTGCACGACGAGCCCGTACCCGATCCCCACCCCCACGACGACCACGGCGAAGTGCCGGCACCGGCGCGCCGTGCCGAACCACTGCTCGGCCCGCGTCAGGGACAGGACGTCGTTGTCGACGACGACGGGCAGCCCCAGCTCGGCCTCCAGGGCCGGACCGAACGCGACGTCCTCCCAGCCGAGGTAGCGGGCGCTGTCGACGACGCCGTCGGCGCCGACGCGGCCCCCCAGACCCACCCCGACCGCGCGGACCTCGCCGGGACCGGCGCCGGCGAGCTCGCGCACGAGCCGGGCCACCGTCGTGGTGACGTGGGCGGGGGAGCGGTCGCTCAGCGGCGCCTCCCGCGAGGTGATCACCTCCGCCCGCAGGGTGGTCAGGACGGCGTAGGCCGTGTCCGAGGTCAGCTTCACCCCGACGAACCGGTGGGTGGTGTCGTCCACGTCCAGGGGCCGGGTCAGCCGGCCGGAGACCGGGTCGCCGACGCCGCGGCTCTCGACGAGGAGCCCGGAGTCCAGCAGCGGTTTCGACAGCCGCGTGAGGCTGCCCGCGGACAGGTCCAGGCGCCGGGCCAGCTCGCTGCGCGTCAGCGGCCCGTCGAGCAGGACCTCCAGGGCGATCTGGTGGGCCGCCCCGGTCAGGGGGGTCCACAGCGACTGCCGCGCGGGCGAGTCCAGGCTCACACGACCTCCTCGTCGACAGCTGACCCACCGCCACGGTAGCTGACTTCCGCGGTGGAAGTCGAGCGCCAGAGCCGTACGAGACACCCACGTGTAGATTCCTTTCCGGCACCCGTTGACGCTGGCCCGTGTTTTGTCGTAGAACTCAGGGCACACCCGAGCCCGGCCCACGACGACGTGACCACGGAGATCCAGTGCACCCTGACCGCTGCTCGTCCCCCTCCGCCGCCTCCGCGCGGGAGGACTGACGCCATGGCCACCACGAGCCGCAGCGCCCGCACCCGCGGCCTCACGCTCAGCCGGGGACAGGGCCTGCGCCCCGACAGCAACGGCAGCCGCCGCGAGCGGCTGACCGCGCTGGCGTTCGTCGCCCCCGCCCTCCTCGGCTTCGTGGTCTTCTACCTGTGGCCCACCCTGCGCGGGATCTACTACAGCTTCACCGACTTCGACGTCTTCAACCGGCCGGTGTGGGTCGGGCTGCAGAACTACGTCGAGGTGTTCGGCGACGCCACCTTCGGCAACGCCATGAAGGTCACCGTCGAGTACGTGCTCATCAACATCGGCACCCAGACGGTCCTCGCGCTGCTGCTCGCCGTGCTGCTGCACCGCCTGACGCGCTCGGTGCTGGTCCGCAGCGTCATCGTGCTGCCGTACCTGATCTCCAACGTCGTCGTGGCGCTGGTCTTCTACTGGATGCTCGACGCGCAGATCGGCATCACCAACCAGTTCCTCGGCTGGCTGGGGCTGGACGCGATCCCGTTCTTCGGCGACCAGAACTGGGCGATCCCGACCATCGCGCTGGTCAACACCTGGCGCCACCTCGGCTACACGGCACTGCTGCTGTTCGCCGGCATGATCATGATCCCGAACGACGTATACGAGGCCGGCCGGGTCGACGGCGCGTCGGAGTGGAAGATGTTCTGGCGCATCACCCTGCCGCTGCTGCGGCCCATCCTCGCCCTCGTGCTGGTCATCACCGTCATCGGCTCGTTCCAGGCCTTCGACACCGTCGCCGTCACCACGGGCGGCGGGCCGGGCGACGCGACCCGGGTGATCCAGTACTACATCTTCGACCTCGCCTTCCAGCGCTACCGGTTCGGGTACGCCTCGGCGGTCTCGGTCGTCCTGTTCCTCATCCTGGCCGCCGTCGCCTTCGTGCAGTTGCGGCTCATGCGCGCCGACGAGTCCGACGTCGCCTGAGGGCGACCCACACCACAACGCGAGGAGGCGAAGTGGCCACCACGGCAACGACGTACGACCAGGTCGTCGCGGTCCACGGGACGGGCGCCGGCGAACGGCGGCGCGTGAGCGTGGGCCGGGTCCTGGCCTGGACCGTGCTCGGGCTCATCATGCTCGTCACGCTGTTCCCGTTCTACTGGATGCTGCGGACGGCGTTCTCCAACGGCGCCGCCCTGTCGTCCGAACCGTCGAGCCTGCTGCCCGTCGAGGGCACCTGGGGCGCCTTCAAGCGCGTGCTGGGCCTGGCCACGACGGCCGAGGCCCAGGCGCAGGGCGGGTCCGGCGCGGCCCTCGACATCGGCCGCTACCTGCTGAACTCCGTCATCGTCTCGGTGTGCATCACCGCCGGGCAGGTGTTCTTCGGCGCAATGGCCGCCTTCGCGTTCGCGCGGCTGCGCTGGCCCGGGCGCAACCTGGTGTTCTTCGTATTCCTCACCGCCCTCATGGTGCCGCCGATCTTCACGCAGCTGCCGAACTTCCTGCTGGTGCGCGACCTCGGGCTGCTGAACACCTACGCCGGGATCATCCTGCCGTTCTTCTTCATGACGCCGTTCGCCATCTTCTTCCTGCGCCAGTTCTTCCTCAGCATCCCCCGCGAGGTCGAGGAGGCCGCGCGCATCGACGGCGCCGGCGCGGTCCGGCGGTTCTTCCGGGTCATCCTGCCGATGGCGTCCGGGCCGTTGCTGACCCTGACGATCCTGCAGTACATCCAGGCCTGGGGCGAGTACTTCTGGCCGCTGCTGGTCGGCAGCGACGAGAAGGTCCGCGTCATCACCGTCGGGCTCGGCATCTTCCGCGCCCAGACCCCGCAGGGCACCCCCGACTGGGCCGGGCTCATGGCCGGGACCCTGCTGGCGGCCCTGCCCATCGTCATCCTGTTCGCGCTCTTCGCCCGCAAGATCGTGAACTCCATCGGCTTCTCCGGCATCAAGTGAGGTCCCCCGTGAACCTTCCCGCCCGCTCCCTGGGGCGCCGATCCGTCCTGGCCGGCGCGCTCGCCGGTGCCGGGGCCCTGCTCGCCGGTTGCGGTTCCTACGGGGTCGACCCCGGCGCCGACGGCGAGACCGGCACGGTCGTCTACTGGCTCTGGGAGTCGGCGCAGCTGCCGGCCTACCAGCAGTGCGCCCTCGACTTCCAGAAGCTCAACCCGGACATCGAGATCAAGATCGAGCAGTTCGGCTGGGACGACTACTGGAACAAGCTGTTCACGTCCTTCGTCGGCAACTCCGCACCCGACGTGTTCGCCAACCACACGGCCCGCTACGGGGAGTTCGCCCAGCGCGGGCTCATCGTCCCCATCGACGAGCAGGTCGCCGCGGCGGGGATCGACCTCGACGCGTACGTGGCGGGGACGGCCGACCTGTGGGTCGGGTCGGACGGCAAGCGGTACGGCCTGCCCAAGGACTTCGACGCCGTGGGCCTGTACTACAACGAGGACATGGTCGCCGACGCCGGGCTGAGTCGTGACGACCTGTGGAACCTGGACTGGAACCCCGACGACGGCGGCAGCTACGAGAAGGTCATCGCCCGCCTCACCATCGACCGCAACGGCAAGCGCGGGGACGAACCCGGGTTCGACAAGGGCAAGATCGCCACTTACGGCCTGGGGCTGAACTCCTCCGGCGGGTACGTCGGTCAGACCGAGTGGTCCTACCTCGTCATGACGACGGGCTGGACCTACATGGACAAGAAGGCCTGGGGCACGAAGTTCTACTACGACGACCCCAGGTTCCAGCAGACCGTCTCCTGGTGGCGCGGCTTGATCGACAAGGGCTTCATGCCCCCGCTGTCCTTCACCGAGGGCGGCTCGCAGGACCAGCAGATGCAGGCCGGCCGGTACGCCATGTGCTCGGAGGGCTCGTGGACGGCGAACACCTACAGCACGCTCAAGGGCGTGAAGATCGGGCTCGCCCCGACCCCGGTGGGCCCGGTCGGTCACCGCGCCTGCATGCAGAACTCCCTCGCGGACTCCATCTCCACCAGTTCGCAGGTCAAGGGGGCGGCCTGGAAGTGGGCGGCCTACCTCGGGTCGGAGGCGGCGCAGAGCGTGGTCGCCGAGGCCGGGGTCGTCATGCCGGCGCTGAAGTCGACCAACGCCGCGTCGAAGACCTCGCTGGGCAAGACGGGCCTCGACGTCAGCGCCTACACCGACCAGATCGACCAGCACACGACGTTCCCCTACCCGGCGGTCCTGCAGTCGACCGAGATCACCACGACCATGCAGTCGGCGATGGACAACGTCATGGCCTTCAACGCCGAGCCGTCGTCGCTGACCGCGACGAACCGCAAGCTCGACGCGCTCTTCACGTGACCGAACGGGCGGCGCGGTAGGCGCCGGGGGAGCAGCCGCACGCCTTGGAGAAGTGGGCGTACAGGCTGCTCCCCGACCCGAACCCGGCGGCGTGCGCGACGGCCGCCGTCGTCATGGTGGTCGTGAGCAGCAGCCGCTGCGCCTCGGCGATCCGGTGCCGCAGCAGCTGCTCCCCGAGCGTGGCGCCCGTCGCCTGCCGGAACAGCGTCGTCGCGTAGTTGGGGTTGAGGTTGGCCGCCCGGGCGATGTCGACGGTCGAGATGGCCCGCCGGAAGTTCTCGGCCGTGAACCGGGCCATCTGCGCGACGGGCCGCAGGTCGGGCCGTTGCCGGGGAGCGGGCGAGGAACCCTCGTGTGCCAGGATCCTCAGCACCATCGCGTTGGCCTCGAGCAGGACGGTCTCGGTGTGCCGGCCCGTGGCGAGGTCGCGCTGCCACGTGGCGAACTGCGCCTCGACGTGGGCGCCCACCGTCGCCGTGGGCACCACGACGGTCTCGTGCGACATGATCCGCGCCGAGAACTCCTCGGGCAGCGACCAGCGCAGCACGGCGGCCAGGGGCAGGTGGATCCAGCAGATGTCGCTGTCGTCGGACGGTTCGGCGGGGATCAGCCGGTGCGGCGCGGCCGCCCAGAACATCGCGGTGTGCCCCTCGGGCACGGTGACCCGTTCGCCGCCCAGGAGGTACTCCAGGGACCCCAGGACGGCGACGTTGATCTCGAGGTCGTCGTGCCGGTGGAACTCCCGCATGGGTGGGGCGGCGCCGCGGTGCACCCAGAGGGCGGGGTCGACGATGTTCACCACCTGAGGATACTGGAAGGTCTGCCGGGTTGTCCGGAGGTCGTGGAGGCGTCCGGGCGCCTACCGTGGAGCCATGACGCAGAGCCCCAAGATCACCATCATCGGCGCCGGTGGTTTCGTCTTCCCGTTCCGGCTGATCGGCGACATCCTCAGCTTCCCGGCCCTGCGCTCGGCCCGGCTGTGCCTCATGGACGTGCGTCCCGAGAAGCTGGGCCCGGTCGCCGACGCCGCGCGCAAGCTCGTCGCCCACCACGGCTTCGACGCCGAGGTCGAGGAGACGACCGACCGGCGTGCAGCCCTCGACGGCGCCGACTTCGTCATCATCACCTTCCAGGTCGGCGGCGTGGAGGCGTACAAGGACGACGTCCTCATCCCGCGCCGGTACGGGATCGACCAGACCGTCGGCGACACGATCGGCCCCGGCGGGGTCTTCCGGTTCCTGCGCTCGGTCCCCGCCTACGAGGTCATCGCCGCCGACGCGCTCGAGGTCTGCCCCGACGCGGTGTTCATCAACTACGCCAACCCGATGGCCATGGCGACGGCGTTCCTCAACGCCAAGGGCTTGAAGACGGTCGGGCTGTGCCACAGCGTCCAGGGCACCACGCGCATGCTGGCCCGCACGCTCGGCGTCCCCTACGAGGAGGTCAACTACCTCTCGGCCGGCATCAACCACCAGGCCTGGATCCTGAAGTTCCGCCACGGCACCGAGGACCTGTACCCGCGGCTGCGCGAGGTCATGAACGCCCGGCACGTCGTGGGCCGGGCCGCGGCCGAGCTCGCCGGTGACGACGGTGACCACTCCGAGGCCGCGCAGGCCGCCAGCACCTACGAGGGCGGCAACGAGCAGGTCCGCACGACCCTCATGAACGCCTTCGGGTACTTCGAGACCGAGTCCAGCCACCACGCCTCGGAGTACCTGCCGTACTTCCGCAAGAACCCCGAGATGGTCGAGCACTACATCCCCGAGCGCTGGGACTACTACGAGATCTGCGTGAACCACGACGACCAGGGCGACATCGACACCCAGCTCGACAAGCTCAAGGCCGAGCTCAAGCCGTCGGTCGAGTACGGGGCCTCGATCGTGAACTCCGTCGTCACCGGCGTCCCCAGCGTCGTCTACGGCAACGTCCCCAACGTGGGCGTGATCTCCAACCTGCCCCCCGACGCGTGCGTCGAGGTCCCCTGCCTCGTCGACGAGAACGGCGTGCAGCCGACCGCGATCGGGGAACTGCCGCTGCAGCTCGCCGCGCTGAACCGCACCAACGTCAACGTCCAGACCCTCGCCGTGCAGGCGGCCCTGACGGGCAACCGCGAGAACGTCCACCACGCGGTGGCGCTCGACCCGCTGACCGCGGCCCTGCTCACCCTCGAGCAGGCCCGCGCGATGACCGACGAGCTGCTGACCGCCCACGCCGAGCGCCTCCCGGAGAACCTGCGCGCATGACGAGCCGCCCGCCCATGGGCTGGAACTCCTGGGACTGCTACGGCACCACGGTGACCGAGGAGGAGGTGCTCGCCAACGCCCGGTTCCTGGCCGAGCACCTCCTGGAGTTCGGCTGGGACACCGTCGTCGTCGACATCGACTGGTCCGACCCGACGGCCAGGGCGCACGGCTACAACGCCGGTGCCCCGCTGTGCCTGGACGAGCGGGGCCGGCTCGTCCCCGACCCGGGCCGGTTCCCCAGCGCGGCCGGGGGAGCGGGGTTCGGTCCGCTGGCCGAGCAGGTCCACGCCCTGGGCCTGAAGTTCGGGATCCACGTCATGCGCGGCGTCCCCCGCCTCGCGGTCGACGAGAGCACGCCCTTCGTGGACCGGGACAACGTGTGCGAGTGGAACCCCGACATGCTCGGCCTCGACCACTCCCACCCGGGAGCCCAGGAGTACTACGACTCCGTCCTGGAGCTGTACGCGTCCTGGGGCGTCGACTTCCTCAAGGTCGACGACATGCTGTGGCCGTACCAGGCGCAGGAGATCGAGGCCTTCGCCGAGGCGATCCGGCGCTCGGGCCGCGACATCGCGCTCAGCCTGTCCCCGGGCCGGGACCTGTCGCTGTCACGGCTGGAGCACCTGCGCGAGCACGCCACGATGTGGCGCGTCTGCGACGACCTGTGGGACCGGTGGGCGGACGTGGAGGCGAACTTCGCCCGGTTCGCGCGCTGGGCCCCGCACGCCGGCCCGGACGGCTGGCCCGACGGCGACATGCTGCCCCTGGGGCGCATCGGGATCCGCGCCGAACGCGGCGAACCCCGCCACGACCGGCTCACCCCGGCCGAGCGGCGCACGCTCGTCACGTTGTGGGTCGTCGCCCGGTCACCGCTGATGATCGGCGGGGACCTGCCGTCGTCCGACCCGGCGACGGTCGCGTTGTTCACCAACCCCGACGTGCTGCGGGTGCTGGACTCCGGCGGCAGCCGGGAGGTGTTCCGCGAGGGTCCGCTCGTGCTGTGGACGGCCGACGGTGGCCACGTCGCCGCGTTCAACCTCGGCGACGAACCGCTGGACGTCGCCCTGGACAGCCGCGACGTGGACCTGCCGGGGCGGCTGGGGACGGTCACCGACCTGTGGACGGGCGAACCCGTCGCGACGGTGCCGGTGACGGCGCAGCGCGACGAGACCCGCGGTGTCGCCCCCGGCAGCACCGCGATCCCGCTGCGGATCGACCCGCACGGCGCGGTGCTGCTGCGGCACACCCCCTGAGACCGCGCGAGGCACACCTCGTGCCCCCGGTGGGCCCTTCCGAGGGTGCGAGGTGTGCCTTGAGCCCGGGTGGGGTCCGCCGGCTCAGGAGGCCAGCGCCCGCCAGGCCGTGCGGCGCCGCTGCTGCTCGTCGGGGTCGGTGACGGGCGCGGCGGCGACCAGTCGCCGCGTGTACGGGTCCACCGGCCGGGTCAGCACGTCCGCGGCCGGGCCCTGCTCGACGAGCCGGCCCCGGTGCAGGACCGCGACGCGGTCGGCGACCTGCCCCACGACGGCCAGGTCGTGGCTGATGAACAGGCTCGCGAACCCCAGCCGTCCCCGCAGCTCGGCCAGCAGGTCCAGGATGCGGGCCTGCACGGACACGTCGAGGGCGCTGGTGGGCTCGTCGGCGATGAGCAGGTCCGGTTCCAGGGCCACCGCCCGGGCGATGGCGACGCGCTGGCGCTGACCGCCGGACAGCTCGTGCGGGTAGCGGTCGGCGCTGCCGGCCGGCAGCGCCACGGAGTCCAGCAGCGCGGCGACGCGGGCCCGCACCGCGGCCGCGTCCAGCGACGTGTGCAGCAGCAGCGGTTCGGCGACGGAGTCGGCCACGACCGCCCGCGGGTCCAGCGAGGAGTAGGGGTTCTGGAAGACGACCCCGACCCGGGCGCGCAGGGACCGCAGCGCCGCCCCGCGCAGCGCCGAGGGGTCCTGCCCGCCGACGCGGACGGTCCCGGCGCTGGGCCGCACCAGGCCGTTCACCACCCCGGCCAGGGTGCTCTTGCCGGAGCCGGACTCACCGACCAGCCCCAGCACCTCCCCGGGGGCCACGTGCAGGTCCACCCCGTCCAGCGCCCGCAGGCCGGGACTGCCCCACCGGGCGCCGTAGACGACGCTCAGTCCGCGCACGTCCAGGACCGCCGTGCCCTCGGGGGCGGGGTGGGCACCGGGCCGGGAGACCCCCTCCGCCGCCTCGCCCAGCTCAGGTTCGGGCAGCCGGGGCACCGCGGCCAGCAGGTCCCGGGTGTACTGCGCCTGCGGGGCCCGCAGCACGTCGCGCACCGGGCCCGTCTCCACGACGAGGCCCTCGCGCATGACGACGACCCGGTCGGCGAGGTCGGCGACCACGCCCATGTCGTGCGTGATGAGCAGCACCGACGTCCCGCGCCGCACCGTCAGTTCCCGCAGCAGGTCCAGGACGTCGGCCTGCACGGTCACGTCCAGCGCCGTGGTCGGCTCGTCGGCGATCACCACGGCGGGCTCGTTCGCGAGCGCCATGGCGATGACGACGCGCTGCAGCTGCCCCCCGGACAGCTCGTGCGGGTAGGAGCGCAGCCGGCGCTCGGGGTCGGGCAAGGCGACGGTCCGCAGCAGCTCCAGGGCCCGGGCGCGCGCGGCCGCGCGCCCGGCGCCGGAGTGGACCCGAACCGCCTCGGCGAGCTGGTCCCCGATCCGCAGGACGGGGTTCAGGGCGCTCATGGGGTCCTGGAAGACCATGGACACGGTCCCGCCGCGCAGCCGGCGCAGCGCCTCGGGGCCCAGGGTCAGCAGGTCTCCGTGGCCGTCGAGGACGGCCCGGCCGCCGACCTCGGCGGTCGGCGGCAGCAGCCCCAGCAGCGACGTGGCGGTCACGCTCTTGCCCGAACCGGACTCCCCGACGACGGCCAGCACCTCACCGCGGCGCAGCTGCCAGGACGCACCGCGCACGGCGTGCGTCGCGGAGCCCCCGGCGCCGAAGGTGACGGTGAGGTCCTCCACGGACAGCAGCGGTGCGCCGTCGTGCGGGGTGCCGGTCCGGGCCTCGCTCACGAGCTGACACCCACCGCGAGGTAGTTCGGGTACGCGGGGAAGGCACCGATGAAGAAGTTCGTCACCTTCGAGCCGCGCAGGAACGAGTTGCGCGTGTAGATGAGCGGCACGACGGGGGAGTCGGCCATGACAGCCTTGTCGACCGCGACCCACGCCTTCGCGGCGGCGTCGGTGTCGACGGTGGCCTGGGCGGTGGCGATGGCCGCGTCGACGGCCGGGTTGGAGTAGCGCGCCGAGTTGTAGCCCCCGTCGCCGATCGCGGAGGTGGCGAACAGCGGCTGCAGGTTCGCGTTGGCGCTGGGGAAGTCCGGCTGCCAGGACGCCAGCGCCAGGTCGTACTCCTGGGCGTTCACGGTGTTGATGGCCGCGTAGTAGGCGTCCTCGTCGAGGACCTGCAGGGTGACGGTGATGCCGGCCTTCGCCAGCGACGCCTGGATCGCCTGCGCCTGGGCCGGGCCGTTGTTGGACTGGCTGACCAGCAGGGTCAGCCCGCTCAGGCCGTCGGGGTGACCGGCCTGGGCCAGCAGTTCCTTCGCCTTGGCCGGGTCCCCGGTCTTCTCGGTCGGGTAGAGGTCGAACTCCTCCCGGCCCGCGATGCCGTCGGTGATGAGGGTGGTGGCGATCTCCCCGGCCAGCGCGGCGGTGCCGGCGGTGGCGACCTGGAAGGCCGACTTGTCGACGGCGTACTGGAACGCCTTGCGGACGCCCGCGTCCTGCAGCGCGCCGCGGCGGGTGTTGAGGGACAGGAAGGCCAGCGCCCCGGACTGCGAGGTGACGAGGCGGTCCTTGGCGGCGGGGTTGTTGGCGACCTGGACGAGCTGGGCGGGGGAGACGAACCCGGCGCCGAAGGCGGACTGGTCGGCGGCCGAGTCCGCGGCCAGGCGCTGGGAGACGACGTCGGTGGCCTGCCCGAGGGAGAACACGACGGTGTCGGGCAGCGCGGGTCGCACGTCGTCGGTCTTCGCGTCCCAGTGCTCGTTGCGGGTCAGTTCCAGCTTCACGCCCTGCTGGACGGTCGAGAGCACGTAGGGGCCGGACGAGACCGGCTTCAGGCCGTAGTCCGCCTCGGCCCCCTTGCCCTCGGGCACGGGGGCGAACGCCGGGGTGCTTGCCACCCAGCCCCAGTCGCCGTAGGGGCGGGCCAGGGTGAAGACGAGGGTCTTGTCGTCGGGGGCGGCGATGGAGTCCAGGTGGGCGCCCTCGAACGGCCCGGCGTAGCCGGCGGCGCCCGCCAGCAGGTCCTTGTGGTAGGTCAGGCCGCCGCTGAAGGACGCCGCGAACGAGCGCTCCAGGCCCCACTTCACGTCGGCCGCACGGATCGGGGACCCGTCGGAGAACGTCAGCCCGTCCTTGAGGGTGAACGTCCACGTGGTGCCGTCGTCGCTGGTGGAGCCGACGTCGGTGGCCAGGTCCGGGACGAGCTGGGCCGGCTTCCCGGACTCCACCTTCCACGCCGTCAGGCGGCGGTGCACCAGGCCCAGGGACGTGATCGCCAGGCTCTGGCTCTTGGCGGGGTCGAAGTTCGTGGCCGTCGAGGAGACCAGGACGGTCAGCGTCCCGCCCTTGGCGGGGGCGGAGGAGGAACCCTGCCCCGAGCTCGAGCCCTGCCGCTCGTTGGCCCCGCAGGCGGCGAGGAAGGACGTCGCGCCGAGCCCGGCGAGCACGGAGCCGGCCAGGACCGTGCGGCGGGTCAGGAGCGGGGCGGGGGACTTGGAGACCACGGTGGTACCTCTCGAACGGTTGGACGGGTGGAGCGGGACGGGACCCTCAGGCGATGCGCGCCCGCGGGTCCAGGAGTCCGTAGACGAGGTCGACGACGATGTTCGCCAGGACGATGAGGACCGCGGCGAACAGGGTCGTGCCCAGGAGCAGCGGCAGGTCGAGCTGACCCACCGCATCCAGCAGCAGACTTCCGACCCCTGGCATTCCGAAGGTCTTCTCGGTGATGACGGCCCCGCCGAGCAGACCGCCCAGGTCGAGGCCGAACAGGGTGACCAGGGGCAGGGTCACGTTGCGCAGGGCGTGCTTGCCGACGACGGTCCGTTCGGGCAGTCCCTTGGCGCGGGCGGTGCGGATGTAGTCCTCGGACAGGACCTCCAGCATCTGGCCGCGCGCCAGCCGGACGTAGACGGCGCCGTTGATGCAGGCCAGCACGGCCCACGGCAGCGCCAGGTGCCAGGCCCAGTCCAGCGGTGAGCTGCTCAGCGGCACGTAGCCGCTGACGGGGACCACGTCGAGGGTGAAGCCCAGGAGCAGGATCCCCAGCAGGCCCAGCAGGTAGACCGGTGCGGAGACCCCGATGACCGACAGCCCGCTCAGCACGTGGTCGGCGGCCCGTCCCCGGCGCAGGGCGGCGACCACGCCCAGGGCCACGCCGACCACCAGCCACAGGACGGCCGCGCCCAGGGCCAGGGACACGGTGACCGGCAGCCGGTCGGCGATGAGGGAGGCCACGGGCGCGGTCTGCTGGAAGGAGTACCCGAAGCAGGGCGCCGGGCAGACGACGGCCGTCGCCCCCGAGCCGAAGGTGCGCCCGGTCACGATGCCGGTGACGAACTCGACGAACTGCTGGTACCAGGGGTGGTCCAGCCCCATGAACCCCTTCGCCAGGGCCAGGCTCTCGGGGGTGCAGGGCCGCCCGCAGGACAGCTGCGCGGGGTCCGAGGGCAGCAGGTAGAAGACCGCGAACGTCACGAACGCGACGACCAGCAGGACCCCCAGGCCGCTCAGGACGCGGGTCAGGGCGTAGCGCAGGGTGGCCATCAGTGCGCCCCCTCCCGGGCCGTGCGGGGGTCGAGCACGTCCCGCAGCCCGTCCCCGACGAGGTTGAACGCCAGGGTCGCGGCGAACAGCGCCAGGCCGGGGAAGACGAGGAACATCGGGTCGGTCTGCACCCAGCCGATGGCGTCGGAGATCGAGCGGCCCCAGCTCGGCGTCGGCGGCGGCACCCCGACGCCGAGGAACGACAGCGCCGCCTCCAGCCCGATGCGCTCGGGGATGGACAGCGTCGCGATCACCACGACGGGTCCCCAGAGGTTCGGCAGGACCCGCCGGGTCAGCGTCCGCCACGTCGGGGACCCCATGACCTGGGAGGCGCGCACGAAGTCGCGCCGGGCCACCCCCAGCGTCGCCGAGCGCACCACGCGCGCCACCCGCGGCCAGCCGAAGAAGCCGATGACGACGACCAGCAGCAGCGTGCGCGGGATCGACGGCGGGGCCACGGCGCCGAGGGCGACCATGAACACCAGGTAGGGGAAGCCGAAGATCACGTCCCCGGTCCAGCCGACCACCCGGTCCCACCAGCCGCCCAGGTACCCGGCGCTGGCGCCCAGGACGACGCCCAGGACGACGGCGACGACGGTGGCGAGCACCCCGATGAGGAAGGAGGTGCGGGCCCCGTGGGCGACGATCGCGAACAGGTCGCGGCCGGTCAGCGGCTCCACGCCGAACCAGTGCGTGCCGCTGACCCCGCCGAGCGCACCGGCCGGCAGCCCGGAGGCGGGGTCGAGGGCGTCGGGGTGGTAGCCGTAGGGGGTCTGGCCCGTGAGGCGGCTGATCAGCGGGGCCAGCAGGGCCAGCAGCACGAGCGCGAGGACGAGCACGGCGCCGACCGTCGCGCCCCGGCGGTCGAGGACGGCCCGGGCCAGGGCGGAGCGGCGCCACCGCCCGCGCGGGCGGGCGGGGGGAGGAGCGGACCCGTCCGGGGTGGACGGTGCGGAGCGGGACACGGGAACACCTGGGGTCGGGGACGGTCGGGCGGGACCCGGTGCGCCGGGGCGGCGCACCGGGTGTCCCGAGGTCAGGTGTACAGGGTGAAGTCCGGGTGGGCACCCGTGAGGAAGTGGTTCCCGACCTCGCGGGCCTTGTACTGCACCGGGTCGTGCAGGGTGTGCGTGCGCACGTTGCGCCAGAACCGGTCGAACCCGTGCTTGTTCGCCGTCGCCCGTGCGCCGGTGACCTCGTAGATCGCCGACGTCGCCTCGACCGCCAGGTCCGACGACACGACCTTGAGGGCGGCGATCTCCTCGGCGACCTCTCCGCGCTCGGCCCAGGTGAGGTCCGCGCCGCGGGCGTGCGCCTGCGACAGCGACTCACCGACGCTGCGGCCCAGGGCTTCGGCTGCCCGCAGCCGCGCCACGAGCCGGCCGTACGTGGCGAGCACGTAGGGGTCCTCGACGGCCTTCTCGACGTCCGACAGCAGCCACGGCCGCGACGTCGTGCGCGTGTACTCCGAGGCCGCCTCGAGCGCACCGCGCGTGACGCCGAGGTAGAAGTGGCCGAACGCGGCCTGGATCGAGGGCGTCACGAGCGAGCCGAACGCCCCGCTGGACGACGCCGACCCGAGGACCGCGTCCGGGGTGATCCGGACGTCGTCGAAGCGCACCGACCCCGACGCCGACAGCCGCTGGCCGAGGTTGTCCCAGTCACCGCCCTTGACGAAGCCGGGGGTCTCGCGCGGCACGAGGACGAGCAGGTCCCGGCCGTCGTCGGTGAGCCCGCCGACGAGGGTGACGTCGCCGACGCTCGCGCCGGTCGAGAAGTTCTTCGTCCCGGACAGGACCCAGTCCTCCCCGTCCCGCGCCAGCCGCAGGTCCGGGTCGACCGGGTTCACCGAGTCGCCCCACAGCCACTGGTTCGCCACGCTCGGCACGCCCCAGCGGGCGCGGCCCGCGTCGTCGGCCACCCACACGAGGTTGTGCGCGTTGACGTAGTGGTAGGCGATGAGCTGGGCGATGGAACCGTCGGTGCGGGCGATCTCGCGCACGACCTCCAGCGCCACCGACCACGGCAGGCCCGCGCCGCCGATCGAGGCGGGCAGCAGGACGCTGGGCAGCCCGGCCTTGCGCAGCAGCTCGGCCTCGGTGAACGGTTCGGCGTTGGCGCGGTCGCGCTCGAGCGCGTCGAGGGCGAGGTGGTTCGCGACGTCGCGGGCGGCGTCGAGGACCTGTTCACGGGTGGTCACGGTTTCTCCTCACACCCAGCCGTTGGCGGGCGGGTAGACGTCGAGCAGGGCGTGCCGGCCGAGGTGCTGCAGCTTCGAGCGGCGGGGGTCGTGCAGGGTGTGCGTGCGGGCGTTGCGCCAGTGCCGGTCCAGGTTCAGCGGCTTGGCCGCCGAGCGGGTGCCGACCAGCGCGAACACGTCCGAGGACACCGACACCGCGGCGGTGTCCGCCGCGGCGCGCGCGGCGGCGACGGCCAGGGACGCCTCGCCGGCGGACTCCTCCGTGAGGTCGGCGCGGGCGGCGTCGATCGCCGCCCCGGCCTCGCGCAGCAGGGCGTGCGCGGCCCGGGTGCGCAGCACGAGGTCACCGACCTCCTGAGTGATCAGCGGGTCCTGCGCGGCGCTGGGCGCGCCGAACTCCGGCCACGGCCGGGCCACGGTCCGCACCAGCTCGGTCGCGTCGCGCAGCGCGGCCCAGGCGATCCCGACGTCGATCGCGGCGTGCAGGAAGTTCCCGAACGCGCCGAACGTCTCGGCCTGCTCGAACATCCGCCCCGCGGGCATGACGCGGTCGGCGTCGACGAGGACGCCCTCGAACCGGACCGTGCCCGACCCGGTCGTGCGCTGGCCCATGCCGATCCAGTCGTCCTGGACCGTGACCCCGGGGTCGGAGGCCTCCACCCAGGCCGCGACGAGGCGGCCGTCGGGGTCCTCGGAGCGGTCCGTGGCGTAGATCGGGATCCACGGCGCGAAGGGGGTCCCGGTGCCGTAGTGCTTGACCCCGTCGACGAGGTAGCGGCCGTCGGGCTGCCGCTCGAAGCGGATGTCGTACTCCCACGCCGTCTTCGACCCGCGCTCGGACAGCGCGTTCGCGAAGTGCCGGCCGGCGAGGACCTCGCCGTAGAAGAACCGCTGCTGCTCCAGCGTCCCCACGTGGTGCACGACGTCGACGAAGAAGTAGTGGTTCTGCGGGACCTGCCCGACGCTGGAGTCGCCCTCGGCCAGTTCGACGAACACCTCGCCCAGGTCCCGCGCGCCCAGGCCGGCACCGCCGAAGGACCGCGGGACCGTCAGACCGAGCAGGCCCGACGCGGCGAGCGCGGCGACCTCGGCGTGCGGCAGGCGGCGTTCGGCGTCGCGCTCGGCGTCGCCCTCGGCCAGCTGCGCGCCGAACCGCTTCGCGACGGCCAGGGCCTCCGCGGCGTCGGCGATGACGTGGGCACTCGTGGGGGCGCTCGTGGGGGCGCTCGCGGGAGCGCTGGTGGGGGCGCTCACCGGTTCACCCGCTTGTGGCGGGCGGCGGGGTGGTCGTCGCGCACGTGGACCTGCCCCTTGCCGTAGATGGTCTCCCGCAACGTCTCGCCCTCGTACTCGCTGGGGTAGACGCCACGGCGCTGCAGCTCGGGGACGACGAGCTCGACGATGTCCTCGAACGTGCCGGGGGTGATGGCGTACGCGCAGTTGAACCCGTCCACGTCGCCGACCTCCATCCAGCGCTGCAGCTCGTCCGCCACCGTCGCGGGGGAGCCGACGATCACCGCGCCCATGCCGCCGATGCCCACCCAGTTCGCGATGTCGCGCGGGGTCCAGCGGCGGTCCGGGTCGGCCGTGGAGAACGCCTCCACGGCGCTGCGGACGGCCTGCGTCTCGGCGTACTCCAGCGGTTCGTCCGGCGGGTAGCTGGACAGGTCCAGCCCGCTCCAGCCGCCGTAGAGGTTCAGCGCCCCGTCGTAGCTGACGAGCTTCGCGTACTCGGCGTGCTTGGCCCGCGCCTCCTCGTCGGTGGGGGCGGTGATGATCGTCACGAGCGTGAACACCTTCACGCTGCGCGGGTCGCGCCCGGCCTCGGCGGCCTGCGCGCGCAGCCTGTCCACCCAGGGGCGCATGACCTCCGGGCGGGTGGCGGTGTTGAAGATCGCCTCCCCGTGGCGGGCGGCGAAACCGATCCCGCGGGGGGAGGCGCCGGCCTGGAAGATGACCGGGGTGCGCTGCGGCGACGGGGCGGTCAGGCCGATGCCGGGGACGTCGAAGAACCGGCCGTGGTGCTCGATCGGGTGGACCTTCGCCGGGTCGGTGTACACCCCCGCCTCGGCGTCGCGGACGACGGCGTCGTCCTCCCAGGAGCCCTCCCACAGCTTGTAGACGACCTCCATGAACTCCTCGCCGAGCTCGTAGCGGTCGTCGTGCGAGATCTGGGTCGCCAGGCCCAGGTTCTTCGCCGCCGACTCCAGGTAGGACGTCACGACGTTCCAGCCGACCCGGCCGTTCGTGTAGTGGTCCAGCGTCGCCATCTTGCGCGCGAAAGAGTACGGCTGCTCGTAGGTCAGCGAGACCGTGACCCCGAACCCGAGGTGCTCGGTGACCGCGCCCATGGCCGAGACCGCGAGCATCGGATCGCCGACCGGGACCTGCGTGGACTCGCGCAGGGCCGTCTCCGGGCCGCCCTGGTAGACGTCGTAGATCCCCAGGACGTCGGCGATGAACAGGGAGTCGAACTTGCCGCGTTCGAGCAGCTTCGCCAGCTCGGTCCAGTACCGGATGTCGTCGAACCGGTGGGACTGGTCGTCCGGGTGGCGCCACAGGCCGGGGGACTGGTGCCCGACGCACGTCATGTCGAAGGCGTTGAGATGCACTCGGCGGTCGGACACTTCTGGCTCCCTCACTTGACGGCCCCGGCGGACAGTCCGCCGACGAGCCACTTCTGCGCCACGACCGCGAGCACGTACATCGGGACGATCCCGACGAGCGAGGCGGCGGCCTGCTGGCCGAACTGCACGGTGCGGTCGCCCTGGAACAGCGACAACCCGACCGGCAGGGTCTGGCTGGTCGTGCTCTGCGAGAAGGACACCGCGAACAGGAACTCGTTGTAGGACAGGAACAGGCAGATCAGCAGCGCCGCGACCAGGCCGGGGGCCAGCAGGGGCAGGACGATGCGGCGCAGACCGCCGGTCGTCGACAGCCCGTCGACCCAGCCGGCCTCCTCGACCTCGATCGGGACGCGGCGCACGAAACCGTCGAGCAGCCACACCGCGACGGGGACGTTCGCCAGCCCGTTGACCAGGATCAGACCGAGCGCCGAGTTCGTCAGGTCGGCCTGCTTGAGCAGGTAGTACAGCGGCAGCACCGCGACGATCGGCGGTGCGCAGTAGCTGGCGAGCAGCACCGTCTGCAGGCGTTCCCCGCGCTGACCGGCGCGCGCCGTCACGTACGCCGCGGGCACGGCGACGATCGAGGTGAGGACCGTCGCGCCGATCGCGACGACCCAGGAGTTCGCCAGCATCGTCGACAGCGGGACCGTCGAGAAGGCCTTGGAGAAGTTCGACCACACGAACGCGCTGGGCAGCCAGCCGCCGTTGGCGATGTCGTCGACGCTGCGCAGCGACAGCGAGACGAGGAACAGCAGCGGCAGCAGGGCCACGAACGCCACGGCGGCCAGGGCGACGCGCACGCCGCCGCGGCGCAGGATCACGGTGTTCACTGAACCTCCTCGCTCACTGGTCCGCCTTCACGGCGCGCGCCCGCAGCAGCGTGACGACGGTGGTCAGGACCCCCACGACGAGCCCGAAGACCAACGTCTCCGCGGCCGCCGTGCCGATCTCGTAGCTGCCGCGCATGCCCGTCCGGAAGATCTCGAAGCTGCTGACGATGGTCGACACCCCCGGTCCGCCCTGGGTCACGACCGTCACCAGGTCGAAGACCTTCAGGCCGATGACGAGTTCCAGCAGCAGCACCGACCACACGTTCGGGGCGATCACGGGCCACACCACGTTCGTGAACGCGCGCAGGCTGCCCGCCCCGTCCAGCGCCGCCGCCTCCCGCAGTTCCTCGGGAACCCCCAGGAGCGCGGCGAAGACCAGCAGCGTCACCAGCGGCGTCCACTGCCACACGTGCATGACGACGAGCGCCCCGAACGCGCCCACGCTGTCGCCCAGCGGGTTGGCCCCCGGGAAACCCAGCGCGGAGAACAACCCGCCGAACGCGCCGCCGACCGGGGCGAGCATGAGCTTCCAGGCCACCCCGACCATGACGGGCGGGGTGACCAGCGGCAGGAGCAGGATCGTGCCGACGACCCCGAAGCGCGTCCCCCGGGCGTGCAGCAGCAGCGCGAGGGCGACGCCGAGCACCGTCGCCAGCACGGCGGCGAGGACGGCGAACACCACCGAACGCACCAGGGAGCCGGCGAAGGCCAGCGACTGCCAGGCGTCCACGACGTTGTCGGTGCCCGTGAAGCGCTGTAGAGGCCGGGCCAGCGAGGACTTCGTGACCGCCAGCGCCACGACGAACACCGTGGGGTAGACGAGCATGAGCGCGAGCCCGGCCAGGCTCGGTGCCGCCAGCCACGTGGACACGTGCCCGGGGCGGTGCCGGCCCGGCACCGCCCGCCGGGCGACGGCGTCGCGCTGGCGCGGCAGGGTCCGGCGTTCGTCGAGGAGCTGACTCATCCGAGCGTCTTCTCCCAGCTCTTCGCGGCCTCGTCGAGCGCGGCCTGCGGCTCGGTCTTGCCCTGGATCGCCAGCGCGAGCTGGTCGACGAGGTCCTGCAGGGCTTTCGGCGCGCCCTGCTGCGACGGCCAGGCCAGCGGGTCGCCGTCGAGGCCCTCGCGGATCGTCTCGGTCGCGATGCCCGCGGCCTTGGCGTAGTCGGCGGAGTCGAGGACCGTCTTGCGCGCCGGGTCGATGCCCGAGCCCGCCGTGGAGGCCAGCAGGAAGTTGTTCTCCTCGTTCGTCGCCCACTTCACGAAGGCGGCGGCCTTGTCCTGCTGCTTGCCTGCCGTGGAGACGCCCAGGCCGAACCCGGCGTCGAGCGCGGTGCGGGGCTTGGTGTTCTTCCCCCCGACGGGCAGCGTCACGACGCCCCACTTGTCGACGATCTTCGAGCTGGCCGGGTCCTGCGCCTTCAGGCCCAGGTCGGTCCAGGTGTCGAGCATGGCGCCCTGACCGGACAGGAACGCCGAGTTGGCCTGGTCGAAGCCGGTCTGCAGGGGCGTCGGCAGGGCGTGGGGGGCGACGTCGATGAGGTGCTGCAGCGCCGCGAGCCCCTCCTCGCCGTTGAACGCGGCCCCGCCGTCGCCGTCGACGAGCGTGCCGCCGTAGCCGGCGAGGCGGTTGATGAAGGAGCAGCCCAGGATCATCGGGACCTGCTGGCCCTCGACGATCGCGCCGTACACGCTCCCGCCGGAGTCCTTCGTGATCTTCTCGGCGGCCGCGTCGTAGTCGTCCCAGGTCTTCGGCGGCTCGACGCCGTACTTCTGGAAGACCTCGGCGTTGTAGTAGAGGACGTGGGTGTCGCCGTCGAAGGGCAGGCCGTAGCGCTTGCCGTCGATGAGCGTGTACGGGTCGTAGATGGACGGCAGGAAGTCGTCCGTGCGGATGTCGTCGTTGGCGTCGATCCACTTCGTCAGGTCGACGAGGGCGCCGGCGTCCACGAGCTCGCCGAGGCCGAAGTAGAAGTAGTCGAAGACGTCGAACTCGCCGTCGCCGCCCTGCACGTCCAGGATCTGCTTGCTCGTCAGCTGGTCGTAGGGGATCGCGGTGACCTCGACCTTGCCCCCGAACTCCTGCTCGAACTTCTTGCCCAGCAGGTCCGTGAAGGCCAGCACGTGGGGCTGGTTGACCATGAGCTTGAGCGTGGCGCCCTTGAGGTCGACGGCCTTGCCGGCGGCCAGGTCGGATCCGGTCGAGCCGTCGCCGCAGGCGGCCAGGGTGCCGGTCGCGGCCAGCGCGCCGACGCCCAGGGCGCCGGACAGGACACGGCGGCGGGAGGCGATCAGGCGCTGGGTGCTCGCCGGGGAGGAGGTGCGCAGGGGCGCGGACATGGGTGTGCTCCGTGGGGGTGGGCGGACGATCGTCGTCCGTCGTGGGTGCGCGCGGGAAGCGGCGCGCTCGCCTGAGGACCGTGGGGGAGGGCGTGCGGGTCGGTCAGACCGCGCGCGGCGTCCCCGGACGCAGGGCGTGCGTCGACCGGGCCGGGCGACAGGCCATCGAGGCCGTGCGACCGAGGTCGACGTGGTAGCGGCGGGTGAGCCGCGTGCCGGGTCGGGGCTGGGTACAGCTGTCCACTGCGAGTCCTCCATCGCCCCTGGCGGGAGCACCTGCCGCTCGCGCGGTGGTTGCTGTGGCGTCAACGAGCCAGGTCTCTCGGCCACTCTGGATGGTGTTGGTCGCAGCGTAGCGGACACCGGGGGCGGCCGGGGACCGATCGCGCCGCGCCTCGCGCCTCGCCCGGCGCCGGGCTGGCGGTGACGACCCGCGACCCGGCGCGGCCGGTCGTCCCGGCGGCCCTTGTGCGACACTGAGCGTGGCCGAGCGTTCCCCGACACCGGGCGCCCGGCCCGCCGTCGAGACCGCCGCCCAGCGCGCGGGTCCCGGGCAGCGCCGCGGTCCAGTGGAAGGGCCTCGCAGGCGCCCCGTGCCCGTTCGCCGGACGACGACCGCCGGCGGCCCGGGGGGAGCACGCGCCGCGCGAACCCCTCCGGTGCAGCGAGGACTTCCGTCGGGTGCGGGACGACCCGCCCGACGATTCCGACGAGGACGCCCGAGCGTCCGCGGGGTTCACCGGTGGAGCGGGCGCTGCGGGCCCAACGGAGCGACCCGTGACCACGACCCCGGAAGAGAACACCGCAGCACCCGTGAACGGCACCGGCGCCGACGCCGGGAGCGCGCCGACGCGGCCCCGCCGCCGCCGGGCGGCCAGCCGCCCCGCCGGGGCGCCCGCGCACGCCGAGCCCGTCGTCACGACGGCACCGGCGGCCACCGCCGCGCCGGTCGAGACCACCGACGCGGCTGCGTCCCCCGAGGCCGTCACCGCGACGGCCGCCGACGCCGCCGCGACGGCCCGCACGACGCCCGACGCCACCGCGGCCCCCACCCCGGCGGCCGGGGAGGAACCCGCCCCCGAGGCGCCGCGCCGCCGGGCGCGCCGGGCCACCCGCAAGGTGACCACGCCCGAGCACGCCCCCGAGCCGGTCCTGGAGACCTCTCCCGCCGCGCCGGCCGCCGAGACCCCGACCGAGCAGCGCGTCGCCCCGGTGGGCGGACCGGCCGTCGAGGAGGTCGGGGAGGTGACCGCCCCGGCGCCGGCCCGCCGCCGCCGAGCCCGCAAGACCGCCGCCGCCCCCGCCGCTGCCCCCGAGGTCGCCGCTGCCCCCGAGGTCGTCGCCGACCCGGTGGTGCCCGCAGCCGTCGAGGAGGTCGCGGCCGCCGAGCCCGCCGCCGTCGAGGAGGTCGCGGCCGCCGAGCCCGCCGCCGTCGCCGCCGTCGCCGAGGACGTCCCGGTGGAGGAGGCCCCCGTGCTCGAGCCGTCGGTGGACGCCGCCGCTCCGGCCGGGCAGGAGCCCACCGCCGACGCCGACGCCGACGCCGCCACTGAAGCCGACGACACCGACGACCTGATGGACGACCCGGTGCTGCTGCGGGCCGCCGGGCTGGCCCGGCGCGGCGGCCGTCGTCGCCGCGAACCCGAGACCGAGCGGGCCACCGACGCCGCGGCGCGCGCGACCGCCCTGTTCTTCCAGGCCCCCGACGCCGAGACCTCCGCGCGGGAGACCTCCCCGCGCCGCTCGCGCCGCGCGTCGGCGCCCGCGGGCCCGCCCCCGGGCGAGGACCAGGACACGCTGGACTTCGAGTCCTTCCGCCGGCCCGGCTCCACCGACGGCGGCTCGGACCGCCCCGACGAGGACGCCTTCGAGGAGGACCTCGACGAGACCGCCGACCAGGCGGTGGACGAGGACGGCCAGGACGCTCAGGACGACGAGTCCGACGACGACAGCGGCGCACCGCGCCGCCGCCGCCGCCGCGGCGGTCGTGGCCGGCGCAGCCGCACCCGCGACGACGCCGACGACGCCGAGGGCTCGGACGACGACGAGGAGACCGGCGCCCGGGACACCGGGGCCGAGCCGGCCGACGAGGACACCGACGAGGACACCGACGGGGACGCGGGCGAGGAGTCCGAGGACGGGGAGGAGTCGTCGGGCTCGTCCCGCCGCCGCCGTCGCCGTCGCCGCCGCGCCGGGTCCGCGGACGGGGAGGACGCCTCGCCGGACGACCCGCCGAACACCGTCACCCGGGTCCGCGAACCGCGCCGGTCCGCCTCCCGGGGCACCGGCGAGGACGAGATCACCGCGCTGCGCGGCTCGACGCGCCTGGAGGCCAAGAAGCAGCGCCGTCGCGAGGGGCGTGAGCAGGGCCGCAAGCGCGCCATCCTCACCGAGGCCGAGTTCCTGGCCCGCCGCGAGGCCGTCGAACGCGTCATGGTCGTGCGCCAGGAGGACGACCGGACGCAGATCGGGGTCCTCGAGGACGGGATCCTCGTCGAGCACTACGGCGCCAAGCAGGCGCAGACGACGATGGTCGGCAACGTCTACCTCGGCCGGGTCCAGAACGTGCTGCCCAGCATGGAGGCCGCCTTCGTCGACGTCGGCAAGGGCCGCAACGCCGTCCTGTACGCCGGTGAGGTCAACTGGGACGCGGCCGGGCTCGAGGGCCAGCCGCGGCGCATCGAGGCGGCGCTGAAGTCCGGCGACCCCGTCCTCGTGCAGGTCACCAAGGACCCGGTGGGGCACAAGGGTGCCCGGTTGACCAGCCAGATCTCGCTGCCCGGCCGCTACCTCGTCTACGTCCCCCGCGGGTCGATGACGGGCATCTCGCGCAAGCTGCCCGACACCGAGCGCGCGCGCCTGAAGAAGGTGCTCAAGGAGGTCGTGCCCGCCGGAGCGGGCGTCATCGTGCGCACGGCCGCCGAGGGGGTCGCCGAGGAGGAGCTGCGCGCCGACGTGCAGCGCCTGCAGGCGACCTGGGAGGCCATCCAGGCGAAGTCGACCAGCAAGAACGCCCCCCTGCTGCTGCACGGTGAACCCGACCTGACGGTCCGCGTCGTGCGCGACGTCTTCAACGAGGACTTCACGAAGGTCGTCGTCTCCGGCGAGGCGGCGTGGGAGGCCGTGCACGGGTACGTGGCCGACGTCGCTCCCGACCTCGCCGACCGGCTCGAGCGGTGGGAGGGCGACCGGGACGTCTTCGAGGCCCACCGGATCGACGAGCAGCTCGCCAAGGCGCTGGGCCGCAAGGTGTGGCTGCCCTCGGGCGGTTCGCTGGTCATCGACCCCACCGAGGCGATGCACGTCATCGACGTCAACACCGGCAAGTTCACCGGGGCCGGCGGCACGCTCGAGGAGACGGTCACCCGCAACAACCTCGAGGCCGCGGAGGAGATCGTCCGGCAGCTGCGGCTGCGGGACATCGGCGGGATCATCGTCATCGACTTCATCGACATGGTCCTGGAGTCCAACCGCGACCTCGTGCTGCGCCGGCTCGTGGAGTGCCTGGGCCGGGACCGGACCAAGCACCAGGTGGCGGAGGTCACCTCCCTCGGCCTGGTGCAGATGACGCGCAAGCGGACCGGTCAGGGCCTGGCGGCCGTGCTGGAGGAGCTCGACGCCGCCGCGGACGCCAACCCCGCGCCCCAGCCGTCCCCGGCCCAGGGGGCCGGGGGCGGTGGCTCCGGCAACGGCTCCAACGGCTCCGGCAACGGCTCCAACGGCTCCGGCAACGGCTCCAACGGCTCCGGCAACGGCTCCAGCGGCTCCGGCGGCGGCGCGAACGGCTCGGGCAAGTCCCGCCGCCGCGGCCGCGGCCGGGACCGCGGCGAGGCCGAGCAGGCCCCCAGGGCCGAGGAGCCCGCCGCGGACGCCGGGCGCGGGGAGTCCCACCGGGACGCCGCGGCGCTGGCGGCGATCGCGGCCGTGGCGGCCGCGGGCCGGCGTGAGCGCGAGGCGGCCGCCGAGGCGTCGGAGTGAGCGCGTCGTTTTGACCCCGGGGGTTCGCGTTCCGTACGCTTACCCCTTGGTGCGCCGTCGTGCGCGAGCCTCCAACTGCACGTGCAGTTCGGCGGCGTTCCAGTTCGTGACGAGAGAAACGGGTTCGTTGTGGTGTACGCCATCGTCCGCGCCGGCGGCCGGCAGGAGAAGGTCGCGGTCGGCGACGTGCTGACCATCGACCGGGTCCCCGTGGCCAGCGGGGAGACGCTGCAGCTGCAGCCGCTCCTGCTCGTCGACGGTGAGACCGTCACTCACGACGCCTCGGCGCTCGCGGGTGTCAAGGTCGTCGCCGAGGTGGTCGAGGAGGCCAAGGGCCCCAAGATCACCATCCTCAAGTACAAGAACAAGACCGGGTACCGCAAGCGTCAGGGTCACCGCGCGAAGCTCACCCGCGTCAAGATCACCAGCATCGGGGCGTGACGTCAGATGGCACACAAGAAGGGCGCGAGCTCCTCGCGCAACGGTCGTGACTCCGCCGCTCAGCGCCTCGGTGTGAAGCGCTTCGGCGGTCAGGTCGTCAGTGCGGGCGAGATCCTCGTCCGTCAGCGCGGCACCCACTTCCACCCCGGTGCGGGTGTGGGCCGCGGCGGCGACGACACGCTGTTCGCGCTGATCCCGGGGGCCGTCGAGTTCGGCACCCGTCGTGGTCGCAAGGTCGTCAACATCGTCGCGGGCGAGTGACGACGCACCAGTCGTGAACACGAGGGGCGGACCGGACAAGATCCGGTCCGCCCCTCGTGCGTTCCACCCCTCGCCCCCCCATCTCGGCCCCGGTCGAGCGGGCGGCGACGTCCCCTCCGTGATCGTGCGAGAAGTCACGACGCCGCTGGCGTCCACGGGGAGGTCGGGCGGGTTCCCGTCGTGGCTTCTCGCATGATCACGGTGGGGACTCGTGGAGCCGCCCACTCGAACGGGAGATGGCCATGTCGACGCACTTCGTCGATCGCGTCGTTCTGCACGCGTCCGGCGGTGACGGCGGCAACGGGTGCGCCTCGGTGCACCGCGAGAAGTTCAAGCCCCTCGGCGGCCCCGACGGCGGCAACGGCGGCCGCGGCGGCGACGTCGTCCTCGAGGTCGACCCGCAGGTCACGACGCTGCTCGACCTGCACCGCCGCCCGCACCGCAGCGCGCCCGACGGCCGCTTCGGCATGGGCGACCACCGCAGTGGCGCCGAGGGCGAGGACCTCGTCATCGGCGTGCCCGACGGCACGATCGTGCGCTCGGCCAAGGGCGAGCTGCTCGCCGACATGGTCGGCCCCGGGACCCGCTACGTCGTGGCCCCCGGCGGGCGCGGCGGCCTCGGCAACGCGGCCCTGGCCACCACCAAGCGCAAGGCCCCCGGCTTCGCCCTGCTCGGCGAGCCCGGTGAGGTGGTCGACGTCACCCTCGAGCTGAAGACCCTCGCCGACATCGCGCTCGTGGGCTTCCCCAGCGCCGGCAAGTCGAGCCTGGTCGCGGCGCTGTCCGCGGCCCGGCCCAAGATCGCCGACTACCCCTTCACGACCCTCGTCCCCAACCTCGGCGTCGTCGAGGCCGGCTCGACGCGGTTCACCGTCGCCGACGTCCCCGGTCTCATCCCCGGCGCCAGCGAGGGACGCGGCCTGGGCCTGGACTTCCTGCGCCACGTCGAACGCTGCGTCGCGCTCGTGCACGTCCTCGACGGCGCGAACCTGGAGTCCACGCGCGACCCGGTCTCCGACCTGGAGGCCATCGAGAAGGAGCTCGCGGCCTACACCGTCGACGACGGCACCGTCCCGCTGCAGGACCGGCCGCGGATCATCGTCATCAACAAGGCCGACGTGCCCGACGCGCGGGACATGGCCGACATCGTCCGCGAGGACCTCGAGAAGCGCGGCGACCCCGTGTTCGTCGTCTCCGCCGTGGCGCACACCGGTCTGCGCGAGCTGTCCTTCGCCATGGCCGAGCTCGTCGCCGCCTCCCGCGCCGCCGAACCCGCGGCCGTGCCGCAGCGCATCGTGCTGAACCCGCCGGCCGTCGACGAGTCCGGGTTCCGGGTCACGCGCGAGGAGTACGGCGAGGACCAGGTCCGGTTCCGGGTGCGCGGGGAGAAGCCGCGCCGGTGGGTCCGGCAGACGGACTTCACCAACGACGAGGCCGTCGGGTACCTCGCCGACCGCCTCGCGCGCCTGGGCGTCGAGGACGAGCTGTTCAAGGCCGGGGCGACGCCCGGCGCCGAGGTCGTCATCGGCGACGACGCGAACGCGGTCGTCTTCGACTGGGAGCCCACGATGGTCGCCGGGGCCGAGGTCCTGGGGCAGCGCGGGTCGGACCTGCGCCTGGAGGACCACTCCCGGCCCACGCGCGACGCCAAGCGCCAGCAGGAGCGCGAGCGCCGGGCCGCGAAGGCCGCCGCCCGCGGCGAGCTGGAGGCCGAGCGCCGGGCCGGGCACTGGACCTCCACCGACGAGGACGCCGGGGACACCGGGGACGACGACGGCGCATGAGCGTCCCGTCCGCGCTCGCCCGGCGCGAGGACCTCGCCGGTGCGCGCCGCGTCGTCGTCAAGGTCGGGTCGTCCTCGCTGACGACGGCCGCCGGGGGCCTGGACGCCTCCCGGCTGGACGCGCTCGTCGACGTGCTGGCCCGGCGCCGGGTCGGCGGCGGCGACGTCGTCCTCGTCTCCTCGGGGGCCATCGCCGCGGGCCTGGCGCCGTTGGGCCTGACCAAGCGGCCCCGCGACCTGGCCAGCCAGCAGGCGGCGGCCAGCGTCGGGCAGGGACTGCTGCTGGCGGAGTACGCGCGCGCCTTCGCGCACGCGGGGCTGACCGTGGGGCAGGTGCTGCTGACGGCCGAGGACGTGGTGCGGCGCACGCACTACGGCAACGCCCAGCGCACCCTGGAGCGGCTGCTGACGCTCGGGGTGGTGCCGGTGGTCAACGAGAACGACACCGTCGCGACCCACGAGATCCGCTTCGGCGACAACGACCGGCTGGCCGCGCTCGTCGCGCACCTGGTGCGGGCCGACGCCCTGGTGCTGCTGTCCGACGTCGACGCGCTGCACACTGCCCCGCCCTCGACGCCGGGCGCGCGGCGCATCCCCCTCGTGCGGGGCCCGGAGGACCTGGACGCGGTCACGGTCGGTGCGGCCGGGGCCGCGGGGGTGGGGACCGGGGGGATGACCACCAAGGTCGAGGCCGCCGGCATCGCGGTGTCCGCCGGGGTGCCCACCCTGCTCACCTCCGCCGCGCTGGCCGAGGAGGCGCTGGCGGGGCAGGACGTGGGGACGTGGTTCTCGGTGCCCGCGTCGCGTCGCGCCCGCCGCAGCACCCGGCAGCTGTGGCTGGCGCACGCCGCCGCCCCCGCCGGCCGGCTCGTCCTGGACGACGGGGCCGTGAAGGCGGTGCGGGGCAACCGCTCCTCCCTGCTGCCGGCGGGTGTCGTGGGGCTGGCGGGACGGTTCCGGGCGGGGGACCCGGTCGACCTCGTCGACGGAAACGGCCACGCCGTGGCCCGGGGACTGGTGAACTACTCCTCGGAGGAACTGCCGGAGATGCTGGGGCGGTCCACGCGCGAGCTGGCCCGGCAGTGGGGTGCGGCGTACGAGCGCGAGGTCGTGCACCGCGACCACTTGGTCCTCCTGGGGCGTTGAACCCGCAGCGACCCTCATCTCTCGGGCTGGAGGTTTCGAGCGTGGGGTCTGAGTCGCTGCCGCTGTGGTCGGTGACGCTGACGGTCGCCGGTGAGGCGGTGGACGTCTGCGAGGTCCGGGCCGCGCTGGACCGGCTGCTGGCCCAGCACCCGTTCCTGTCCAGCGTGCGCTACAGCGCGACGCGGGCGGAGCTGCGCTACTGGGACGAGGCCCGCGACGTCGACGACGCGGCCGCCATGGCGCTGCGGCTGTGGCCCGAGCACCGCGTCAGCGCGGGGTTGCCGGCGTGGTCGGTGGCGGGTCTGGAGGTCGTCGACCGGGCGACGGTGGAGCACCGCGCGCAGGCCACCGGCCGGCACCGGCGCGGGCTGTCCGCCCGCCGCCCCCGCACCCTGGACCTGATCGGCGACATCGCTCCCTGGTGAGGTGGGACGGGTTCCGGCACGTTGCCTCCCCGGTCCCGTTGAACGGGACCGGGGAGGCAACGTGCCGGAACGGACACCCTCGAAATCGTTCAACGATCCGGGGTGCGGGGCGTACGCTGACCGCATGACTCTCGCCGTGGACCCCAGTGTGGCCCCCGCCGTCTCCGTGCAGGACGCCGTCCTGGCCACCTGCCGAGCCGCCAAGGTCGCCTCCCGACCGCTGCGGGTCGCGACGCGGGCCACGAAGGACGCTGCGCTGCAGGCGATCGCGGACGCCCTGGAGGCTGCGACGGACCGCATCGTGGCCGCCAACGAGCAGGACCTCGCCCGCGGCCGGGCGCAGGGGACCGACGAGCACCTGCTGGACCGCCTCGCCCTGAGCCCCGAGCGCATCGCCGCCATCGCCGGCGCCGTCCGCGAGGTCGCCGCGCTGCCCGACCCCGTGGGGGAGGTCGTGCGCGGCTCGACGCTGCCCAACGGCCTGCGGCTGCGCCAGCTGCGCGTGCCCATGGGCGTCCTCGGCGTCGTCTACGAGGCCCGGCCCAACGTGACGGTCGACGTCGCGGTCCTCGCCCTCAAGAGCGGCAACGCCGTCGTCCTGCGCGGCGGGTCGGCTGCGATGAGCAGCAACACCGTCCTCGTCGAGGTCGTCCGCGGTGCCCTGGAGTCGGCCGGGCTGCCCGCCGACGCCGTCACCAGCATCGACGAGCACGGCCGCGACGGGGTCGGCGTCCTGCTCACCGCCCGCGGGCTCGTGGACCTCCTCGTCCCGCGCGGGGGAGCCGACCTCATCCAGCGCGTCGTGCGCGAGGCCACCGTCCCCGTCATCGAGACCGGCGTCGGCAACTGCCACGTCTACGTCGACGCCTCCGCGAACCTGGCCCGGGCCGTCGACGTCGTCCTGAACGCCAAGACCTCCCGCCCCAGCGTCTGCAACGCCGCCGAGACGGTGCTGGTCCACTCGGCGCTCGCGGCCGACTTCCTGCCGACCCTGCTGAGCGCCCTGCACGCCGCGGGCGTCGTCCTGCACGCCGACGAGCGGTCGCTGGCCGCCGCCCGGGTCGCGGACGTCCCCGCGCAGGCGGTGACCGACGAGGACTGGGCCGCGGAGTTCCACGGGCTCGAGATCGCCGTCGGCGTCGTCGACTCGGTCGAGGAGGCCGTCGAGCACATCGGGCGCTGGACGTCGGCGCACACCGAGGCCGTCCTGGCCACCGACATCCGCGTCACCGACTACTTCTGCGCCGCCGTCGACTCCGCGGTCGTGGCCGTCAACGCCTCGACGCGCTTCACCGACGGCGGGGAGTTCGGCCTGGGGGCCGAGGTGGGCATCTCGACGCAGAAGCTGCACGCGCGCGGCCCCATGGGCCTGGCGGAGCTGACGACGAC
This sequence comes from Kineococcus rhizosphaerae, assembly GCF_003002055.1. NCBI lineage: Bacteria > Bacillati > Actinomycetota > Actinomycetes > Kineosporiales > Kineosporiaceae > Kineococcus > Kineococcus rhizosphaerae. Next base: position 181,768 of record NZ_PVZF01000002.1, read on the forward strand.
GACCTGGCAGGTCCTCGGCGACGGTCACGTGCGGGTCTGACGGGACTCCTCGAGGGAGTCGCTGGCCACGAGGTAGGTGGGCCGGTTCTGCAGCTGCACGTAGAGCCGGCCCACGTACTCGCCCAGCACGCCCAGGCACAGCAGCTGCAGGGTGCCGACGCCCGCGACGACGGCCAGCGTCGACGTCCACCCCGGCACGGTCCGGCCGGCGACGAACGAGACGATCGCGTAGAGCAGCAGCAGGGACGTCAGCACCGCGCCGCCGAGGCCGAAGAACGTCGCGAGCCGCAGGGGAGCGGTCGAGGACCCCGTGATGGCGTCCAGCGACAGGCGCAGCATGCGGGCCAGGGGGTACTTCGTGCGCCCCGCGCCCCGCGCCTCGCGCACGTACCCGACCGTCGTGGAGGTGAACCCCAGGTCGGGGATCACGAGCCGCAGCACGCGGTGCGCCTCCGGCAGCTGCAGGACGGTGTCGACGACGACGCGGGTGGTGAACCGGAAGTCGCCGGCCTGCTCGGGGGCGCGACCGCCCAGTGCGCGCACCAGCCGGTAGAAGGCGGCCGCGGTCAGCCGCTTGGCCGGAGAGTCCACCGAGCGGTCCCGGCGCACGGCGTAGACGACGTCGTGACCCTCCTCGGCCGCGGCCAGCAGCCGGGGCAGCACCTCGGGCGGGTCCTGCAGGTCGGCGTCCATCGTCACCACCCCCGTGCGGCCCCGGGCCCGGGCCAGCCCCGCCGACAGCGCGGCCTGGTGGCCGGAGTTGGTGCGCAACCGCACGACCCGCAGCTGCGGCCAGTCCCGGCGCAGCCGCGCCAGCACGACGGGGGTGGCGTCGGCGCTGCCGTCGTCGACGACGAGCACCTCGTACCCGCCCAGGCCGTCCGCCACCAGGGCGTCCAGGACGGGCCGCAACCGGCCGGCGAGGACGGGCAGGACCTCCGCCTCGTCGAAGGCGGGCACCACCACCGACAGGGCCGGCCGATCGTCGGGGATCACACGGCGATCCTGCCGCAGCCGTCGCGGGGCGGACGTGCGAGACTGGCCCGCACGTTCGACCCGCACGCTTCACGGAGGACCCCATGCTGACCGCTCTCGTCGCCGAAGCCGCTCAGACGACCGAGGAGACCCACGGTGCGGGTCTGCCCTCGCCGTACGTCTTCGCGACCATCGCCTTCTGCGTGCTGGCGGCGCTGCTCATCGTGACGATGGGCTTCAAGAGCGTCGGGACCCGTCACTGACGTCCCCGGCGGACGGTCGCCGCCCGCGCCTCGGCGTCATGGGCGGCACCTTCGACCCGATCCACCACGGTCACCTGGTGGCGGCCAGCGAGGTGGCCGCCCGGTTCGAGCTCGACGAGGTCGTGTTCGTCCCCACCGGCCGGCCGTGGCAGAAGTCGCGCGGGGACATCGCCCCCGCCGAGCACCGCTACCTCATGACGGTCATCGCGACGGCGTCGAACCCGCGGTTCACGGTGTCGCGCGTCGACATCGACCGCGGCGGCTTCACCTACACGATCGACACCCTGCGCGAGCTGCACGACCTGCGGCCCGAGGCCGACCTCTTCTTCATCACGGGGGCCGACGCGCTGGCCCAGATCCTGCAGTGGAAGGACGTGGCCGAGCTCTGGTCGCTGGCCCACTTCGTCGGCGTCAGCCGCCCCGGTCACGCCCTGAGCGACGACGGTCTGCCGCTGGACGGCGTCAGCCTCCTGGAGGTCCCCGCCCTGTCGATCTCCTCCACCGACTGCCGCCGCCGCGTCGCCGACGGGCTGCCGGTCTGGTACCTCGTGCCGGACGGCGTCGTCCAGCACATCTCCAAGCACCGGCTGTACGCGCACGTGGACGGGGACCTCCCGGTCGCCGTGGGAGAATCAGAGGGCTGAACCGTCCCGAACACCCCTCCTAGGAGTCTCGTGCCTGCCTCCGACCGTTCTCTCGAGCTCGTGACCGCCGCTGCGGCAGCAGCTTCGGACAAGCTCGCGACCGACGTGATCGCGCTGGACGTCTCCGACCAGCTCTACATCACCGACGCCTTCCTGCTGGCCTCCGCCCCGAACGAGCGCCAGGTGCGCGCGATCGCCGAGGCCATCGAGGAGAAGCTCCTGCCCCTGGGCTCCAAGCCCGTCCGCCGCGAGGGCGAGCGCGAGGGCCGCTGGGTGCTGCTCGACTTCGTCGACGTCGTCGTGCACGTCCAGCACACCGAGGAGCGCGAGTACTACGCCCTCGAGCGCCTGTGGAAGGACTGCCCCCTCATCGAGCTGCCCGAGCACGCGGCGAGCGACGCCTCGGCCTGAGCCCGACGTCGTGAGCGCGCGTCGTGTCGTGCTCTGGCGGCACGGTCGCACCACCTTCAACGCCGAGAACCGCTTCCAGGGCCAGCTCGACGTCCCGCTGGACGACGTCGGGCGGGCCCAGGCCGCCGTGGCGGCCGCGCACCTCGCCGAGCAGCCCGTCGACGCCGTCGTCGCCTCGGACCTGTCCCGCGCCGTGGAGACCGCGCGGGCGCTGACGTCCCGCACGGGCCACGCGCTGCGCACCGACCCCGCGTTGCGCGAGGTCGACGCCGGAGCCTGGCAGGGGCTGCTGGGAGCCGAGATCGAGGCGCGCTGGCCCCGGGAGTACGCCGCCTGGCGCCGCGGCGACGACGTGCGCATGGGCGGCGGGGAGAACCGCCTGGAGCTGGGGACCCGGGTCGCCGAGGCCGTGGACCGGCACGCCCGCGCCGTCGAGGGCACCCTCCTGGTCGTGGCGCACGGGGCTGCGCTCAAGGCCGGCGTCCTGCGGCTCGTGGGCCTGCCCACCTCGGCCACGACCGCGCTGGCCGGCTTCCGCAACTGCCACTGGGCGGTGCTGACCCGGCGGGGCCACGGCTGGGTCCTGGAGGAGTGGAACGCGGGCCCGTCGGGTGCTGCCGTGGGCGCCGAGGGCTGAGGTGGTCACCAGCACCCCCGCCGGTGCGGTAGTGTTCTCTTCGTCGCCAGGGGGAGACCCAGGGTGATGAACGAAGCAAGGGGCTGTGGCGCAGCTGGTAGCGCACCTCCATGGCATGGAGGGGGTCAGGGGTTCGAATCCCCTCAGCTCCACCTCAGAAGGGTCCGGACGAGAGTCCGGGCCCTTCGTCGTCCCCGGCGGGTCCGCCTCACCAGGTGCGGTCCAGGCCCTCGAGCAGGGCCACCACGACCTGCGTCACCGCGCTGCGCGAGCCGAGCACCGCGGGCTGCCCCGCCCGCACGGTGGCCGCCACGAGCACCTGCCGCCGCCCGCGCCGGGCCGTCCCGACGAGGGCGGCGGTCCCGTAGCGGCCCGAGGCGACGGCGTGCGTCACGGCCCAGCCGCCGGTCAGGCCCGTCGTCGGGAGCAGGTCCAGCAGCTGCGACCGGGCACCCGGCGCCAGGGCGCGGCCGAGCAGCAGCGCTCCGTAGGTCCGGGCCAGCGCCGCGGTCGTGGTGGTGTCCTGGGGGTCCCAGGGGGCGCCCGTGCACGAGTCCGGGGCGGCGCGGTCGACCCGGGTGCGCCGGTCGCCGAGGCGGCGGCAGAACGCGGTGAGCGCCGCCGCGCCCCCGGCCCGGGCCACCAGCAGGTTGGTCGCGGTGGCGTCGGCCCGGCGCAGGGCGGCGTCGCCGAGCTGGGCGACCGACAGCCCGTCCTGTACGTGCCAGGCGCACACGGGGGAGGACCTGACGAGCTGGGTGGCGCTGTAGCGCACCCGTCCCGTGAGGGCGTGGGGCCCGCGGTCGGACAGCAGCAGGCCGAGCGCCAGTCCGGCGGACAGCGTCAGGACGGGACGGGCCTCGTCGGCGCGGTGCCGGGCGCCGCGGCCGGAGAACAGGTCCTCCGCCCAGAACGTGACCTCGTCGGGGGCGAGGCCCGTGGCGGCGAGGATCCCGGTGCCGATCCCGGCCCGCACCACCTGCCGGCGGGTCGCTGCGCGCGAGACGTCCACGTCCCGCCTCCTTCGTCGAGGAGCACCAGGGTGCGCCGACCCGGGCCCGAACACCAGGCCCGAGCCCCCGGTGGGTGCGGCACCGCACCGGGAACCCGGGCCGAGGGCTCAGACCGAGGGCTTCCAGCCCAGCGCCGGCGCGACGTGCTCGACGATCGAGCTCATGAGGTGGGCGTTGTAGTCGACCCCGAGGGCGTTCGGGATCGTCACCAGCAGCGTGTCGGCCTCGCGCACGGCCGCGTCCTTGGCGAGGTCCTCGGCCACCTGGTCGGGGTCGCCCGCGTAGGTCTTGCCGAACCGGGCCAGACCCGGCTCGCCGAGGGAACCCACCTGGTCGGTGGAGCCGCGGTCCCGGCCGAAGTAGGCCTCGTCGAGGTCGTTGACGATGGGCATGACGCTGCGGGACACCGAGACCCGAGGCTCGCGCTCCCAGCCCGACTCCTTCCACACCTGCCGGAACAGGGCGATCTGCTCGGCCTGCAGCTCATCGAAGGGAATGCCGGTGTCCTCGGTGAGCAGGGTCGAGCTCATGAGGTTCATGCCCTGCTCGGCCGTCCACCGGGCGGTCTCGCGGGTGCCCGAACCCCACCAGATCCGGTCGGCGAGGCCGGGGGACTGCGGCAGGATCGGCAGCGTCACGCTGCGGCCGGTCATGCGCGGGTTCGACTCCGCGACGCCGGCGCCGGCGATGGCGCGGCGGAAGACGTCGGTGTGCCGGCGGGCCATGTCGGCCTCGGTCTCACCGTCGGCGGGGACGTACCCGAAGGTGGCCGGGCCGTGCAGGGCGGGCTCGGGTGATCCCCGGCTCACGCCGAGCTGGAGGCGGCCCCCGGACAGCAGGTCCGTCATGGCCGCCTCCTCGGCGGCGTACAGCGGGTTCTCGTACCGCATGTCGATGACGCCCGTGCCGAGCTCGATCCGGCTGGTGCGGGCCGCCATGGCCGCCAGGACCGGGTACGGAGCGGCCTGCTGGCGGGCGAAGTGGTGCACCCGCACGTAGGCGCCGTCGAAGCCGAGCTCCTCGGCGGCGACCGCGAGCTCGACGGTCTGAACGAGGGCCTCGCGCGCGGTCCGGGCGGCCGAGCCCTGGACCGGCTGGTAGTGCCCGAAGGACAGGAATCCGATGCGCTTCACGTGGTCATTGAACCATCAACAAGTCGAGTCTGTTCCACACTGTGACGGTGATCTCCAAGGACACCCAGCTCTGCCTGTCACTGTCGGGCCGCCCCAGCAACCTCGGCACCCGCTTCCACAACTTCCTCTACGCCGAACTCGGCCTCGACTTCGTCTACAAGGCCTTCACCACCGACGACCTGCCCGCCGCGATCGGCGGCATCCGGGCCCTGGGCATCCGCGGCGCCGGGATCTCCATGCCCTACAAGGAGGACGTCATCGCCCTCGTCGACGAGCTGGAGGCCTCCGCCGCCGCCATCGACTCCGTCAACACGATCGTCAACACCGGCGGCCGGCTCGTCGCGCACAACACCGACTACCTCGCCGTGGTGACCCTGCTCGCCGAGCACGGCATCACCCCGGACGGGACGGGGCGGGGCCCCGCGGCCGTCCTCGGCAGCGGCGGCATGGCCAAGGCCTGCCTCGCCGCGCTGCGCGACACCGGCTTCGACGACCTGCTCGTCGTCGCCCGCAACGAGACCACCGGTGTGCCCCTGGCCGCGCAGTACGGCGCCCGCTGGCTGCCCGCGCTGGGGGCCGAGCGCCCCGCGCTGGTCCTGAACGCCACCCCCGTGGGCATGGCCGGCGGACCCGCCGAGCACGACCTGCCCGTCGCCCGCGAGGTCGTCGAGGCCGCCCGGGCCGTCTTCGAGGTCGTCGCCGTCCCCGAGGACACCCCCCTCGTCCGCCTGGCCCGCGAGCTCGGGCGGACCGTCGTGACGGGCACCGAGGTCGCCGCCCTGCAGGCCGCCGAGCAGTTCGCGCTGTACACCGGCGTCCGTCCGAGCCCCGACCAGGTGCGCCGAGCGGGTGAGTTCTCCCGCCGTCCGGTGTGAGGAGCGCCCCGTGGGGCCCTGCGCGCGGGAGGATCGTGACGTGTCCTCGTCGCCCTCCCCGTCGTCCTCGTCATCGTCGTCGTCACCCTCTCGCCGTCTCCAGGCGGACGCGCGCGCTGCCGACGTCGAAGGGGTGATGAGCCCGCCCGGTCCCGACGCGCCCGGTCCCGCCGTGCCCGTGGTCCACCCGCAGCGGGCCAGCAGCGCCTCGGGTGGGCGGGGGCTGGGCGCCGCGCTGCTGCTCGTGCCTGCGCTCGGTGCCGTCGCCGTGACGCTGGCCGCCGTGCTCGCCTCGTCGACGACCGCCCTCGTCGTGGCGCTGGCCGCCGCGGGGGTCCTCGTGGTCGTGCTGGCCGTGGCCCTGGCCGGCAGCGTGCGCGCCCACCGGCAGGCCGAGCGCAGCGCCGACCAGCTGCTGTCGGCGCTGGAGACCGCCCGCGACGAGAACGTCAACGACGCCGTGACCGGCCTGCTCAACCGCCGCGGCCTGCTGCTGGTGGGCCACCAGGTCCTGGAGTCCGCGCGCCGCTCCGGCGGTGCCGTGCACGCCTGCGTCGTCGAGGTCACCCCGGGCGTCCGGCTCGGGGAGGGGGCGCGGACGGCCGACGACGTCCGCCTGCAGCGCGAAGCCGAGTGGGCCGCCGCGGCGGCCGCGCTGCGCGGCGCGACCCGCACCTCCGACGTCGTGGCCCGCGAGGGCGAGGGGCGGTTCATCGTCCTGGGCCCCGGTGCCGGGCTGCACGCCCAGGAGCTGGAGCGGCGCATCCGCGTCGGCCTGGCCCAGGGCCGCCTGGCCGGCGGCGGGGACCGCACGGCGCGCCTGGCCGTCGAGGTCGGCGCCTCCGTGCTGGCCCCCTGGGACGAGGGCGGGGTCGCCGACCTGCTGGTCCGTGCCGAGCAGGCCCTCGCGCAGCGCCGGGCGTTGCGCCGCAGCGCCCCCCAGCACGGGTGGGGGCGCCGGCGCAGCGACCGCAGCGCGCGCCCCGAGCAGCGGCCCTGACCTGCGCGCCGTCCCCTCCCTGCGCTCGGGCCGACCCCGACGCGCAGGTCGTCGACGGCGCCTGCAGTAGGCTTGCCCCCGTGTCGTCCCGTCGACTTCCCAGCCGGCGCTGAGCTGCTGCAGATCGCAGGTGCTCGCGTCGTGACCCCTCCTGCGTGAGGGGTCTTTCGCTGTTCCAGGGCAAGTTCGGGGTGCGGGAGCACGACAGCACCGGGAGGACGAGATGACGCAGGACGTTGGGCAGCACGCCCAGGAGCAGACCGAGGAGCAGGACGGCCAGCGCTACGACGCGTTCGCCCTGCAGGACAAGTGGTTGCCGGTCTGGGACGAGCTGAAGCCGTTCCGCAGCGGGGAGCCGGGGGACACCCGGCCCAAGAAGTACGTGCTCGACATGTTCCCCTACCCCTCCGGCGACCTGCACATGGGCCACGCCGAGGCGTACGCGCTGGGTGACGTCATCGCGCGGTACTGGCTGCAGCGCGGTTTCGACGTCATGCACCCCATCGGCTGGGACGCGTTCGGGCTGCCGGCCGAGAACGCCGCCATCAAGCGCGGCCTGGACCCGCGGCGGTGGACGTACGACAACATCGCCCAGCAGCGCGCCTCGATGCGCCGCTACGCGTGCTCGTTCGACTGGGACCGCGTCCTGCACACGTCCGACCCCGAGTACTACAAGTGGAACCAGTGGCTGTTCCTGAAGCTGTACGAGAAGGGCCTGGCCTACCGCAAGGACTCCCTGGTCAACTGGGACCCGGTCGACCAGACGGTCCTGGCCAACGAGCAGGTGCTGCCCGACGGCACGTCGGAGCGCTCCGGTGCGAAGGTCGTGAAGAAGAAGCTGACCCAGTGGTACTTCCGGATCACCGAGTACGCCGACCGGCTGCTGGACGACCTGGACACCCTGGAGGGCCAGTGGCCCGCCAAAGTCATCTCGATGCAGCGCAACTGGATCGGGCGCTCCACCGGCGCTGAGGTCGAGTTCGCCATCGAGGGCCGCGACGAGCCGGTCACCGTCTACACGACCCGTCCCGACACCTTGCACGGTGCGACGTTCATGGTCGTGGCCGCCGACTCCGACCTGGCCGAGGAACTGGCCGCCGGGTCGGCGCCGGAGGTCCGCGAGCAGTTCGAGGCCTACCGCACCCGGGTGCAGGAGACCTCCGACATGGACCGGCTGGCCTCCGAGCGCGAGAAGACCGGCGTCGACCTGGGCCGCTTCGCGCTCAACCCCGTCAACGGCGAGAAGCTGCCGATCTGGGCCGCCGACTACGTCCTGGCCGACTACGGCACGGGCGCCATCATGGCCGTCCCCGCCCACGACCAGCGGGACCTGGACTTCGCGCGCACCTTCGGCCTGCCCGTGCGGGTCGTCGTCGACGTGCGCGACGGCGACGGGAACCCGCTGCCCGACCCGGCCGTGTCCGGCGAGGCGACCGCGGGCGACGGCGTGCTGGTCAACTCCGGCCCGCTGGACGGGCTGGACAAGAAGGCCGGCATCGCGCAGGCGATCGAGCTGCTGGCCGAGCAGGGCAAGGGCCGGCCGGCGAAGAACTACCGGCTGCGCGACTGGCTGATCTCCCGGCAACGCTACTGGGGCACCCCCATCCCGATCGTGCACACCGAGACCGGTGAGGTCCCCGTCCCCGAGGACCAGCTGCCCGTCCTGCTGCCGCCGTCGGAGGGGCTGAACCTCACCCCCAAGGGCACCTCCCCGCTGGGGGCGGCCGAGCACTGGGTGAACGTGCCCAGCCCCGTCGACGGCAGCCCCGCGCGCCGGGACCCGGACACGATGGACACCTTCGTGGACTCCTCCTGGTACTACCTGCGGTTCGTGTCCCCGCACGACGACACCAAGGCGTTCGACACGGACCTGATCGGCCAGTGGGGCCCGATCGACCAGTACGTCGGCGGCGTGACCCACGCGATCCTGCACCTGCTGTACGCGCGGTTCATCACCAAGGTGCTGCACGACCTGGGCTACGTGCCCTTCGACGAACCCTTCACCCGCCTGCTGAACCAGGGCATGGTGCAGATGGAGGGCTCGGCGATGAGCAAGTCGAAGGGCAACATCGTCCGGCTCTCCGACCAGCTGGAGGAGCACGGCGTCGACGCGATCCGGCTGACGATGGCGTTCGCGGGCCCGCCCGAGGACGACATCGACTGGGCCGACGTGTCCCCGTCGGGGTCGGCGAAGTTCCTGGGCCGGGCGTGGCGGCTGGCGCGCGACGTGACCTCGGCCGCGGGGGCCGACCCGGCGACGGGTGACCTGGCCCTGCGGCAGGTGACGCACCGGACGCTGCACGAGGTCGCCCAGCACGTCGAGGCGTACCGCTTCAACGTCGCCGTCGCCCGCGTCATGGAACTGGTCAACGCGACCCGCAAGGCCATCGACTCCGGTCCCGGCGCGGGCGATGCGGCCGTGCGGGAGGCCACCGAGGCCGTCGCGATCGTGCTGTCCCTGTTCGCCCCGTACGTGGCCGAGGACATGTGGTCGTTGCTGGGCCACGAACCGGCCGTCGCCCGTGCCGGCTGGCCCGCGGTCGACGAGGCGCTGCTGGTCGAGGACACCGTGACGTGCGTCGTGCAGGTCAAGGGCAAGGTCCGCGACCGTCTGGAGGTGGCGCCCGACATCACGGCCGAGGCGTTGCAGGAACTGGCGATGGCCTCGGACAAGGTGCGCGCCGCGATCGAGGGCCGGAGCGTGCGGACCGTCATCGTCCGCGCGCCGAAGCTGGTCAACGTCGTCACCGCCTGACCCGTGCCGGTGACCGTCCTGCCGCCGCCCACCCCGCGCCTCGTGCTGCGGCGGTGGACGGCGGCCGACCGCGGACCCTTCGCGGCGCTGAACGCCGACCCGGAGGTCATGCGGTACTTCCCGTCGGTGCTGGACCGGGCGGCCTCGGACGCGCTGGCCGACTACTGCGACGGGTGCTTCGACCGGCTGGGTTTCGGTCTGTCCGCCGTGGAGCACGCGGGGGAGTTCGTCGGTTTCACCGGGCTGCACCGGATGCGCTGGTACCCCGACGAGGTGGAGATCGGCTGGCGGCTGGCCCGCCCCGCCTGGAACCGGGGGTTCGCGACCGAGGCGGCGCGCGCCTGGGTCGAGGTCGCCCGCGGGCTGGGCCTGCCGCGCCTGATCTCGATCGTCGACCCGGACAACGCGGCCAGCCTCGCTGTGACCCGCAAGCTCGGGATGGTCGAGGGCTGGCGGGCCGAGGAGGAGGGGCGCCCGCACGTGGTGACGGTCCTGGAGCTCTGAGGCCGGCGCGGACGACGAGGTCGTCGCACGTTCCACGACCGGCTGCGCGCGGACCCCGGAGGCGCTAGAACCAGCCTGTGCGACGCGAGCGCGAGGCGACGGCCCCGGTGGCGGACGGACGGGCCGGCGGCCCGTCGCTGACCGTCGTGTACACGGGCGAGCAGGACGAGGTCTACGACTTCCCCGCCGAGGGCTGCCGGCGCACCTTCGGCCGCGACGACGAGCGGTGCGACATCGTCGTCTGGTCCGCCCTCAACGGCTCGGACCTGGCGCGGGTGGCCGGCGTGGTCTTCCGCATGGACGGGGAGCTGTGGCTGCGCAACCTCGCCCTGAGCCACGCGCTGCGGGTGCAGGTGCCCGGACGGCCCCCCGAACCGGACCTGCCGCCGCGCCGCTCGGACGCCGACCGGGGCCCCGCCCGGTCGCTGCCCGGACCGGTGTGCACCGTCCTGGGCCCCGACGGCTGCGAGCTGCTGGTGCGCCAGGAAGCGCACCCCCGGCCCGATCCCGCCGGGCGGGCCGGGGTCCTGCCGGGTTCCCCCACCCGGTTCGAGGTCCCGGCCGTGCCGGACCACCTGCGGGCGGTCGCGGTCGCTGTGTGCGCGCCCCTGCTGCGCGGGGAGCGGTTCCCCGCCTCCTACAGCGAGGTGGCGGTGACGCTGCGGCTGCGCAGCGCGCGCACGGCCCGGCGGCTGGTCGACGAACTGTGCGACTGCTGCGCCCCCGCTCACCCCGTCCCCGGTGAGCGCCCGCCGGGAGACCGCCGGACGCTGAGGCTGCCGGCCTACTACGACCTGGCGCACGTCCTCGTCGCCCACCACCGCATCGACACCGACGACCTGCGCCTGCTGCCGTCCCCGCCCACCGACGGGACGGCCCGGTCGTGAGCGCGCCCGGCGCCGGCGCACCGCTGGCCGCGCACCCCGACCTGGAGGTCCTGGGCGTCCTGGGCACCGGAGGGGTGGGCACCGTCCACCGCGTCCGGGACGTCGCCTCCGGTGCGCTGCTGGCGTGGAAGGTGTGGCACGAGCCGCTCAGCGAGCACGACCACCGGCGCTTCGAGGCCGAGTGCGCCCTGCACACCGCACTGTCCGGGCACCCGCACGTGACCCGGCTCGTCGGGCACGCCCGGCCCGGACCCGGTGAGCGTGCCTGGATCACGACCGAGCTGCACGAGACGTCGCTGCAGGACTGGCTGGCCGAGCACCGCCCGACGTCCACCCAGTGGCACGTCCTCGTGACGGACCTGCTGTCCGGTCTGGGGGCCGTCCACGCCGCCGGGCACGTCCACCGCGACGTGAAACCCGCCAACGTCCTGCTGAGGGCGGGACGCTGGTCGTTGACCGACCTCGGGCTGGTGATGCCCGTCGACGGCACGACGCGCGACGCGCCGGCGGGCACGCCGTACTACCTCGCCCCCGAACTGGGCCGCCCCGGGGCCGTGCCCGGGCCGCGCAGCGACGTCTACTCCACCGCGCTGACCCTGCTGCAGGTGCACGACCGCCTCGCCGACCCCGAGAACCTGCCCCCGGCGGTCGAGCGGGTCCTGACCCGGGCCGCCTCGGTGCACCCGGCCGACCGGCCCGCCGACGCCCACGACCTGCACCGGCGGCTCGTGGCGGCCGCCGCGGGGCAGGCTCCGGCCGGCGTCCCGCCCGTCCCCACCGGTGCGGCGAGGGACCGGACCCGGCGCGAGGTGCGGCTGAGCGCGCTGGGAGCCGCCCTCGTCGCCTGCCTCGTGCTGACGGGCAGCACCGCCGCGAGCACGACGGCTGCCGGCTGCCCGGTGACGACCACCGTCGACGCGGTGGTCCCCGGCCCCGGACCCGGTCTCACCGAGGTCAGCCACCTCGGCTACGCCGTCCACGGTCACCTCTCCCTGGAGCTGTCGGGCCGGGTCGCGCCGGAGCTGGTCGCGGCCGGCCCTGGGTCGCTGTGGATCGTCTCCTTCCCCCGGCGCCTGCCCGTCGGCCACGACGGGCGACCCGGCAGCCAGACGTGGTACCCGCTGGGCGTGGTGCGGCCCGACGGGGACGGCTGCTTCCAGACCGACCCGCTGCAGCTCAGCTCCTACGCCGCGGCCCAGGGCATCGTGTTCGACGTGGCCCTGGCCCGCCTGAGCCCCCAGCGGCAGCGGCAGGCCACGGCGTGGCTCGCGGAGAACTCCGCGGACGGGTGGCGGCCCCTGCCGGCCGACGTGGAGCCGTTGAGCACGTTCGTCGTCGACTCCGGGCCGTTCGAGGTGCTCTGAGCCCCGGTCCCGTCAAGGGCAGGGCTGCCGGTGAGGGCCGGGACCGTCACCCGTTTGGATGAGCGCTCCGGTCACCGGGTGCAGGTGGTCACGAGGGGGGTCACCTGCGCCGGTGCCCGACGTGCCACCCCACCGGCCCGCGGAGGACCCCATGCGCGCACGACCCCGCTCCACCGGCCCGCGCCACCGCCGCCCGCAGCGCGGCCTGTCGCGGCTCGCCCTCGCGCTGGCCGTGGCCCTGGCGCCCGTCACGGTCGCCGCCGGGCCGCCGTCGACCGCCGTCGCGGCCGCCCGGGCCGTCACGGCCCCCTCCGCCCCCACCTCGGTGACCGTGACGACCTCCGGGACGTCGGCGACGCTGTCCTGGGGCGCACCGGCCGGCACCGGGGGCGCCGCGATCACCGGCTACGTCGTGGCCCGCGACGGCAAGGACTCCACCGGGTACGGCGCCTGGAGCGGCACGGTCGCCGCCACCGCCCGGTCGGCGACCTTCAACCAGCTCGTCCCCGGCGCCACCTACCGGCTGTCCGTACGGGCCGTGAACTCCGCCGGGGCGGGGACGAGCACCACGGTCGCGGTGACGATGACCTCTGCGACGGCGCTCGCGAGCGCCCCGACGTCCGTGACGGTGACCCCCGCGGCGAGCGGCGGCACCGCGACCCTGGCCTGGGCGCCCCCGAAGGCCTCCGGCGGCGCCGCCGTCTCGGGGTACCGGGTCGCCCGCGACGGGACCGACAGCACCGGCACCGGGGCGTGGAGCACGACGGTGGCGGCCACGGCGCGCCAGCAGCTCTTCGGCAACCTCGTCCCCGGCCGGACGTACACCTTCACCGTCGCCGCCGTCACGTCGCTCGGCACCGGGACGGCTGCCGCGGTCACGGCCGTCGTCCCCACCCCCTCGCCCTCCGGCCAGCCGATGCCCGTGGGGAACCTGACCGGCTGGAAGCAGGTCTTCGCCGAGGACTTCACCGCCGACCTGCCCCCGGGCGGGTGGCCGGGGGCGTACTCGGGACGGTTCGAACCCTACGACTGGGGAACCCCCGACACCGGGAAGCAGGGCGTCTGGAAGACCTCCAAGGTGTTCTCCGCCAAGGGCGGCGTCGGTGACTACTACCTGCACAGCGAGAACGGCGTCCCGCAGTCGGCGGCGCTGATCCCGAAGGTGGGCGGCAAGAACGCCGACCAGGTGTACGGCCGGTACTCGGTGCGCTTCAGGGTGGACCCCGGGATGGCCGGCTGGTCCAGCGCCTGGCTGCTGTGGCCGCAGGACGACGGCGACCCGGCCACCAGCGAGTGGCCGGACAAGGGGGAGATCGACTGGCCCGAGGGCGAGCTCGACGGCGAGATCCAGGGGTTCATGCACTACGCGAACCCGGCAGGCGGCCAGGACGACTTCCACTCCGGCGTCGCTTTCAACTCCGGGTGGCACACGACGACGACCGAGTGGACCGCGGGGCAGGTGAAGTTCTTCCTCGACGGCCGGCTCGTGGGCACGTCCACCCGTCAGGTGCCCGCCGGCCCCATGCACTGGGTCCTGCAGTCCGAGACCGCGTACGGGAAGAAACCCACGACGGCGGGGCACATCCAGATCGACTGGGTCGTGCAGTACGCGCCAGCCTGAGGTGGGGCGGGACGCACGTCCGCCGCCGCGGTGCCACCGAACGGCAGCGACGAACGACGGGAGGTTGCGATGGTGCAGCGGAGTCGACGGATCGGCACGTTCACGCCCGTGGTGGTGACGTGCGCCCGAGCGGGTGGGGTGGGGGAGACCGCCCTCACGACGGGTGGGGGACTCCCTCTGCGCCTTCGCTTTCGAGGCCGGTGACGCCGGGCACAGGCAACAGGGCGGTCAGGGCCGAGGTAGGCACTACGACGAGCGCGGAAGGTTCGCTGTCGTCAAGCGGGCGAACTGTACGGCTGCCAGGAGCCTCGGGGGTTGAGTTCAGGTGAGCCACTTCCAGCGCAGACACAGGCGCGGCTCGGGCGCCGACGTAGACGTCGGGCAAGGTGCACTGCGTTGCGCGAACCGAGCCGTCGTACGCCTGGAGGCACCTGACCTCGAGGGCGGACGGCTCAGCGTTCGTGTGGTCGGGGAGGGCTCTTCGTTGGCCCTGACCACTGGCTGGCCTCGGTCGCGGCGAGGGCCTGCTGATTGAAGTCTGCCTCGAAGCTGGTGTCGCCCTGACGCCCGAGGGGCTGTGCTGGGCGGGAGTGCGACCCGTATCTCGCGGCGACGCCGTTCCTGTGGCGGTCAGTCTCAGATACAGCTGCGCGTATTCAGTGTCGCGTGGATCCGGAAGCGCTGATCCGCCGAGGCGGGTCAGCGAGAGGACCCCCTCATCGCTGCCGCAGCCTCGTGCAGTTCTCGCGAAAAAGCCTTCGAGAGGGCTTGCCGCGACCCGTGCTCCGAACTGAGTGCACTTCGAAGACGAACAACAGGCGACCTGGAGGTTGACATGCATCTCGCGAAACGTTCTTGGATGAGCATTCCGGTGCTCATCTCTGCCCTTGTGGCAACGATGCTGATGAGTCCCTCCTCGGCGAACGCAGAGCCCAAGACGCTGCGGATCGTCGCCGTAGGTGATTCTTACACCGCGGGCAACGGTGCGGGGAACTACGAAGACACCGACTGCTTCAGGAGCAAAGACAACTGGTCGAGCCTGTACGCGCAGGGACGTGTCTCGCGCGGCCAGACCGTCCTCTACGACAACGCGGCCTGCAGTGGCTCCACCATCAGCGCGCTCGTGAATGGCACGAACTGGAACCCCGCAACTGGTTCATACAGCGCCAGCAAGGGGGGAATCCAGATATCTCACCTGGGAACCCGTACGGACATGGTCCTCATGACGTTCGGTGGGAATGATGCAGGATTCGCCACGATCGTCAGCGACTGCTTGGTCAAAATCTTGCCCAACTACTGCAACACTGCACTCAACCGAGCCGAGAGGCTCACGAGCGACGGCACGATCAGCAACTCCCTCGCAGAGGCGGTCAGGCGCATCCGTCAGGCGACGCGAACCGATACGCAGATCGTCATCATGGGTTATCCACCGTTGGTTGCGCCCAACTGCCTCGGCGTACTTCCAGGTGTGCAGGTGGCTCATCGCATCCGTAAACTGAGCGACAAAGCGGACGAGATTCAGCAGGCTGTCGTCGATGCTGCCGCAAGATCGAACCCGAACATCAAGTTCATCCCCGTCAGCGGAACCTTCAAGTGGCACGCCCCCGGCAATGCTCTACCCGCTCCGACGTGTTCGGTGAACCCCGTGACGTGGGTCAATCAGTTCCCGGCGCTCGATACTTCGAAAGTGCCCACCTGGTACCACCCCAACAGCGACGGACAGCGGGAGTACGCGCGGCTGTTGACGGAAGCTTTTCCGTCATGGACCCCCGCTTCCTGGGCCGGTGCCGGGGGTGGTGGCAGCGTGGGCACCCCGACCCCTGCCAACAAGGTCCCGTCGGCGGCTTTCTCCTCCGTGCGAGTCGATGGAGTTCCTGGCAAGGTGAACCTGGACGCGAGTGCGTCCTCGGACCCGGACGGCAGCATCGCCAGGTACGAGTGGCTCTACAAGGGCGCGGTCGTCGCCACGGGCAAGACCGCGTCGTACGCCTTCGGCACCGCCGACCGGGCGCCGTCGGTGACGCTGCGCGTGACGGACGACAAGGGGGCTGCGGCGACGACGGTCAAGACGCTCAGCCTGCCCAACCGCGCACCCGTCATCGGCCGGCCCAACCCCGCCGACGGCACGATCGTGGGCACCAACCGGCCCGTGCTCAGCACGACGGTCACCGATCCCGACGGTGATGCCGTGGGCTTCACCTACCGGATCACGGGGTACATGGTCGACAAGTCCTCCGGTCCCGTCTCGGGCGGGTGGACGGTTCCGGCCAGCACCCTGGACCCGGGGACGAAGTACGACTGGACCGTCACCGTGACCGACGGGCAGGGCGGCTCGGCCTCGGCCGGGCGCAGCCTGACCGTCGCCATGCTGCCCACCGCCGCCGACGTCATCGCCACCCCCTCGGGCAAGGGGTACTGGCAGGTGGCCAGCGACGGAGGTGTCTTCACCTACGGCGACGCGCAGTTCTACGGTTCGGTGCCCGGCATCCCGTTGCACCTGACGAACATCATGGGCATGGCCCGCACGCCCTCGGGCAAGGGGTACTGGGTCGTCGGGTCCGACGGGGGCGTGTTCAGCTTCGGGGACGCCGGTTTCTACGGCTCGCTGCCCGGCATCGGCGTCCACGTCGGCAACATCGTCGACATGGTGCCCACCAAGACCGGCCGCGGGTACTGGCTCGTGGGGTCCGACGGCGGGGTCTTCAGCTTCGGGGACGCGCAGTTCTTCGGGTCGATGGGTGGGCAGCCCCTGAACCGGCCGGTCGTCGGGATGGCGGCCACGGCCAGCGGCAACGGGTACTGGCTCGTGGCCGCTGACGGAGGTGTCTTCTCCTTCGGGGACGCCCCGTTCTACGGATCGATGGGCGGGCAACCCCTCAGCTACCCCGTCGTCGACATGGACGTGACCCCGGACGGTGGCGGGTACTGGATGACGGCCGAGGACGGCGGGGTGTTCACCTTCGGCAACGCCCAGTTCTACGGGTCGATGGGCGGCAAACCGCTGAACGGCCGGGTGACCGGCATGGCCGTGACCCCCACGGGCCGGGGGTACTGGCTCAACGCCTGCGACGGCGGGGTGTTCACCTTCGGGGACGCGCCGTTCCTGGGGTCGAACCCGACGTACATGTGCCGGGGGACCAACCAGGGGTAGGAGCCCGGTGGTGCCCGGGCGGGACGTCGGTCCTGCCCGGGCGGGGCGCCCGCACCGCGCGACGGTCTGCGGGCCGCCTCACACCCGCGTGGCGAGCAGGTCCCGCACGGTGCGGGGTTCGCGGCCCAGCAGGTCGCCCAGCGCCGGGTCGGTCCCGGCGAAGAACCCGGCGCGCGCGGCCTGGAAGTACGACAGCACGAACCGGGCCATCGGCTCGGGGGTGCCCGCGGCCACCGAGTCCGCGACCCACTCCTCGTCGTCCACGACGACGCGGCGGACGGTGCGGCCGGTCAGCTCGGTCAGGACCGCCGCGATGTCCTCGAACGTCACCGCCTCGCGCGCGGTGAGGGTGACGGGCCCGTCCACGGGGGCCCCGGCCAGCAGGACGGCCGCGGCGTCGGCCGCGTCCTCGCGGTGCGTCCACGACGTGGGTCCGTCGGCGGGGGCGGCGATGGTGCCGGTCCGCTGCCAGGGTCCGAGGAACCAGTCGAGGGAGTGGGCGTAGAACCCGTTGCGCAGCGACGTCCACGCGACCCCGGACTCGGCCAGGGCCGCTTCGGTCCCGGCGTGGTCGCGGCCGGGATGGAAGGGCGTGTCGGGGTGGGCGCCCTGGTGGCTGGTGTACAGCACCCGCCGGGCGCCGACGGCCTGCGCCGCCTCGATCCCGTTGCGGTGGAGCGCGACGCCGTCGGCGTGCGGGTCGCTCGTGGACACGAGCAGCACCTGCTCGGCGTCCTCGAAGGAGTGCCGCAGGGCGGCGGGGTCGGTGTAGGAGCCCTGGCGCACGCGCACCCCGCGCTCGGCCAGGGACTGCGCCCTGGTCACGTCGCGGACGCTGACGCCGATCCGGTCGGCGGGCAGGACCTCCAGCAGCTTCTCGGTGGTGCGGCCGTTCAGCGCGCCGGTCGCGCCGGTGGTGACGATCACGGGGTCCTCCTGGTATCGGTGGTTGCGTTTGAACGCTAACGCTGGAAACGTCAGTGCGCAACCACCGGTACCGCAGACGCCGGAGGGCCGGCCGACGTCGTGTCGGCCGGCCCCGGGGTGGTGCGGGTCAGGTGGCTGGGTCAGACGTCGGCGGACTCCAGCAGCGCCGGCAGCTCCGCCTCGGCGATCGGGAACCCGGGGAACCGGGTCAGCCGCAGCAGCGGGATCGCCCGCATCATGGCGCCGTTGTGCGGGTCGAACAGCATGCCCTCCCAGGACGTCCCGGACAGCGTCGCGCGCAGCGAGGCGCCCACGCCCGGGTGGGCGAGCCAGGTCTCCAGCTCGGAGTCGAGCGCGAGCGGGGTCACGACCCCGTCCCCCGGCAGGGTGATCGTGGTGGCCAGGCGGATGTCGCGCGAGGACGCCCCGACGCGGATCCCGAACTCGCCGCCCTCGACGACCCAGCGGCCGACGGCCGTGTGCCAGAAGGAGAACGCGCGCTCGTCCAGGGTGATCACGACCTCGCGGCTCTGGCCCGGTTCGAGGCTGACCCGTGCGAAACCCTTCAGCTCCTGGTCCGGGCGCGAGACGCTCGCCTCGGTGTCGGCCACGTACACCTGCACGACCTCGCTGCCCGCGACGTCGCCGGTGTTCGTGATCGTCACGTGCACGTCCAGGCCGTCCTCGCCTGCGACGAGGTCCAGGCCGGAGTAGGCGAACGTCGTGTACGACAGCCCGTGACCGAAGGCCGCCGCCACGGGCAGGGAGTGGGCGTCGTACCAGCGGTACCCGATGAGCAGACCCTCGCCGTACCGGACGTGCCCGTGCTCGCCCGGGAAGTTGCCGATCGTGGGGTTGTCCCGGTAGGCCACCGGGATCGTCTCGGCGAGCTTGCCCGACGGGTTGACGGCGCCGGAGAGCAGGTCGGCGACCGCGGACCCGCCGGCCTGGCCGCCGAGCCAGCCCTCCAGGACCGCCTCGACCGACCCCTGCCACGGTTCCAGGTTCACGACCGACCCGTTGGCCAGCACGACGACGACGTGCGGGTTCGCCACGACGACGGCGTCCAGCAGCGCGAGCTGCGTCGGCGGCAGGTTCGTGTGCTCGCGGTCGTACCCCTCGGACTCGTACGACGACGGCAGGCCCAGGAACAGGACGACGACCTCGGCGGCCGCGGCGTGCGCGACGGCCTCGGCGACCAGGGTGGCGTCCACCTCCTCGCTCTCGGGTTCGTACCCGGCGGCGAAGGTGACCTCGCGCCCGGTGAACCGCTCCCGCAGCGCGCTGAGCGCGTCGTCGAGCTGCGTGGGGTTCACCTGCGAACTGCCGGCGCCCTGGTAGCGGGGGGAGCGGGCGAACTCGCCGACGACGGCGATGCTCCCGCCGGTGGCGGCCAGCGGCAGGATCGCGTCGGAGTTCTTCAGCAGGACCGCGCTCTGGGTCGCGGCCTCGCGGGCCAGGGCGTGGTGGGCGGCGGGGTCGAAGGTGCCCGGGTCGGCCAGCGCCGCCCGGGACTTCTCGACGAGTTCCAGGACGCGCAGCACGGCGCGGTCGAGGTCGGCGGTGGCCAGCGTCCCGGTGGCCACGGCCTCGAGCAGGCGCTGCGTCCCCGCACCCGACGAGCTGGGCATCTCCAGGTCCAGGCCGGCGCGCACCCCGTCCTCGCGGACGTCGACGGCGCCCCAGTCGGAGACGACGAGGCCCCGGAACCCCCACTCCTCGCGCAGGACCTGCGTCAGCAGCCAGGGGTCCTGCGAGGCGTAGACGCCGTTGATCTTGTTGTACGAGCACATGACGGTCCACGGCTGGGCCTTCGTCACCACCCGCTCGAAGGCGGTGAGGTAGATCTCGCGCAGCGTGCGCTCGTCGACGTCGGCGGAGATCGTCATCCGCTGCGTCTCCTGGTTGTTGGCCGCGAAGTGCTTCAGCGACGTCCCCACGCCCTGGCTCTGGACACCCTCGACCAGGGCCGCGGCGAGGTCGCCGGCCAGCACCGGGTCCTCGGAGAAGTACTCGAAGTTGCGCCCGCACAGCGGCGAACGCTTCATGTTCACCCCGGGGCCGAGCAGGACCGACACCTTCTCGGCCCGCGTCTCACGGCCCAGGGCCTCGCCGAGCCGGCGCAGCAGGTCGGTGTTCCACGAGGAGGCCAGCCCCGCGGCCGGCGGGAAGCAGGTGGCGGGCACGGAGGCGTTCAGGCCGAGGTGGTCGCCGTCCCCGGCCTGCTTGCGCAGGCCGTGCGGGCCGTCGGTGACCATGAGGGCCGGGACGCCCAGGCGCTCGACGGGTTCGGTGTGCCAGAAGTTGGACCCGTCGAGCAGGGCGGCCTTCTCCTCGAGCGTGAGCTCGGCCAGCAGCTGCGCCGGCGAGCGCGGGACGTCGGTGTCGGTCATGGCGGGAGGCTACCCCCGAAAACCGTTCAAGTGGTAGGTATTGGGGGTGAGCACTCGGGGTGAGTACGCCAAGGGGCGCGCGCGGCGCGAGCAGATCCTCACCGAGGCCGTCGCGCTGTTCGCCGGGTCCGGTTACCAGGCGGCGTCGCTGCGCGACCTCGCGGCCCGCTGCGGACTGTCCCAGGCCGGGCTGCTGCACCACGTGGGGGGCAAGGAGGCGCTGCTGCTGGCGGTGCTCCGGCAGCGCGACGTCGAGGACGCGGCCGCTCTGGAACTGCAGGCCGGGACCGGCCGCGAACGACTCGCGGCGCTGCTGGACGTGGTGCGGCGCAACGTCGGGCGCCGCGGGACCGTCGAGCTGTTCAGCGTGCTGTCCGCCGAGGCCACCTCGCCCGCCCACCCCGCGCACGCCTTCTTCGACGAGCGCTACCGGCAGGTCGTCGCCGCGCTGACCGACGCGTTCGCGGACTGCGGGCACCCCCGGCCCGGTTCCGCGGCGCGCCGGCTGGTCGCCGTCCTGGACGGCCTGCAGGTGCAGTGGCTGCTGCACCCCGACGACGTCGACATGGTCGCGGAGGTCGACGCGCAGATCGCCGTCGAACTGGCCTCGGCGGGCGGGTCGTCCCGGGTGTGGACGCAGCCCGCCGGGTGACGCCGCGGCGTCCACAGGGTCCTCCCGTCCACACGTGAGATCCCCGTGGCCGGGAGCGCGCGCCGGGCGCGCCTAGCTTTCCCGGGTGCCTGCCTCCCCACCCCCGCGTGACGGCGTCGCCCGAGCCCGGGACCTCGCGCTCCGGCAGTTCCGGACCCCCGGCGCGAGCCACGCCGCGACCTCGGCCGCGAACTCCGACGAGGAGTTCGACGAGGAGTTCGACGAGGACGACCCGGCACCCACCGCACCGTCGCCCTCCTGGCGGCGGGCGGTGGCCGACCGCACGCCGCCGGGGTTGCGGGCGGTCCGCACCCGCGTCGGGCCGCGCGCCGCGCTGGGAGTCCTCCTGGTGGGACTGCTCGTGGCCGCCGCCCTCACGTTCCTCGTCTGGCGCGGATGGCCGCGACCGGCTGCGGTGCAGGGGGAGGCGCTTCCCGCGCGCACGACCGCGCCGGTCCCGAGCGCACCCGCCACCGCGTCTCCGTCCCCCGCGGGACAGGTCTCGGGACAGTCCTCGGGGCAGGTCGTCGTCCACGTCGCGGGCCGGGTCGCCTCGACGGGTGTCGTGACCCTGGCCGCGGGCAGCCGCGTCGCCGACGCGCTGACCGCGGCGGGCGGGGCCGGCCCCGACGCCGACCTCGACGCGGTGAACCTCGCCCGGGTCCTCGTCGACGGCGAGCAGGTGCTGGTCCCCGGTCCGGGACAGGCCCCGCCCGCCGCACCGCCGGGTGTCGCCGCCGGGTCCGTTCCCGTGGCCGGGCCCGTGGACCTCAACACCGCCACGGCCGCCGACCTCGACGCCCTGCCGGGCGTGGGGGAGGTCCTCGCCGGGCGGATCGTCGCCTGGCGGCGGGAGAACGGCAGGTTCTCCAGCGTCGACGACCTCGGGGAGGTGCAGGGCATCGGGCCGAAGGTGCTGGAGGGCCTGCGGGACCTGGTGAGGGTGTGAGCGCGCCACCGGTCCCGCTCGACCTGCGCCTGGCGGCCGTGGCCGTCGCCGCGTGGGCGACCGCGTTCGGTGCCACCGGCGCCCCGGGGTGGCGGCCCGTGCTGGTGGGCGCCGGCGTGCTGGTCGCGGCGGTGGGGTTCCTCGTCGCGGCCGGCCGCGGGGCCCGCGGCGTCCTCGTGCTCGCCGGCTGCCTGCTGGTGCTCCTCTCGGTGGCCCTGCAGCACGGCCGGTCCACCGCCGGCGGGGTGCAGGACCTCGCGCATCGCACGGTGTCCGGGACGTTCACCGCGACCGTGACGTCCGACCCGCACGCCCTGCCCGCGCTGCACGAGGGCGACGCGCCGCGGGTGGTGCTCGACGTCCGGCTGCGCCGGGTCAGCGCCCGGGGCGCGACGACGGCCCTGGCCGCGCCCGCCACGGTGTTCGCCCCCGCCGACGGGTGGCGCGCCGTCCGCTGGGGGGACCGCGTCGCGTTCGGCGGGCGCCTCGGCCCGGCCGAGCCGGGGGACCGGTCCGTCGTCGTGGTCTCGGCGCGGGCCCTGGACGCGACCCACCGCCCCGGCGGGCCGCTGACCGTCGCCGAGCGGCTGCGCACGGGGTTGCGCGACGCCGTCGCGGACCAGCCGCGGGACGCGCGCGGGTTGCTGCCGGGCCTGGTCGTGGGGGACACCAGCGAGCTGCCCGACGACCTCGAGGCCGCGATGAAGCAGGTCGGGCTGACGCACCTCACCGCCGTCAGCGGGTCGAACACGACGCTGGTCGTGGGGTTCGTCGTCCTCGTCGCGTCGTGGCTGGGGTTCGGCCGGCGGTCGCGGCTGCTGGTCGCCGGGGTGGGACTGGTGGGTTTCGTCGTGCTGGCCCGGCCGGACCCGAGCGTGCTGCGGGCGGCCGTGATGGGCGGGGTCGGTCTGGCCGGTCTGGCGGCCGGGCGGCCCGTGCGGGGGGTCCCCGTGGTGGGGGCGGCGGTCGTGGTGCTGCTCGTCGCCGACCCGTGGCTGGCCCGGGAGTACGGGTTCGTCCTGTCGGTCCTGGCCACGACGGCGCTGGTGCTGCTGGCCCGGCCCTGGGCCGAACGGCTCACCGGCGCCGGGCTGCCGCGGGTCGTCGCGTACTCCCTGGCGGTCCCCGCTGCGGCGCAGGCGGTGTGCGGGCCGGTCGTGGTCCTGCTGCAGCCGTCGGTGAACCTCGTGACGATCCCCGCGAACGTCCTGGTCGCCCCGGCGGTCGCGCCCGCGACGGTCATCGGCCTGGCCGCCACGCTGCTCTCGCCCCTGTGGCCGGGCGGGGCGGCGCTGCTGGCGTGGCCCGCGGGGTGGTGCGCGTGGTGGATCGCCGCCGTGACCCGGGGCTGCGCCCGGTTGCCGACGTCGCTGGAGGTCCCGGCCGGGGCGGCGGGTTTCGTCGTGGTCGTGCTGCTGACGCTGCTGGTCGTCGCGGCCGTCGCAGCGGTCGTCCGGTTCCGGCGTTCGGGGCGGCGGTGGTTGGCCGTGGCCGCGGTGCTGCTCCTGGTGGCCGTGCTCCTCGTGCGGTGCGCACCCCGCTGGGGTGGGCCGTCGGGGCCGTGGCCGCCACCGGACTGGCTCGTGGTGGGCTGCGACGTCGGCCAGGGCGACGCGCTCGTGCTGCGGTCCGGGCCGGCGTCGGCGGTGCTGGTGGACGCCGGCCCCGACGACGTCCTCGTCGACGGCTGCCTGGACCGGCTGGGGGTGCGGCGGCTGGACGCGGTGGTGCTCACCCACTTCCACGCCGACCACGTCGGGGGTCTGGCCGGGGCCCTGCGGGGCCGGCCGGTGGGCCGGGTCCTCGTCTCCCCGCTCGCGGTCGAACCCGCCGCCCGCGGCGTGCGACGGACGGTCGGTGCGGTCGAGGTCACCGAAGCCGTCGCGGGCCAGCGGGGATCGGCCGGGACCGTGCGCTGGACGGTCCTGGCGCCCGAACCCTCGGTGGCGCAGCTCGCAGCACCGGACTCCTCGCAGGTCAACGACTCCAGCCTCGTGCTGCTCGCCGACGTCGCCGGGGTGAGCGTCCTGCTCACCGGTGACCTCGAACGCGACGGTCAGCGGGCGGTGCTCTCGCACTGGCCCGAGGGCGCGAGCGTCGACGTCGTCAAGGTCGCCCACCACGGCTCGGCCAACCAGGACCGGCGGTTCTACGCCCGGGTGCGGCCGCGGATCGCGCTCGTGGAGGTGGGGGAGGTCAACGACTACGGCCACCCGGCCGCGGGGACGTTGGACCTGCTCACGCGGACCGGGGCCCGGGTGCTGCGCACCGACACCGGCGGCGACGTCGCGGTCGCCGGGACGGCCGCGGCGCTGCGGACCGTGGTGCGCGGGTCGGACCCGCGGCAGGCCGCGCGGCGCGCGCAGAACTCCGACGGGTGAAGGGGCACGGTCGTGAGGACCGCCGGGTTCTTGCGCTGCGAGTGCTCCCCTCCACCGGCCGCGGTGCGTCGTCTCCGTCCGGGAGGAAACCACGCCGGGTTCGTGCTCGGCCTCCTCGACGGTGCCGGGATCTGCTCCGGACTCCGTGAGGGGCTCGGCGAGCTGCCCGCCCCGGGCAACGACGACCGCGGGGTCCGCTGCGGTGACGGGTGCGCGGGCAGGCCGAGACGGCGTCGACGGTGTCCACCGGCGTCGACCTGGAGGCGGCCGGGCGAGACGTAACAAACATTTAACTCCGTGAACAGCGTGTTTCCCCGCGCCTGCTCGGGCGGGCACCGCGCCGCACGACCGCGCCGTCGCGTCGTGCTGCGCGAGGACGCTCGCGCCGGACGGTTCGTCCGTGACGGTGCCAGCACATCAACTGTGCCGCAGGGGAAGCGGTCGATCCGACGAGCGTGGGCCCCGTGCGGGCCGCCGGTTCCACGACGGTTCCACCCCCCAGCACCACGTCCCGCCACCCGCCTGGTCCGCGGTGTCGGTCCGGTGTCCGAACACGCCGTGGCGGCTGCGACCCTGTCCCGGTGACCCAGACCACCCTCCTCACGGCCGACGTCGTCGTGCCGCTGGCCGGGGCCGGGCCCGAGCGGCACCGTGTCCTCGCCCCCGGGGCCGTCGTCGTCGACGGCCAGACGATCCTCGCCGTCGGTGGTCCCGCCGAACTGCGGGCTGCCCACCCCGAGGCCGTCGTCCACGAACTGCCCGGACGTGTCCTCATGCCCGGCCTGGTCAACGCCCACCACCACTCCGGGCTGCTGCGCGGGACGGCGGAGCACCTGCCGGTGTGGGAGTGGCTGCGTCTGCACATCGACCCGATGCACCGGGTGCTGCGGCCCGAGGAGGCCGAAGCCGCAGCGTGGCTCTGCTACGCCGAGGGTCTGCTCTCAGGCACCACGACGGTCGTCGACATGTGGCGCTACCTCGACGGGGCAGCCCGGGCCGCGCTCCAGCTCGGCAACCGCCTCGTCACCGTGAACTACGTCGGCGCCCACCCCGACCACGACTACTTCGACACCCTCGACGACAACGAACGCCTGCTGAAGGAGTGGTCCGGCGCGGCCGGGGGCCGGATCGTCCCCTGGGTCGGTCTGGAGCACCCCTTCTACGCCGACGAGGCCGGGCAGCGCCGGGCCATCGCGCTGGCCGGTGAGTACGGCACCGGGCTGTACACGCACTGCTCCGAGGCCGAGATCGAGGTCGAGCAGTTCCAGCAGCGCTACGGAGCTCGCCCGGTGCACGCCCTGGACCGGCTGGGTTTCTTCGACACCCCGAACACCGTGCTGGCCCACGCGGTCTGGCTCGACGACTCCGAGATCGAGCTCCTCGCCGCCCGCCGCGGGGGCGTCTCGCACAACCCCGTCAGCAACATGAAGCTCGCCAGCGGTTTCGCCCCCGTCGCCGAGCTCCTGGCCGCCGGGGTCGCCGTCGGGATCGGCAGCGACGGGGAGAAGGAGAACAACAACCTCGACCTGTTCGAGGAGATGAAGGTCGCGTCCCTGCTGGGCAAGCTGCGCGTGATGGACGCGGCCGCGATGGACTCCTGGCAGGTCCTGGAGATGGCCACCCGCGGCGGCGCCCGGGCCATGGGCCTGGACGAGACGACCGGGTCGCTGGAAGCAGGCAAGCAGGCGGACCTCATCGCCGTGCGGCTCGACACCCCGCGGATGACCCCGTTGTTCACCGACGGCCCGTACGCCAACGTCCACCACAACCTCGTCCACGCCGTCCGCGGCTCCGACGTCGACCTGACCATGGTGGCGGGACAGGTCGTGGTCCGCGACGGCCGCCTCGTCACCGCCGACCTGCACGAGATCATCTCCCGGGCGAACTCCCTCGTCCCGGACCTGTTCGCCCGCCGCAGCGCGTGGCTCGCCGAGAACGGCGAGCCGGAAGGAGTCATGCCGTGACCGACCAGGCACCTCACCAGACCCCCGTCACCGAGACCGACCTCGCCCGGCTGCGCGACGCCATCGCGGTGTCCCGCCGCTCCCGCGACCGCGGTCAGCACCCCTTCGGTGCGGTGCTCACCGACCCTTCCGGTGCCGTCGTCCTGGAGTCGGAGAACAGCGTCCCGGCCGACGGCGACTGCACCGCGCACGCGGAACTCAAGCTGGCGCGCGCCGCGTTCCAGGCGTTCGGGGCCAGCGCCCTGGCGGGGTTCACGCTGTACACCAGCGCCGAGGCGTGCGCCATGTGCTCCGGGGCGATCTACTGGTCCGGCATCGGCCGGGTCGTGCACGCCATGAGCGAGGCCCGGCTCGGCGAGCTCACCGGCGACCACGAGGAGAACCCCACGATGGCGCTCTCCAGCGCCGCCGTCCTCAACGCGGGACAGCGCGTCGTGCTCGTCGCCGGGCCGGCGCTGGCCGACGAAGCGGCCGCGGTCCACGAGGGGTTCTGGAACTGACGTGCCGGACCTGACGTGCTGGACGTGACGTGAAGCTCTCGGAGCTGGTGGGGATCCACAGCCTCGGGCTGCGGGTCGTCGTGGGCGGCGGGGACGTCGGGGACCTCCCCGTCACCGCCGCCTACATCACCGACCTGCCCGACCCGTCGAGGTTCCTCGTCCCCGGCATCGTCGTCCTCTCCAGCGGGCTGTGGGTCGACCGGCCCGGCGGTGTGGAGCGTTTCGTGGGCGCCCTCGTCGCGGCCGGCGCCACAGCGCTGGTCCTGGGGACGGTGGAGATCGGGGAGATCCCGCCCGAGGTGGTCGAGGCCTGCCGGCGCGAGGGCCTGGTCCTCGCCACGGTCCCCGACGACGTGTCGTTCGGGGCGGTGGTGCAGAGCGTGGTCGAGACCGTCGCCGTCCTGGGCGCGGGCGACGCCCCGGGGGTGGAGCTCGGGGAACGGGTGCAGCAGGCCGTCGCCGACGGTGCCCTGGACGACGCGCTGGCCCTGGTCCACACCGCGTACGGGGTGGCGTGCTGGGTCGTCGACGACGTCGGCGCCCCGCTGGCCACCGCCGGGGCGGTCGGGGTCGAGCACATCGCCCGGGCGTGGTCCCGCGCGGTGGGCGGCGAGGAGGTCACGAGCTGGCCGCTCGGCCCGGCCTCCTCCCGCGCCGTCCTCACCGCGCAGCGCTCCCGGCGCGACCTCGGACCGGCCGCGACCCGCGTCCTGGAAGCGCTCGCGGCAGCGCTGCGGCCCGAACTGCGCTTCGCCCGCCGTTCGCGTCGTGCGCGCTGGGAGCGGGTGTCCGCGCTGCTCGCGGCGACGGTGGACGAGTCCCTGCCGCCGGGGGAGGTCTCCGCCCTGCTGCGGCTGGTCGGCCTGGACCCGCAGGGCGGGCTGCGGGTGCTCGTCGCCCGCACGGACGATCTCGGGTTCCCCGCGGAGGCGGTGGCCGAGCTGCTCACCCGGCTGTGCACGGGCCCGGGGGTCCGTGCCGCCGTCTGCCTGCACGAGGGGGCCGCGACGGCGGTGCTGTCCGAGATCGCGGAGGTCGCGGACCTGCGCGACCGCCTGGCGGGCGGGCTGCCCGAACCCGTCGACCTGCTGGACGGGCGCACCCTCGTCATCGCCGCCAGCGACCCGGTGAACGGCGTGAGCCGGCTCGCCTCCGCGCACGCCGTCGCCCGTGAGCGGCTCGTGGAGTTCGACGCGGCACCGCACCCCGCGGCGGGAGCGGGGCTGGTCCTGGTGGACTCCTCGGCCAGCGGGGACCACCGCTCACTGCTGCGGATGCTGTCCCTGCCCGCCCGCGACGCGTTCGCCGCGAGCGTCCTCGGCGAGCTGGAGGAGTACGACCGCCGGCACGGGGGCGACCTCGTGACGACGGTCGAGATCTTCCTGGACCGGGGAGGTTCCTGGCAGGACGCCGCCCGCGCTCTGCACGTCCACCCCAACACCCTGCGGTACCGCATCGGCCGCGTCGAGGAACTCACCCACCGCGACCTGACCACCACGCAGGACCGCGTCGACGTGTTCCTCGCGCTGCGGTGCCGGGGCAGCGTCGACAACCGCAGTTGAACGAAGGCTGGCCCCGTACCGCGGGGACACCGGCGAACCCCCGTGCCCCTCACGGCGCCGCTCGGGCCTGGGTCGATCCACCGCGCCCGGATCCCCGGAGGTCCGCCCGTGTTCCACCTCGGTTTCTTCACGTGCTTCGCCTCCGACGAGTGGAACGGTCCGCTGGCCGGGCACTCGGCGAGCTTCGCCGACGGCCGCTTCCACGTCGACACCGCGCGCGACCTGGAACGTGCCTGCTTCGACTTCGTCCTCCACGAGGACTCCCTCGCCGTGCCGGAGGTCTTCGGGGGTTCGCGCGACGTGTACCTCGAAGAGGCGCTCGTCACGCCCGAGCACGACCCGGTGCCGCTGACCGTCGCCGTCGGCGCGCACACCCCCCGCACCGGCGTGGCCGCGACGACGTCGACGACCTTCCACTCCCCGTTCGCCCTGGCGCGGTTGTCCTCGACCGTGGACGGACTGACCCCTGGACGGTTCGGCTGGAACACGGCGACGTCGACGGGCGACGGCGTGGCGGCTGACTTCGGTGCGCCGCAGCTGCTCGACCACGACGACCGGTACGACCTGGCCGACGAGTTCGTCGACGCCGCGGAGGCGCTGTGGAACTCCCGGGACGAGGGGGCGGTCGTGATGGACCACGCCACCGGCCGCTGCGCCGACCTGGCGCGGGTGCGCCCGGCGGACTTCCGGGGACGGTGGCTGCGCACCCGGGGCCCGCTGGACACCGTGCCGTCCCCGCAGCGCCGTCCGGTGCTCGTCCAGGCCGGCGCCTCGGACCGGGGCCGGGCCTTCGCCGCCCGCAACGCCGAGGTCGTCGTCGCGACCGCACGCGGGATCGAGGCGATGCGGGCCTACCGCGACGACGTCCGGGCCCGGATGGTGGAGTCCGGTCGCGATCCGGACTCCTGCGAGGTGCTCTTCCTCGTCACCCCGATCGTCGGTCGCACCGGCGAAGAGGCCCGCGCGCAGCACGACGACTTAACCCGGACCCGCCGCCACCAGGTCGACGTGCTGGCCCGGTTGTCCGCCTACACCGGCCACGACCTGTCGGTCCACGACCTCGACGCACCGTTGCCGCCGATCGCGACGGAGGGCAGCGCGGGGCTGCTGGCCCGCCTCGCGCAGTGGGGCAGCAGGAAGAGCCTGCGCCAGTGCCTGGCGGAGATGGGGTTCGCCTCCGACTGCCTGGACCTGGTCGGGACCGCGGAGTCGGTGGCCGAGGAGATGGCGGCGGCGATGGAGGAGGTCGGTGGGGACGGGTTCCTGCTCGGGGCCCCCGGGTTCCAGCCGAGCCGCGTCCACGTCGCCTCGATCACCGAGGCGCTGGTGCCCGCCCTGCAGCGGCGCGGTGTCGTCCGCTCCCGCTCCGAGTTCGAGACGTTCCGGCAGAACCTGCCGGCCTTCTGAGACGCGGCGCTCACGGGACCCGCAGGGTGGGGATGCCGTGAGCGCGCTCGTCGGGGCGGCGGACGAGTTCCACGCCGTGCAGCTCCTCGAGGAGCACCTCGCCGGTGTAGTGGGTGGTGGCGCTCAGCACGTGCCCGGCGTAGCCGAGGGCGGCGGCACCCTTCACCCCGACGGCGGCGTGCAGGTGGACGACGAGGTCACCGTCGGGGCCGGGCGCCACGGTGCCGCTGGCGGTGCCCTCGACGTGGTGGACGACGACCGAGCGGGGCAGCGGCAGGTCGGGGTCGGCCACCGGGTCGGCGGTCCCGATGAGCTCGACCCGGGTGAAGGCGCCGAGGAACGCCGTCACCGCGGCCTGGCGCACGCCGTGGTCGCGGCAGGCGGTGGCCAGGGCGGTGACGACCTCGTCCCCGGGTTCCAGCACGACGAGGAGACGGCGTCCGACGGTCACGGGGGTGCTGAGCACGGGGTCCTCCAGGGGGTCAGGTCCCCCCAGCGTCCCAGTGCACCGCCCGCCGGTCCTCGGCGCTGCCACCGACACCGCCGGTCCTGCCGGCCCGTCGTCCCGTGGCGGGGGAGACGGCGGGCACGACCGCAACGCCTGCGAAACACGACGGCAACGACGTGGTCGGCGGCACCGGGCCGAGGGATCGCAGGTGCCTGAGGTTCGTCGGATCGCACGTGGTGGGCCGTGCTGCCCGACAGGTGTACTTCGCGGGAGCGCAGCACCTCCCCCCCCCCGAACGAGGAGATCACCGCAGTGGACATCTCGAGGCGACGCCTGAACTCCCTGGCCGCGGTCGGAGCCCTCGCCGCGCTGGGTCTGAGCGCCTGCGGTGGTGACGACAGCAGTGCGTCCAGCGGATCCGGTGGCTCGGGCGGTTCGGGGGACTTCGGCGACATCGGGGTCCAGCTGTCGTACATCAAGAACATCGAGTTCGCCGGCAACTACCTGGCCGTGGACGACGGCCACTACACCGACGCCGGGTTCGGGACCGTGACCCTGACCGCCGGCGGCTCCTCGGCGACCAACGCCGAGGCCCAGGTCGCCTCGGGGAAGTCGTTCATCGGGATCAGCTCCCCGCTCATCACCGCCCCCGCCGTGGTGGCCGGTGCGGAGATCAAGATCATCGCGGCGGACTACCAGAAGAACCCCTTCGACATCGTCTCGCTGAAGTCGGCGCCGCTGAGCACCCCGGCGGACCTGAAGGGCAAGACCGTCGCGGTCTCGGACTTCAACAGCCTCGTGTTCCAGGCGTTCATGGCGGCGAACCGCCTCAGCAAGACCGACGTCACCATCGTCCCCTACACCGACGGCGAGGCGCAGCTGGCCAGCGGCCAGGTGCAGGGTTACCTCGGGTACACCACCGACTTCTCCGGCGTCGCGGGCAACGACGACCAGGCCACGACGGAGTTCCTGCTCGCCGACAACGGCCTGCCCATGGTCGGGGAGGTCGTGCTCGCCGCGCAGAGCACGATCGACGACGACCGCGACAAGCTCAAGGCCTACCTGGTCGCCACCATCAAGGGCTGGAAGGACGCCCTCGCCGACCCCGAGCTGGCCGTGAAGACCACCGTCGAGGACTACGGCAAGGACCAGGACCTGGACTCCGCCAACCAGCTCAGCGCGTTCACCAAGCAGACCACCCTCATGGTCACCGAGGACACGAAGGCCCACGGCCTCTTCACCATCACCCCCGACCTCGTCGACGACACCGTCGCCGGTCTGCAGCTGGCCGACATCGACATCACGGCGGAGCAGTTGTTCGACACCACCGTCATCGCCGAGGTGTACCAGGAGAACCCGGACCTCGTCTGAACCCCCGACCCGACCAGAGGAGGATCCCGTGACCGGCATCGCACTGCAGGGGCTGTCGAAGACGTTCTCGATGGGACGCCAGCGCGTCGCGGCCCTCCAGGACATCGACCTGCTCACCCCCGAGGGGTCCTTCACCTCGTTGCTGGGACCCTCCGGCTGCGGGAAGTCGACCATCCTGCGGATCCTCGCGGGCCTGGACCGGCCCTCGGTGGGTTCTGCGACCGTGAACGGCGCGGTGCCGGGGACGAAGCGGCGCGGGAGCGGGGAACGGCTGGGCATCGCGTTCCAGGACAGCGCCCTGCTGCCCTGGCGCAGCGTCCGCACGAACATCCGGCTCCCGCTGGAGATCGCCCGCCGCTCCGACGACGCGACCGTCGACGAACTGGTCGAACTCGTCGGCCTGCGGGGTTTCGAGGACGCGCGGCCCGCGCAGCTGTCCGGCGGCATGCGCCAGCGCGTCGCCATCGCGCGGTCGCTGGCGCTGCGCCCGGACTACCTCCTGCTCGACGAACCCTTCGGGGCGCTGGACGACATGACCCGTCAGCGCCTGAACCTGGAGCTCCAGCGGATCTGGAGCGAGCGTCCCGTGACGACCCTGATGGTCACCCACGGCATCTCCGAGGCCGTCCTGCTCTCCGACCAGGTCGCGGTGATGTCGGCGCGGCCCGGACGCGTCGTGGAGGTCGTCGACATCGACCTGCCGCGGCCGCGGACGGCGGCGACCCTGCGCACCCCGGAGTTCCACGCCCACGTGGACCGGCTGTCCCAGCTGCTCTTCGAGGCGCACTCGTGAGGCGCACGGGCCTGCGGGCGGCGCTGGTCAACCCAGCGGTCGGGGGCAGCGTCGGCATCCTCGGGCTGCTGGTGATCTGGACGGTCTGCGCGACCCTGCTGCCCAGCTCGGTGATCCTGCCCACCCCCTGGGCCTCGGTCGCCGACATCCGCGACTCCGCGACCCGGTACTACCTGCCCAACCTCGCCGTCACCCTGCACCGCGCCGGCTGGGGGTACCTGTGGGGCAACCTCGCCGGCCTGGCGGCGGCGACCCTGGTGCTACTGGTGCCGAAGCTGGAGGAGATCGTCACCCAGCTCGGGGTCATCAGCCAGTGCCTGCCGATCACCGCGGTCGGCCCGATCGTCGTCCTGATGTTCGGCGGGGGCACGACCTCGATCTTCCTGTCCGCGCTGCTGGTGTTCTTCACGACCATGGTCGGCGCGATCCTGGGCCTGCGCTCCACCGGGGCGACCGTCCTGGACGTCGTGGACGCCTACGGCGGAAACCGGTTCACCCGCATCCGCAAGGTGCAGCTCATCGGCGCGGTGCCCGCGGTGTTCACCGCGCTGAAGATCGCCGTCCCCGGCGCGATCCTCGGCGCGGTCGTCGGGGAGTACCTCGGCGGGATCGACAGCGGGGTGGGGGTCGCGCTGGCCGCGGCCCAGCGCGAGCAGTCCGGGGACCGGGTCTGGGCCCTGTCCATCGTGGCCGGGCTGGTGTCCCTGCTGGGGTACGGCCTGGTCGGTCTCGTCGGCCGTTGGGCCACCCCCTGGTCGCGCCCGTCCCGCAGGAACGCCTGATGACCCCGGAGGAGACCGTGAGCACACCGTCGCAGGCGCCCGCGGGGACGGCCTCGGAGACACCCGCGCAGACATCCGCGAGGACGGTCCCGAACGCGTCCGCGGCGATGCCCCCCGCCCTGCGCGTGGTCCTGGCCCGCGTCGGTCTGCTGCTGCTCGCGATGGTCCTGGCCGTGGCCGTCTGGTGGTCGTTCCTGGAGGTCTTCGACATCAGCGCCCTCATCGGCAAGGACCCCGTCCACGTGTGGGAGTACCTGTTCACCGACGAGGACGCGGCGGCGAACCGCAGCGAGCTGCTCGGGTTCCTGGCCGAGACGGGACGCGACTTCGGCATCGGCTACGTCGTCGGCATCGGCACGGCGTTCCTGCTCGCGGTGCTCTTCAGCCTGTCCCCGTCGCTGGAGAACGTCCTCATGCCCACCGCGATGGTCCTGCGCTGCGTCCCCGTCATCATCCTGGCCCCGCTGGTCACCCTGCTGTTCGGCGTCGGCGTGGAGGCGGTCGCCGCCATCGTCACCCTGGTGGTGTTCCTGCCCGCCCTGGCCAACGTGCTGCACGGTCTGCGCGCCGCGCAGGAACGCCACGGCGACCTCGTCCGCGCCTACGGCGGTTCCGGTCTGGACCTGCTGCGCAAGGTGGCCCTGCCCGGTTCGCTGCCGGCGGTGCTGGCCTCGGCCCGGATCTCCATCCCGGCCGCCGTCACCGGCGCGATGATCGGGGAGTGGCTCGCCACCGGCGACGGTCTGGGCGGTTTCATCTCCCGTTCCTCCGGCAGCTTCGGCTACGACGCGATGTGGGCCTCGGCCGTCGTCGTCACCGCCGTCACGATGATCGCCTACACCGTCGTCAGCATCCTCGACACCCTCGTCCAGCGCAGGTTCGCGGCGTGAAGGTCGACCTGCTGCTCACGGGGGGCGACGTCCTGGACGGTCTGGGGTCACCGGCGGTGCGCGCCGACGTCGCCGTCGCCGGGGACCGCGTCGTGGCGGTCGGGGCGCACCTCGACCTGCGGGCCGCCCGCGTGATCGACGTCACCGGTCACGTCGTGGCGCCGGGGTTCATCGACCCGCACACCCACTCCGACGTCGTCCCGCTGATGGCGGAACCGCAGCCGTTCAAGCTCCTCCAAGGGGTCACGACCGAGATCGTCGGCAACTGCGGCAACTCCGCCGCCCCCCTCGTGGACGAGACCGCGGTCGAGAACCACCGCTCGATCTCCAGCACCGCCAAGGCGGGCGTCACCTCGCACCCGCGGACCTTCGCCGGCTACCTCGACGAGATCGAGGCGGCCGGCCCGACCAACCACGTCGCCTCCCTCGTCGGGCACCACACGCTGCGCATCAGCGCGAACGGCATGGCCGTCGACCTCGCCGACGGCGCCCTGGAGCGGATGGTGGAACTGGCCGAGGAGGCGTTCGCCGCCGGCGCGGTCGGTCTGTCCACCGGACTCGTCTACGCCCCGGGCAGCTACGGCGACGTCGGGGAGGTCAGCGCCCTGGCCCACGTCGCCGCCCGCTGGCAGCGGCCCTACGCCACGCACCTGCGCGACGAGGGCGACCGGCTGCTCGCCGGCCTCGGCGAGGCCGTCGAGGTCGCCCGCCGGACCCGGGTGCGGTTGCAGGTCTCGCACTGCAAGGTCGCCGGGGCCCGCAACCACGGCCGGGCGGAGGAACTGCTCGACGTGCTGCGCTCGGCGCGGGCCGAGGGGCTCGACGTCCTGGGCGACCAGTACCCCTACACCACCGGGGAGACCTTCCTCGCCGCGCTGTTCCCCAGCCTGCTCCAGGAGGGCGGGCCCGCCGCGCTGCGAGCCCGGTTGTCCGACCCGGCGCAACGGCGGTACTGGTTCGAGGTCGCCGCCACCGGTGCACCCCCGGCCGGCGGCGGGTCCCCGGGGGCCTGGCACCAGACCACCCCGGACGGGGTGACGATCAGCATGCACACCGACCCCGCGGTGCAGGGCACGACCCTCGCCGAGCAGGCGGCCGTCCTCGCCGTCCCGCCCTGGGAGGCGCTGTGCCGGACGGTGCTCGCCGACCCGTCGGCGATGATGGTCTACGAGCTGATGAGCGCCGCCGACGTGGACACGCTCCTGGCCGACCCGCTCATCGCGATCGGCTCCGACAACTCCGTCCCCGTCGGACTGGCCCACCAGCGCGCGTGGGGGTGCTTCCCCACCGTCCTGGCCCACGGCGTGCGCGAGACGGGACTGCTCGGCCTGCCCGAAGCCGTCCGCAAGATGACCTCCGCCTCGGCGGCGCAGTTCGGCCTCGTCGGCCGCGGCGTCCTCGCGCCGGGCTGCGTCGCCGACCTCGCGGTGTTCGACCCGGCCACCGTGGGGCACCCCGGCGCCTCCCCGCAGAACCCCGCCGCCCGTCCCCGCGGGATCCCGCACGTCGTCCTGGCCGGTGAGGTGGTCGTCGACCACGGCGACTTCACCGGCGTCCGGCACGGGCGCGTCCTGCGCGCCGGCCACCCCGAACGGAGCACCTCGTGAAACCCCTGGGCGGATCCCTCGCCGGCGTCCGGGTCTGGGACGGTGAACGCGACCTGGGCCCGGTGACGGTGCACTGGCGGGCCGACCGCATCGAGGCCGTCGACCCCGCCGAGGACCTCCACCCCGGCCTCACCGTCGTCCCCGGCCTGGTCGACACCCACGTCCACCTCGACACCAGCGTCCTCGACGGCGCCGGACCGGGTGACGCGTGGCCGCTGGTCACCCCGCCGGAGGAGAAGGCGCTGCACGTCGCCGCGCACACCCAGCGCTTCGCCGCCGCCGGGATCACCACCCTGCGCGACCTCGCCAGCTCCCCGGTCCAGATGGCCGTCGCCCGTTCCCTGTCGGCCGGTGTGCTGCCGGGGGCGCGGCTGGTGACGGCCGGCGCCGTCGGGATGACCGCCGGGCACGGAGACCTGTTCACCCCACCGCGCTTCCGCGAGCGTCCCCCGGTCGCGGACACCCCCGACGAGTGCCGGCGGCTGGTGCGGCAGTGGGCGCGGGAGGGCTCCCAGCACATCAAGGTGTACTGCAGCGGCGGCATCCTCTCGATGGGCGACCAGGTGGGCTGGCGCAACCAGACCCGCGCCGAGCTCGAAGCGACCCTCGACGAGGCCCACGCCCTCGGGATGCTGGTCGCCGCGCACACCCACACCGCGACCGGGATCGACCTCGCCCTCGACCTCGGCGTGGACTCCGTCGAGCACGCCACGGGTCTGGTACCCCGCCAGTTCGACCGGCTGCTGGAACGGCAGGTGCCGGTCGCACCCACGATCCTGGTCAACGACCTCGTCGCCGCCGGGGGACCGGGCATCCGGCCCGAGGCCCGCGACAAGGCCCGGGCCGCGACCGGAGCCCGGGACGAGGTGTTCGCCGCGGCCGGTGCCGCCGGGGTGCGCTTCGTCCTGGGCACCGACGCCAACGCGCGCTTCGTCGGGTACGGCGACCAGTTCAGCGAGGTGCACCGCATGCGGGAACTGTTCGGCTGGGACGCCGCCCGCGCCCTGCGGTCGGCGACCTCGGACGCCGCCGCCGCGATCGGGTTGGGGGACAGCGTCGGCCGCCTGGCGCCCGGCTACGTCCCCGACCTGCTCCTCGTCCGGGGAACCCCCTGGCAGGACATCGAGGACCTCAGGACCGAGAACGTCGTCGCCGTGCTCAGCCGCGGTCGACTGGTGGCAGGAGAACTCCCGTGAGCACGAGCACGACCGGCACGAGCACGACCGGCACGAGCACGACCGGCACCCGCATCGACGAGGCCCTCGTCCGTGCCCTGCCCAAGGCCGAGGTGCACGTGCACCTCGAGGGCGGTTTCTCCCTGGTGGACCTGATGGAGCTGTCGAAGGCGGCGGGCGAGGAACTGCCCGGCCCCGCCGCGACGATCTTCGACGTCTCCACCCACGACGGTCTCGGCGGGTTCCTGGACTTCCTGGACTGGGAGTGCGGACTCGTCCGCACCCCCGAGCAGGCCGCCCGGCACGCGTACTCCTTCGCGGCCCGCGAAACCTCCTCAGGGGTCCGCTACGCCGACGTCATCGTGAACCCGACGCACTGGAACGCCTGGGCGGGCCGGGTCCCGCACCTGCTGGACGCCTTCGCCGCCGGGTTCGACGAGGCGGAGCAGGACGGGCTCGCGGTGGTCAACCTCTGCGTCTCGCTGCTGCGCCAGCAGAGCGCCGGTGAGGCCGTCGAACTCGTCGAGCTGCTGGCCGAGCACCGCCCCGCCCGGGTCGTCGCCCTCTCCGTCGACGGCGACGAGGCCGCCGCCGGTCGCACGGGGGAGAAGTTCGCGCAGGCCTTCACGCTGGCGCGCGACCGGGGGTTCCACCGCACCGTGCACGCCGGGGAGTCCTCAGGACCGGAGGGGGTGTGGGACGCGGTCCGGCTGCTGCACGCCGAACGCGTCGACCACGGCGTCCGGGCCGCCGAGGACCCGGCCCTGATCGAGCACCTGGTGCGCGAGGGCATCAGCCTCGGGGTCTGCCCGCGGTCGAACCTGGCGCTGGGCGTCTACCGGGACTGGGTCGACCACCCGCTGGAAGCGCTGCGCGAGGCGGGGGTGCGGGTCACCCTCAACACCGACGACCCCGCACCGCTGGGCACGACCCTGGAAGCGGACTGGGCGGTCGCCGCGGGGGTCTTCGGCTGGGACCTCGGCGTGCTGCGGGACTTCGCCCGCACCTCCGTCGAGGTGAGCTTCGCCCCGCCGGAGCTGAAGGCCGCGCTGCTCGGGGAGCTGGGGTCGTGACCGCCCTGCGCCCGGACCTGCTGCCCACCACCGCCGAACTCGTCCACCTGCGCTCCGTCGCCGCGGGTCTGTCCGCGCCCGACCTGATCGTCCGCGGCGGCACGGTCCTGCACGTGCACACCGGGGAGTGGCGACCGGCCGACGTCGTCGTCGCCGGCCGCCACATCGCCGCGGTCACCCCCGTCGGGCGGATGGAGGCGCCCGCCACCGTGGACGCCACCGGGCGGTTCGTCACCCCCACGTTCCTCGACGCGCACCTGCACATCGAGTACACGATGCTGACCCCCGGCGAACTCGCCCGGCTGTCCATCCCCCGGGGCACCACGACCGTCCTCACCGACGCCGACTGCCTCGCCAACGTCGCCGGGGTCGCGGGCATCGAGTACATGGGCCGGACCGGGACCCCGTTGCGCATCCTCGACCAGATCACCCCCGTCACCCCGGTCAACCCGGCGCTGGAACGCGGGGGCGCCGTCATCGCCGACCAGGACGTCCTGGACCTGCTGTCCGCCCCCACGACCGTGACCCTGGGGGAGAGCAACCCCTTCGACCACTCCGTGGCCGCCACCCACCGCTTCCGCACCGCCCTGGTCAACGGCCGCCGCATCACCGGTCACACCGGGCGCCAGGAGTTCGAGTCGCTGTGGGGCTACCTCGCCGCGGGCGTGAGCGACGACCACAACGCCGCCACGCTGCCCGAGGTGCTCGACCGGGTGCGGCTGGGGGCCATGGTCACGCTGATGTCGGGGTCGATGAACGACAACCTCGACGCCGTCCTCGCCGACCTCGAGGCCGTCGCTCCCGCCCTGCGGCACAGCTGCTTCTGCGCCGACGACAAGCACGTCCTCGACCTCAGCGGAGAGGGCCACATCGACCACGGCGTCCGCAAGGCGATCGCTCTGGGCGTCGATCCCGCGCAGGCCTACCGGATGGCGACCTGGCAACCCGCCCAGTACTACAAGGTCGACCACCTGGTGGGCTCGCTCACCCCCACGCGTCTGGCCGACCTCATGGTCCTGCCCGACCCGCGCGAGGTCCGGCCCTCCGACGTCGTGGTGGGCGGGCAGGTCGCCGCCCGTGACGGCGTCGCGCTCTTCGAGAACACCGACCCCGTGCCGGCCTTCACCCGCGACACGATCCACCTGAACCCCGGGTTCGGTGCGAGCCGGCTGGCGGTGCGCGCCGTGGGGGAGAGCACGCAGGTGCAGGCGGTGCAGATGTACGACGGGTACTTCAAGCGCGGCTACCACACGACGCTGCCCGTCGTGGACGGGGTCGTCCAGAACGACCTCGACGCCGACGTCCTCAAGGTGGCCGTCGTGGACCGCCACCACGGCGAGGACCTCGTCGGGACCGCCTTCGTCAAGGGTTTCACCCTCGGCGCCGGCGCACTGGCCGTCTCCACCAACTGCACGAACATGAACATCGCCGTCGTCGGGGCCAGCGACGCGGACATGGCCACCGCGGTCCGCCACCTGGAACGGACGGGCGGGGGTTTCGTCGCCGTGCGGGACGGGGCCGTCCTGGCCGACGTGCCGCTGGAGGTCGGCGGCTTGATGAGCGCCGCGCCCTGGGAGTCGACCCGGGACGCCCTGGCCGCCGCGCACCGGGCCGCCGAGGACCTCGGCTGCCGCGTCCGCGCCCCGTACATGGTCCTCTCCTTCGTGGGGATGGTCGTCGTCCCCGACTTCGGCGTCACCGAACGGGGTTTCGTCGACGTCGTGCAGCAGGAGTTCGCCCCCCTGGTGCTGCAGGACGCCACGGGGTCACCCCTGACCTGCCGCTGCCCCGGAGGCCACTGATGGAGGTCCTGAGACCGTGCTGACCCGACCGTCCGCCTTCGCCCCGCCGGCCGGGGAGGCCCACTGGCTCGACGTCGTCCGCGAGCTGGCCGTGGGTTTCGCCGAGCGGGCCCCCGGCCACGACGCGGACTCGACGCTGCCGCTGGAGAACCTGCAGGCGCTCAACGCCTCGGGTCTCGACGTCGCCGTCCTGCCCGCGCCCCACGGCGGGGGACTGAGCTTCGCGACGATCGGCGCGGCCCTCGTGGAGATCTCCGCGGCCTGCCCGGCGACGGCCGCGTTGTGGCTCATGCACGCCGGAGCCGCGCACGGGCTGGTGTCGCTGTCGGAACCCACCGCGGCACGCTTCTACGCCGCCGAGCTCGCCGCCGGGCGCCGGTTCGCGAACGCGTTGTCCGAGCCCTCCAGCGGCAACCTGTTCCTCACCCCGCAGCAGTCGGCGACCCCCGTGGAGGGCGGCTGGCGCCTGGACGGGGCCAAGCGCTTCGTCTCCGGCTGCGAGGTCGCCGACCACTTCC
The DNA here is from genome assembly GCF_003002055.1 of Kineococcus rhizosphaerae. NCBI lineage: Bacteria > Bacillati > Actinomycetota > Actinomycetes > Kineosporiales > Kineosporiaceae > Kineococcus > Kineococcus rhizosphaerae. The sequence goes on from NZ_PVZF01000002.1 coordinate 222,195, forward strand.
TCACCAACGTCCTCGTCGGCGGCGTCCCGACGTTCTTCGGCGTCGCCAAGGACGACAGCGTCTCCTTCGCCGGGGTGTGGGACGCCATGGGCATGCGGGCGACCCGCAGCCAGCTGGTGTCCTTCGCCGGGACGGTGCTGCGCGAGGAGCGCCGCTGCGCGGTCCCGCCGCCGACGTCGGCCAACCTCATCTCCGTCGGTCTGCCGTTCCTGTCCCTCGGCATCGCCCGCGCCGCCGTCGACGCGGCGTCCGAGCACGCCCGCGGCCGGTTCCTGCCCGGGGTCGGTGACGTCCTCGCGAGCCTGCAGTGGGTGAGGTTCGAGATGGCCGGGTTGCACGTGGCCCTGCGCGGCGCGTTCCTCATGGCCGAGCAGGTCGCGTGGCTCGCCGACCGGGACGACCCGCAGGCGACACCGGCCGCCGTGGAGGCGAAGCTGGCGGCGAACGAGGTGGCCAAGGCGGCAGCCGCCCTCGGCGTCAAGATCGGCGGGGCGTCGGGCTACCTGAGCACGTCGCCCATCCAGCGCCACTTCCGCGACGCCCAGGCCGGTGCCCTCATGGCCTACTCCGTCGAGGTGTGCTCCGACGTCGTGGGGACGTGGGTGGTGCAGAGTCCGCGGTGAACGGGGCCAGGTCCCACCACGCCGACCGGCAGCTCGATCGGCTCGGAGCACCCCCGCCGACGGTGCCGTGGTTCGCGGGACGCCCGAGCCGCGGGGCAGGATCGCCGTGTGCTGCTGAAGAACGTCCACCGCGCCGGCCGCCTCGTCGACCTCCTCCTGTCCGCCGGCCGGGTCCGCGCCATCGGCCGGGACCTCGCGGACGCCGCCGGGGAACCGGCCGTCGACGCGGAGGGCGCGTTCCTGCTGCCGGGCCTCGTCGACTCCCACGTCCACCTCACGCAGTGGGCCGCGGCCCGGCGCCGCGTCGACGTGCAGGCCGCCGCGTCACCCGCCGAGGCCGCCCGGACCCTGCGGGAGAACGCCGGACCGGGCGACGACCTCGTCCTCGGCCACGGGTACCGCGACGCGCTGTGGGCCGAACCCGCGCACCGCGACGTCCTCGACGCCGCGTTCGGCGAGCGCCCCGTGGTGGTCGTGAGCATGGACCTGCACGCCGCCTGGGTGAACTCCGCGGCCGCGCGGCGCTTCGGGGTCGACGAGCCCACGGGCGTCCTGCGGGAGGGGCCGGCGATGGAGCTGCTGACCCGGGCGGGCAACGTCGGGGACGCGGTGCTGGACGGCTGGGTGGCCGAGGCGACCCGGGCGGCGGCGGCCCGCGGGGTCACGGGGATCGTGGACCTGGAGTACGCCCCGGTCGGGAACTGGCACCGGCGGGAGCGGCCCGCCGTGCGGGTCGCCGCGGGGATCTGGCCCGAGTGGCTGGAGGACGCGATCGCGGCCGGGTGGCGGACGGGGGACCGGCTGGCCGGGGACCGGGTCGCGGTCGGGCCGGTGAAGTTCGTCGTCGACGGTTCCCTCGGCACGCGCACCGCCTACTGCCACGACGCCTACCCGTCGGGTGGTCACGGGGTGCTGCGGCTGCCGCTGGCCGAGCTGGCGCCGGCGCTGCGCCGGGCCACGACGCACGGCCTGGACGTGGCCGTCCACGCCATCGGCGACGACGCCGTCCGGGTGGCGCTCGACGCCTTCGCCGACGTCGGCTGCCGGGGCAGCGTCGAGCACGCCCAGCAGGTCCACCCGGGCGACGTCCCGCGGTTCGCCGAGCTGGGGGTCGTGGCGAGCGTCCAGCCGCGGCACGCCGTCGACGACCGCGACGCCGTGGCCGTGCACTGGGGGAGCGGCGCCGAACGCGCCTACCCGTACGCGGACCTGCTGGCGGCGGGGACCGAGCTGCGGCTCGGCTCGGACGCACCGGTCGCCCCGCTGGACCCGTGGGACGCCCTGGCCAGCGCCGTCCACCGCACGGTCGACGAGCGCGAACCCTGGCACCCCGACCAGCACCTGCCGTTCGTGGCGGCGCTCGCGGCGAGCTCGGCGGGCCGTCGCGGGGTGTTCGTCGGCGACGTCGCCGACCTCACGCTGGTGGCCGAGGACCCGCGGCGGACGTTCGCCGAGCGGGGAGCGCAGGCGTTGCGCCGCACGGAGGTCGTCGCGACGCTGGTGGGTGGGGAGTTCACCCACGGGGGCCGGTGAAGGATTCCCCCGCCCGCAGTTGCAGCAGGTGCGCGGCGAGCAGTTCCCCGGGCACGGGCCCGAACTCGGCCAGGGCCTGGCGGTGCAGGTCCAGCACCCCGCGGTGCAGGTCGAAGGGGACCGCGGCGTCCTGCGCCATCCGCTCCAGGACCTCGAGCTCCTCGACGCACCGGTCCAGCCCGAACGTCGTGAGGTGGTCGCCGGCGAGCAGCGCGCCGGCGTGCCGCTGCAGGAACGCGCTGTCCCCGGCGGACCCGGCGAGCGCCTGCGTCAGCACGGCCGGGTCCAGCCCCGCGGACCGTCCGAGCAGCAGGGCCTCGGTGACGGCCACCGACTGCGCGAACCACAGCAGGTTCGCCACGAGCTTGGCCGTCTGCCCGGCCCCCGGTGCCTCCCCGAGCCGGCGCACCGACCGGGAGACCGCCGCCAGCAGCGGGGCGACGCGCTCGACGTCGGCCGACGCACCGCCGACGAACAGGTCGAGGGTCCCGTCCGCGGCCTCGGGCGGTCCGCCGCCCATTGCGGCCGCGACGGTCCCGACGCCGCGGCTGGCGAACCCCTGCGCGATCCGCCCGGTCGTGCGCGGGTCCCCGCTGGTGAGGTCGAGCCAGACGGTCCCGGGACGCAGGTCCAGGCCCGGCACCACCGCGGCCACCTCGGCGGCCCCGGGCAGGACGGTCACGAGCACGTCCGCGGCCGAGGTCACCTCCGCGAGCGGGTGGACGGGCACGTCGACCGGCGCGGGGTCGTGGACGAGCACGTCGAACCCCGCGGCCGTCCAGCGCCGGACGAGGGGCAGCCCCATCCGGCCGGCCCCCAGCACCCCCACGCGCGTCACGGGACCCACTGTGCCGCAGGTCCGGGGCATCAGGTCAGGGTGACCGTCACCCGCTGCGTCCGGTAGTCCCAGTCGAGACGGCCGCCCTCGAAGGTCTGCCGCACCCCGCCGATGACGCTGAACTCCTCCGAGGTGGGGTACCCCAGGTCCGAGCCCTCCCACCCGCGCGCCGCCCACGCCGGGTAGAAGGCGCCCGTGACGCTGAACCGCTGGTGGTCGCGGGTCGCCGGGTCCCACCGGGCGTAGAGGTTCCCCTTCGAGAACTGCTGCACGGCCCCGGTGCTGCCGAACCGGTTCGCCAGGGTCAGCGCGGCCTGCGGGGCCGTCGGGTACCCCAGGCGGGAGGAGGGGCCACCGCGGTAGGCGTAGTAGCCGTTGAACCCGTACCCGGCGTCGACGACCTCGTGCGCGCCCGTCGCCGGGGACCAGTAGATCCCGGCCTGGTTGGCGAAGACGGCGTAGGCGCCGGTCCCGTCCGCGGTCGCGATCTCGTCGCTGACGGGGTAGCCGAGGGCGCGGGCGAACCGGAAGTCCGTGCGGTCGTTCCCGCCCTGGTAGCGCGCGGCGATCGCGCCGTACAGGACGTGGGCGGGGTAGGGGCCGCCGTCGAAGGGCGAGAAGATCGCGCCGTTCTGGAACCGCTGGCGCCAGCTGTCGTAGGGCTCGGCGGCCGAAGAGCCGTCGCCGTAGGCGAACGGCTCCCCGCTGCTGACCGGCCAGCCGAGGCGACCGCCCTCGTACCCGGTCTCGGCGTACTCGGCGAGGACGGCCCCGTTCGCGACGAAGCCCGCCCCGGCGACCGAGTAGTAGTTCACACCCTCGGAGAACCGCTGGTACCAGCCGAACGTCGACCCGTCGGCGGCCCGGACGTCGGTGCCGTCGTCGGTCGGGAAGCCCAGCCCCGGTGCCCACCGGGTGCCCTCGGTCCCCACGCCGTACGGGAACGACCAGTTCTTCAGGGAGTGGGCCCCGGTGGCCGGGCTCCACCACACCGCGCCGGAGGTGAACTGCGTGGAGAACCCCGTGCCGTCGGAGTTCTCGACCTGGCTGGTGGTGGGCGTCCCGAGCCGGCCGTCCAGCCCACCGGTGGCCCGCCAGAACTGCGAGACCGGACCGCGCACGACGTGGGTGGTCCCGTCGCGCTCGGCCACGACGTCGCCGTCGAGGGCCTGCGCCGCGGTGGCGCCGTCGGGCCCGCGGGTGACGACACCCGTGAGGGCGCCGACGGCCAGCGGGGACCCGGGCTGGTTCGCGCTGGAGGCCGCGAAGGCGCTGATGCCGGGCCAGCCGTCGCAGTCGGGCACGTCGAGCTGCTTCTCCGACACGACCTCGCCGCCGGCCCGCAGGGCGACGCGCGCCGGCCCGGCCTGGCTCTCCAGCCACCAGTGGTCCTCCTGCCAGCCGGTCGTCCCCACCGCCAGCGGGCCGGTGTCGACGACGGTGTCGGCCGTCCACGGCAGGGCGCTGGTGTCCAGGGAGTAGGTGGTGCCGAGGCGGTCGACGCGCCACTGCAGCTCCAGCTCCGTGCCGTCCTCGGTGCAGTGGACCGTGACCCGCAGCGGGTCCTGGGCCCGGGGCCGGCGCTCCACGGCGTGCGCGGGCGCCGCCGTCGCGGCCAGCACCCCGGCCAGCGTCACCGCACCCACGACCGCCCTGCTGCGCACCACGAACCCCTCGCGTCCCATGCGCCTCAAGCTAACAGCGGAGGGTGCTCGTTCGTGGGCGAAGAGTGACGAACCGGGGTGGTGTCCGGGGGACGTGCGACAGTGTCGCCGTGCCCAGCAAGCCCAGGACCGCCACCAAGAGCACCGCGAAGAGTGCAGCGAAGACACCGGGGAACACCGTCGCCCCGTTCGACCTGGCCCCCGCGCCCGTCGTCCTGCTGGCCGGGTCCGAGGAGGCGCTCGCCGACCGCGCGTTCGGGGCCCTGCTGGCCCGGATGCGCGAGCTGGACCCCACCTTCGAGCGCACCGACATCAGCGCCGCCGGGTACCAGAAGGGCCAGCTCGCGACCTGGACGTCCCCTTCGCTGTTCGACGAGCGGTCCCTCGTCCTCGTCGACGGGGTGGACACCGCGAGCGACGCCTTCGTCGAGGACGTCCTGGACTACCTGGCCGCCCCCGTCGACACCGTGGTCCTCGTCCTGCGCCACCGGGGCGGCAACAAGGCCAAGAAGGTCCTCGAGACCGCCCGCACGGTCCCCGGCGTCGCCGAGGTGTCCTGCCAGCCCCTCAAGCGCGACCAGGACAAGGTCGACTTCGTCCTCGGAGACGTGCGCCGCGCGCGCCGCCGCATCGACGTCGAGGCCGCCCGGGCCCTCGTCTCCGCCCTCGGCTCCGACCTGGGCGAGCTCGCCGCCGCCGTCGACCAGCTGCTCGCCGACACCGACGGCACCGTGACCGAGGCCGCCGTCCACCGCTACCACGGGGGCCGGCGCGAGGCCACGGGCTTCGAGGTCGCCGACGCCGCCATCGCGGGCGAGGAGGGGCAGGCGCTGGTGCTCGTGCGGCACGCCGCGGCGACGGGCGTGCCCGCGGTCGTGGTGGTCGCCGCCCTGGCCTCCCGGCTGCGCCAGCTCGCCAAGGTCGCCGCCGCCGGTCGCGGGCGGGCCGCGGACCTGGCCCGTGACCTCGGGATGGCGCCCTGGCTGGTGGAGAAGGCCCAGCGCGAGGTCCGCACCCTCGACCCCGAGGGCCTGGCCGCGGCGATCCTGGCCGTCGCCGAGGCCGACCACGCCGTCAAGGGCGGCGGCACCCCGCCCGAGCACGCCCTGGAACGGGCCGTGCGGGTCGTGGCCGCCGCCCGGCGCTGAGCCCGGCCCCGACCGCGGCGACGCCCGAACGCGACGAGGGCCGGCCCCCGCGGGGACCGGCCCTCGTCGTGAGGGATCCGAGGATCAGGCCTTGGCCGCAGCCTTGGCGATGGCCGACTTGCGGTTCGCGGCCTGGTTCTTGTGGATGACGCCCTTGCTCACGGCCTTGTCGAGCTTCTTGCTCGCCAGCTGCAGAGCGGCCTGGGCCTTGGCGGCGTCGCCGGAGGCCAGGGCCTCCTTGAAGCCGCGCACCGCGGTGCGCAGCTCGGACTTGACGGCCTTGTTGCGCAGGCGCGCCTTCTCGTTGGTGAGGATGCGCTTCTTCTGCGACTTGATGTTCGCCACGTGTTCCGTCTTCCTGTCGATCGCTGATCGGTGTCAGAGGGCGGTCGCTCCACCGGGGACTACCGGCGTGGGGAACACCGGGAGGTGACGGCGGGAGACCGTGACCTCCGCACGGAGCGAAGGCGTCCTCAAGGTTACCAGCGGATGCGCTCGGCCCACGACACGAGGAGGCAACAGCGTGCGACCCGTCGAAACGTCCGCGCAACGTGCGAGAAACGCGCGCTCCCTAGGGTCCGCCCATGCGTGACGTCTTCGAGGGCTACCGGGACTCCCCGAGCGGGGCCGCCGGGGCCCGTGCGGCCGACGAGATGTTCGACGACGCCGGCCGGCCGCGCCCGGAGTGGCGGGCGCTGGCCTCGGCCCTGTCCGAGCTGCCCGCCGCCGAGCTGCGGGCCCGGGCCGACCAGCTGGCCAGCACCTTCCTCGACCGCGGCGTCACCTTCGACTACGCCGGCGAGGAGCGGCCCTTCCCGCTCGACGTCGTGCCGCGGATCATCGACGCCGTCCAGTGGGAGCGGGTCGAGCGCGGCGTCGCCCAGCGCGTGCGGGTCCTCGAGGCGTTCCTGGCCGACGTCTACGGCCCCATGCGCGCGGTCGCCGACGGCGTCGTCCCGCGCGCGGTCATCACCAGCTCCAGCCACTTCCACCGCGCCGCGGTGGGCGTCGAACCGGCCGGCGGGGTGCGCGTGCACGTCGCCGGCATCGACCTGGTGCGCGACGAGGACGGCGACTTCCGCGTCCTGGAGGACAACGTCCGCGTGCCCTCGGGGGTCAGCTACGTCCTGGAGAACCGCCAGGCCCTCACGCAGGTGCTGCCCGAGGCGCTGCAGGCCCACCGCGTCCAGCCCGTCGCCGGCTACCCCCAGGACCTGCTCGCCGCGCTGCGGGCCGCCGCCCCCGCCGGCGTCGACGACCCGACCGTCGTCGTGCTCACCCCCGGGGTCTACAACTCCGCCTACTTCGAGCACTCGCTGCTGGCCCGCGCGATGGGCGTCGAGCTCGTCGAGGGCCGCGACCTGGTCTGCCGCGGCAACCGCGTCTACACGCGCACCACGGCCGGGGAACGGCGCGTCGACGTCGTCTACCGCCGCGTCGACGACGAGTTCCTCGACCCCGTGCACTTCCGCCGCGACTCCGTCCTGGGGTGCGCCGGCATCCTCAACGCCGCCCGGGCGGGGGGCGTGAGCATCGCCAACGCCGTCGGCAACGGCGTGGCTGACGACAAGCTCGTCTACACCTACGTCCCCGAGCTCACGAAGTACTACCTCGGGGAGGAGCTGATCCTCGGCAACGTCCCGACCTACCGCCTCGAGATCCCCGCCGAGCGCGAGGAGGCGCTGGACCGCCTGGACGAGCTCGTCGTCAAACCCGTCGACGGCTCCGGCGGCAAGGGGCTCGTCGTGTGCCCGGACGCCAGCGCCGAGCAGGTCGAGGACCTGCGCCGGCGGGTGCTCGCCGACCCGCGCGGCTGGATCGCCCAGCCCGTCGTGGCCCTCTCGACCGTCCCGACCCTGTCGGGCAGCCGGCTGCGGCCCCGGCACGTGGACCTGCGGCCGTTCGCCGTCAACGACGGGCAGCGCGTGCGGGTCCTGCGCGGCGGGCTCACCCGGGTGGCGCTGCGCGAGGGCTCGCTCGTGGTGAACTCCAGCCAGGGCGGCGGGTCCAAGGACACCTGGGTGCTGGCCGGCGACGAGAGCACCGACGAGGTCGAGCGCATCGCGGTGCGCCCCGCCGAGACCGACCTCGCCCCGGCCCCGCAGCACTCCGCGAGCGACGCCGGGCCCGGCGCCGGGTCCGAGCAGGCCCAGCAACAGCAGCAGCAGCACGAAGGGCAGGGGTGAGACGTGCTCAGCCGCATCGCCGAGTCGCTGTTCTGGATCGGGCGCTACGTCGAACGGGCCGACGCCACCGCGCGCATCCTCGACGTCCACGTCGAGCGCACCCTGGCCGACCCGTGGGTCGACGAGAGCGCCGTCTCGACGTCCCTGCTGTCGGTCATGGGCTCCCCGCTCGAACCCGGCCGGACCGTCGGGCGCCGCGAGCTGCTGGAACTGCTCGCCCACGACCCCGTCAGCCCCAGTTCCATCACCGGGGCGCTGGGGGCGGCCCGCGAGAACGCGCGCCGGGCCCGCGAGACCGTCTCCGGTGACATGTGGGAATCGCTGAACACCACGTGGAACGCCCTGGCCTCCGGTCAGTGGCGCGCCGCGAGCCCGCACCGGTTCTTCTCCTGGGTGCGCGAGCGCACCGCCGTCGTGTCCGGGCTGGTCGACGCGACCATGAGCCGCGACGACTCCTGGCACTTCTTCGTCCTGGGCCGGTCCCTGGAGCGCGCGGACATGACGGCCCGGCTCGTCGACACCCGCGCCGTGTCCGGCACGGGCAGCCAGTGGCCCCTGCTGCTGCGCTCGACGGGGGCCTACGAGGCGTTCCTGCGGGCCTACCACGGGTCGAGCACCGGAGCGGCGGGCGAGGCCCACGCGGCCGAGTTCCTGCTGCTGGACCGGCTCTTCCCGCGCTCGGTGGTCAACGCGCTCGAGGTGGCCGAGGCCTGCCTGGACGCCCTCGACCCGGTGCCGCGGCGGGTGGGGTACACCGAGGACGCCCGGCGCGTCGTCGGGATGGCCCGCACCCGGCTGGAGTTCCAGAGCCCCGAGGACCTGCTCGCGGACCTGCACGAGCAGATGCGGCTGGTGACCCAGGCGTGCTCGGCGGCCTCCGAGGCTGTCGGCATGCGGTTCTTCCCGGTGGCGGGAGCGGTTTCGTGGACGGCGGGGAGGTCCTGATGCGGCTGCGCATCGTGCACACGACGACGCACACCTACGACGGCGACGTGGTGGCGAGCTTCAACGAGGCCCGCATGACCCCGTTGACGACACCGCACCAGACGACGCTCGACGCGCGCCTGGAGATCAGCCCGACGGCGACCGTGACGCCCTACTGGGACTACTGGGGCACGCACGTCACGGCCTTCGACCTGCACGCCCGCCACGACCGCCTCGTGACCACGGCGACCTCCCTGGTGGAGACCGACCGCGGCCGCGGCCGCGGCGGCACGGCGCACCGCTCGCTGTCCTGGGACGACCTGGGCGGTGACGACGTCACCGACACCCTCGCCGAGTTCCTCGCCCCCACGCCGCGCACCACCGCCCCCGCCGACGGCTTCGCCGACCAGGTCCGCGACCTCGTCGCCGGCGCCGACCCGCGCGAGGCGGCGCACCGGATCTGCAGCTGGGTCCACGACGCCGTCGAGTACGTCCCCGGCGCCACGGGCGTGCACGCCACGGCCGAGGAGTCGTGGGTGCTGCGCCGCGGGGTCTGCCAGGACCTGGCCCACCTCGCCCTGGCGGGTCTGCGGACCGTCGGGGTGCCCGCGCGCTACGTCTCGGGGTACCTGCACCCGCGGCGCGCCCCCGAGGTCGGCCAGGAGGTCGCGGGGGAGTCGCACGCCTGGATCGACTTCTTCGACGGCGCGTGGACGGGCTGGGACCCGACCAACGACATCGCCGTCGGGGACCGTCACGTGGTCGTCGCCCGCGCCCGCGACTACTCCGACGTCTCCCCGCTGCAGGGCGTCTACTCCGGTCCCCGCTCGACGGTGGACGCGCGGGTCCTCGTCACCCGCGTGGCCTGAACCGGCCGGCGCCGGGCCGCTCAGTCCGGGCCGCGGCGCGAGTCCTGAGGACGTGGACACCCCCGTGCAGACCTCGCTGGACCCGCGCTACTCGGCCGCCGAGGCGGCCCCGGTGCCGTGGGCGGACGCCGTGGAGCGGCTGCGCCGGGCCGAGCGCTGGCTCGTCACGACGGTGCGCCCCGACGGGCGCCCGCACCAGAGCCCCGTCGTGGGGGCCGTGCACGCCGGGGTCCTGTGGTTCTGCAGCGGGGCCCACGAGCGCAAGAGCCTGAACCTCGCGGGCAACCCGTCGGTGCTGCTCACGGCCCCGGGCGGCCCCGGCGGCCTCGACGTGGTCGTGGAGGGGACGGCCGAGGTCGTCGAGGACGAACCCCTGCTGCGCGAGGTGGCCGAGGCCGTCGTCGCCGCGCACGACGAGTCCTGGCGGTTCAGCGTCTCCGGCGGACGCTTCCACCACGGCCCCGCCGTCGCCGTGGTGTTCCGCGTGCGTCCCGTCGTCGGCTTCGGCTTCGCCACGGGGAACCCTCCCGGCCAGACGCGCTGGCGGTTCGGGGCCAGCTGACCCGGTCCCCGGGGGCGGGGTCAGCCGAAGGTGACGGCGCCGGTCGCCGGGTCCAGGACGGCCGTTCCCCGCTCGAACGACTGCCGCACCCGCCCGTCGGTGCGCTGGGGCTCACCCGTCGGGAAACCCCACGCCTGCGGGCCGCCGGCGTCGCGGAAGGCGTCCCGGACCGGCCCGGAGACCGTGTGTGCGACCCCGGCGGGGGACACGTAGACCGACCCGCCCTCGAAGTTCTCGAAGCTGCCGCCCGCCACGGGGGCCTCGTCCGTCGTGGGCAGCCCCAGCGGACCGGTCTCCCACCCGCCCGCCCGCCACAGGTCCCGCACCGCCCCGACGACGGCGTGCGCCCCCGTCGCCGGCGAGGAGTAGATCGACCCCCGTTCGAAGTGGTTGTAGACCGCCCGGCCGTTCGGCGTGGTGGCCTGGCCGGTCACGGGGAACCCCAGCCGGCCCGTCTCCCAGCCGAGGTACGCCCACGCGTCCCGGACCGCGTCGAGCACGACGTGCGCGCCCGTCTGCGGGGTCCAGTAGATCGAGGCGCCGGTCGAGGCCGCGGTGGTGGACCCCGTGAAGTGGTTGTACCGCCCCCGCCCGTCGGGGGTCGCGCGTTCGCCCGTCGTCGGGTACCCGACCGGGCCGGCCTCCCAGCCCCACGCCTTCCACTCCTCGCGGATCGCGCCCCACACGGCCTGCGCCCCGGTCTGCGGCGTCCAGTAGACCGACCCGCGCTCGAAGTGGTTGAACCGGCCGCGGCCGTCGGGGGTGCGCAGCTCGTCCGTCGTGGGGTACCCCAGGACCCCGGCCTCCCAGCCCAGGGCCGCGTAGATCGCCAGGATCGCCCCGTGGACCTCGTGGGCCCCCGTGGCCGGGGAGTGGTAGATCGAGCCGAAGTCGAACAACTGGTACGTCCCGCCCGGTGCGGGCGTCCCGAGCTCGGGGGTGCGCTGCTCGCCCAGGACGCTGCCGGGACCGCCGATCGCGGTGTACTCGCGGCCGATGGGGGTGCAGTCCTTCAGCGCCGGTGCGGTGTGCTGACCCGTGCGCTGGTCGGTCGCCGACGTCGTGGTGCAGTTCCACGCCGGGATCCGCCACGGGGGTGTGCAGGTGACGACGCGGCACCACACCGGACCGGTGCACCCGGTGTCCTGGTTGCACTGCCCGTACCGGAACTCGTTGCAGCACTCCTTGCGCTGGTCGCACTGCCCGGCCGGACCGCACCCGCACGAGCAGTTCCGGCAGCCCTCGCCGCAGAACCTGCTGCGCCCGCCGCACCCGCAGGAGCAGTAGCTGTGGCAGTCGATGTAGTAGCGCGCGCCGCCGCAGCAGTACCCCGAGCCGTCCGACTTCCACCAGCCGCCGACCAGACTGCCCGGGGGGCAGCGGTTCACCCCGTTGTTCACGGTCGCGCAGAACACCGTGTACCCCGACGAGCAGGTTGAGTCGATCCCGCAGACGGCCGCGTACGCGCTCTGCGGGCGGGTCAGGAAACCCCACGGCCCGACCGACAGGGCCGACCCCACCAGCGCGGTCCGGGTGAGGAACCCCCGTCGGTCCGTGCGGGCCGCCAGGAACTTCGTGACGGTGCCCAGGACCTTGTCGGCGACGTTCACGTGAGGTCTCCCTGCAGTCGGACCGAGCGGAGCAACGGGGTGAGCCGGTTGAACAGCTCCGCGCGGCGCGCGAAGGAGCCGAACACCACGTACAGCGTGAAGGCGCGCTCGCCGACGTGGAAGAACCACTGCCCGCCGCACTGGCCGGGGATGCTGCGCTGCAGCCGGTTCGGGGCGAAGTCGGACACGACGGGGACGGGGAACCCCTCGTCGGCGAACAGGGCCGTCCGGGCCGCGCCGGGGTCCTGCTCGAAGAGGCTGACGAACACGTCGGTGCTCGTCAGGGTGCCCGTGACCCCGCCGCCGAAGTCCCCGCGCACCGCGGGCAGCGGGACGGTCGCGGCGTGCAGCACGGGCCGGCGGTGCGCGCCGGGTTCGTGCCCCTCGGGAGCTCGCCGGGTGATGCGCACCTCCCAGCCGTCGGGGGCGTCCACGGACACGCCGTACGCGTCGAGCCTCACAGCACTCCTCCCGCCAGGGCCGCGACCGCGACCACCACCGACCACGAACCCGTCACGCGGCGGCCCACCGGGGCGAGCCGTTCCAGCCGGCGGTGCACCGCCGCGAGCCGGTCCGGGGTCGTCACCGACCGCGCCGCGAGCAGCGGCAGCGCCCGCACGAGCCCGAAGGCGAACCCCACGACGGCACCGGGTCCCGGCCCGCCGGTGGCGGTCATCAACGCCATCGCCAGGTACAGCACGGGCGAGGTGACGATGGTGACGACGCCGACGCCGAGCTGGGCGCCGTACCCGAGGCCGTAGACCCACCCGCGGTAGCGGTGCAGCCAGTCCTCGTCGACCTGCCGGTGCCAGCTCGGGAACCACGGTGAGCGGCCGGCCTCGGCGGCCACCGTCACGGCGGCCAGCAGCACCACGACGAGCGCGACGGCCGCCGCCGGGACGGGCAGCAGGGAACCGAGCCCGCCCAGCAGGGTCCCCAGCAGCGTTCCCCCCGCGGCCGAGCCGAGGAGGTGGAAGGCGACCGTGACCGACCACCGGCTGGCGCGTCCCCGCTCCCCGAGCGGGGTGATGCTCGAGAGCATCGACTCGCCTCAAGGCGACCAGAGGCTGCGCAGCGCCGCGACGGCGGCGGTCGGCACCCCCAGCACGAGGGCGGCCGTCGTGACGTCCATCAGTGCCGGTGGTCCGGGGCGGTCGCGTCCGGGCGCAGGCTCGGGTGGTCGGGCGTGATCCCCGCGGCCAGCAGCTCGGCGTCCGCGCGCGCCTCCCGGTGCGCGCCGCCGTGCCCCGACCCGTGCCCCGCGTGGCGCCCGTCGAGGTGGATCACCCGGTCGCCCACGGCTTCGGTGACGAGACGCTCGACCTGCTCCCAGTCGGTGGCGCTGCCCTCGCCGGTGACCCGGCCGGAGGCCGCGTCGACGTAGGCGAAGTAGGGCGAGCCGGGCACCTCGTAGGCCTCCCAGGCGCCCGTGGACATCACCACGTCGATCCCGCGGGCGTTCGGCCCCGCCGCGAGGGTCGCGACGGTGCTGGGCGACTCGGCCGTGCTGTCGCGGGTCACGACGACCAGGCGCGTCGCGGGCGGCAGCGCCAGCGGGGCCGGGTCGGCCAGGCGGTCCCAGACCCGTTGGCACGTCAGGCACCCGCTGGACAGGAACGCGACGAGGGTGTTCGTCGACCCGGCGCCGACCGCGACCTGGACGGCGTCGCCGGACGGGGTCGTACCCGAGATGGCCGTCGCCGCCAGACCCACCGGGCCGGTGCCCTCGACGACCCCGCGCCCCACCTCGAACGGCAGCTGCTGCCGGCCCGCGCCCGGCGCGGTGTCCTCCCGGCCGGCGCCGAGCTCGTGCAGGGACCGCAGGACCTCCGCGTGCGAGCGCAGGAGCCCGGCGACCAGGACGGCCAGCAGGACGACGGCCAGCAGGAGGCCGACCAGCAGGGTGGTGACGAGCGCGTTCACGCCGGGGTCCTCCGGATCGGGGGGCGCACCAGGTGCCGGGCGGCGACCAGGCGGGGCAGAGCGGTCAGGACGAGCAGCGTCAGCCCGGTCAGGACCGCCGCCACCAGCAGCGTCGCGACGGCCTGCGCGGCGGGTGCGGCCAGCGCGGCGTTCAGCCCGCGCGCGGGCCCGAGGGCGGCCGCCCCCGCGGCGAGGGCGAGCGCCGCGGTCACCGCCACGTGGACGCGGGTGGGCGGCAGGTCCGGTTCACCGAAGCAGCCGCAGGAGCTCAGCGGCCGCCGCCGGGTCAGCGCCAGGACGACGAACCCCGTGAACCCCGCGTACAGCGCCGCGCTCGCCCAGGCGGCGACGGCCAGCCCGGCGAGCGAGCCGGCGGCGACGAGGACCTCGGCGCCGCCCAGGGCGCGCACGAGACGGGCGTCGCCGGGCAGCCCCTGGGTCCGCAGGGCCTGCGCCGTGCCGGCGGGGTGCCGCAGCTTCGCGGTCCCGGCGACCAGCAGCAGGACCGTCCCGACGAGGAACAGCAGCTGCGCAGCCATCACCTGGACACACTCAGTGAGATCGTGCGGGTTGGTCAAGGGATCACCGGGATCAGCCGGCGCTCGCCGCCCCGCCCGCGGCCGGGTCCGTGTCGACGCCCCCGCCCGGGCGCCGGCGCCGGCGGCGCACCAGCACCCGCAGCGGGACGCCGACGAGCGCGAGGGGGAGGGCGAACGGGAGCACCGCGCCCACGACGACGGACAGCACGCGGCCCACCTCCCCGAGCGCGTGCCAGCCGGCCTCCAGCCCACCCCGGAACCCCGGCTGGGCCTCGGCCCGCACAGCCGCGAGCGGGGCGCCGCGCACGAGGTCGACGTCGATCGTCGACAGCGCCACCTGGTCGGCAAGCACCCGCTGGCGCGCCTGCAGCGCCTCCAGGTCGGCCTGGCGGCGGGCGATCTCGCCCTCGATCGCGAGGATGTCCGGCACCGTCGTCGCCCGGGGCAGCCGCGCGCGGAACGTCTCCAGCACCGCCTGCGCCGACGCGACGCGGCTGTCGACGTCGGCGACCTCGGCGCTCACGTCGTTCGACGCCGTCGTGCGGGAGGTCTGCTGCCCCAGGCCCGCCACGGCGTCCAGGACGTCCTCGAACGCCGGTGCCGGGACCCGCAGCGTGAGGTGGGCGGTCTCGTCCCCGGCGCCGCCGCCGGTGGTGCTGGAGGTGACGAGGCCACCCGCGCCCTGCGCGCGGGAGCGGACGTCGAGCACCGCGGCGGGCAGGTCGCGCACGCGGACCGCGAGGGTGGCGGTCGACACGACGGCGCGGCCGGTCTCGACGCCGTCCGTCCCGGAGCCCGCAGCGGTACCCGAACCGGTGTCAGCGCCGGTGTCCGCGCCCGAGGCCGCGTCCTGGGCGTCCGCCCGCACGGCGCCGGAGCCGGCCACCGCGCCGGCCCCGCCGGAGGAGCCGGAGGACTGGTCGGCGCCCCCGCCGCTGCAGCCCGCCGCGCCGATCAGCACGCCCGCCGCGAGGAGCAGGGCCGGCACCGGACCGGCGAGACGGTGCCGGGTGCGGGACGACGGGGTGGGTGACGCGGTGGGTGACGCCGTGGTGGACGGGGCGGGGGAGCGGGGTGGGGACGAGGACGAGCGCACGGGACACCTCCGTCGGTGGCGGTCGCCGTGACCGCGACGCTGGGACGCCGCGGGCCGGCGGCGGGTTCCGCGCACCGGACGCCACCGCGCCCGGACGTGCGACGATGGGGGCCAGCCGCCAGACCGATCGAGAGGTGCTTCCCGCCCGTGTCCCCGAGAGCCGCCGACGCACCGGCACCCGCCGCGACCGCGCCGGAGCTGCTGCGCAACTTCTGCATCATCGCCCACATCGACCACGGCAAGTCGACGCTGGCCGACCGCATGCTGCAGTTGACGGGTGTCGTCGACGAGCGGGCCATGCGCGCGCAGTACCTCGACCGGATGGACATCGAGCGCGAGCGCGGCATCACCATCAAGTCGCAGGCCGTCCGGATGCCCTGGGGCGTCGACGGCACCGACTACGCGCTGAACATGATCGACACCCCCGGCCACGTCGACTTCACCTACGAGGTGTCGCGGTCGCTGGCGGCGTGCGAGGGCGCGGTGCTGCTCGTCGACGCCGCCCAGGGCATCGAGGCGCAGACCCTGGCGAACCTCTACCTCGCCATGGAGAACGACCTCACGATCATCCCGGTCCTGAACAAGATCGACCTGCCCGCCGCGCAGCCGGAGAAGTTCGCCGAGGAGCTGGCCAAGCTCATCGGCTGCGAGCCCGAGGACTGCCTGCGGGTGTCGGGCAAGACCGGCGTCGGCGTCGACCTGCTGCTCAACCACATCGTCCAGCAGATCCCCGCGCCCGTCGGGGACGCGGACGCCCCCGCCCGCGCGATGATCTTCGACTCGGTCTACGACACCTACCGCGGTGTCGTCACCTACGTCCGCGTCGTCGACGGGATGCTCTCCCCGCGCGAGCGCATCGTCATGATGTCGACGAAGGCCACGCACGAACTCCTCGAGATCGGCGTCAGCTCGCCCGAGCCGACCCCCTCGAAGGGGCTCGGGGTCGGTGAGGTGGGCTACCTCATCACCGGGGTGAAGGACGTGCGCCAGTCCAAGGTCGGCGACACCGTCACCAACGCGGCGAAGCCGTCCACGCAGGCCCTCGGCGGGTACCGCGACCCCAAGCCCATGGTGTTCTCGGGGCTGTACCCGATCGACGGCTCGGACTACCCGCTGCTGCGCGACGCCCTCGACAAGCTCAAGCTCAACGACGCCGCGCTGTCCTACGAACCCGAGACGTCGGTGGCGCTCGGGTTCGGGTTCCGCATCGGGTTCCTCGGCCTGCTGCACCTGGAGATCGTCCGCGAGCGCCTCGAGCGCGAGTTCAACCTCGACCTCATCTCGACCGCGCCGAGCGTGCCCTACGAGGTGACGCTGGAGGACAAGCGCGTCGTGGAGGTGACGAACCCCTCGGAGTTCCCCGAGGGCAAGATCGCCGAGGTCCGCGAACCCGTCGTGCGCGCCACGATCCTGGCCCCCAGCGACTTCATCGGCGCCATCATGGAGCTGTGCCAGCAACGCCGCGGTGACCTGCAGGGCATGGACTACCTGTCCGAGGACCGCGTCGAGATGCGCTACCGGCTGCCGCTGGCCGAGATCGTGTTCGACTTCTTCGACCAGCTGAAGTCCCGCACCCGCGGCTACGCCTCCCTCGACTACGACGTGGACGGCGACCAGGCCGCGGACCTGGTGAAGGTCGACGTGCTGCTGCAGGGCGAGCAGGTCGACGCGTTCAGCCAGATCGTGCACCGCGACAAGGCGTACGGCTACGGCGTGATGATGGCCGGCAAGCTCAAAGACCTCATCCCGCGCCAGCAGTTCGAGGTGCCGATCCAGGCCGCCATCGGCGCGCGCGTCATCGCCCGCGAGAACGTCCGCGCCATCCGCAAGGACGTCCTCGCGAAGTGCTACGGCGGCGACATCACCCGCAAGCGCAAGCTGCTGGAGAAGCAGAAGGAGGGCAAGAAGCGCATGAAGATGGTCGGGCGGGTCGAGGTGCCCCAGGAGGCCTTCATCGCCGCGCTGTCCTCCGACGCCGCGGGCGACAAGTCGAAGGACAAGAACGTCAAGAAGTGAATCGGGACGGGGAGGCGGGCCGGTAACCTGACGCGGTGACCCGCCCGCCCTCCCGCAAGGCCACGTCCCAGGACGTGGCCGACCTGGCCGGGGTGTCCCGCAGCGCGGTCTCCCTCGTCCTCAACGGCCGCGGCGACGGGAACATCGCCCCGGACAAGCAGGCCGCGATCCGCGCCGCCGCCGCGCAGTTGGAGTACGAACCCAACCCGTCGGCGGTCTCGTTGCGCAGCAGCCGGACCCGCACGCTGGGGATGGTCACCGACGCCATCGCCTCGACGGCCTACGGCGGGGACCTGCTGCGCGGGGCGTCCGAGGCCGCGGCCCGTTCCGGGCACCTGCTCGTCCTCGTCGACACCCACTACGAGCAGCAGCGCGAGGCCGACGCGTACCGCACGCTCCGGGGGCGCCGCGTCGACGGGTTGCTGTTCGCCGCGATGAGCCTGCGCGAGTACGCCGTCCCCGCCGCAGCGGCGGGTGTGCCGTTCGCGCTCGCGAACTGCTACGACCCGGCCAGCCCGCAGGTCCCCGCGTTCGTCGCCGACGAGGTCGCCGGTGGCCGGGCCGCGGCGCGGTTGCTGCTCGAGGCGGGTCACCGCGACATCGTGCTGCTGGCCGGTGCCCGAGAGGCCGTGGCCAGCACCCTGCGCGAGGACGGGGTGCGCGCCGAGCTCACCGCGGCCGGGTGCCTGCTGCGGACGGTGGAGACGGGCTGGGACATCTCCGACGGCGTGGCCGCCGCCACGGCGGTCCTGTCCGGGCCCGGGCGGCCGACGGGGCTGGTGTGCGCGAACGACCGCGTCGCGGTCGGTGCCGTCCTCGCCGCGAACCGCCTCGGCCTCGACGTCCCGGGTGACCTGTCCGTCGTCGGGTACGACGACGACGCCGCGCTCGCCGCGCCGATGGTGCCCGCGCTCACGACGATCGCGTTGCCGCACCGTCAGATCGGGGAGGCCGCCGTCGCCCGGGTCCTGAGCGACCTGACCGGTGCGACGGAGGCGCGCACGACCGGACGCGCGACCGGGCACGGCACCGTCCTGGTGCCGTGCCCGGTCGTGGTGCGCGACTCGGTGGCGCCGCCGCGTCAGCCCACCGGCCGGGCCGGCGGTTCGCCCAGCAGGTAGCAGCGGGCCTGTCCGCGCACGTGCCAGACCGCGCCGGGCGCCGGGTAGGCGCGCAGCGTCGTCGCGCGGCCGGCCTCGAACACCTCGACGAGGCTGCCGTCGACGAGGATCCGGGCGGTCCCCTCGCGGCCGGCGGTGACGACCGTGCGCGCCGTCCCGCGCCGTCCGGTGAGCAGGAGTTCCACCGGGCCGTCCGCCTCGACCTCGAAGCTGCGCTCGGTGCGGACGGTGCCCGCGAGCGCTGCCCGGCGCAGGCCGAGGAGTTCGGGCGCGGGCTCCACGGCGGGACCGTCCGGTGTGGGCCGCAGGTCGCGCGGGAACGTGAGGACACCGGACCACCCGGAGGCCTCGACGTCGGCGGGGTCGCGCTCGTCCTCGCGCGACCACCCCCACACCAGGACGCGGCCGTCGTCGGTGGCGAGCAGTTGCGGGGCGTAGAACGTGCTGCCGCCGTCGAGCGCGCCACCGTCCGCGGGGACGAACCGCAGACCGGCGCCGGCCGGTTCGAGGTCACCCAGCAACCAGCTGACACCGTCCAGGGCGTGCGTCCCGTCCCGCCAGTGCCACAGGGACACCACGAGCAGCCAGCGGTCGCCGAAGGGGACCAGGTTCGGGCACTCCCAGGTGTTCGCGGGGGCCCACCGCGCGGCGAGGGGGTCGTCGGCGGTGAGGAGTTCCCCGGCCGGTTCCCAGGTGCGCAAGTCGTCGCAGCGCCACAGCAGCAACCGGCCGCGGCCCTGCGGGTGGCCGGCCCCCTGCACGGCCCAGCGGTGCCCGCCGTGGGTGAACAGGAACGGGTCCCGGACCTCCCGGACACCCTCCCGCGGGGCGGGCACGGCCACGGGAGCCGGCTCCCGGGTCCACGTCCGCAGCCCGTCGGTGGAGGTCGCGAGGAGCGTGACCGCGTGCTCCGGCCCGTCCGCGCCCACCCCGGTGTACACGGCCGTAGGGACGCGGTCCGGGCCGTCGAGGACGACGCTGCCGGTCCAGCACCCGACGGCGTCGGGGCCACCGGGGGCCGGACGCAGCGCGAGGGGTTCGGTGCGCCAGGTGATGAGGTCGGCCGAACTCACGTGCCCCCAGCAGATGTCGCCGTGGACGGGGGCGGCGGGGTTGTGCTGGAAGAACACGTGCCACACGCCGTCGACGTGGGCGAGTCCGTTGGGGTCGTTCACCCAGCCGAGGGCGGGGCGGCCGTGCAGCACGGGGAAGGCGGGATCCGCAGGACCCGCCAGTCCCTCCGCCGTGCTGCGTCCGGTCGTCACGTCGGTGCTCACTTGCCCACTCCTGCCGTCAGACCCTCGCGCAGCGGTCGCTGCCCGAGCACGAACACGACGAGGGCGGGCACCATCGAGAGCACCACCCCCGCCAGGACCGTCGACACGCTGCCCGTCCCGAGGTTGCCCTGCAGCGACACCAGACCCAGCGGCATCGTGAAGTTGCGTTCGGAGACGGTGAGGATCAACGGCCGGAAGAACTCGTTCCAGTGGTAGTTGAAGGCCAGGATCCCGACGATCGCCATGCCGGGCAGGGCCAGCGGCGCGTAGACGGACGAGAACGTCCGCAGCGGCCCGGCGCCGTCGATGGCGGCCGCCTCGGCGAGGTCGTCGGGCAGGCCGAGGAAGTACTGACGCATGAGGAAGGTGCCGAACGCGGTCGGGACCGCCGGCAGCACCAGGGCCAGCAGGGTGTCGGACAGCCCCATGCCGCGGATGAGCATGAACACCGGGACGATCGTCACCTGCAGCGGCACCATCATGGTCGCGAGAACGACGGCGAAGAGGGCTCCGGAGCCCCGGAACTGCACGCGGGCGAAGACGTAGCCGGCCATGGCGGCCGTCACCATCTGCCCGAGGGCGCACAGCGAGGTGACGAGGACGCTGTTCCAGACGAGCAGGAGGACGTCGGCCTGCCGGAACACGTCGACGTAGGCGGAGAACCCGGGCTGGACCCCGGCGCCGGCCACCTGGGGCCGGAAGGACGTCCAGACCGTCCAGGCGACGGGACCGAGGGTGAGGAACACCGCGACCGCGAGGACGGCGAACTTCCCGACGGTGCCCGCGCGGGGCACCGGGCGACGCCGGACGGGTCGGGGTCCGGGGCGGACCTGCAGGCCGGACGCGCCGGCCGGGGAGAGCGTGGCCATCGTGGTTCCCCTCACTGGTGGAAGACGTAGCGGCGGCTGAGCCGGAACTGGACGGCGGTGACCGCCATGATGAGCAGGGTGAGGACGACGCCGATGGCGGCGGCCCGGCCGAACTGCAACTGCTGGAACGCGGACTCGAAGATCACCATGACCGCGGTGCGGGTCGAGTCGCCGGGACCGCCGCGCGTCAGGACGTACGGCTGGTCGAAGATCTGCAGGGCGTTGATGACCGCCATGACCGAGGCGACGAGCACGGTCGGGCTCAGCAGCGGCAGCGTGATCCAGCGGAACCGCGCCCAGCCCTCGATGCCGTCGAGGGAACTGGCCTCGTAGACGTCGCGGGGGATCGCGGCCAGCCCGCCGACGAAGAGCAGGAACGAGAACCCGAAGTTCTGCCAGACGTAGACGAGCACGACGACGACCGCGGCACCCGTGGTCGAGGTGAGCCACGGCACGTCCGGCAGCCCGACCCCGGTGAGCACGGAGTTCACCAGGCCGAAGTCCTCGTTGAACAGGTACGCCATGACGAGCGAGACCGACGCCGCGGACAGGATCAGCGGGAAGAACAACGTGGACCGGAAGAACGACCGGAGCCATCCCGGCATCCTGGACTGGACCAGGACGGCCAGTCCCATCGCGATCCCGAGCTGCAGGGTGACGGCGACGACCACGAAGACGAACGTGTTGAGGAACGCGACGCGGACGGTCGGGTCGGCGCCGATGTCGACGAAGTTGTCCAGGCCCGCGAACGTCGGCGGGGTGATGACGTCCCAGCGGAAGAACGCCAGCAGCACCGAGGCCACGATCGGGACGAGCGTGAACAGCGCGATGCCGACGACGGTGGGAGCCAGGAAGAGGGTGACGAGGAGACGGCGGGCGCGTCGCTGCCGCGGGGTCTCCGGCCGTCGCCCGGCCGCCGGTGCGGTGCCGACCCGGAGGTCGGTCGTGGGGGTGGGGACCGTGGTGGCCATCAGTTCACCGATCCGTTCCGCAGGGCGCGCTCGAGGTCGCGCTGCATCGTGCCGAGGGCGTCGCGCACCCCACCGCCGGCCGGTGCGGTCACCGCGGCGAGGACGTTCTTGACCAGGGCCGTCTCCACGGCCGCCTGCTGCGGCGGGGCCGGGATGGGGCCGGTGTCGGGGAAGCGGTCGAGGGTGTCGTAGAACACCGACCAGTGCTTCGGGCCGGTGCCGGCGTAGAAGGCGTCGTCCACCAGGGAGCGCCGCGCCGGGGTGGTGGTGGGTTCGGGGAAGGACAGTCGCATGCCCCGACGGGAGGAGCAGAACTTGATCCACTCCCAGGCCTCGTCCTTGCGCCGGGAGGTGCGCATGACGGCGTAGCCGGCGGAGCCGAACTGGTGGCGCTGGGTGCGGGCGCGGGGGAAGAACGTCACGTCGAAGTCGTCGGGTCCCATCCCGCCGTCGGCCAGGCCCTGGGCCCAGAACCCGCCGGCCGGGGTCATGCCGATGACACCCTCGGCGAAGCGCGCGACGAGTTCGTTCCCGCCGCCCTGCGCGGGGGAGGATCCCAGCCCCTCGGCGGTGATCTCCCGCAGGAACTCGAACGTCTCCAGGACGGCCGGGTCGTCGGCGCCGGCCTCGAGCCACTGGTACCCGCCTGAGCGGGTGGCCGCGGTCGGGTCACCGGCGTAGAACTTCCGCCAGAACCAGTCCCCGCCGCCCGCGCGGGACTCGCGCAGGAAGCTCGTGCCGTGCACGTAGAGCCAGGGCACGACCCCGCCCCACAGGCGGTTGGTCCAGAAGTACGGCCGGAACGAGGAACCGCCGGCACCCTGCCGCATGGTGCGGGCGACGGTGACGAAGTCGTCGACGGTCCAGTCGTCGGCGGGGCGGTCGAGACCGGCGCGCTGCAGGGCGCCGGCGTTGTAGTAGACGTTGGCGGCGTTGAAGTCGGCGGGGAGCATGAACAGCGACCCCTGGTACATGAAGGACTCGACGAGCGAGGGGTGCACGTCGTCGAAGTAGTCCTGCAGCTCGGCGGCGTCGCGGGTGACGAACTCGTCGAGCGGGTGGGCGAGCCGGTCGGCGAACAGCTGCGCGCCCTCGGTGGCGATGAGGCAGACGTCCGGCGGGGTCCCGGCCGCGACCATCGTGAGGATCTTGGTGAAGAACTGGGTCCAGTCCTGGCCCTGAACGGCCTGCAGGCGGACGGGGATGTCGGGGTGGGTCTCGCGGAAGGCGTCCAGGAGGGCCTGCCGGGACTCCGCGTCGGCGGCCGTGCCGAGGATCGCCACGGTGAGGGCGTCCCCGTCGCGCCCGGGCACGTCGCGGCCGGTGAGGCGGTCCCAGGACAGCCCGGTGCCGAGGGCGGCCAGTCCGGTGACGCCGAGCACGGACCGGCGGGTGAGGTCTGCCATCGAGAGCTCCTTCGCGAGATGGCCTAACACGTGTGAGGGAAGGATGAACCCGCTCCCTCACACGTGTCAACCGTCTGCGGTACCCGGCTCGCCGCCGCCCCAGCGCGGGTCCGACCCGCTGCTCCACCGGCTGGAGGCACACCTCGCGCCCTCCGGGACCGGTCCTGGAGGGCGCGAGGTGTGCCTTCGGCGTGTTCGGGGCCCTCAGGGCGTGGCGGGGGTCC
Organism: Kineococcus rhizosphaerae; assembly: GCF_003002055.1. Taxonomy (NCBI): domain Bacteria; kingdom Bacillati; phylum Actinomycetota; class Actinomycetes; order Kineosporiales; family Kineosporiaceae; genus Kineococcus; species Kineococcus rhizosphaerae. The sequence goes on from NZ_PVZF01000002.1 coordinate 245,594, forward strand.
AGCCCAGCCGCGGGCCGAGGTGGGTGGCCATGTCGGTGAGGATCTGCACGTAGTCGTCCTGCTCGAAGCCGAACGGCAGGGCGAAGACGACCTCGTCGACGAGCTGGAACCCGGCGTCGGCCCACAGGCGTTCGGCGAGTTCCTCGCTGGTGCCCAGCAGGTCCTGGGCGAACAGCAGCCGACCCGGGCCCTGCGGCACGCCGACCCGGGCCGACCGCCCGGCGACGTACGCGCGGTACTTCTCCACCTGCGCGCCGGTCGCGGAGTCGGTCGGGACGACGACGAGCCCCTGGGACGTGCGGCCCGCGGGGTTCAGCCCGGCGAACGCCCGCAGGTGCGAGGCCTGGACCTGCGCGAAGTCGGTGGACCCGCCCTCGGCCCGCACGACGCTGGAGGCGAGCAGGTTCAGCCCCTGCGACCCCGCCCACCGCGCCGACGTCAGGCTCGCGCCGCCGTACCAGAGCCGGTCGGCCAGGCCGGGGGAGTGCGGTTCGACGCGGTCGGAGAACACCTCGACGCCCTGCGTCCCGGCGAAGTCGCTGGCCCGGTCCCCGCGCAGGAACCGGTGCAGGCGCAGGACGCGTTCGTAGCTGAAGTCCTCCACGTCGGCGGTGTCGGGGTAGAGGGACGCCTTGACGTGCTCCCACTGCATGGGCGGCCCGACGCTGACGCCGGGGTTCAGGCGCCCGCGCGCCAGGACGTCGACGGTGCCGAGGTCCTCGGCCAGCCGCAGCGGGTTCTCCCAGCCCAGCGGGGTGACGGCCGTGCCCAGGTGGATGCGGGAGGTCCGCTGGGTGAGCGCGGCGAGCACCGCGACCGGGGAGGAGATCCCCGGCTGCAGGTGCCGGTGCCGCAGCCACGCGCTGTCGAAACCGAGCCGCTCGCCCAGTTCGACGACCTGCAGCGTCGTCTCGTGCCCGGGTCCCGGGTCGGCCGGGTCGAACGACCCGATGGTCAAGAACCCCATGCGCCGCAGCGCGACACCTTCGACCGGCATGTCAGACCGTCCCTTCGAAACCTGCGCTGGCGGTGACGGTCCCCGGAGGGACCTCGGTGAAACCCCCGTCGCGCACGTCGACGCGCTCGTGCTCGGGCAGCACCGGCGCTCCGACGACGACGCGCACGCCGGAACCGCTCTCCTGCCAGCGACCGGCCTGCGGCAGCCGTTCGAGGGCCAGTTGCGCCGCGTGCCCGACCTGGGCCGCGGCCTTGCCGGTGCTCATCGTCACGCCCGGGGTCAGCCGGATCGTCAGCACCCCGTCGGGTCCGGGGACCGCCAGGTCCTCCGGGTCGCTCAGGTCCAGGCCGCCGACCTGCAGGGGCCTGAGCAGGTCGGGGACGTCGTCGCGCGGGTGCGGGGCGAACACCCGCACCACGGCGTCGCCCGAGCTCGCCTCGGCGTGCGGCAGCCCGGCCGTGCGGTCCCACTTCGCCCCCCGCGCCCGGCGGCAGATCTTGCGGATGCGGCGGTCGCGCCAGGCCTGGACGGCGGCCCGCAGCTCACCGTCGGGCTCGGTGACGCGGGGGTCGGACAGCAGCAGCACGACGGCCCGGGCCGCCGCGACCAGGGTGTCGGTGTGGGTCGGGGCGGGGTCGCGCTCGACGCGCGCCACCAGCGAGAGCGACCACGGGTCGACCTCGTCGGGATCGGTCACCGCAGCCCGAGCCGGTCGAGGAACCGCAACTGGCGCTGGGTCTGCCACCCCAGGCCGCCGCCGTGGTCGCCGAACTCCCACACGTCGATCTGCCGGTCCTCGTGCCCCCACCGGTTGAACGCGGCGAACACGGTCGACGGAGGGCAGACGGGGTCCATGAGGGCCGCGGAGAACAGCGTCGGGACGTTCGCGCGGGAGGCGAGGTTCGCCCCGTCGACGTAGGCCATCGTGGCGAACGTCCGCTCGACCTTCTCCGGGGAGTGCCGGCGCAGGTAGTCGACGACCTCCAGGTAGGGCCCGTCGCCGGCGACCTGCGCACCGCGGCGGACGTGGCACAGGAACGGGACGTCGACGAGCGCGGCGGCCACGCGGCCCGGGGACAGGGCGGCCGCGGCGATGGTGAAGGCCCCGCCCTGGCTGCCGCCGCGCACCACGACCCGGGAGGTGTCGACGTCGACGCCGAGGGAGGGCAGGGCGTGCGCGACGTCGACGGCGCGGGCGCAGTCGACGTAGGCGCGGCGGTAGAAGTAGGTCGCCGGGTCCTCGACGCCCTTGGTCATGAACCCCCGGGCCCACTGGCCCCCGGAGGCGTCGGGGTCGGGGTCGGGGGTGTCGGTGCCCTGACCGCGGGTGTCGACGACGAGCAGCGCGAAACCCGCCGCGGCCCAGGCGGTCCGGTCCAGGGGCAGGCCCCGGCCACCGGAGTAGCCGATGAACTCCACGGCCACGGGCAGCGGCCCGGGCAGGTGGGCGGGGCGGATCAGCCAGGCCGCGATGCGGTCCCCGTTCCACCCGGCGAACCGGACGTCGTGGACGGACAGGGCGGGCAGGGCCGGACCGTCGTGGTCGGTGAGCTCGACGGCGAGGTCGTGCCCGCGCGCCAGGGCCAGGCTCCCGGCCCAGAAGGCGTCGAGGTCGGCGGGTTCGGAGACGTCGCCGCGGTACTCGCGCAGCACGTCCAGCGGCAGGTCGGTCAGCGGCACGTGCTGACGCTACTGCTCAGGCGAAGGCGGCACGCCCCTGGGCCCGGAACTGCTCCACGGTGTCGCGCAGGGCGGCGAGGATGTAGTCCGGCACGCGCATGCCCTGCTCGCGGGCCCACAGCAGTTCGCGTTCGACGAGCCCGATCTGGGCGCCGAAGTCCTCGATGGTCGCGTCCAGGCCCAGGGTGGTCAGGACCTGGCCGAACTGCGCGCGCTGGCGCGGGGTGTGGGCCCCGACGGGGCTGAAGGACTTCCGGCGCAGCACCTTGGCCAGCCGCACCTGCCACGGGGCCAGCACGTTCTGCTGAATCATCTCCGTCGCCGAGAGGCGGTAGAAGGCGAAGTGGCCGGGCTCCTGGCGGCGGATGGGCTGCACGACGGTCCGGGAGATGGCGTCCTCGCCCATCTCGTCGAGGCCGTCCACCAGCAGGTTGTAGGCCACGACGGCCGCCTTCTCGGTGGCCGCGCCGGTCAGGTAGTAGAGCAGCCGCGCGACCTCCTGCACCGGCTTGAAGTGCGCCAGGGAGCCCAGGACGCGGATCTTGGCGCTGACCTCGTCGGTGTTCGGGTCGGCCGGGGCCAGGTCGATGTCCTGCTGCAGCCGGTCGAGGATCAGGCCGTGCTGGATCTCCTGCGGCTGCCAGACGTCGGCGTAGAAGAGCCGGTCGGTCTCGGACACGTCCGGCAGCAGCGTCAGCAGCTCCAGGACGTTGCGGTCGACCTCGAGCTCGACGCGGGCCAGGTAGTCGATGACGTGCCCGAAGGTCTCGCGCACCCGCCGGGGGTCCTTCACGGTCCGGTCGACGGACTCCAGGGTGATGGGCGGGTGCTTCTCACCGAGGCGCAGGACGTGGTCGCGGATGTCCCCGGGGGTGATGAGCTTTCGCGACACGTGCTTCTCCTGCTTCCTGGTGCCGACCGGTTCGAGCGCCCGCGCACAGTGTGCACTCCCGTGCACCGTGCTCATAAGGCCACCCTCAGTTCGCAACCGATCACCGGTCGGATGGGTTCCCGGTCCAGGGTGTGGTGCGGATCACGCTCGGGTCGTGCGTGGGTCACGCGCGGACGCGTCGGCGCGCCGTCGCGAGGGTGAAGACCGCGTACGCCGCCAGGCCCAGCGCCACGAGCAGCAGGAGCACCACGCCGAAGGGCTGGGCCGCGATCTCGTGGAAGGCCGCGTCCAGCCCGCGGGACTTGCCGGTGTCCCCGGTGGCCGAGACGACCACGAGCGCCCCCAGCACCCCGAAGGCGACACCGCGGGCCACCCACCCGGCCACGCCCAGCGCCGTCAGGGCGGGGGACAGGGAGCCGGAGACCTTCTCCTCGAAGTGCTTGCGCACCCCCTGCACGACGAGGGCGACCCCCACGCCGACGACCACCAGCCCCGCCACCACGACGAGGACGGCACCGCCCGGGGCCTCCAGGACCCGCTGGGTGAGGCTCTGCTGCTGGGCCCCCGAGGACGTGCCCGAGCCGGTGGCGAACTTCACGCAGGAGACCGCCAGGGCCGCCGCGACGACGGCCTTGACGACCGCCTTGACCCGGTGCGACGTCTTGTCCGCCGTCACGACCGTGACCACCTGCCAGGCCAGCAGGGCGAGGAAGCCGACGGCCAGCACGACCAGCAGCACCGTCCCGAAGGGCTTCGACGCGATCTGGGCCAGCGCCCCGCTGGAGTCGGCCGAACCACCCGAACCGCCCAGCGCGACCTGCGCGGCCAGCCAGGCCACGAGCAGGTAGACGACCCCCTCGGCCGCCACCCCCGCCCGCCCGACCCGTCGGAGCCCGTCCTCGTGGGCGCGCGCGAACTGCTCGCCCCTGCGGGCGTGGTGCTGGACCTGACCGGACATGCCAGAAGGGAACTGCCCGGCGCTCCCCGGCGCAACCGCAGACGCCGTCCAGTTGCGCCGGGGGAGCGACTCGGCTCTCCGGGTACCGGCACGTTGACTCCCCGGTCCCGATCAAAGGGACCGGGGAGTCAACGTGCCGGTACCCGGCGCCCGCAGGTGGACCGGAGCGGTCCCGGGCGGGGGTGACACTGGAGGGGTGCCGAGCACCCTGCCCGACGGTGAGACCGTCCCCGCCGACGGAGCCCTGCCCGCCGCCGCCCTGAGCGGCGCGGCGGAGCGCACCTTCGGCGTCTACCTGCACGTCCCGTTCTGCTCCGTGCGCTGCGGCTACTGCGACTTCAACACGTACACCGCCACCGAGCTGGGCGGCGGGGGCTCGCAGGCCGCCTACGCGCAGACGGCGGCGGCGGAGGTCCGCTTCGCCGCGGGCGTGCTCGGCGAGGCCGTCCGGCCCGCCGGGACGGTCTTCTTCGGCGGCGGCACCCCCACCCTGCTGCCCTCGGCCGACCTGGCGTCCATGCTCGCCGCCGTGAGGGACGAGTTCGGGATCTCGCCCGACGCCGAGGTCACCACCGAGGCGAACCCGGACTCCGTCAGCCCGCAGAGCCTCGCCGACCTCAAGGCCGCCGGCTTCACCCGGGTGTCCTTCGGCATGCAGTCCGCCGTCCCCCACGTGCTCGCGGTCCTGGAGCGCACGCACGACCCCGCGCGCGTCCCGCTGGCCGTGCGCTGGGCCCGCCAGGCCGGTCTCGACGTGAGCCTCGACCTCATCTACGGCACGCCCGGCGAGTCCCACGACGACCTGCGCCGCAGCCTGGACGCGGCGCTGGCCTGCGAGCCCGACCACGTCTCGGCGTACGCGCTCATCGTGGAGCAGGGCACGAAGCTGGCCGGTCAGATGCGGCGCGGGGAGGTGCCCGAACCCTCCGACGACGACGAGGCCGACAAGTACGAGATCGTCGACGACACCCTGGCCGCCGCCGGGTACGGCTGGTACGAGGTCAGCAACTGGGCCCGCGAGCCGCGGTTCGCCTGCCGGCACAACCTCGCCTACTGGCGCGGCGGGGACTGGTGGGGCGTCGGTCCCGGCGCCCACAGCCACGTCGGTGGCGTGCGGTGGTGGAACGTCAAGCACCCCACCGCCTACGCGGGCCGGATCGCGGCGGGGACCTCACCCGCGTACGCCCGCGAGCTCCTGAGCGCCGACGACCGCCGCCTCGAGGACGTCCTGCTGCGCTCGCGGCTGGGCGAGGGGTTCGACCCCGCCTGGTGGGGGGTCCGGACGCAGGCGGCGCAACTGCTGCTGGACGGGTTGCTGGAACCGGCCGCCGGCGGGCGCGTCGCGCTGACCCGGCGGGGCCGGTTGCTGGCCGACGCCGTGGTGCGCCGGCTCCTGGAGTGAACCCGCCCGTCTGAACCTGACAGGAGGTGTCGTGTTCAGCCGGGATCCTGGGGTCCATGGAGAACGCATGGCTCGGAGTCGTCAGCGCCGCCCACGTCCGCCTCGGCGTCGCGGGGGGTTTCGCCCAGGTCCAGCACGGCAAGCGGCACGGCCTGGACCGGATGCGCCGCGGGGACGGTTTCGCCTACTACTCGCCCGCCGAGACGATGGGCGGCAGGACCCCGTTGCGCGCGTTCACGGCACTGGGCGTCGTGGCCGACGACGCGACGTTCCAGCACGACGGGGCGATGTACCCGGGCACCTCGTTCCGCCCGTTCCGCCGCCGCGTGTCCTGGCTCGACGTCGAGGAACTGCCGTTGGACGAGGTGAAGGACCACCTCGACCTGACGAGCACCCCGAACTGGGGGTACGCGCTGCGCCGCGGGCTGCTCCCGTTGTCCTTGCACGACGTCGGGCTCCTGCGGGCGCGGATGGCCGCCGGTACCGTTCCGGCATGGACCTCGGCCTGACCCTCGGATACCTCACCGGCCCCGTGGGGCCCGCGGCCCGCAGAGCGCTCGAACTCACCCGCGCCGCCGAGGACGCGGGGTTCTCCTCGGTGTGGGTGGCCGAGGCGTACGGCACCGACGCCGTGAGCGTCCTGGGCTGGCTCGCGGGGCAGACGACGCGCATCGGCCTGGGCTCGGCCGTCCTGCAGGTGCCGGCGCGCGCGGCCGCCTCGACGGCCATGACGGCCGCCACGCTCGACGGCCTGTCCGGCGGCCGCTTCCAGCTCGGGCTCGGGGTCTCGGGCCCGCAGGTCGCGGAGGGCTGGTACGGGCAGCGGTTCTCCAGGCCGCTGGCCCGCACCCGCGAGTACGTCGCCGTCGTGCGGCAGTTGCTGGCGCGCCGGGAGTCGCGGTTCTCCGGGCAGCACCTGGAACTCCCGCTGCCCGGCGGTCCCGGCATCCCGCTCAAGCTCATGCAGCCCGCCCCGCGGGCGGACCTGCCGATCCACCTCGCCGCCGTCGGTCCCCGCAACGTGGAACTGGCCGGGGAGATCGCCGACGGGTGGCTGCCGTCGTTCCTCGTCCCGGAGAACGCGGCGGAGTCCTTCGACCGGCTGCGGGCCGGGTTCTCCCGGCGCACCCGCCCGGCGGAGGGCTTCGCCGTGACCGCCAACGTCCCGCTGGTCCTGACGGGGGCGACGGGTGCGGCGCGCGCCGAGGCCGAACTCCCGGTGCGCCACCTCGTCGCCCTCTACGTCGGGGGCATGGGCTCGCGCGAGCAGAACTTCTACGCCGACCTGGGCCGGCGGCTGGGTTTCGCCGACGCGGTCGACGAGGTCCAGGACCTGTTCCTCGCGGGCCGCAAGGACGAGGCGGCGCAGCGGGTCCCCGAGGGTTTCCTCGAGGCCACGGCCCTGGTCGGCTCGCCCGCGCACGTGCGCTCGAGGCTGCAGGACTACGAACGGGCCGGGGTCACGACGGTCGCGCTGGCGCCGATGGGGCCCGACCCGGTGGCGGACCTGCGCGCGGTCAGCGCACCATCCTGATGATCAGCGGGTAGCGGTGGACCCGGCCCTGGTTCGCCGCGACGGCCCCCAGGATGGTGAACACCAGGGCCAGGACCCCGGGCACGACCATGAGGACGTAGGCCAGGCCGAACGTGACCAGCGCGAGGACCGAGCACACGACGAACAGCCCGATCTCGTAGATCACGAGTGAGATCGTCATGTTCAGCGCCTCGGCGCTGTGCCCGCGCACGAACCCGCTGCGGTCCTTGAAGACCAGGAAGACGATCAGCGGCCCGAGGGGCGGCAGCGTCACGAAGCTCGCCGCGATCGCGGACAGGTGCGCGAACATGCCCCACATCCGCTCGTCGGACGGCGACAACGGCGCCGGGGCGTGGTGCTGCGGCGGGTACGGGGGCCGGTTCTGCGGCGGGTGCGGAGGCTGGCTCACGGTCTCGATCCTGACGCGTCCCTCAGCGGTCCGCCAGGTCCGCGGTCACGAAGTCGACGAGTTCCTCCACCCGGCCCAGCAGCGCCGGCTCGAGGTCGGCGTAGGTGCGCACGGTCCCCAGGATCCGCTTCCAGCCGTGCGCGACGTCGGCCTGGGTGGCGTGCGGCCAGCCGAGCTCGGCCAGGACGCCGTGCTTCCAGTCCTGCCCGCGCGGGATCGTCGGCCACGTCGTCCAGCCCAGCCGCTGCGGGCGCACCGACTGCCAGACGTCGATGAACGGGTGCCCCAGGACGAGCACGTGCGGGTTCGCGCCGACCTTCGCGACGATCCGCGACTCCTTCGACCCCGGCACCAGGTGGTCCACCAGCACCCCGATCCGCCGGCCCGGCCGCGGTGCGTGGGAGCGGATCGCGGCGTCGAGGTCGTCGACGCCGTCGAGCATCTCCACGACGACGCCCTCCACGCGCAGGTCGTCGCCCCAGACCTTCTCGACGAGCTCGGCGTCGTGCCGGCCCTCGACGAGGATCCGCGAGGCGCGGGCCGTGCGGGCGCCCGCGCCGGGCACGGCGACCGACCCCGACGCCGTGCGGGTGGGCCGGACCGGGCCCGCGGCCTTCGGGGCGACCAGGCGCACCGGCTGCCCCTCGACCCAGAAGCCCGGCCCCAGCGGGAAGGTGCGGGTCCTGCCCTTCGCGTCCTCCAGGACGACGACGTGGACCCCGCCGCTCTTCTCCACGCGCACGACGGCGCCGACCCAGCCGGTGTCGACGTCCTCGACCACCAGCCCCCGCACGGCGGGCTCGTCGCGGTGCGTCGGCTTCAGGTGGGAACGGGCGTGGGGGTCGGCGGAGAGCACGTCCGCGCCGTACCTGTCGTCGTACCGGGTCACCCGGGCACGGTAACGACGCGCGAGGGGTGGACGGGGGAGGCGCCCCGGCCGCGGGAGCGCCTAGACTTGGCACTCACGGGTCAGGAGTGCCAACAGGGGTGCCACCGGGAGTGGCACCAGGATCGCCCGCAGGGAGGGACGGATGAGCGACGACCGCAGGCTCGCCGTGCTGCGCGCCATCGTCGAGGACTACGTCTCCAGCCACGAACCCGTCGGCTCGAAGACGCTCGTCGAACGCCACCAGCTGGGGGTCTCCCCGGCCACCATCCGCAACGACATGGCCGTGCTGGAGGACGAGGGCTACATCACCCAGCCCCACACCAGCGCCGGCCGCATCCCCACCGACAAGGGCTACCGGCTCTTCGTCGACCGCCTCGCCACCGTCAAACCCATGAGCCCGGCCGAGAAGCGGGCCATCGAGACCTTCCTGCACGGCGCCGACGACCTCGACGACGTCGTCGACCGCACCGTGCGCCTGCTGGCCCAGATCACCCGGCAGGCCGCCGTCGTGCAGTACCCGTCCCTGACGCGGGCCACCGTCCGGCACGTCGAGCTCGTCGGCGTCGGCGGGCGCAGCGCCCTGCTCGTGCTCATCACCGACTCCGGCCGCGTCGAGCAGCGGGTCCTGGACGTGCGCTCCGCCGTCGACGTCGAGTCCCTCGGGGTGTCCCTGGCCGCGCTGCGCACCCGGGTCAACGCCACCGTCGCCGGCAAGCGGCTGCGGGAGGCCCGCGACGGGCTGACCGACCTCGTGCAGCAGACGCCGCCCGCCGACCTCGCGATCGCCGCCGAGGTGGCAGCGGCGCTCGGGGACTGCCTGACGGCCTCGCTGGAGGAACGCGTGGTCATCGCGGGCACCTCCAACCTCGTCAAGTCCGGGCCCGACCTGGCCACCTCCCTCGGCAGCGTCCTGGAGGCACTCGAGGAGCACGTCGTCCTGCTGCGCCTCGTGCAGGAGATGGCCGAGGACCCCACCGGTGAGCGCGGCGCCCTCACCGTCCGCATCGGCGCCGAGAACCTCCACCTGGGCCTCGACGGCACCTCCGTGGTCACCAGCGGGTACGGCTCGGACGGGGTGCTGGCCCGCCTCGGCGTCCTGGGCCCGACCCGCATGGACTACCCCACGACCATGGCCGCGGTGCGGGCGGTCTCCCGCTACGTCTCGCGCATCCTCGCTCAGTGATCGCCCAGTGATCAGAACCGACAGGAGAACCCCGACCTCGTGAGCGACTACTACGACGTCCTCGGCGTCTCCAAGGACGCGTCGACGGAGGACATCAAGCGCGCCTACCGCAAGCTGGCGCGCAAGCTGCACCCCGACGTCAACCCCGACGCCGGGGAGCGGTTCAAGGAGGTCTCGCAGGCCTACGAGACGCTGTCCAACCCCGACAAGCGCTCCGCCTACGACCGCGGCGGCCCCGGGGCCGGCGGCGCCCCGGGCGGTTTCGGCGCGGGTTTCGGGTTCTCCGACATCATGGACGCCTTCTTCGGCCAGGGCGGCGCCGGCGGCCGCGGGGCGGGCCCGGCCAGCCGCACCCAGCGCGGCCAGGACGCCCTCATCCGCGTCGACGTGGACCTGTCCGAGGCGGCCTTCGGCGGCGAGCGCTCCATCCAGGTCGACACCGCGGTCCTGTGCCCCACGTGCAAGGGGACCTGCTGCCAGCCCGGCACGAGCCCGCAGACGTGCGACATCTGCCACGGCCAGGGCTCGGTGCAGCGCGTCGTCCGCTCGCTGCTCGGCCAGGTCATGACGACCCAGGCGTGCCCCACCTGCCACGGGTTCGGCACGGTCCTGCCCTCGCCGTGCCTGGAGTGCTCCGGCGAGGGACGCGTCCGCGCCCGCCGCCCCCTGACGATCCGGATCCCCGCCGGCGTCGACACCGGCACCCGCATCCAGCTCGCCTCCCAGGGCGAGGTCGGCACCGCCGGTGGCCCGCCCGGGGACCTCTACGTCGAGATCCACGAACGTCCCCACCCGGTGTTCACCCGCTCCGGCGACGACCTGCACTGCACCCTGCAGGTGCCCATGACGGCCGCCGCCCTCGGCGCGACCATCCCGCTGGAGACCCTCGACGGCACCGAGGACGTCGACGTGCGCCCCGGCGCCCAGGCGGGGGAGACCGTCACCCTGAAGCAGAAGGGCGCCGAGCACCTGCGCGCCCAGGGCCGCGGGGACCTGCACGTCCAGCTCGAGGTCGTCACCCCGCGCGACCTCGACGACGAGCAGGAGGAGCTCCTGCGCCGCCTCGCCGAGCTGCGCGGGGAGGTCCGCCCCTCCGGCAAGCTCTCACCCGCCCACCAGGGGGTCTTCTCCAAGCTGCGGGACCGCTTCTCCGGGCGCTGAGGACCGGCAGGGGCCCGGCAGACCCGGCGGGGGGCTCAGCCGCGCATCCCCGCCAGGAACCCGCTGATCTGGGTGCGCAGCTCCTCGGCCAGCTGCGACAACCCGGTGGTGTCCTGCGCCGAGCCCCAGCCGGACGACCCGTCGACGGCGGTGCGCACGCCGTCGACGAGGCCGTTCATCTCCACGATGGTGCCGCCGATGCCGGTGATGGCGCGCACGGCCTCCTGGGCGTTCTGCCGGATGCTGTCGACGCGCTGGCTGACCTGCTCGGTGGCGCGCCCGGACTGGTCGGCCAGCTCCTTGACCTCGGCCGCGACGACGGCGAAGCCCTTGCCGGCCTCCCCGGCGCGGGCCGCCTCGATCGTCGCGTTCAGCGCCAGCAGCCTCGTCTGGTCCGCGATCGCGTCGATGACCGAGACGACCTGCTGGATCTCGCGCGAGGCCTCGGTGAGCGCCTGCATCGTCAGCGCCGCCTGGTCGGCCTCCTCGCTGGCCGCACCCGCGGCCGTCGCCAGACCCTGCGCGGACGCGCTGAGCTCGGTCGAGGCCGTGGCCAGCTGCTCGGAGACGCCGAGCACTCCCGCCTCGAAGTCGTCGGCCAGCGCCAGGCGCGTCGTCCGGGCCCCCTCGACGGCGGCGTTGCCCGCCTGCATCGTGGTGCGGCCGGAGTTGATCGCCGAGGCGGAGTGCCGGAACGCCCCGCCCAGGCCACCCAGCAGCAGACGACGGTGGAACCGCCCCTCGGCGGCGGCGGTCAGGACCTCCCCGGCCTCGCGCACGAAGGCGTCGGAGACGTCCAGGGAACGGTTGACCGAGGTCGCCAGCCGGGCCAGCTCCGGCACCGCGTCCGAGCCCGGCACCCCGGCCACGCGGGCCTCCAGGTCCCCGGCGGCCGCCTTCTCGCAGACCTCGGCCACCTGCCGGACGACCTCGCGGTACAGGGCCACCTCGTCGGCGGACGAACGCCCGCCACGACCGCTGAACAGCTTCACGCTCAGACCTCCTCGGGGACGATGGACCAGACGAACTCCTCGTAGGAGACGCCGCGCTCGGCGAGCACCTGCGCCAGCAGCGCGCTGGACGCCTGCACCGCAGCCTTGCCGCCGCTGTGGCGCCGCTCCTCGGCCAGCAGCCGGTCGTAGAGCGCGCTCGCGGCGCGCACCCCCTCCGCGCTGGGCTTGCGGCGGTTCGAGTGGTACCCGACGATCCGCCCGGAACGGTCCAGGCTGGGGGTGATGTGGGCCAGGACCCAGTAGTTCGCACCGTCCGCGGCGAGGTTGTTGACGTAGGCGAACAGCTCACGGCCGCTCGAGACCGTGTCCCACAGCAGCTTGAAGACGGCCTTGGGCATGTCGGGGTGCCGGATGATGTTGTGCGGCTGCCCGATCACCTCGTGCCGCTCGAAGGCGCCGACGCGCAGGAACACGTCGTTGGCGTAGGTGATGAGCCCCCGCGGGTCGGTCTTGGAGACGATGAGCTCGTCCGCCGAGAACGTCCGTTCCTGTCCCGTGGGCCGCACGGGAGCCCGTCGCTCCCGGCCCGTCGCCACCGTCGTCGTCATCTGAGCGCCTCCCGACCCGTGCTGGATCCGCAGCGTCCCGCCCCGGTGCTCCGGGACGGTGACGCTCTAGAAGGATCGGCAGCCGGTGATCGTCCTTGAGCCGTCCGGGCGACGGGCCCGGACCACCGGCTCAGCGGACCGTGACGACCTTCGTGTCGCCGACCTGCGGCGTGCCCTCACCGCCGGACTCGTCGGGGGCGAACACCGCCACCGTGTACGTGCCCGCCGGGACCTGCGCCGTGAACGAGAAGTCGCCGAACGTGCCGTTCGCCCCGGCCTGCACCGCGTTCCGCGCCACCTCCGCACCGGCGGCGTCGGTGATCGTGTACAGCAGCGTGCCCTCGAACGCCGTCCCGACGCCCTCGACCCGCACCGACCCCGTCCCCGGCGTCACCGCCGTGATCCACGCCGGGGCCTGGACGTCGGCCTGCGGCGCGCGCGAGACCGTCTGCGCCACCGCCGAGCCGAACAGGGTCGGCTGCGCCTTGCCGTCCACCCGGATCTCGACGGGCTGGTTCGAACCCGCGGCCGCCGTCACGGTGTAGACGAGCTGCTGCACCGCCGTGCTCGCGTCCGCCGTCGTCCCCGACGCCGCCGAGGCCGCCGAGGCCGCCAGGTCCACCACCAGCCGGCCGTCCGAGGCGCTCACGGTCGCGGACGGGTCCGGCGACCACGGGCTGGAGTAGTCCGGGTCGCTCGCCTTCCCCGCGAGCATGGCCCGCAGCGCGTTCGTGGCGTCGTCCTGCCCGCCGCCGGCCTCCACGTACTCCCGGAACAGCTTCGCGGGCTGCCCACCCAGCCAGTACACGGGCACGGTGCCCGCCCCGGACGGCAGCGTCCCCGACGACGCACCCGTCGTCGTCGTGTCCCCCGTGGCCACGGGCTGGGTCGTCGCGGCCGTCGCGGGCCCGGACGTCGCGCCGCTCGAGGGCGAGGGGCCCGCCGTCGTGGTCGCGGACGAGGCGGACGGGGAGGGGGACGTCGACGCGGCCACGGTGGTGACCGCGTCGTCGCCGCCGCGCTGGCTCAGGGCGAACGCCCCGCCCCCCACGACCACGGCGACGGCGGCCCCGGCGACGGCGACCCAGGCGCGGGAACGGCGGCGGTTGGCACGGCTGGACATGCGGATCTCCTCGAGACGGTCGGCGGGTCGGGCGTCGGCCGCGCGGGCGGCCAGGGCGTCGCGCAGCCTTCGCGCGGTGGGGCTGAGGTCGTCGTCGCCGTCGGGGTCCGGCAGGGGGCCCGACGGGGTCACGTCACTCACGGTTCGACCCCGTCCGCTCCGTCGCGCCGCTCGTCGCTCACTGCCGTTCCTCCCGGCTCATCGCCTCGCGCAGCGCGGACAACCCGCGGTGCGCGTGCGTCTTGACCGCGCCCCGGCTGATGCCGAGGGCGTCGGCGATGTCCTGCTCGGACATCTCCCCCTGGTAGCGCAGCACCAGGACCTCCCGCTGCCGCGGCGGCAGCCCGTCGAGGGCGCTCAGCACCGAGCGGTGCTCCGAGGCCCGCACGGCGTGCTCCTCCGGGCCGTCCGGCGCGGGGTCCGGCAGCGGCCGCCCGCGGTCGGCCACGACCCGGTGCCGCAGCACGTCCCGGACCCCGTTGACCACGCTCGTGCGCAGGTACGCGACGGCGGACCCCTTGTCCGCCATCCGGTCCCAGCGTCGGTGCAGGGCGACGAAGGCGTCGGCCACGACCTCCTCGGCGCTCGCCGTCTCGCCCAGGAGCGAGGCCGCGAGCGCGACGAGCCGCCGCCAGTGCGCCGCGTACAGCGCCCCGACGGCCTCGTCGGCCGACCACGAGCGCGGGTCGTCAGACACGACCGCACGCTCCCTCATCACCATCACGCCGTGTAGACGAGTCACGCAGGGTCACGGTTGACATCCAACCCGAGAAGTTTTCCGTGGGGCTCGTGGGGCGGGTGGCGACCGCCCGGACGGGTACCGTCGGGACATGGCCGAGGTCTCCCGCGTCGAGCGCGCCCCCGACGACCTGTTCCTCAAGATCGTCGCGGGTGAGATCCCCGCCACGATCGTCCACAGCGACGAGCAGGTCGTCGCCTTCGAGGACGTCGCCCCCCGAGCCCCCGTCCACGTCCTCGTCGTCCCGCGCGAGCGGTACGAGAACGTCGCCGAGCTCGCCGCGGCGGCCCCGCAGGTCCTGGCGCGCCTGGTGCAGGTGGCCCAGCAGATCGCCGACGAGCGGTGCGGCGGGGAGTACCGGCTGGTCTTCAACACCGGGACCGCGGTGGGCCAGTCGGTCTTCCACGTCCACGGCCACGTGCTCGGGGGCCGCGACTTCGAGTGGCCACCGGGCTGATCACGCGGTTCCATGGGGCGCCATGTGCGGTCTTTGCGGTGAGGTCAGGTTCGACGGGCGCGCGGCGGACGTCGCGGCGGTCCAGCGGATGTCGCAGACGCTCGCACCGCGCGGACCGGACGGGGAGGGCGTCTGGGCGCAGGGCCCGGTGGCCTTCGGGCACCGGCGGCTGTCGATCATCGACCTGTCCGCCTGCGGCGCCCAGCCCATGCAGGACCCCGAGCTGGGCCTGACGGCCGTCTTCAACGGCTGCGTCTACAACTACCCGCAGCTGCGCGAGGAACTCATCGGCCACGGGTACCGGTTCGTCTCCACCTCCGACACCGAGGTCATCGTCAAGGGCTACCACCGGTGGGGGGCCGACGTCGTCGACCACCTCGTCGGCATGTTCGCCGTCGCGGTCCACGAGCGCGACACCGGCCGCACCGTCCTCATGCGCGACCGCCTCGGCGTCAAACCCCTGTACCTGGCCGAGACGCCCGGGCGGTTGCGGTTCGCCTCGAGCCTGCCCGCGCTGCTGGCGGCCGGCGACGTCGACACCACGATCGACCCCGTCGCGCTGCACCACTACCTGTCCTGGCACGCGGTCGTCCCCGCGCCGCGCACGGTGCTGACGGGCGTCCGCAAGCTGCCGCCGGCCACCGTCCGCACGATCGAGGCCGACGGGACGTCGAAGGAGCACCGCTACTGGGCGCCGGACCACGTGCGGCGCGAGGAGTTCGCCGGGTTCTCCGAGCGCGACTGGGAGGACGCCGTCCTGCAGTCCCTGCGGACCGCCGTGGAACGCCGCACCGTCGCCGACGTCCCCGTCGGGGTCCTGCTGTCCGGGGGCCTGGACTCCAGCCTCATCACCGCGCTGCTGGCCGAACAGGGGCAGACGGGCCTGGCCACGTACTCCATCGGGTTCGAGTCCGTCGGCGGCCGCGAGGGCGACGAGTTCGCCTACTCCGACGTCATCGCCGAACGGTTCGCGACGAACCACCACCGCATCCGCGTCACGGGTGACGAACTCGTCGGGGCCCTCGGGCACGCCGTCGGCGCCATGAGCGAACCCATGGTCAGCCACGACGTCGTCGCCTTCGACCTGCTCTCGCAGCACGTCTCGCAGACCATCAAGGTCGTGCAGTCCGGCCAGGGGGCCGACGAGGTGTTCGGCGGCTACCACTGGTACCCGCCGCTGACGGGGCTCACCCCCGAGCAGGGGGTGGACGCCTACGCGACGGCGTTCTTCGACCGCGACCACGCGCAGGTGGCGCAGGTGCTGAACCCGCAGTGGCTGACCGCCACCGACGTCTCCCGGGAGTTCCTGCGCGAGCACTTCACCCGGCCCGGGGCCGACACCGCCGTCGACGCGGCGCTGCGCCTGGACACCGAGGTCATGCTCGTCGACGACCCCGTCAAGCGCGTCGACAACACGACGATGGCGTGGGGGCTGGAGGCGCGCGTGCCGTTCCTCGACCACGAGCTCGTCGAACTCGCCGCGGCGATCCCCCCGGAGCTGCAGCTCGCCAACGGCGGCAAGGGGATCCTCAAGCAGGTGGGGTACCGCGTGATCCCGCGCGAGGTCATCGACCGCCCCAAGGGGTACTTCCCGGTCCCGGCCATCACCCACCTCGAGGGCAAGGTCCTCGGCCTCGTCAAGGACGCGCTGTCGAGCCGGGCGGCCCGGGACCGGGCGCTGTTCCGCCCCGAGTACGTCACCGGCCTGCTGGACGACCCCAACGGGGAGCTGACCCCGTTGCGCGGCAACAAGCTGTGGCAGCTCGGTCTGCTGGAGATGTGGCTGCAGCAGCACGGCATCGGCTGAGGCGGGGTTCGGATGAGCGCGAGCACGAAACGGCGCAGCACCGTCGCGGGGCTGCGGCACCGCGGTCTGGACAGGCCCACGATCTCCAGCCGGACGTGGCAGCGGCCGTCGTCGTGGTTCACCGACGACATGGGCAGCGACGTCGTCCTCGACATGGGGTGGGGACGGCTGGTGTTCGGCCAGACGTTCACCGACCGGTCCGCGATCGTCGACGCCCTGCGCGCGGAGGAGACCGGCGAACGCGACATCGCGATGTACGTCCGCGAACCCCAGGTCCTCGTCGGGCTGGCCCCGCACGAGGTGTTCCTGGACCCCTCCATCACGTTCCGGCTGAACCTGTCCCGCTACCGGGCGCCGCGCGACCGCAACCCCGACGTGTTCGTCAGGATGGTCCGCGAGCGCGCCGAGCTCGACGAGGTGAACCGCATCTACGCGGCCTGCGGGATGGTCACCTCCGACGTCGACGTCATGTGGGCCAACCACCGGACCCGCACGTTCACCTACCTCGTCGCCGAGGACACCCGCACCCGCGAGATCGTCGGCACCGTCACCGGTGTCGACCACGTCCTGGCCTTCGGCGACCCCGACCAGGGTGCGAGCCTGTGGTGCCTGGCCGCGGACCCGCAGGCCGCCCCGCGCGGGGTGGGGGAGGCCCTCGTGCGGGTCCTGGCCGAACGCTACGTCGCCCGCGGCCGGGCGATCCTCGACCTGTCCGTGATGCACGACAACGCCGGCGCCATCGCGCTGTACCGGCGGCTGGGTTTCCGGCCCGCCGCCCCCGTCGTCGTCAAGCGCAAGAACCCCATCAACCGTCCGCTGTTCTCCCCGCAACCGGAGGGGCTCGCCGAGCTCAACCCGTACGCGCGGATCATCGCCGACGAGGCGTTGCGCCGCGGGGTGCGGGTCGAGGTCACCGACGCGCCCAGCGGTGAGATGCGGCTGACGTACGCCGGGCGGTCGCTGCTGACGCGCGAGTCGCTGTCCGAGCTGACCAGCGCCGTCGCGATGAGCCGCTGCGACGACAAGCGCGTCACCCGCCGGTTGCTGGCCGCCCAGGGGGTCCGGGTCCCCCGCGCCGTCGAGCTGGCGCAGGACCCGTTGCGGGACACCGAGGGTCTCGCCGCGTGCGAACGCCTCGTCGCCGAGACCGGCCCCGTCGTCGTCAAACCCGCGCGCGGGGAGCAGGGCAAGGGCATCACCGTGGGCGTGCGGGGCGGCGACGAGCTGCGCGCCGCGGTCGCCGAGGCCGCCGGGCACTGCCCCGACGTCCTCGTGGAGGAACTCGTCGCGGGTCAGGACCTGCGCGTCGTCGTCATCGACCACGAGGTCGTCGCGGCCGCCGTGCGCCGGCCCGCCACCGTCATCGGCACGGGCACCGACGACATCCGCACCCTGGTCGCGCAGCAGAGCCGGCGCCGGCAGGCCGCCACGGGCGGGGAGTCGAGCATCCCGCTGGACGCGACGACCGAGGCCGTCGTCGCCGACGCCGGGTTCGGCCTCGACGACGTCCTGCCCCGCGGGCGACGGCTGGAGGTGCGGCGCACCGCGAACCTGCACACGGGCGGGACGATCGACGACGTCACCGACGACCTGCACCCCGACCTCGTCGACGCGGCCGTGGCCGCGAGCCGGGCCATCGGGATCCCGGTGACGGGCCTGGACCTCCTCGTCCCCGACGTCTCCGGCCCCGAGCACGTCGTCATCGAGGCGAACGAACGACCCGGTCTGGCGAACCACTCACCCCGGCCGACGGCGCAGCGGTTCCTCGACCTGCTGTTCCCGGAGACCCGGGCGCAGGGGTAGCGGGCGCCGGTGCCCGAAGGCCACGTCCTGCACCGCCACGCCCGCGACCAGCGCGAGGCGCTGGCGGGGCAGGTGCTGTCCGTGACGAGCCCGCAGGGCAAGTTCGACGTCGCGCCGTTCGACGGGCACCGGCTCAGCGACGTCCAGGCCCACGGCAAGCACCTGCTGTACTCCTTCGACGGCGCGCCCGACGTCCACGTGCACCTGGGGATGAAGGGGTTCTTCCTCCGCACCGACGACGTCGCGCTGCCGCCGCTGCGCGCGACGCGGATGCGGTTGGCGGGGCAGCGGGAGGCGTTCTCGCTCGTCGCACCGGGCCGGTGCGAGGCGCTGGAGCAGGGCCGGGTGCAGGCCCTGCTGGACACCCTCGGCCCGGACCCGCTGCGGGTGGGGGAGGCGGGTCGCGACGAGGCCGCCCACCGGCTGAGCTCGGGGAAGGCCGCCGTCGGCGCCGCGCTGCTGGACCAGTCGGTCTGGGCGGGCATCGGCAACGCCTGGCGCGCCGAGCTGCTCTTCCTCGCCGGCGTCGACCCGGCGCGGCGCGCGACGCCGGAGGAGGCGGGGCTGCTGTGGGACCTCGCCGTGGAGCACCTGCGGCTGGGGGTCGAGGCCGGGCAGGTCGTCTCGGACGTCGCGGCCCCCGACGAGCGCTGGGTGTACGAGCGCGAGACGTGCCGGCGGTGCGGGACGCCCGTGCGGAGCTGGACCCTCACCGGCCGCACCGCCTACGCCTGCCCCGTCGACCAGCGCTGACGTTCGCTCTCCTCCCGCCGAAGGCACACCTCGCGCCCTCGCGCGGGCGTGGTCCGGGCGCGAGGTGTGCCTCGCGCAGAGGAGGAGGCACGGGAAGGGCGCGAGGTGTGCCTTCGGCGGGAGGAGAGCGCGTCAGTCGGGCAGGCGGGCCCGCAGGTGCTCCAGCTCGCGCTCGGCGGCGGCGACGCGCTCGTCCGCGCCGTGGGCGGCGCGCTCGGCGGCCCGCAGCGCCTCCCCGGCCGACGACAGCTGCTCGCCGACGGCGTCCAGCTTCGCCCGCAGGTCGTCGCGGCGGCGGGTGAGGTCGTCGTGACGGCGCCGGGCCGAGGACAGGTCCGCGGTCGTCGAGCCCGCCTCGTCCCGGGCGTCGTCGAGCTCGGTGCGCGCCGCCTCCACCGCCTCGCGCAGCTCGGCCAGTTCCCGTTCCCGGCGTTCGGCCTCGACGCGCTCGCGCTCGGCCTGCCGGGCGGCCTTCTCCTCCCGGCGGGCCTTCAGCTCGTCCCGCGGGACCGGCTGTCGTCGAACGGGTCCCGCCCCCGCCCGGGGGACCCCGGCGTCGGTGGCGGTGGCCCCGTCCAGGTCGACGGCACCGGAGGCCCCGCCGAAGCCCGTCGACTCCAGGGGCCGCACCAGCAACCCCGAGCGGACGGCGTCGGCGGCCGCGGGGTCGCTCATCGCCGCCCGCAACGTCGCGACCACCTTCTCGCCCGCGTCGAGCGACAGCTTCACGCCCGCCTCGCGGGTCAGGCGCCCCGCCTGCACCCGCACCGCGTCCAGCACCCTGCCCTGCTGCACGCTCATCTCCCGCAGCTCGGACCCGGCCAGCGAGGCCGTCGCCTCCCGCATCGCCGCGCCGAGCTGCAGCAGCTGCTCGACCTCCTCGCGCGCCCGCCGGACCAGCAGGTTCACGGCCCACGCCGGGACCGGGGGCTTCCTCAGGCCACCGATGCGGGCGGCGAGGTCGCGGTCCCCCTCGGCGCGGGCCCGGCGCGCGCAGGCGTCGCGCGTCGCGGTGAACTCCACGGGCGGGGAGCCGTAGAGGTCGTCGAGCACGTCAGCGAGGTCCACGAGGAGCATCCTCGCGCGCGACCTGGCAGCATCGCCGCCGATGAGCACCGCGAACGCCTCCCAGCCCGCACCCGTCGACGTCCCGATCGACGTCGAGTACCTCACGGCGACGTTGATGGAGATGCTGCGCATCCCGAGCCCCTCGGGGCGCACCGACGCCGTCATGCAGGCCGTCGGGGACCACATCGTGGCCCTGGGGCTGCCGTTCGACCTCACGCGCCGCGGCATCCTGCGGGCCACGCTGTCCGGGGGCACCGACACGGTCCGCCGGGCCGTCGTCGTGCACGCCGACACCATCGGGCTGATGGTCAAGCAGGTCAAACCGTCCGGCCGCCTGGAGGTCGTGCCGGTCGGCAGCCACAGCGCCCGGTTCTCCGAGGGCGCCCACGTGACGATCTTCACCGACGACCACGACCGCACCTACACCGGGACGGTCCTGCCGTTGAAGAGCAGCGGGCACACCTTCGGCGACGAGATCGACACCCAGGGCGTGGGGTGGCCCTACGTCGAGGTCCGCATCGACGAGCCGGTGGACTGCGCCGCCGACGTGCGCGCCCTCGGGATCGAGGTCGGCGACCACGTGGCCCTCGACGCCTCCCCGCAGCTGACCCGCGGCGGGTACGTGAAGTCGCGCCACCTCGACGACAAGGCCGGGCTCGCGGCGTGCCTGGCCGCGCTGAAGGCCCTCCGGGACGCCGACCTGCCGCTCGCGGTGAGCGCGCAGTTCCTCGTCACCATCGGCGAGGAGGTCGGCTTCGGCGCCACCCACGGCCTCGCGCCCGACGTCGCCGAGCTCGTCGCCGTGGACAACGCGGTCGTCGCCGCGGGGCAGAACTCCCGCGAGGAGCTCGCGAGCATCGCGATGCTCGACATGACCGGACCCTTCGACTACCACCTGACCCGGCGCCTGCACGCCCTGGCCCGCGAGCACGCGATCCCCGCGGTGCGCGACGTCTACCGGCACTACCGCTCCGACGCCGCACCCGCGCTGGAGGCGGGGATCGAGGCCCGGCACGCGCTGCTGGGCTTCGGGCTCGACTCCAGCCACGGCCACGAGCGGGCCCACGTCGACGGGCTGGTGGCCCTCGCGCGGCTGCTCGTGGTGTACCTGCAGTCCGGGCTCACCTTCGACGACTGGGACCGGGCCGAGGCCGGTCCGCTGGCCGACTTCCCCAGCCACAGCGTGCAGCCGGCGGACCTCGAACCCGTGGACCGGACGGTCGTCGCGGACTGAGCGCTCAGCCCCGGGGCGCGGCCAGTTCCAGGGCGATGCCGTCGGGGTCGCGGAACTCCAGGATCCACAGGCCGCCGGCGTCCTTGACGCCCTCGTGCGGGGCGCCGAGGGAGTCCAGGACCTCGACGGCCCCGTCCAGCGCGGCCCGGTCGGCCACGGCGAAGGACAGGTGGTCCAGCCCCACCCGGTCCTCGGAGAAGGAGTCGTGCGCGGCGGCGACGGGGCGCAGGCCGAGCAGCCCGAAGGGCGTGCTGTAGATGATCCCCCCGAACAGGAACCAGAGCCGTTCGCGGGTGGCGTCGTCGGCGTCGGCGGGCAGTTCGACGGCGACGTCCCACCCGAACAGCGCGTCGTAGAACCGTCGGGAGGTCGTCAGGTCGCGGACGGTGAGCCGGACGTGGCTGACCCCGGTCGTGACGACGGGGCCGGGGGTGCTGGTCATGGGCCGAGGGTGGCACGGCCACCCGGGTGGCGCCGTCCGAACCGCCGCCGCGACCCGGGGGCTGTTCCGTCCGTCGCCGACGGGGGATAGCTTGGGCGCACCCGGGCGAAGGAGCTCCTGATGACCGCTGTTGCCAAGCTGCTGGACGACCCCGCGGACGCCGTCACCGACGCGTTGCGCGGGCTGGCCGCCGTCCACCCCGAACTGTCCGTCGACCTGACGCAGCACGTCGTC
This sequence comes from Kineococcus rhizosphaerae, assembly GCF_003002055.1. NCBI lineage: Bacteria > Bacillati > Actinomycetota > Actinomycetes > Kineosporiales > Kineosporiaceae > Kineococcus > Kineococcus rhizosphaerae. The sequence continues at coordinate 267,881 of NZ_PVZF01000002.1, forward strand.
TCCCGCGGCGACGAGCGGCGTCCGGGCAAGGTCGGTCTCGTCTCCGGCGGCGGGTCCGGCCACGAACCCCTGCACGCGGGTTTCGTGGGCCTGGGCATGCTCGACGCCGCGGCCTGCGGGGCCGTGTTCACCTCACCCGTACCCGACCAGGTCCTCGCCGCGACGAAGGCGGCGTCCTCCGGCGGGGGTGTGGTGCACATCGTGAAGAACTACACCGGCGACGTCCTGAACTTCCAGATGGCCGCCGAACTCGCCGACGACGAGGACATCGAGGTCGAGACCGTCCTCGTCGACGACGACGTCGCGGTCACCGACAGCCTCTACACCGCCGGGCGCCGGGGCACGGGCGGGACGCTGTTCGTCGAGAAGGTCCTCGGGGCCGCCGCCGAGAAGGGCCTGGCCGTGGCCGAGGTCGCCGCCCTGGGCCGGGACGTCGTGTCCCGCAGCCGCAGCTTCGGGGTGGCGCTGAGCCCCTGCACCACACCGGGATCGGACCAGCCCGGGTTCGACCTGCCGGCCGGCGAGATGGAACTGGGCATCGGCATCCACGGCGAACCCGGCCGCCGCCGCGTCCCGGTCCCCGCCACCGGGGTCGCGCGCGAGGTCGCCCGCACGGCGGTCGCCGCGATCGACGAGGACCTGCCGCTGGCCCACCAGGACCTGCTCGTGCTCGTCAACGGCATGGGTGGCACCCCGCTGCTGGAACTGCAGGTCCTGGCCGCCGACGTCGTCGCCGAGCTCGACGCCCGGGGGGCCCGGGTCGCGCGGGCCCTGGTCGGCAACTACGTCACCAGCCTGGAGATGGCCGGGGCGATGGTCAGCGTCTGCACGACCACCCCCGAACTGCTCGAGCTGTGGGACGCCCCCGTCCGCACCCCGGCCCTGCGGTGGGGCGTGTGAACCTCGACGCCGCGACCGCGCTGGCCTGGTTGCGGGCGTTCGCCGGGCTCGTCGACGAACGGGCGGGCGAGCTCACCGACCTCGACCGGCCCATCGGCGACTCCGACCACGGCGTGAACCTCCAGCGCGGGATGCACGCCGTCGTGGCCGCGTTCGAGCAGGAGGCCCCCGACACCGCGGGGGCCGTCCTCACCAAGGCCGGGTCGACGCTCGTCAGCACCGTCGGCGGCGCCAGCGGGCCGTTGTTCGGGACGCTGCTGCGGCGGACCGGGAAGGCGCTCGACGGCGGTGACCTCGCGAGCGCGTTGCGGGCCGGCCTCGACGGCGTCGTCAAGCTCGGCGGGGCGCAGGTCGGGGACGCCACCCTCGTCGACGCCCTGACCCCGGCCGTCGAAGCGCTCGAAGCGGGCCGCTCGCCGTTCGAGGCCGCCGAGGCCGCCGCCGAGGGCGCCGCCTCCACCGAACCGCTCGTGGCCCGCAAGGGCCGCGCCAGCTACCTCGGCGAGCGCGGCGTGGGGCACCGCGACCCCGGCGCCGAGTCGGTCGTGCTGCTGTTCACCGCGCTCGAGCAGGTCGCCGCGTGAGCGTCCGGGTGGTCCTGCTCTCGCACAGCGCCGCCGTCGCCCGCGGGGTGGCGGACCTGGCGGGGCAGATGGGGCGCACCGCCACCGTCGTCCCCGTCGGCGGGACCCCCGACGGCGGGCTCGGCACCGACGCCGACGCGCTGGAGACCGCTGTCGCGCAGGCGCTGGCGGCCGGCGACGACGTCGCCCTGCTCGTCGACCTGGGCAGTGCGGTGCTGACGGCGAAGACCGTCCTGGCCGACGTCGACGAGGACGAGCGCGTCGTCCTGGTCGACGCGCCGTTCCTGGAGGGCGCCGTCGCGGCCGTCGTCACGGCCTCGACGGGGACCGGGCTCGCCGAGGTCGTCGCCCAGGCCGAACTCGCCCGGACCCTGCGCAAGACCTGATCCGCGATCGAGGAGACCCTCACCGCGATCGAGGACGACCGTGACCCCCGGGCCGGATGCCGTCCTCGATCGCCGCGAACGAGTCCTCGATCGCGGGGAGGGGTCAGGTGGTGGGGTGCAGGGCCCTGCTCCACAGCGCGGCGCCGCGCAGGTCGCGCAGCGTCACGGTGAGGGTCTGGGAGTCGGGGTCGATCTCGACCTCGCCGAAGAACTGCGAACCCTCCAGCGGGGAGGTGTTCGCGTGCGGGGGGACGGCCTGGAACTCCACCGTCGGCCCGAACGTCGGGTCGAGGGCGCTGGGGCCGAAGGACCCCGCGTGCAGGGGCCCGGACACGAACTCCCAGAACGGGTCGAACTCCGTGAACGCCGCGCGGGAGGGGTCGTAGCGGTGGGCGGCGGTGTAGTGCACGTCGGCGGTGAGCCACACGTGGTTGCGCACCCCGCGGTTCTTCAGCTCCCGCAGGATCCAGGCGATCTGCCGTTCGCGGCCGCGGGGGACGCCCGGGTCGCCCTGGGCGATCGCCTCGATGCCGGCGGGGTCGGTCTGGGTGTCGGGGACCACGAGCCCGATGGGCATGTCGGCCTGCACGACCTTCCAGCGGGCCCGGGAGGCGGCCATCGCCTGCACGAGCCACTGCGCCTGCTCGGTGCCGAGGATCCCGCCGTCCGGGCGGATCCCGCCACCGGCCCAGCCCCGGGTGTTCTCGTCGCGGTAGCTGCGCATGTCGAGGACGAACACGTCCAGCAGCGGCCCGAACGAGAACTTCCCGTACACGTCGGAGGTGCGGCGGTGCGAGATCGGGACGTACTCGCGCCAGGCCCGCTCGCCGCGGGCCCGCAGGACGTCGACGCGCTTCTCGGTGTACTTCGCGTCGTCGAGGATCTCGTGCGGGAACCAGTTGTTGTGGACCTCGTGGTCGTCCCACTGGTTCACCTGCGGGACGCGGGCGAAGAACGCGCGGTAGGCGTCGTCCTCGAGGTTGTACCGGAACGCGCCGCGGAAGTCGTCGAGGGTCTGGGCCACGTGCGACTTCGCCTCGGTGACGACGTTGCGGTAGACGCGCCCGTCGGGCAGCGTCACGTCCCCGGTGATGGGGCCGTCGGCGTAGATCGTGTCGCCGGAGTGCAGGAAGAAGTCCGCGTCGCGGCGCGCCATCGCGCGGTAGATCGGGAAACCCCCCAGGTCGGGGTTGCGGCCCCAGCCCTGCCCGGCCTGGTCGCCGCTCCACAGGAACCGGATCCGCCGGTGGTCGCCCCGGGTGGGGGCGGTCCGCAGGAAACCCTCGGCGGAGGTGCCGTCGGGCCGGTGCGCGTCGGGGGCGCCGAGGACGACGCGGTACGGGACGTCGGCGGCCGACGGCAGCCCCCGCACGTCGTAGCGGCCCGTGAAGTCGGAGGCGGCCGTGAGCAGCGGGCCGCGGTAGGTGCGGCAGTCGCGGCCGAACCGGCCCGTGGGGGAGACCTGGACGAACATCCGGGCCGGGCGGTCCGCGCGGGTCCAGATCGTGGCCGTGCTCGAGGTGACGTCACCGGACTGGACGCCGTGGGTGATCGCGGGAGCGCCGCTGCGCAGCAGGGTGGGGGCCAGGAGGCCGGTACCGCCGGCGGCCAGCAGGGAACGGCGCGAGAAGGGGGAGGAGGGGATCTGCACGACGCGAGGCTGTCGAGCGCAGGTGAAACCCCCGTGCCGTCGGGGAGAACTCCCGGTGAAGCGCTGGACCCGGTGACGCGAGAAGTCAGCCGGGCCCGGAGCGGAAACCCGTCCCGCACACCTCGGCGTGCAGGCCCGCGGCCTGCAGTTCGCGCGTCACGCGGACGGTGGCCGCCGTGACGTCGACCGACGTGGGGCGGTGCTCGCACGGCACGGCCACCACCACGACGGGGTCCTCACCGGTGGGGGTGACCCGCTCGATCGCGGCCTCGAGCCCGGCCCGGCGCAGGACGGCGAGGCACCGGTGCTCCTGCTCGGACTCCGCGGCCAGGACCACGGTCAGGCGGGCGCCGTCGTACGCGCTGGTGCTCACCCCCCGAGCGTGGCACCCCCGGACCCGGACGGGAACTCGCGGCGTGTTCCCAGCGCGATGCCCCGCAGCACCTCCGTGAGCCGCGCGTCGTGCGGCACCCGGGCGCCGTCGACCCGCAGCACGGGGGCGGCCCCGCGGACGCTGGACAGCAACCACGCCCCGTCGGTCCCGGCGAGCTCACCGGGGCGCACGTCCGCCTCCACGACGCCGAGGCCCGCGGCGACCGCGGCCAGCGTCGTGCCCGGCAGCACGGTGCGCCCGGCGTGCGGCGGGGTGCACCACGCACCGCCCGCGCGCCACAGCAGGTTCGCCGTGGGGGCCTCCAGGACCAGTCCGTCGGCGTCGACGAGCAGCGCGTCGTCGGCCCCGCGCCGGTGGGCCTCGCGCGCCGCGGCGGAGTTCACGGCGTACGACGACGTCTTGGCCGCCGTCAGCAGCCACGGCGCGTCGGGGACGGTCGTCGTCCCCCGGGCCAGCGTCACCACCCCCACCCCGTCGCGGCCCGCCCGCACCCCGGCGGGGACCGGGCGGACGGTGACCAGACCCACCCCGTCCCGCGCGAGCGTCAGCCGCAGCACGGCCTCGTCGCCGGCGGGGACCGCGCCGACGGCCTCGTGCGCCAGGCCGGTCCACGCGGCCCGGTCCACGTCCACCCCGAAGGCGGCGGCCGAACGCTCGAACCGGTCCAGGTGCGCGGACAGCCGCACCGGCTCCGGACCCCGGCAGAGCACGGTCTCGAAGAACCCGTCCCCACGCAGCCCGGAGTCGTCGGCCGCGGCCACGGGCGCGTCCCAGACCACCTCGCCGACCCCCAGGACGAACGTCCGGTTCCTCACGCCCACGGGCCGCGCGCGGAGGTGACCGGCCCGCCGCTCGTCAGCGACTCCTCGATCGCCAGGCCCAGCGCGTGGTCCTGCGCCGCCTCGGCCAGCGGGTACGGCGCCGGTCCCTCGCCGCGGGCGTGGGCGGCGCAGGCGTCGAACAGCGTCGCCAGCGCGATCTCCTCGTCGGACAGCCGGGCCCCGGGGAAGGGGTTGCGGAACAGCACCGCGCCGTCGAGGGAGAGGTGGTCGAGGTCGTAGCCCTGGACGTCCTGGTGGTGGCCCGTCCAGCGGCGCTCGATCGTCGAGGTCAGCACCGTCGTGGCGTCGGCCAGGCGCACGAGCCGGTCGTCGACGAGCTCGCCGGTGCTGCCGCGCACCACCAGCCGCCGGGCGCGCAGCGGGTTGCGCGTCTGGGTCTGGGTGAAGTCGTACAGCGCGCTGCGGCCGTCGCCGAAGTCGAACGTCGCGATCGTGGTGGTCTGCGGGCGGGGTTCGGCGTCCCCCGTCCAGCCCGCGCGGGTGATCGGGTCGGCCAGGGGCGACGTCGTCCGCGAGGCCACGACCCGGGCGGCGGTGGAGCCCGTGCCGAGCAGACCCCGCACCAGCGAGGTCGCGTGGTAGGTCTGCGTCGAGGAGACCTGCACCGACGTGGGGGTCCCCACCGCGCCGCGGCGCACCAGCTCGGCGCGCGCCGCGTTGTGCGGGAACAGCAGGTACTGCTCGGCCACCTGCACGCGGCCACCGCTCCCGACGGCCTCCCACAGGTCCACGAGACCGGCCAGGTCGGCCGCGGGCGGGGTCTCGGTGACGACGTGCGCGCCGCGCCCGTCCAGCTCGCGGACCAGGCCCGGGGCGTCCCGGGCCGGGACCGAGACGACCACGACGTCCGGGCGGGTGCGCAGCAGGCCGTCGAGGTCGCGGTGCACGGGCAGGCCCCGGTCCGCGAGCGACGCGGCCGTCGCGGCGCTGCGCGCGAGGACCCCGGTGACCTCGAAGCGCTCGGGCAGGCGGCGCAGCAGGTCCAGGTGCAGGCCCGCGCGGTAGCCCCCGCCGGTGAGGGCGATCCGGTTCACGGCGCCGACGCTAGTGCGTGCACGATCGATGCACCCCCCGCGCGACACGCCGGGCGGGAGCGCCCGAGGACGGGCTCTCCCGGGGACGGGCGCATCGATCCTGCCCGTGCCCGGCCGGACGGCGGTGCGGGCGGGGTGAGCCGGGGGAGAACACGAGCGGCCCCCGCGCGCCCGGCTCGTTAGGATCGGGGCACGGCGCGCACCCCCTGCGCGCACCTTTCGACACGGAGGCGAACGGCCCCTCGGGGCGATCATGGCCAGCACCGACCCCACCCCCGAACCCACGGCCCAGCCGACCGGCCAGGCCCCCGCACCGGTGCGGCACGTCGTCGTCGTGCCGCCCGAGGTCCCGATGGTGGGCCTGCTCGGCGCCCGCGACGAGCTGCTGCGCGTCCTCGAGCGCGCCTTCGCCAAGGCCGACGTCCTGGTGCGCGGCAACGAGATCACCGTCACCGGAGCGGCCGCCGAGGTCGCCCTGCTGGAGCGTCTGGTCGAGCAGATGACGGCGGTCCTGCGCAGCGGGCAGGCGCTCTCGCCCGACGCCGTCGAGCGGTCCGTGGCGATGCTGCGCGCCCAGGTCAACGGCACCGGCGACGACCGGCCCGCCGACGTCCTGACCATGAACATCCTGTCCAGCCGCGGGCGCACGATCCGGCCCAAGACGGTGAACCAGAAGCACTACGTCGAGGCCATCGACGAGCACACGGTCGTCTTCGGCATCGGCCCCGCCGGCACGGGCAAGACCTACCTGGCGATGGCCAAGGCCGTGCAGGCGCTGCAGGCCAAGCAGGTCAACCGCATCGTCCTGACCCGCCCGGCCGTCGAGGCCGGCGAGCGCCTCGGGTTCCTGCCGGGCACGCTGACCGACAAGATCGACCCGTACCTGCGCCCGCTGTACGACGCGCTGCACGACATGCTGGACCCGGACTCGATCCCGCGGCTCATGGCGGCCGGCACGATCGAGGTCGCGCCCCTGGCGTACATGCGCGGGCGCACCCTCAACGACGCGTTCATCATCCTCGACGAGGCGCAGAACACCTCACCCGAGCAGATGAAGATGTTCCTGACGCGCCTGGGGTTCGGCTCGAAGATCGTCGTGACGGGTGACGTGACGCAGGTCGACCTGCCGAGCGGGACGGAGTCGGGGCTGCGGGTCGTGCAGGACATCCTCGAGGGCATCGAGGACGTCCACTTCTCGCGGCTGACGTCCAGCGACGTCGTCCGGCACCGCCTCGTCGGCGACATCGTCGACGCCTACGGCCGCTGGGAGGAGGCGCGTCCGCGCGTCTCGGCGGCGCACGGGCGGAAGCGGTGAGCGCGTGAGCATCGACGTCGTCGACGAGAGCTCCTTCGCACAGGGCCGCGGGGTGGACACCGTCGAGGTCTCGCACCTGGCCCGCTACGTCCTGGACGAGATGCGCGTGCACCCGCTGGCCGACCTGTCGGTCCTCATGGTGGACGCCGAGGCCATGTCCCGGCTGCACGTGCAGTGGATGGACGAGGAGGGCCCCACCGACGTCATGTCCTTCCCGATGGACCAGCTCCGGCCCGGCCGCGAGGGCCGCACGTCGGAGCCGGGGCTGCTGGGGGACGTCGTGGTGTGCCCGGAGGTGGCCGCGGCGCAGGCCAAGGCGTCCGGACACGCGACGGCCGACGAGGTGCTGCTGCTCGTGACGCACGGCATCCTGCACCTGCTGGGCTACGACCACGCCGAACCGGACGAGGAACGCGAGATGTTCACCCTGCAGCGCCGGCTGGTGCTGGGCTTCCTGGCCCGCATCGGCCGTCCCGGCGACCCGACCCCCACGGTCGGGCACCGGTCGCTGCCCTCGGGGGACTGAGGCGTGGGCGCACCCGCCGGCCCGCTGCTGGTGCTGGCCCTGCTGCTGGTCGTGGCGGCCGGGCTGATCGCGGCGGCGGAGTCGGCCATCGCGGTGACCTCCAGGCGCCGCGCGCGCGACCTGGTGGACGACGGCCGCCGGGGTGCCCCGGCGCTGGCCCGCGTCCTGGAGTCGGCCGCCCCGGTCATCGCGGTCTGCACGCTGCTGCGGGTCGTGTTCGAGACCCTCGCGGCGGTGTGCGCGACGGTCGTCGTGGCGAGCTGGGTCGACTCGTGGTTCCTCGTCCTGGTCCTGGCGGGCCTGGGGATGTCCGCGCTGGACTTCGTGCTGGTCGGGGTCGGCCCGCGCACGCTGGGCCGGTTGCACGCCGAGACGGTGGGGCTGCTGGCCGCCCCGGTGCTCGCGCCGCTGACGACGGTGCTGGGCCCGGTGGCCCGGGCGCTGGTGGCCGTCGGCAACGCCGTCACCCCGGGCCGGGGCCTGCGCCACGGGCCGTTCGCCTCGGAGGCCGAGCTGCGCGAGATCGTGGAGCTGGCGGGGGAGACGTCGGTCATCGAGGCCGGTGAGCACCGGATGATCCACTCGGTCTTCGAGCTCGGCGACACCCTGGCCCGCGAGGTCATGGTGCCGCGCACCGACCTCGTGACGGCCCGCCGCGGCGCCGGGCTGCACGACGTCGAGGCGCTGTTCCTGCGCTCGGGGTTCTCGCGGATGCCCGTCATCGGCGAGGACGCCGACGAGGTCCTCGGCGTCGTCTACCTCAAGGACGTCGCCCGCCGCTTCCACGCCCACCCCGAGCAGGCCCGCACCGAACGCGTCGAGGACGTCGCCCGCCCCGCTGTCTTCGTCCCCGACAGCCTGCCCGTCGACGACCTCATGCGGCAGATGCAGCGCGACAACGTGCACGTGGCGATCGTCGTCGACGAGTACGGCGGCACCGCGGGCCTGGTGACGATCGAGGACATCCTCGAGGAGATCGTCGGGGACATCTCCGACGAGTACGACCGCGCCGGCCCCGAGGTCGAGCCCCTCGACGACGGCGGTTTCCGCGTCTCCTCCCGCCTGCACGTCGAGGACCTCGGGGAGCTGTTCGACCGCGAGATCGACGACGAGGACGTCGACACCGTCGGCGGCCTGCTCGCCAAGACCCTCGGCGAGGTCCTCGTCCCCGGCGCCGTCGCGCAGGTTCACGGCCTGCGCCTGGAGGCCGACGCGCGCGAGGGCCGCCGCAACCAGGTCCGCACCGTCCTGGTGCACCGCCTGCCCGACCCCGAACCCGAACTCGTCGACGCCGGAGGCCGAGACCATGACTGACACCACGACTTCGACGACTCCCACGCCCCCCCACCGTTCCGGGTTCGCCTGCCTGGTGGGCCGGCCCAACGCCGGCAAGTCCACGCTCACGAACGCGCTGGTCGGCCAGAAGGTCGCGATCACCAGCTCGCGGCCGCAGACGACCCGGCACACCGTGCGCGGCATCGTGCACCGCCCCGACGCCCAGCTCGTCCTCGTCGACACCCCCGGGCTGCACCGGCCGCGGACCCTGCTGGGGCAGCGGCTGAACGACCTGGTCCACGAGACGCTCGCCGAGGTCGACGTCGTGGCGCTGTGCATCCCGGCCGACGAGAAGATCGGCCCCGGGGACCGGTTCATCGCCGAGGCGCTGGCCGCGGTCCCGCGCTCGACGAAGGTGGCGCTGGTCACCAAGACCGACAAGGCGAGCCGGCAGCAGGTCGCCGAGCAGCTCCTGGCGGTCTCGGCCCTCGGCGAGGAGCTGCTCGGGGGGTTCAGCGACGTCGTCCCGGCCTCGGCGCTGACGGGCGAGCAGGTCGACACCGTCGCCGACGTCCTCCTGCAGCACCTGCCGGAGGGGCCGCGGCTGTACCCCGACGGGGAGCTGACCGACGAACCCGAGCAGGTCATGGTCGCCGAGCTCGTGCGCGAGGCCGCCCTGGAGGGGGTCCGCGACGAGCTCCCGCACTCCCTGGCGGTGGTGGTCGAGGAGACGCAGGAGCAGGAGAACGGCGTCCTGAAGGTCTTCGTGTGGCTCTACGTGGAGCGCGAGTCCCAGAAGGGCATCGTCATCGGCAAGGGCGGGGCGCGCCTGAAGGACGTCGGGACCCGCGCCCGCCACCAGATCGAGGCGCTGCTGGGCACGAAGGTCCACCTCGACCTGCGGGTCAAGGTGGCCAAGGACTGGCAGCGCGACCCGAAGCAGTTGCAGCGCCTCGGCTTCTGATCGCAGCCCGTACCCGACCTGTGCGCACCTGGTTCGCCCTCACCGCCCGCGACACGCGCGACCTGCTGCTGTCGCTGCTGCCGACGGCGTTCGCGCTGTGGATCAGCGCCCACCTGGTCACGGGGGTCCGCTACGAGTCGCCGTTCTGGTTGCTGGCCTCGGCGGCCGTGCTGGCGGTGGGCGACCTCCTCGTGCGGCCCCTGCTGGGGCCGCTGAGCGCCCTCATCGGCCCCGGCCCGACGGTCGTGGTCGGGGTGGTGGTGCAGCTCGGGCTGCTGCACACGGCGCTGACGGCCGTCCCGGGGCTGGACCTCAGTTCCCTCAACGCGCTGTGGCAGGTCTACTTCTGGACCGGCCTCGTCGGCGTCGTCGTCCGCTGGGTCGTGGGCTCCAACGACAGCCGGTGGGTGGTGCGCGGGCTGCTGCGCCGGCGCCCGCGCAGGCCCGGCGACGTCCGGCCGCCGGGGTTGCTCGTCGTCCAGGTCGACGGGTTGTCGATGCCGTTGCTGCAGTTCGGGCTGCACTCCGGGACGCTGACGACGATCGCGCGCTGGCTGCGCGAGGGCACGCACCTGGCCGAGGGCTGGCACGCGCAGCTGCCCTCGACGACCCCGGCGAGCCAGGCCGGTTTCCTGCACGGGTCCACCGACGAGATCCCCGCGTTCCGCTGGTGGGACCCCGAGCTGGGCCGGGTGCTGGTGGCGAACCGGCCCGCCGACGCGGCCGTCATCGAACGCCGGGTCCGCGAGGCCGCGCACGCCGCCGGCCGCACCGGGCTCCTGGCGGGCGACGGGGCGAGCATCGGCAACCTGTTCTCCGGGGAGGCCTCGCACGCCCACCTGGTGGTGTCCACGTCACGGGCCGGGGGGTCGGGCCGGCCCTACCTGCGCTACGTCGCGCGGCCGTTCGTGCTGCTGCGCAGCCTCATCCTGACGATCGGGGAGATCGTCAAGGAGCTGTACCAGGGGTGGCAGCAGCGGGTGCGGCGCATCGAGCCCCGGATCCCGCGCCGCGGCTGGTACGTCCTGCTGCGGGCCCTGACGAACGCCCTGCTGCGCGACCTCAACGTGTCGCTGGTGGCCCAGGAGCTGTCCGAGGGACGGCCCGTGGTCTTCGTCGACTTCCTCGACTACGACGAGGTCGCCCACCACGCGGGGGTCGCGCGGGCCGAGTCCCTCGACGCGCTCGCGGGCATCGACCGGGTGCTGCAGACCCTCGCCGACGTCGCCGACGTCGCCCCGCGCGAGTACCGGGTCGTCGTGGTCTCCGACCACGGCCAGGCGCAGGGGGCGACGTTCGAGCAGCTGGGCGGGCGCACCCTCAACGAGGTCGTCGCCGAGCTGCTGGAGTCCGACGCGCAGGGCCGGCCGGGGTCGGACCACCCGACCGTCACGACGGCGGCGGGGGAGGAGATGCGCGGCCGGGTCGACGTCCTCGTCCGCGAGTTCGCCCCGCACGCCAAGGCGGAGCGCGTGAGCACCCGGCACGAGGACGAACCGGCGGCCGAGGAGGACGCCGTGGTGGTGGCGACGTCGGGGTGCACGGCGCTGCTGTCCGTCCCGGACGCCGCCGGCGGCCGCATCGACCTCGCCGAGTTCGACCGGCGCTGGCCGGCGCTCGTGCCGGGGCTGCTGCAGACGCGCGGCGTGGGGTTCGTCGCGGGTCACCGGGGCGGCGACGTCGTGGTCATCGGGACCGAGGGCGAGCACGACCTCGTCTCCGGCCGCGTCACCGGGTCCGACCCGCTGGCGGCCGTGGGACCGCGGGCGGCGGCGGACCTGCTGCGCGTCATGCGCTTCCGCACGGCCCCGGCGCTGTTCGTGCACTCCACGGTGGACCCGGTCACGGGGGAGGTGCACGCCTTCGAGGAGCAGGTGGGCTCGCACGGCGGTTTCGGCGGGTGGCAGACGCAGGCCGTCCTCGTGCACCCGGTGGAGTGGAAGGTCGACGAGGACCTGCGGGACCGGTCGGTGCCGGGGGAGTCGCCCCTCGTGGGGGCGGCCACGGTCCACGACCAGCTGGTGCGCTGGATGCGGGAGGTGGGGTTGTGAGCCCTGCCGCGGCGAGGACGACGAGGACGGACGAGGACGGGGGACGACGGTGAGCGTCGACGTGACGTGGCTGGGGCACTCGACGGTGACGGTCGACGTGCGCGACACCACCGGGGACACCGGCGGGGACCCCGCCGGACGGCTGCGGATCGTCACCGACCCCGTCCTGCGCGCGGGGCTGGCCCACCTGCGCCGGCGCCCCCGCACCCCCGACCCGTCGGCGTCGGCGGGCTGCGACCTGGCCCTGGTCTCGCACCTGCACCACGACCACCTCGACCTGCCGTCGCTGCGGCGGCTGCGCCCGGCCGTCCTGGTGACCCCGCCGGGAGCCTCGGACTGGGTGCGGTGGCGGCTGCGGTTGCCGGCGACCCGGGTCCTGGAGGTCGCGGTGGGGGGCACGGCCGAGCTGGAGCTCGCCGGCGGCGCGGTGCGGGTGAGCGCGCTGCCCGCCCACCACGCCGGGCACCGCACGGGCAGCGGCCTCAGCCGCGCGCCGCGGGACGCGCGGGCCGTCGAGCACCTCGTGCGGGTGCCCGGGGCGTTCCCCGCCCGCGCCGAGACCGACCTGCTGCTGTGGGCCGTCGGCGACACGGGCGAGTTCGAGGCCTCCGACGCCGTGCTCGACGCCGCCGGGCGCGCACCCGACGTCGCGCTCGTCCCCGTCGGCGGCTGGGGGCACACCCTGGGCCCGCACCACCTCGACCCGCGCCAGGCCGCCGAGCTCGTCGCCCGGGTGCGGCCGGTGCACTCGGTGCCCGTGCACTGGGGGACCCTGCACCCCGTCGCCCTGAGCCGGACGATGGGCGACCGGTTCGTCGACCCCGGGCCCCGGTTCGTCGAGCACGCTCGACGACTCGGGGTTCCCGGGGCCGTGCACCTGCCGGTCGGCGGGAGGCTGACCCTGGACGGGACGGGTCAGGGAACCCGGTAGCCCGCGGCGCGGAACAGCTCGTACCACTCCGCGCGGGTCAGCGGGATCTCCGACCCCTGCGCGGCGGCCCGCACGCGTTCGGGGTTCGTCGTGCCCAGCACGACCTGGATGTTCGCCGGGTGCCGGGTGATCCACGCCGTGGCGATGGCGAGCTTGGGGACCTCGTACTGCGCCGCGAGGCGGTCCAGCACGACGTTCAGCTCCGGGTACCGGTCGTCGTCGAGGAACACCCCGTCGAAGAACCCGGCCTGGAACGGCGACCACGCCTGCACGGTGATGTCGTGCAGGCGGCAGTAGTCGAGCGTCCCGTAGTCCCGGGAGATCGACTGGTCGAGCCCCTGCATGTTCGCCGCGACGCCCTGGGCGACGAGCGGGGCGTGGGTGATGGACAGCTGCAGCTGGTTCGCCACGAGCGGCTGGCGGACGTGCTTGCGCAGCAGGTCCAGCTGCCCCGGCGTCTGGTTGGAGACCCCGAAGTGCCGCACCTTGCCGGCGGCGTGCAGCTCGTCGAAGGCCTTGGCGACCTCCTCGGGTTCCACGAGCGCGTCGGGACGGTGCAGCAGGAGGACGTCGAGGTAGTCGGTGCCCAGAGCCTGCAGCGAGCCCGCCACCGAGGCGACGATGTGCTCGTAGGAGAAGTCGAAGTACGGGCCGTCGGGGACGATCCCGGCCTTGGTCTGGATGACCGTCTGCTCGCGCTCGGAGGAGCTGAGCTGGACGGCCTGGGCGAACCGTTCCTCGCAGCGGTGCTTGGACCCGCCGTACACGTCGGCGTGGTCGACCATCGTGATGCCGGCCTCGCGGCCGGTGGCGACGAGGGTGCGGATGTCCTCGTCGCTCATCTCCGCGATGCGCATGAGGCCGAGGACGACGTTCGGGACCTGCAGGTCGCTGGTGCCCAGGGCGAAGGTCTTCACGAGCGGTCCTCCCCGGAGGTCGCCGCGGACAGGCGGGCGATCTCGTCGGTCGACAGGTCCAGGTCGGCGGCGGCCAGGGAGTCGGTGATGCTCGCGGGCCGCGACGAGCCGGGGATCGGCAGGACGACGTCGGCGAGGGCCAGTTCCCAGGCGAGCGTGACCTGCTGGGGGCTGACGTCGTGGGCCTGGGCGACCTCGGCGAACACCGCGTGGCGGGAACCGAGCTCGGCGGCGTTGGAGATGCCGCCCAGCGGGGACCACGGCAGGAACGAGATGCCGCGCGAGGCGCAGTGCTCGAGCTCGCCCTGGCTGCTGCGGAAGGCGGGGGAGAACTGGTTCTGCACCGAGACCAGGCGGCCGCCCAGGACGCGGTCGGCCTCCTCGATCTGGTCGACGTCGGCGTTGGAGATCCCGGCGCGGACGATGACGCCCTCGTCGAGGAGCTCGGCCAGCGCCCCGACGGAGTCGGCGTAGGGGACGTCGGGGTCGGGGCGGTGGAACTGGTAGAGGCCGATGGCCTCCACGCCCAGGCGGCGGGCCGAGGCCTTCGCCGCCTCCTTGAGGTAGGCCGGGTCGCCGTTCTTCGTCCACGACCCGTCGCCGGGGCGCAGGTGCCCGCCCTTGGTGGCGACGACCACGTCGTCGGTGGAGGAGCCGTGCTCGCGCAGGGCGCGGGCGATGAGCTCCTCGTTGTGACCGACCTCGTCCGCGTCGCGGTGGTAGGCGTCGGCGGTGTCGATGAGGGTGACGCCGGCGTCGAGGGCGGCGTGGATGGTGGCCAGGGCCCGCTCGGTGTCGGGGCGGCCCTCGATGCTCAGCGGCATGCCGCCGAGGCCGATCGCGGAGACCTGTCGGGTGGTGGGGGCGCCGGGGCGCCCGAGGCTGCGCTGCTTCACGTCGTGAACCCTAGGAACCGGCCCGCTAGAAGTCCAACAACTGCTCCTTCTCGCCGCCAGAAGTACAGTTCATGCGTGGACCTCCGTCAGATGCAGTACGTCGTCGCCCTCGCCGACGAGCGCCAGTTCACCCGCGCCGCGGCCGTCAGCGGCGTCTCGCAGTCCGGCCTGTCGGCGGCGATCCGCACCCTGGAGGACGAGCTGGGCACCGCGCTGTTCGACCGCAGCCCGCGGCTGGTCCGGCCGACGGACGCGGGCCTGGCCCTGCTGCCCTTCGCGCGCTCGATGCTCACCCAGGCCACCGCGGCCCGCGACGCCGTCGTGCAGGCCACCCACCGCCTGTCGGGCTCGCTGCGCGTCGGGGCCGAGCAGTGCCTGGGCTTCGTCGACGTCTCGACGCTGCTCGAACGGTTCCACCGCAGGTTCCCGCAGGTCGAGGTCCACTTCGAGCAGTCCGGTTCGCACGACCTGGTGGCCCGGCTGCGCGAGGGCGAGCTCGACCTAGCCTTCGTCGCGACCACCGAGCACCTGGGGGCGATGTCGGCCGCCGAACTCGGCCGTGAACCGCTCGTCCTGCTGACCCCGGGCGACCACCCGCTGGCCGGGCGGGGCCGGGTGGACTGGGCCGACCTGGCCTCGGTGCCCTTCATCGACTTCGTCCCGTCCTGGGGGATCCGTCCCCTCACCGACACCGCGTGCGCCAGCCGCGGCGTGCACCGGCGGGTGCGGTTCAGCGTGGGCGACGTCCACGCGCTGCTGGACCTGGTGCGGCGGGGGCTGGGGGTCGCCGTCGTGCCCCAGCACGTGGCCGCCAAACCCGAGGCGGCGACCTCCGCCGTGGTGGCGATGCCCGTGGACGCGCCGCAGTGGGTCGTGTCCGTCGTCACCTCGCCCGTGGGGGCGTCGGTGGCCTCCCCGGCCCCGCAGCTGCTCGAACTCCTGGAACTGGATCAGCCCGGCACGGTGGAGACCGCGAACGTGCGCCGGAACCCGAAGGGCGTGCCGTAGGGGCGGGCGGGGTAGGCCTGCCGCAGCGCGGCGGCGTACTCGCGTTCGAACTCGGCGGCGGACGGTGCGTCGAGGGCCTGCAGCACCGGGCGCAACCCCGTCCCGCGCACCCACTCCAGCACCGGGTCCTCGCCGGGCAGGACGTGCACGTACTCGGTCTGCCAGACGTCGGCCTGCAGTCCTGCGCCCGCCAGGACGTCCAGGTACTCCTGCGGGGCCGCCACCGACTCCGTGCCGCGCAGCACTCCGGCGAGGCGGTGCCGCCACGGGGGCGAGTCCGCGAGTTCGCGCATCAGGACGTGCGAGGGGGCGTCGAAGTTCGACGGCACCTGGAACGCCAGCCACGCACCCGGGGCGAGCTGGGACGCCCACCGCCGCAGCAGGTCACGGTGCCCGGGGACCCACTGCAGGACGGCGTTGCTGACGACGACGTCGACGCTCGTCGCGTCGAACTCCTGCGCGGGCGCGACGGTGAACTCGACCCCCTGGTCCGTCGGCGCCTGCGCGATCATCTCGGGGGAGGAGTCGAAACCCCGGACGCGCGCGCCGGGCCAGCGGCGGGCGAGGTCGAGCGTGAGGTTTCCCGGCCCGCAGCCGACGTCCACGACGACCCGCGGGTCCTGCGCCCCGACCCGCGCCACGAGGTCGTGGAACGGGCGCGAGCGGGGGGAGGCGAACCGGGCGTACTGGGCCGGGTCCCACGTCGGCGAACTCACGGACCCGACCCTACGCCCGGGCGTTCAGCCCCGGTCGAGCGCCGGCCGCTTCGGGTCGAACGTCCACCCGGGGTGCAGGAACTGCATGGCGACCGCGTCGTCGCGGGCCCCGAGACCCTCGCGCAGGTACAGCTCGTGCGCCTCGGCGAGGCGCTCCTCGTCGAGCTCCACCCCGAGCCCGGGGGTGGTCGGCACGTCGAGGAACCCGTCGCGGATCCGCAGCGGTTCCCTCGTCAGCCGCTGCCCGTCCTGCCAGATCCAGTGCGTGTCGATGGCGGTGACGTCCCCGGGCGCGGCCGCGGCGACGTGGGTGAACATCGCCAGCGAGATGTCGAAGTGGTTGTTCGAGTGCGACCCCCACGTCAGCCCCCACGCGGCGCACAGCTGCGCGACGCGGACCGAACCCGCCATCGTCCAGAAGTGCGGGTCGGCCAGCGGGATGTCCACGGCGTTCGTGCGCACGGCGTGCCCGAGCTGGCGCCAGTCGGTGGCGATCATGTTCGTCGCGGTCGTCATCCGCGTGGCGCGCTTGAACTCGGCCATCACCTCCCGGCCGGAGTACCCGCCCTCGGCCCCGCACGGGTCCTCGGCGTAGGCGAGGACGTCGCGCAGGCGCTCGCCGTACCGGACCGCGTCGGCCAGCAACCAGCCGCCGTTGGGGTCCAGGGTGATCCGGGCGTCGGGGAACCGGCGGGCCAGGGCCGTGACGACCTCGACCTCCTCCTCACCGGGCAGGACCCCGCCCTTGAGCTTGAAGTCGGCGAACCCGTACTTCGCCTGCGCGGCCTCGGCCAGCCGGACGACCGCGTCGGCGTCCATCGCGGGCTCGTGCCGCAGGCGTTCCCAGTCGTCGCCGTCCGGCTCGGACCGGTAGGCCAGGTCGGTCTTCGCCCGGTCGCCGACGAAGAACAGGTACCCCAGCGCCTGGACGCGGTCGCGCTGGCGGCCGTCCCCGAGCAGGTCCGCGACGGGCACCCCGAGGAACGTGCCGAACAGGTCCAGCAGGGCCGCCTCGAGGGCGGTGACCACGTGGACCGTGGTGCGCAGGTCGAACGTCTGCAGGCCGCGGCCGCCGGCGTCACGGCCCGCGAACGTCCGCTGGACCTCCTGCAGCAGGTTCCGGAACTGCGCGACCGGCCGCCCGAGGAGCAGCCTCCCGGCCTCCTCGAGCGTCGAGCGGATCGCCTCGCCGCCGGGGACCTCCCCGACGCCCGTGCGCCCGTCGGAGTCGGTGAGGACCACGACGTTGCGGGTGAAGAACGGCGCGTGCGCGCCGGAGAGGTTGAGCAGCATGTCGTCGTGGCCGGCGACCGGGACGACGCGCACCCCGGCGACGACGGGGGAACCCATCACAGGACCCGCTTCACGAGGTCCGTCAGCTCCGCGAGCTCGGCCGCGGTGAGGTCGGTCAGCGGCGGCCGGACGGGCCCGGCGCTGCGGCCGGCCGCGGTCATCCCGGCCTTGACGATGGACACCGGGTACCCGGCGGCGCGGTCGCGGATGTCGAGGTAGGGGATGACGAACTCGCGCAGCTTGTCGTAGACGGCGGCGCGGTCGTGGGCGCGGACCGCGGTGTAGAAGTCCATCGCCCACGCCGGGGCGAAGTTGAAGATCGCCGAGGAGTACGTCGTGGCGCCGAGTTCGAGGTAGGGCAGCGCGTACGTCTCGGCGGTGGGCAGGCCCCCGACGTAGACGAGGCGGTCGCCGTGCGTGGCGTGCAGCGTCGCGAGCAGGTCGATGTCGCAGATGCCGTCCTTGAACCCGATGAAGTTGTCGAACTCCGCCACGAGCCGGGCGACGGTGCGGGCCGTGAACCTCGCGTTGGCCCGGTGGTAGACGACGACGCCGAGGGTGGTGGCCCGGCAGACGGCCGCGACGTGCGCGTACAGGCCGTCCTGGGTGAGCTCGTTGAGGTACGGCGGCAGCACGAAGACGCCGTCCGCGCCGGCGGCCTCGACCTCCTTCGCCATCGCGACGGCCGTGGCCGTGCCGTACCCGACGGGCCCGACGACGGGGGACTTCCCGGCGTTCGCCTCGACGGTGGCGCGCACGATCGCCAGGACCTCCTCGTGGGTGAGGGCGGGGAACTCCCCGGTGCCACCGGCGGCGAACAACCCGGCCGCGCCGAAGCCGGACAGGTGCTCGACGTGGTCGCGGTAGCCGGCCTCGTCGAAGGACAGGTCGGCGCGGGTGTGGGTCACGGGGAACGACAGCAGGCCCGCGCCGAGGGCGCTGCGGAGCTGGTCGGGGGAGTAGCTGCTCACGGGGGTCTCCGGGTGCGGGTGCGTGCGGATCACGGGGGAGGCTTCGCCGCCTCAGGTTCCCGTCGACCGTACCAGGTGACCACGATGAAGAACAGTGTCCACGGACGTGGACACCTCACACGCGGGCGGTGAGCCAGTCGTCGATCCGCCCGAGGAGCTCCGTCTTCCGCCCGGCGCTCGCGAACGACCCCTCGACGGCGTTGCGGGCCAGCAGCGCGGCCGTCGTGTCGTCGGGGGCCACGGCGTCGAACGTGTCGCCCACGTACCCGCCGAAGTAGGCCGGGTCGTCGGAGTGCAGGCTGACCTTGAGCCCGGCGGCGAGCATCGCGGGCAGCGGGTGGTCGGCGAGGTCGTCGACGACCTTCAGCCGCAGGTTCGACAGCGGGCAGACGGTCAGCGGGACCGCCTCGCGCACCAGCCGCGCGACGAGACCGGGGTCGTCGAGGCAGCGCACGCCGTGGTCGACGCGCTCGACGCCCAGGTGGTCCAGGGCCTCGGTGACCGACGACGCGGGGGCCTCCTCCCCGGCGTGCGCGACGCGGTGCAGGCCCAGCTCGGCCGCCCGGGCGAACACGGCGGCGAACGGGGCGGGCGGGAACCCGACCTCGGCCGAGTCCAGGCCGACGCCCAGCAGCACGTCGAGCCGGTCGCGGGCCTGCTCCAGCGTCCGCGCGGCCTCCTCGACCGGCCGGTCGCGCAGGAAGCACAGGATGAGGCCACCGGTGACGCCCAGCTCCGCCTCCGCCCGGGTCAGGGCGTCGTGCAGGCCGTCGACGACGTCGGTGAACGCGACCCCGCGCGGGGTGTGCGCCTGCGGGTCGAAGAACACCTCGACGTGCGCCAGGCCCTGCGCCGCGGAGCGTTCCAGGTACGCCCAGAGCAGGTCGTGGAAGTCCCGCCGGGTGCGCAGCACGGCGGTCGTGGCGTAGTAGAGGTCCAGGAACGACTGCAGGTCGGTGAAGTCGTAGGCCGCGCGCAGGTCCTCGACGGAGGCGAAGGGCAGGTCGACGCCGTTGCGGCGGGCCAGCTCGAAGGCCAGTTCGGGTTCCAGGGTCCCCTCGGCGTGGAGGTGGAGCTCGGCCTTGGGGAGTTCGGTGAAGCGCGACACGCCGTCATGGTGTCACGCGGTGCTGCGGGCCAGGACGTGCCGGTGGAACCCCTCGGTCTGCGCCACGACCGTCGCCGGGGTGGGCAGCGCGCCCCGGTCCCAGCCCAGGCCCCGGCCCGCGACGGCCTCACGGACCAGGGGCCCCCACTCCGGCGCCGTCTCCTGAACCCACTGCGCCGCAGCCGCCTTGGACACCACGCGACCGTGCCGGGCCCGGTGCAGCAGCCGGCACAACCCCAGGACGTGCTGCTGCTGGGCCAGCAGGTCCCCGAACTGCTCGGGCCGGGCGCGCACGTCCTCGTCCCAGCGCCGCAACGTCTCGACGGCGTCGGTACGCAGGGCGTCGGGGCTGACCGGGTCGACGAGGTCGCGGCCCGCCGGACCGGTCAGGACGAGGCCGTGGTGGCGCAGGACCCAGCGCACGGCCAGGGAGTTGTCGTGCGTCGACCACTGCATCCGCCGGTGGCCGTTGTCGACGTACAGCCACGGGTCCGTCCCCGGCCGCCGGAGTTCGGCCCGGGGCGCGTAGCTGCCCTCCAGGTGCCGTGCCCAGCCGGAGTCGAGGTCGGGCAGGCGGGCGTGCAGTTCGCGCAGGCCCCGTTCGGCGTCCGCGTCGAGCGCCCCGGCGGTCACCACCAGGACGTCGACGTCGCTGGCGGCGTCGGCGGCGCCCAGGGCGAAGGACCCCACCTGGTAGGCGCCCACGAGGTCCTCGCCCAGCACGTCGCGCGCGCCGCGCACGAGTTCGGCGAGGACCTCCTCCAGCCTCACCCGGGGCTCACCAGTGCGCGGACCGGGGCGAGAACCCCGGGGCGGACCGGCGCATGTACCCGGTGTCGTCGCGCTCGCGGATGTCGGTCCGCTCGTACTGCTCGTGCAGCCGGGCGAGGGCGTCGCGGTCGAGGTCGACCCCCAGGCCCGGGGTGGTCGGGACCTTCACCGCGCCGTGCGCGAACTCCAGGACGCCGGGGACGACGACGTCGTCCTCGGGCCGCTTCCAGGGCCAGTGCGTGTCGCAGGCGTAGTCCAGGTTCGGGGTCGCGGCGGCCAGGTGGGTCATGGCCGCCAGGCTGATCCCGAGGTGGGAGTTGGAGTGCATCGACAGCCCCCTGCCGAACACCTCGCAGATGCGGGCCAGGTCCTGCGAGCGCCGCAGACCGCCCCAGAAGTGGTGGTCGGACAGGACGACCTGCACGGCGTCCTGCGCGATCGCGGGCGGCAGGTGCCCGAAGGCGACGACGCACATGTTCGTCGCCAGGGGCACGTCGACCCGCGCGGAGACGGCGGCCATGCCCTCGATGCCGGGGGTGGGGTCCTCCAGGTACTCCAGGACCCCGTCGAGCTGCTCGGCGACCCGGACGGAGGTCTCGACGGTCCAGGCCCCGTTGGGGTCCAGGCGCAGGGGCAGGTCGGGGAACTCCGCGCGCAGGGCCCGGATCGCCTCGACCTCCTGCTCGGGCGGGAACACCCCGCCCTTGAGCTTGACGGCGGTGAACCCGAACTCGTCGACCATGCGCCGGACCTGCGCGACGACGCCCGCGGGGTCCAGGGCGGCGCCCCACTCGTCGTCGGGCCCGCCGGGGTGGGCGGCCCACTTGTAGAACGCGTAGGCGCTGTACGCGACCTCCTCGCGCACGGCCCCGCCGAGCAGGTCGCTGACGGGGCGGCCCACGAGCCGGCCCTGCACGTCGAGGGCGGCGACCTCGAAGGGGGAGAAGACGCGGTCGGCGGTGTTCGACGTCGTGATCTGCAGCCCCATGCCGTGCCCGCCGGAGGTGTCGGCGGGCAGGGAGTCGACGACCTCGCGGGCCATGGCGTGCAGGTCGAAGACGTCGACGCCCTTCAGCCGCGCGGCGGCCGCGCGCAGGCGGTCCAGGTGGGCGGCGTCGCCGTAGCTCTCCCCGAGGCCCGTGACCCCGTCCTCGGTGCGGACCTCCACGACGCTGCGCAGCGCGAAGGGTTCGTGGACGCCGACGTTGTTCAGCAGGGGCAGGTCGCGGAAGGCGACCGGGGTGATCTCGACGTGCGTGATGCGGCTGGGCATGGCGGTGTGCTCCGGGGGCGTCGTCGGCTGGAGGTGACGGCATCGTGTCACACGTCCACATCCGCGGACAATGGACGCGGACGTGACGGGCGAGCACGGCGACCGGTTGCCGTCCCATGCGTCCCGGGGAGTACGGTGGTCCCGTGGCTCGTCTGGAGAACCTCCTCCTTCGTCGCCGCGGCGGGGCCAGCTAGGCCGGTCTCCCCGTCGCGGGACCTCGTCGTGCGCGCCGGCCGCCACACCGCCCCGCCTCTGAGGAGATGACGATGCACAACCCCCAGACGTCCAGCCCGATGCCGTTCCACAAGTACGTGCCCTTCCACGAGCAGATCACCGTCGACCTGCCCGACCGGACGTGGCCGACCAAGCGCATCGAGAAGGCGCCGCGCTGGTGCGCGGTCGACCTGCGCGACGGCAACCAGGCCCTCATCGACCCGATGAACGCCGAGCGCAAGCTGCGCATGTTCAACCTGCTCGTGCAGATGGGCTACAAGGACATCGAGGTCGGCTTCCCGTCGGCCTCGCAGACGGACTTCGACTTCGTCCGCACCCTGATCGAGAACGACCTGATCCCCGACGACGTCCGCATCCAGGTGCTGACCCAGGCGCGCGAGCACCTCATCGAGCGCACCTACGAGTCGCTGCGCGGGGCGAAGCAGGCGATCGTCCACCTCTACAACTCGACCTCGGTGCTGCAGCGGCGCGTCGTGTTCGGCTCCGACGAGGACGGCATCGTCGACCTGGCCCTGCAGGGCGCGCGGCTGTGCCGCAAGTTCGAGGAGACCACCCCCGAGACGACGGTCTACTACGAGTACTCCCCGGAGTCCTACACGGGCACCGAGCTGGAGTTCGCGGCGCGCATCTGCAACGCCGTCGTCGAGGTGTTCGAGCCCACCGCCGAGCGCAACGTCATCGTCAACCTGCCCGCCACGGTGGAGATGACGACCCCCAACGTCTACGCCGACTCGATCGAGTGGATGTCGCGGCACCTGAACCACCGCGAGCACGTCATCCTGTCCCTGCACCCGCACAACGACCGCGGCACCGGCGTGGCCGCGGCCGAGCTCGGCTACCTGGCCGGCGCCGACCGCATCGAGGGTTGCCTGTTCGGCAACGGCGAGCGCACCGGCAACGTCGACCTGGTCACCCTGGGCATGAACCTGTTCAGCCAGGGCATCGACCCGCAGATCGACTTCTCCGACATCGACCACGTGCGCCGCACCGTCGAGCACTGCAACCAGCTGCCCGTCGGCGAGCGCGTGCCCTACGGCGGCGACCTGGTCTTCACGGCCTTCTCCGGCTCCCACCAGGACGCCATCAAGAAGGGCCTGGAGGCCATGGAGCGCGACGCGGCCGCCGCCGGCAAGGGCGTCGACGAGATCCCGTGGGCCGTGCCGTACCTGCCCATCGACCCCAAGGACGTCGGCCGCTCCTACGAGGCCGTCATCCGGGTGAACTCCCAGTCCGGCAAGGGCGGGGTCGCCTACCTGCTGAAGGCCGAGCACCAGCTCGACCTGCCGCGCCGCCTGCAGATCGAGTTCTCCCGCGTCATCCAGGAACGCACCGACGCCGAGGGCGGCGAGGTCTCGGCGAAGCAGATCTTCGACGTGTTCTCCGACGAGTACCTGCCCTCGACGACGGGCACCCCCGAGTGGGGCCGCTTCGCGCTGCGCGGCACGCGCTCGGTCAGCGTCGCCGGCGGGGCCGACACCCTGGAGGTCGACCTCTACGACGGCGGCGAGACCGCCACGGTGCAGGGGACGGGCAACGGCCCGATCGCGGCCTTCTGCTCCGCGCTGCACGAGCGCGGCGTCGACGTCCGCGTCCTGGACTACGCCGAGCACGCCCTGTCCGCCGGCGGGGACGCCCTGGCGGCGGCCTACGTCGAGTGCGCCGTCGAGGGGCGCGTCCTGTGGGGCGTGGGCATCGACCACAACATCACCACGGCCTCCCTGAAGGCCATCGTCTCGGCCGTCAACCGCGCCCTGCGCTGATCGGCCCCGCCCGACGTCCCTCGCCTCGTGATCTTGCACCGTGTAGCGTGCGGGACCACGAGGCGAACGTCGGGGTCGACGGAGTCCGCTCCCGCAGTGCCGCGCGAAACGTTAGGATCGGTCACTACGCGTGATCGGCGCGACGGGTGAGGGGTGTGGGGCGCGATGGGCACGGACCTCGAGGTCGTCGGCCCCTTCGGACCGTTCGACGTCCTCGCGGAGTGGTCCCACCAGCTCTACCTCGACGGGTTCGGGGAACGGGCGATCCTCGCCAGCCGCGAGGCCCTCGCCTTCGTCGAGGCCGCCGGGGACGAGCGCACCGCCCGCTACCTGCAGTTCATCGCCGGCGTCGCCCTGCACCAGCTCGGCCGCGCCGCCGAGGCCAGCGAGGAGGCCGGCCGGCTCCTGCGCCGCCTCGGCACCGGCGCCGACCCCGTCTGGCGCGCCAAGGCCCTGGCACTGCTCGCCGAGTCCCGCGTCGACCTCGGCATGACCGCGCTGGCGATGGACCACCTCGCCGAGGGCAAGCTCATCGTCTCCGCCCAGCGCATCCGCACCTACGACCACCTGTCCGCCACGATGTCCGTGGCGCTCGCGCTCAACGCCCTCGCCCTGTTCGAGCCCGCCGACGAGCTCATGGTCCAGATGCTGGCCCTGACGTTCCCGCCGGCCCGCGTCCGGCTCAACGTCGCCCAGGAAGCCGCCGTGCTGCAGGCGTCCTGGGCCTCCATGCTCGAGGTCGCCGGCCGCGCCGAGGAGGCCCGGCCGCACTAC
Source organism: Kineococcus rhizosphaerae (assembly GCF_003002055.1). Taxonomy (NCBI): domain Bacteria; kingdom Bacillati; phylum Actinomycetota; class Actinomycetes; order Kineosporiales; family Kineosporiaceae; genus Kineococcus; species Kineococcus rhizosphaerae. The sequence continues at coordinate 292,455 of NZ_PVZF01000002.1, forward strand.
GCCGAAGCCCTCGCCCGCGCCGCCCGCATGCGCCAGCTCGCCGTCGAGGCCGACTACCCCGAGATGCACGCGCGGGCCGAGGCCATCGAGGCGTTCGCCCTGCAGCGCACCGGCGACGTCGGCCTCGGCCTGGCCCGCCTGCGGCCCGCGATGGCCGCCTTCCGGCTGCGCGAGGAACTGGCCGAGACCCAGATCGCCCGCATCGCCCTGGCCATGGCGACCTCCGACGCCGGCGACCCCGACGCCGCCGCCGAGCTCCTCACCGCCGTCCAGCGCGTCTCCTCCGCCACCCAGCTCGACGTGTGGGGGTTGACCGCGCTCGCCGTCCGGGCCCGCAACGCCGTCGTGCGCGACGGGCGCAGCGAGGCGGCCGACGCCCTCGAGCAGCTCGCCCAGGTGTCCCTGGCCCGGTTGTGGGAGGACCGCCACTCCCGCTTCGAGGCGCTGCAGGACCGCATCCGCCAGCGGGAGATGGCCGAGCAGCACGAACGCATCGGCCGCGCCTCCCTCGTCGACCCCATGACGGGCCTGGGCAACCGCCGCCGCCTGCAGCAGCTCCTCGAACGCCCCGACCAGCGCTTCAGCGCCGTCCTGCTCGACGTCGACCGGTTCCGCTCCGTCAACGACGAGCACGGGCAGGACGCCGGTGACGCCGTCCTGCGGCGGATCGCGGACCTGGTGCAGCGCAACGTCGGCGACGGGGACGTCGTCGTCCGCTACGGCGCCGACGAGTTCGTCGTCCTCGTCCCCGGCGGGTTCGGCGCCGCCGCCACGGCCGAACGGCTGCTCGAGGTCGTCCGCAAGGAACCGTGGCTGGAGATCTCCCTGGGCCTGCGGGTCACCGTCTCGGCGGGGCTGGCCGGCCCGGCGCCGGCCGCGGAGGCCCTCGCGGCGGCCGACCTCGCCGCGAGCGAGGCCAAGCGCCGCGGGCGGGACCGGCTCGTCGTCGCCTGAGCGCCCGTGTCGGTGCCGCGACCTACAGTGGTCCGGTGCCGGGAACTTCGAGCGGGTCCAGCGGGTCGAGCAGGGGTTCCAGCATCGGCGGGGCCAAGAGCTACCGCGACGAGGCCGTGGTCCTGCGCGCCACCAAGCTCGGCGAGGCCGACCGCATCATCACCCTGCTGACGCGCCACCACGGCCGCGTCCGCGCCGTAGCCAAGGGCGTGCGCCGCACCTCCTCCCGCTTCGGCGGGCGGCTCGAACCGTTCACGTGCGTCGACGTCCAGCTGCACCGGGGCCGCTCCCTGGACACCGTCACCCAGGTCGACGTCCTCGACGCCTACGGACAGGCCCTGGCCGCCGACTACGGCCTCTACACCGTCGGGCACGCCCTGGTCGAGACCGCCGAGCGGTTCACCGAGGTCGAGCGGGAGAGCGCCACCCAGCAGTACCTGCTCCTGGTCGGGGCCCTGCGCACCCTGGCGCGCCGCGAGCACGACGCGCCCCTGGTCCTCGACGCGTTCCTGCTGCGCTCCCTCGCGATCGCCGGGTACGCGGCCAGCTTCGCCGACTGCGCCAAGTGCGCCGAGCCCGGACCGCACTCCTCGTTCAACATCGCCGCCGGGGGAGCGGTGTGCCCGGTGTGCCGGCCGCCGGGCTCGGCCGCCCCGGACCCGCAGACCCTCGAACTGCTCGCCGCGCTCCTGACGGGTGACTGGGCGCTCGCCGAGGAGAGCGAGGACCGGTGCCGGACCGAGGGCAGCGGGCTGGTCGCGGCGTTCCTGCAGTGGCACCTCGAACGGGGGATCCGCTCCCTGCAGCACGTCGAACGCGAGCGCAGCCTCCTGCGATGAGTCCTGGGCGCCCCGGGAGTCCACCGGGGGTGCTGAGCGACCTGCTGCAACGCCACGTCGACGCCCGGACGATCGCCGGAGCCGTCGCGCTCGTCGACCGCGACGGCGCCCGGGAGGTCGCGACCGTCGGGGTCGCCGACCTGGCGAGCGGGCGGCCGATGACCCGCGACACCGTCTTCCGGTGGGCCTCGATCACCGGACCCGTCGTCACGGTCGCCGCGCTCACGTTCGTCCAGGACGGTGCGATCGGCCCCGACGAACCCCTGGACCGGTGGCTGCCGGAGCTGGGCCGGCTCCGCGTCCTGCGGACCCCCGGGGCCGACCTGACCGACACGGTGCCCGCCGAGCGGCCCCCGACGCTGCGGGACCTGCTGACCTCGACGTGCGGGTGGGGCTTCCCCTCCGACGCGGGCGGCGCCTGGGTGGCCGCGCTGCACCGGTGGCAGACCGGGCTGGACATCACCGGCCCGCCGCCGCCGCAGGAGTGGCTCGCCGGGCTCGCGACCCTGCCGCTGCGCCACCAGCCCGGGACGACGTACCTGTACAACACCAGCTACGACGTGCTCGGGGTCCTGCTCGCCCGGATCGCCCGCCGGCCGCTGCCCGACGTCGTCCACCAGCGCGTCAGCGTCCCGCTCGGCATGGCCGACACCGGGTTCGCCGTGCGCGACGACCAGCGGGAGAGGTCCAGCGCCGCCTACCGGGCGACACCGCAGGGACTGGAGCTCTTCGACGGCGTGGACGGCCGGTGGAGCTCACCGCCCGCGTTCCCCTCCGGTGCCGGTGGTCTCGTCGGCACCCTCGACGACTGGGCCGCCGTCGCCGGGGAGCTGCACGGCGGTGGGCGCGTGCTGAGCGCCGAGTCGTTGCGGCAGCTGACGACCGACCAGCTGCAGCCTGGTCAGGGCAGGGAGGGGCAGCTGTTCCTCGCCGGGCAGGGCTGGGGTTTCGGCGGCTCCGTCGACCCGGCCACCGGGCGGTACGGGTGGGTCGGGGGAACGGGCACGAGCGCCCACGTCACCCCCGCCACGGGAGGCACCGCGATCCTGCTGACCCAGACGACGGTCGACTCACCCGTGCCGCCGACGTTCCTGCACGACTTCTGGGACGTCGCCTTCTGAGTCAGGCCCGCTGGGGTTCGCGGGCGAGGGACCACTGCCCGCCCGAGCCCTCGAGCACGACGGACGTCGCGTTCGCCATCCGGGGCAGTTCGACGCCGGTGAGCCCCTCGACGGTGGCGCGCAGGAACGTGCCGTGCGCCACGACGACCAGCGGTACGTCACCGTGCTCGGCCCGCAGCCGGCGCAACGCGGCCGCACCCCGCGCCACGACGTCGTCCCAGGGTTCCTGGCCGGGGCGCTCGCCGTTCGGGAACCGCCCGCGCAGCTCCGCGAGCGTGCCGCCCTCGGCCTCGCCGAACTGCCGCTCCACGAGGTCGTCGTGCGGCGGGAGGAGTTCGAGGCCGAGCTCGGCCGCGATGATCTGCGCCGTCTCCCGGGCCCGGGACAACGGTGAGGAGGTGATCGCCGCCCACCCCTGACTCTTCAGCTGCTCGGCCAGCGCCTGCGCCTGCGCGCGGCCCGTGTCGTTGAGGGGGATGTCGGTGCGGCCCTGCAGACGGCCGTCGCGGTTCCAGTCGGTCTCGCCGTGGCGGACCAGCGCCGTGACGGGGGCGGGACCGGGACCAGGGGCGGGGGTGTGGGCAGGCACGTGCCCCATGGTCTCACCTGGCACCCTGGGGACGTGCCAGTCCTGCGCCGAGCCAGCCGCCCCGCCCCGTCCCCGGGACAGCCCCGGGAGGTCGTCGCCCCGCCGCCGCACCCCTCCGGCGCCCGGCCCCCGCAGCTGCCCGCGGACCTCGTCCCGAAGCACGTCGCGATCGTCATGGACGGCAACGGCCGCTGGGCCAACCAGCGGGGCCTGTCGCGCGTCGAGGGCCACAAGATGGGCGAGGCGTCGCTGCTCGACGTCGTCGCCGGTGCCGTCGAGATCGGCGTGACGCACGTGTCGGCGTACGCGTTCTCCACCGAGAACTGGAAGCGCAGCCCCGAGGAGGTCAAGTTCCTCATGGGCTTCAACCGCGACGTCATCCGCCGCCGCCGCGACGTCATGGACTCCTGGGGCGTGCGCGTGCGCTGGGCCGGGCGTCGTCCCCGCCTGTGGCGCAGCGTCGTCAGCGAACTGGAGTCGGCCGAGGAACTGACGAAGGACAACACCGTCTGCACGCTGACCATGTGCGTGAACTACGGCGGACGGGCCGAGATCGCCGACGCCGCACGGGCCCTGGCCCAGGACGTCGCAGCGGGCAGGGTGAACCCCGACCGCGTCGACGAGAAGGTCCTCGCCCGCTACCTCGACGAGCCGGACATGCCCGACGTCGACCTGTTCTGGCGCTCCTCCGGGGAGCAGCGGACGTCGGGTTTCCTGCCGTGGCAGTCGACGTACGCGGAGATGGTGTTCTCCGACGTGCTGTGGCCCGACGTGGACCGCCGGGCGCTGTGGGCCGCGATCGAGACGTACGCCACGCGCAACCGGCGCTACGGCGGGGCGGCGGACACCCCCACCCCGGGTCCGGCCTGAACGGACCGTTGACGCATCGGTACGGAAGGTTCGTACCGATGCGTCAACGGTCCAGTGGGCCGTGGATCAGCCCGTGTTGCGCATCCCGGCGGCGATCCCGTTGATCGTCAGCAGCAGCGCGCGGCGCAGCGCGGGGTCGACGTCGTCGCCGCTGGCGCGCGAGCGGGCGAGCAGGGAGACCTGCAGGGCGTGCAGGGGCGCCAGGTAGGCGTCGCGCAGTTCCAGCGTCCGCTTCAGGACGGGGGCGGATTCCAGGAGTTGGCGCTGGTCGGTGAGCCACAGGACCTGCTCGAGCGTGGTGGCGTGCTCGGCGCGGATCACGTCGAACGCCGCGCGGGCGTCGGCGGAGACGAGCTCCTCGACGTAGTGCGCGGCGATGCCGAGGTCCGTCTTGGCCAGGGTCATCTGCACGTTGGACACGAAGCTGCGGAAGAAGTTCCAGTTCGCGAACATCTCGCGCAGGTCGTCCTCGTGCCCGGCCTCGCGCGCGGCCTTCAACCCCGACCCCACGCCGAACCAGCCGGGGACGTTGATGCGGCTCTGGGTCCAGCCGAACACCCACGGGATGGCCCGCAGGTCCTCCAGACCGCCGAGCCCGCCGGGGCGGCGGGCCGGGCGCGAACCGATGTTGAGGTTGCCCAGTTCCTCGACGGGGGTGGCCGAGACGAAGAACGCCACCAGGCCCGGGTCGCGGACCAGCGCCCGGTAGGCCTCCTGGCCCTTGGCGGCCACGACGGACATCGTCTCGTCCCAGCCGTCGAGGACCTCCCCGGACTGCAACGGCGTGCGGTGCAGCGTGGACGCCTCGAGCGCGGCGGACAGGGCGACCTCGAGGTTGTGCCGGGCCAGCCGGGGCTGGACGTACTTGTCGGAGATCACCTCACCCTGCTCGGTGACCTTGATCGGGCCGTCCAGCGTCCCGTACGGCTGGGCCAGGATCGCCTCGCCGGTGGGACCGCCGCCGCGGCCGACGGACCCCCCGCGGCCGTGGAACAGGCGCAGGGTCACGCCGTGGCGGGCGGCGACGTCGCGCAGGGCGCGCTGCGCGCGGTGGATCTGCCAGCGGGAGGCGGCGATCCCGGCGTCCTTGGAGGAGTCGGAGTAGCCGAGCATGATCTCCTGCACGTCGCCGCGGGCGGCGACGACGCGGCGGTAGGAGGGGTCCGACAGGAGTCCCTCGAGCAGCTCCTCGGCGTTCTCCAGCTCGGTGACGGTCTCGAACAGCGGGGCGAACCCGATGCGCGCCACGTCGCTGGCGCCCGGGGTCTGCGCCAGGTCCACCAGACCGACCTCGCGGGCCAGCACGACGACGGCGAACAGGTCGTCGATGCCCTTGGTCATGGACACGATGTACGTCTCGATGACGTCGTCGCCGTAGCGGTCCAGCGAGGTGCGGATCGTGGAGAACAGCTCCACGACCTTGGCCGGGGTGCCCGTGAGGGTCTGCGCGGCGGCGCCGATGAGCGGGCGGTGGCCGGTCAGCTCCTTCGACAGCAGCTTCGTGCGCGCGGAGCGGTCGAGGTCGGCGTAGGGGGTGATGAGCTCGCCCAGGCGGTCGTAGATCGCGGCCAGCGCGGTGTGGTGCTTGCCGGCGTCCTCGCGCACGTCCAGGGTGGCCAGGCCGAACCCGACGGCGCGGACCACGCGCAGCAGGCGGGCCACGGCCCCGTCGGCGACGAGCTCGCCGTCGTTGGCGCGCAGCGAGTCCTGCAGCATCCGGATGTCGGCGGTGTACTCCTCGACCGAGGCGTAGTCGCGGCCGGGCACGTGGTCGGCGCCGCTGTGCCAGCGGGTGCGGGTGCCCTCCAGGCGGGCCAGGACGTAGGACAGCTTGAAGCGGTAGGGCTCCTCGCCGTTGAGGTGGGCGCGGGCGGCGCGCACCTCGGGCAGGGCCTGCGCGTCGGCCTCCAGGGAGGCCAGGAGCTCGTCGGAGAACCCGACGATCTGGGTCGAGGCGGCGAGCTCGGTCATGAGGTCGCGCGTGGCGGCGGCCAGGACGTCGAGCGCGGCGTCGTGCTGCATGCCCAGGACCTCGGCCGTCACCTCGGGGGTGACGTTGGGGTTGCCGTCGCGGTCGCCGCCGACCCAGTTGCCGAAGCGCAGCGGCTGGGCCTGCTCGGGCAGGTCGAGGCCGAGGGCCTCGAGCCCGACGGCGAGGTCCTCGAGCAGGTCCGGCAGGACCGTCGAGGTGAGGTTGCGCAGGTAGTGCAGCGCCGAGCGGGCCTCGTCGGCGGGGCGGGGGCGCAGGACGCGCAGCTCGTCGGTCTGCCACAGCTCGTCGACGAGCTCGGCCAGGCGGCGCTGGCCGCGGGCGGCGTCGACGGGCCGCTGCGCGGGGTCCTCGGACGTCTCGACGATGCCGGTGATGCGCAGCAGCAGGTCCAGCACCGAGCGCCGGCTGGACTCGGTCGGGTGCGCCGTGAAGACCGGGCGCAGCTGCAGGCGCCCGAGGATCTGCTGGGCGGTGGCGCGGTCCAGGTCGCCCGTCGCCAGGGCCTGGCCGAGGCGCTCGAGCGTGGCGTCCAGGCCGCCGGTCGAGACGCGGGACAGCTCCAGGCCGCGGTGCAGCTGCTCGGAGGCGTTGGCCAGCTGGAAGTAGGCCGTGAAGGCGCGGGCCAGGACGATGGCGGTGGCGTCGTCGACGCCGGACAGCAGCGCGGCGAGCTCAGCGCCGTCGTCGGGGCGGCGGGCCAGGGCGCGCACCTGCTCGACGAGGTCGAGCAGCTCACGGCCCTCGTGGCGGGTGAGGGACTCACCGAGCAGCTCGCCGAGCTTGCGGACCGAGGCCCGCAGCGCGGCGTGACCCTCGTCGGAGGACACCCCGTCGACCGCGAGCGCGTCCTGGGCCGTGCGTGCGGGTACTTCCTCGGGACTGTGCAGTCCCTCGTGGGTCGGTGCGCTCATGCGACGCCTCGCCTCCCTGCCGGGTGCCCGGGGGTCGACGCTGACTCCGTGTGCACGTGCTGACTGACTGCCTGGTTGCTGTGCCGTTCTGTGTCGATCATCACAGCACCGCTCGCGGACGAGCGGCGGGGGCAGTCTGTCGTGTCGGCGCCCCGGTGCGAAACCGGTGGCGGAGGCGAGGCGTCCTGAGGTGCCCTGGGGGCCGGCCTCAGCTGCCGTTCGCGGCGGCCTTGAGCTTGGAGCCGGCGGTGAGCTTGGCGCCGAAGGACGCCGCGATCTCCATGGTCTCGCCGGTGCGCGGGTTGCGGCCCGTGCGCGCGGCGCGCTCGACGCGCTCGACGGTCAGCAGCCCCGGCAGCTTGACGGCCTCGCCCTTGGCGACGGCCTCGACGAGGACGTCGCCGAAGGCGTTGAGCAGGGAATCGGCGTCGGACTGCGTCAGGCCGGCGCGCTGGGCGACGGCGGTGACGAGTTCGGAGCGGTTCACGGTCTCTCCCGGTGTTCGTAGGCGGTTGTCGGGGGTTGACGTTACCCGTGGTCACCGCTCGTGCTCGGCACGTGCCGTCGCCGCTGGCGCGTCGGGCGGCTCACCGGCACCCGCTGGACCGGCCGGAGGCACACCTCCCGCCCTCGCGGACGGCGTTCCCGGGCGGGAGGTGCGCCTCCGACGGGGCGGGTGCGGACGGGCGTCAGAGCTTGGCGGAGCACTCCGCGCAGACGCCGAAGACCTCGACGACGTGCTGCACGGCCGTGAACCCGTGCTCGGCGCCCACGCGCCGGGCCCACGCCTCGACCTGGGGCCCCTCGACCTCGACCGTCGCGCCGCACCGGCGGCACACCAGGTGGTGGTGGTGGCCGGTGCTGCACCGGCGGTAGACGGCCTCGCCGCCGTCGTCGGTGCGCAGGACGTCGACGTCGCCGTCCTCGGCGAGCACCTGCAGCGCGCGGTAGACCGTGGCCAGCCCGACGTTCTCGCCCCGCTCGCGCAGCCTGGCGTGCAGGTCCTGGGCCGACAGGAACGCGTCCGCCTCGTCCAGGACCGCCGAGACGGCCGAACGCTGCTTCGTGGACCGACGGACGGGCGTCGACACGTCTACTCGTCCTCCTAGGTCGACCCGGGGGCCGTTCCCGGGCGGGTCAGGACACCCTACGTCGCGCAGCCGGTCTGCTCCGAACGGATGCGCCCCCTCGGCGCGGGTGCTCGCTCAGCGCGTAACCTCGTCCACGCGCGGGCCGCTCCAGGGCCGGCGCACCGCCGACACCCAGCCGGACAGGAGACCCCAGCGTGGCCGCATCCCGCCTCGACGCCGTCATCAACCTCGCCAAGCGGCGGGGGTTCGTGTTCCCGTCGGGGGAGATCTACGGCGGCACGCGCTCCGCCTGGGACTACGGACCCCTGGGCGTGGAGCTGAAGGAGAACATCAAGCGCCAGTGGTGGCGCACGATGGTCTCCACCCGCGACGACGTCGTGGGCCTGGACTCCGCCGTCATCCTGCCCCGGCGCGTGTGGGAGGCCTCCGGGCACGTCGCCGTCTTCACCGACCCCCTGGTGGAGTCGCTGCAGACGCACAAGCGCTACCGCGCCGACCACCTCCTGGAGGCCTACGAGGCCAAGCACGGCCACCCGCCGGAGAACGGCCTGGCCGACGTCCCCGACCCCGACACCGGCGTGCGGGGGCAGTGGACCGAGCCCAAGGACTTCTCGGGCCTCATGAAGACCTACCTCGGCGCGGTCGACAACGAGGAGGGGCTGCACTACCTGCGCCCCGAGACCGCCCAGGGCATCTTCGTGAACTTCGCCAACGTCATGGGCTCGGCCCGCAAGAAGCCGCCGTTCGGCATCGGCCAGATCGGCAAGAGCTTCCGCAACGAGATCACGCCGGGCAACTTCATCTTCCGCACGCGCGAGTTCGAGCAGATGGAGATGGAGTTCTTCGTCGAGCCCGGCACCGACGAGCAGTGGCACCAGTACTGGCTCGACGAGCGCATGTCCTGGTACACGGGCCTGGGCATCGACGCGGGCAACCTGCGCTTCTACGAGCACGCCCAGGAGAAGCTGTCGCACTACTCCAAGCGGACCGTCGACATCGAGTACCGCTTCGGGTTCCAGGGCTCGGAGTGGGGCGAGCTGGAGGGCATCGCCAACCGCACCGACTACGACCTGTCGACCCACTCCAAGGAGTCCGGCGTCGACCTGTCCTACTTCGATCAGACCAAGGGCGAGCGCTGGGTGCCCTACGTCATCGAACCCGCAGCCGGGCTGACGCGCTCCCTCATGGCGTTCCTCGTCGACGCCTACACCGAGGACGAGGCCCCCAACACCAAGGGCGGCGTCGACAAGCGCACCGTCCTGCGCCTTGACCACCGCCTCGCCCCCGTCAAGGCCGCGGTGTTCCCGTTGTCCCGCAACGAGCAGCTCTCGCCCAAGGCCAAGGACCTCGCCGCCGAGCTGCGCAAGCACTGGAACGTCGAGTTCGACGACGCCGGCGCCATCGGCCGCCGCTACCGCCGTCACGACGAGGTCGGCACGCCGTACTGCATCACGGTCGACTTCGACACCCTGGAGGACCAGGCCGTGACCATCCGCGAACGCGACACCATGGCGCAGGAACGCGTCGGGCTGTCCCAGGTCGCGCAGTGGCTCGGGGCGCGCCTGCTCGGAGCCTGACCGCCCGGCTCCGGGGCCCGCACCCGTCCCGCTCGCGCGGGAGGGGTGCGGGCCCCGGCGTCGTCCCGGTTAGATTCGGCCCGTGGAACAGCGGTTCGGCATCGGCGAGGTCAGCGACCTGACGGGCATCGGCGTCGACGCCCTGCGCTTCTACGAGCGCGAAGGGCTGATGGTCGAACCCGTCCACCGCGACAGCGCCGGCCGCCGCAGCTTCAGCCCCGCCGAGGTCGAGTGGCTGCGGATGTGCGCCACGTTCCGCACCACGGGGATGCCGCTGTCCGACATCGCCCGCTACGCGGCCCTCGTCCGCGCGGGCGAGGGCAACGAGGCCGAACGGCTCGACCTGCTCGCCGGGCACCAGCGCCGCGTCGAGCAGCAGCTCGCCGACCTGGCCGGGGCCCGCGACACCATCGCGTTCAAGGTCGACCTGTACCGGGCCCGGCTCGCCGAGGGCACCGCCGCGCAGCTGTGGACCGGGCAGCCGCCGGACTGCACCCCCGCACCCGCGGCGCACGACGAGGTGGCGTGAGCGCCCAGCACCGACGACGTGCGGAAGGACTCACCCAGCCCGTCTCGGCCGGGGCCGTCGCGGCCGTCACCGGGTTCGCGTCGTCCTTCGTCCTCGTCCTGGCGGGGTTCGCCGCCGTCGGCGCCGGCCCCGAACAGGCCGCGTCCGGGTTGTTCGCGCTGTGCCTGGCCCAGTTCGCCGTCGCCTCCCTGCTGTCCTGGCGGACCCGGCTGCCGCTGTCCTTCGTGTGGTCCACCCCCGGCGCGGCGCTGCTCGTCGCCGCCCAAGGGCGGACGGGGTCGATCGCGGCGGCCGTCGGGGCCTTCCTGCTGTGCGCGCTGCTCGTCGTCGTGACCGGGGCGTGGCCCGCGCTGGCCCGGCTCGTGCGCCGGGTCCCCACGCCCGTGGCCGGTGCGCTGCTCGCCGGGGTGCTGCTCCCGCTGTGCCTGGCCCCCGTCTCCGCCGTCCGCGTCCACCCCGTCGCGGCCGTGTGCGTCACCCTCGTCTGGCTCGTGCTGCGCCGCCTCGCGCGGGCCGCCGCGATCCCCGCCGCGATGGTCGTCGCCCTGGGGTTCACCGTCGCCGGGCTGCCCGCGGCGGTGTCCCTGGAGTGGGTCCCGCGCCTGCTGCCCGTGACCCCTCAGCTCGACCCGTTCGTCCTGGTCTCCCTCGGCGTCCCCCTGTACGTCGTCACCATGGCCGGGCAGAACATCCCGGGCTTCACCATCCTGGAGACCCTCGGGTACGACCGCGTCCCGACCGGTCGCGTGCTCGTCGGGGCGGGCGTCGGCAGCGGTCTCGCCGCGGTGTTCGGCGGGCACGCCGTGAACCTGTCCGCCCTGGCCGCCGGGATCATCGCCGGGCCCGGTGCGGGCCGCGACCCCTCGCGCCGCTGGATCGCCGCGGTCGCCGGGGGAGCGGGCTACCTCGTCCTGGGTCTGCTCGCCGCCCCCATCGCCGGTCTCGTCGGGGGCACCGACCCGGTCCTCGTCGAGGCCGTCGCCGGGTTGGCCCTGCTCGACTCGTTCGTCGGCGGGCTCGTCTCGGCGCTCGCCGAACCCGCCCACCGCGTCACGGCCGGGCTGACGTTCGCCGTCGTCGCCTCCGGGGTGGCCTTCGCGGGCATCGGCAGCGCCTTCTGGGGCCTGGTCGCCGGGCTCGTCGTCCACGCCTGGCTGTCGCGACCCGTGACATCCGTCACGGGTGGGTCGTGACGCGGGGCCGAGGTGCCCGGCCGGCGGGCGCGCCAGAGTTCCCGTCATGGAGAGCACAGCAACGTCAGCGGCGGGCGTCTCGACCCGGACCGGGGCACCGCCGGCCATCGCGATCGACGCCCTGACCAAGCGGTTCGGCCAGGTCAGCGCCATCGACGGGCTCGACCTGGTCGTGCAGCCGGGCGAGGTCGTCGCGTTCCTCGGTCCCAACGGGGCCGGCAAGACCTCCACCATCGACGTCGTCCTGGGCCTGTCGCAGCCCACCTCCGGGTCGGTCTCCGTGTACGGCACGACCCCGCGCGAGGCCGTCGCCCACGGCTGGGTCTCGGCCGTCATGCAGACCGGCGGGCTGCTGCGCGACCTCACCGTCCGCGAGACCGTCGAGATGACCGCCTCCCTGTTCGCCCGCACCCAGCCCGTCGACGTCGTCCTCGAACGCGCCGGGATCTCCCCGATCGCCGGCCGCCGCGTCGGCAAGTGCTCCGGCGGTGAGCAGCAGCGGCTGCGCTTCGCGATGGCCCTGCTGCCCGACCCCCGCCTGCTCGTCCTCGACGAACCCACCACCGGCATGGACGTCGAGGGTCGGCGCGCGTTCTGGTCCGCGATCCGCGACGACGCCCGCCTCGGGCGGACCGTCGTGTTCGCCACCCACTACCTCGAGGAGGCCGACACCTACGCCGACCGGATCGTCCTCGTCGCCCACGGCAGGGTCGTCGCCGACGGCACCCCCTCGCAGATCAAGGCGTTGTCCTCCGGCCGCGTCGTGCGCGCCACCTGGCCCGGCGTCCGGCTCGCCGACCTCGACGGCCTGCCCGGCGTCGACGACCTCGAAGTCAACGGCGACGTGGTCCTCGTGCACGCCAACGACTCCGACGCCGTCGCCCGCCACCTGCTGACCCGCACCCCCGCCACCGACCTCGAGATCACCGCCCGCGGGCTCGAGGACGCCTTCGTCTCCCTGACCAGTTCGGAGGTCACCCGATGAGCACCACCCCCGCCGCCGTCACCAGCGCGCCCGCCCCCGGCGTCCCGCGCGGACTCGTCAACCCCGTCTACGTCCGGCTCGACGTCAAGCGCGTCCTGCGCAACCGCCGCACGCTGATCTTCACCGTCGTCATGCCGATCGTCTTCTACTTCGCGTTCGGCGCCTCCCAGAGCTCGGCCGACGCCAAGGGCTACGTCATGCTCAGCTTCGCCGTCTACGGGGCGATGGTCGCCGCCACCAGCGTCGGGGCGTCCGTGGCCGTCGAACGCGCCAGCGGCTGGAGCCGGCAACTGCGCCTGACGCCCATGCGCCCGGCCACCTACGTCGCCAGCAAGGTCATCGCCGCGGCGAGCATCGCGTTCGTCCCCGTCGTCGTCGAGCTCGTCATCGGCGCCGTGACGGGTGCTCGGATGCCGGCGCGGGCCTGGGTGATCGGCGGGCTCGTCGCCTGGATCGGCTCGCTCGTCTTCGCCGCCCTCGGCCTGGCCATCGGCTACCTCGTGCCGTCCGAGAACGCCATGCAGGTCATGGGGCCGGTGCTGGCCCTGCTGGCCCTCATGGGCGGGCTCTTCGTCCCGATCTCCCTGTTCAGCCACGGGCTGCAGACGGTCGCCTCCTTCACGCCCGCCTACGGGGTCGGGATCCTCGCGCACTGGGGGCTGGAGCACAGCGGCTCGTTCGTCGGCGCCGTCGCGAACCTCGTGGTCTGGACGGTCCTGTTCGGCGCGGCCGCGGCGTGGTTGTTCCGCCGCGACACCGGGCGCGTGTGACCGGCGGGAGGCCGGCGGCGGCGTGGGAGGGTTCTCCCGTGCCGCCGCCCGAACGCCTGCCCGCCATGCTCGTGCCGCGGATGCGCGGTGCGGGTTTCCTGTTCGCCGGGGTCTGGCTGCTGATCCTCGTCCAGACCGTCGAGGACGCCTGGGCCAACCCCGACCGGGAACTGGGCCTGGCCTCCATCGCCGCCACCGCGGTGTTCGGCGCCACCTACTTCCTGCTGCTCAGCCGCGGGTGGGCGCGGATGCGCAGTTCCGGCAAGCTCGGCGTCTCCGCCCGTGAAGCCGTCCTCGGCCTGCTGGTGCTCGTCGCCCTCACGGCGCTCGTCGTCCCCGGGGCCGGGACCAGCGGGTTCAACACCGTCTACTTCGTGTGCGCGTACGCCGCCTTCGCGCTGCCCGTGCGCCCGGCCCTGGCGGTGTTCGTCGTCCTCATCGGCGGGGTGGCCCTGCTCGGGCGGTTCGTCCCCGGCTGGTCCGACCTGGAGGGCACCGCGATCGGTTCCTTCTTCGCGGCCGTGGCGACGCTGGGCACGAGCCGGCTCATCGCCCGCGGCCGGCAACTGGCCGCCGCCCAGCAGGACCTCGCCCGCCTCGCCGTCACCGAGGAACGCGCCCGGTTCTCCCGCGACCTGCACGACCTGCTCGGGCACTCCCTGACCGTCATCACCCTCAAGGCCGAACTCGCCGGCCGCCTCCTCGACGTCGACGTCGACCGCGCCCGCACCGAGGTCGCCGACGTCGAACGACTGGCGCGCACCGCGTTGACCGACGTCCGCGCCGCGCTGGAGGGGTACCGGGAGGTGTCGCTGGGCACCGAGGTCGCCGGGGCCCGGCAGGCCCTGGCGGCCGCGGGGATCACCGCGAACCTTCCCGGCTCCGTCGAGGAGGTCCCCGCCGAGGCGCAGGAACTGTTCGGCTGGGCGGTGCGCGAGGGCGTCACCAACGTCGTGCGGCACTCCGGCGCCCGCACCTGCTGGGTCTCGGTGTCCTCGTCCTGCGTGGTCGTGGCCGACGACGGGTGCGGGCCCCGGCCCGGGGTCGGCGGGTCGGGACTGGCCGGGCTGTCGTCGCGCGCGAAGGAGGCCGGGGCCGCGGTGACCGTGGGCCGTTCCGAGCACGGCGGTTTCGAACTGGCGGTGCGCCGGTGATCCGGCTGCTGCTGGTCGACGACCAGGCCCTCGTGCGCGGCGCCCTCGCCGCGCTGCTGTCCCTGGAGGGCGACCTCGAGGTCGTCGGGGAGGTCGCCCGCGGCGACGCCGTCGTCGAGGCGTGCCGGGAACTGCGGCCCGACGTCGTGCTCATGGACATCGAGATGCCCGGCCTGGACGGCATCGCCGCCACCGCCGCCGTCCGCCGGGCCCTGCCGGCCGTGAAGGTCCTCGTCGTCACCACCTTCGGCCGCCCCGGCTACCTGCGGCGCGGGATGGAGGCCGGTGCGTCGGGGTTCGTCGTCAAGGACACCCCCGCCCGCGAACTCGCCGACGTCGTGCGCCGCGTCGCCGCGGGCCTGCGCGTCGTCGACCCGGCCCTGGCCGCCGAGTCCCTCGCCGCCGGGGTGAACCCCCTCACCGAGCGGGAGACCGGGGTGCTGCGGGCCGCCCGGACCGGGTGCACCGTGGCCGACATCGCCGTCGCGCTGAGCCTGTCCGAGGGGACCGTGCGCAACCACCTGTCCGCCGCGATCGGCAAGACCGGCGCCCGGACCCGCGCCGAGGCCGTGCGGCTGGCCGACGAGCGGGGGTGGCTGCTGTGACCGCGGCGGGGGCGAGGTATTGGCACGTTGACTCCCCGGTCCCTTTGATCGAGACCGGGGAGTCAACGTGCCGGAACCTCAACGTCGGCGGCGGGCCGTCTCGAGGATCCGAGTCAGCTGGCGCAGGAACCCCTGCGGGTCAGCCCGCACGTCGTGCGGTGCTGTGGTCATGACCAGCAGGCCCGCTTCCGCGTACCGACGTTGCTTCGCCTGGGTCCGGCGGACGGCGGAGGGGGACGAGTGCCACTGGAAACCGTCGACCTCGAGCACCACGCCGAGTTCCGGCCAGTAGGCGTCACCCAGACCGAGGAACACGCCGTCGACGACCACCGCCTCGTTCCAGAGCGGCTGGGGGAGAGCGGTCCCGGCGATGATCGCCCGGACTTCCCCCTCGGCGGCGCTGCGGGTGCCGTCGGCGACCTCGCCCACGACCAGCCGCGCCGGTGCGCTCCGTTGGCGAGGGCCCCTGAAGACCTCGTCGCGCAACTGACCCACGGTGCAGCGTCGTTGCTGGAGCACCTGACCGAAGATCTCACGTACGGACGCCACGTCGGCTCCGTGACGGGACGCGTCAGCGGCGGCGCGAGACGGTGATGCGACGCGGCAGCCGTTGACGACCGTGGTGTCGGGTCGACGCTGGGTGCGTTCGACCACGACGAAACCCGACGACAATCGTTTCTGGGACCACGGGATGAGGACCAGGACCTCGTCGGGGACGGGGATCCGGTTCTGGGTCAGGCCGTGCAGGTCGAGGGCGTGCACCCCGCTGAGCACGGCGTGCGGTCCGCAGTAGGCCAGCGCTGCCCGGCGTCTCTGGTCGACGCTCAGTCGCCCCCGGTGGCCGGCGATGACGCCGGGGACCACGCGTTGCCACGGCCCGTGGGCGATCCACCGCGAGATGGTGCCCTTGCGCAGGCCGACGGCCTGCAGTTCGCGGTGCGTGGCGATGGAGTCCTGGCGGGCCAGCAGGGCGTCGACGTCGGCGGTGTCGAAACTTCGGTGGCGAGGCATGCTGCGGATGGTGCGCCGATCCCGGGACCCGGACGGCGCACGGGGCCGGGGACGTGTGGACAACTCGGGGCTTCTGCGCCTGTGCACACCGTTGATGGCGCCGGGGAGCGGGCACGTTGACTCCCCGGTCCCGATCAAAGCGACCGGGGAGTCAACGTGCCGAAACCCCCGACCCCGCGCAGCCGCAGGAGTCGCGGTGGCGGAAGGTGGGGGGGATCCGCTCACGGCGGGGGGTCGGGGGGGCGGTGCCGTCGAGGCGCTCGAGGATCATCGTCACCGCGCGGGTCGCCATCGCGGGGACGTCCTGGTGGATGGCGGTGAGGCGGGGCTCGACGAGGTCGGCCCACTCGGGGTCGTCGTAGCAGACGAGGGCGACGTCGGTGGGGATGCGCAGGCCCAGGGTCCGCAGGGCGCGCAGGGTGCCGACGGTCATGGAGTTGTTGCCGACGACGACGGCGGTCGGTCGCTCACCCGCAGAGCTCGAGGAGAAGGCCGACAGGACGGCGGCCTCGGCGACGGCGGTCTCGCTGCGGCCGTCCAGGACGGTCCCGCTCAGGCCCCGGGCCGAGACGACGCGGGTGAAGCCCTCGCAGCGTTCGGACGTGGAGCTGAGCCCCTCGAGGCCGGCGACGAAGGCGAGGCGGGTGTGGCCGGCGTCGGCGAGGTGGCCGGTGAGCAGCGCGGTCGCCTCGACGTTCTCGGGAGCCACCTGGTCGAAGACGGAGCCGGCGAACCGGTCGAGCAGGACGGCGGGGATGCCGGCGCGCTCCAGGAAGGGCAGGGCCTCGTCGTCGGCGTGGACGGAGGGGGCCAGCAGCAGCCCGTCCACGCGCCGGTCGGCGAGCTCGTGGACGGCGCGCAGCTCCTCGACGGGGTCGTCGTGGGTGTCGGCCAGGACGAGGGAGTACCCGGCGCGGCGGGCGCTGGACTCGATGGAGGTCACGAGGTCGGCGAAGTGGGGGTTGGACACGAACCGGCTGGCCAGGCCCAGGGTCGTCGTGGAGGAGCGGGCCAGCGAGCGCGCCAGGGTGTTCTGCCGGTACCCCGTGCGGGCGATCGCGGCGAGCACGGCCTCGCGGGTGGGACCGCTCACGGTCCGGGTCCCGTTGAGGACGTGCGAGACGGTCGAGGCGTTCACCCCGGCCAGGCGGGCCACGTCGGCCATCGTCACCACGGTCCCAGCCTCCTCTCCGTGGCGTCACGGTCCGGCAACACCGCCGGACAAGCGCTTGCGCAAGCGCTTGTCAGGATTCTAGGGTCTGACGTGCTAGAAGATCCATCGACGCGAGGGAGCGTTCGCATGCGCGATCCGGGACACCACCAGCACCCCCTGGTCGTCGTCGGGTACGAGCCGGGTGACGAGCACGCCGTCCTCGAAGCCCTCGCCCAGGCCCGGCTGCGCCGCGGGACGCTCGCGGTGGTGGCCGCCGCCCCGCTGCCCGACGGGCTCCTGGTCCGCTGCCGCGCGGCGCCGGTCGGCCTCGACGTGCGGCTGCCGCCCGAGGGGGCGGACCTCGCCGAGGCACTGCTCGACCTCGCCGAGCGCGAGCACGCGGCCCTGCTCGTCGTGGGTCTGGCCCGCCGCGGGGTCGACGACCTGCTCGGCGGCCGCGCCCGTCTCGTCGTCCTCGAAGCCCCCTGCCCCGTGCTGTCGGTGCCCGAACCGGAGGCCGCCGGCTGCCTGGCCCCCGCCGGAGCGGTCACAATGGGGGTGTGAGCGCACCCACCCTGACCGCGACCCGGCCCCTGAGGATCGGCCCGCTCGTCTCGCCGACGCCCGTCGTCCTGGCGCCGATGGCCGGGATCACGAACTCCGCCTACCGGCGGCTGTGCCGCGAGCAGGGCGAGGGCTTCTACGTCAGCGAGATGATCACCTCGCGCGCCCTCGTCGAGCGCACCCCCGAGACGATGCGCCTCATCACCTTCGAGGCCGACGAGACCCCCCGCAGCCTGCAGCTGTACGGCGTGGACCCGCTGACGGTCGCCAAGGCCGTCGAGATGATCGTCGCCGAGGACCTCGCCGACCACGTCGACCTGAACTTCGGCTGCCCCGTCCCCAAGGTCACCCGCAAGGGCGGCGGTTCGGCGCTGCCGTGGAAGGCCACGCTCTTCCGCGACATCGTCCGCGGTGCCGTGCGCGAGGCGTCCAAGGGCGGCATCCCGGTGACGGTGAAGATGCGCAAGGGCATCGACGACGACCACCTCACCTACCTGCAGGCCGGCAAGGCCGCGGAGGAGGAGGGCGTCGCGGCCGTCGCCCTGCACGGGCGCACCGCCTCCCAGCACTACTCCGGCACGGCCGACTGGGACGCGATCGCGCGCCTGAGGGAGACCGTCACGACGATCCCCGTCCTGGGCAACGGGGACGTGTGGAGCGCAGAGGACGCCCTGGAGATGGTGCGGCGCACCGGGGTCGACGGTGTCGTCGTCGGCCGCGGCTGCCTGGGGCGGCCGTGGCTGTTCGCCGACCTGCAGGCGGGTTTCGCCGGTCGTCCCGAGCGGGTCAGGCCCGGGCTGCGGCACGTCACCCAGGTCCTGCGCCGGCACGCCGAGCTCCTGTGCCACTTCTACGAGGACGAGCTGCGCGGTTGCCGCGACATCCGCAAGCACATCTCCTGGTACTTCAAGGGCTACGCCGTCGGTGGGGACATGAGGGCCAAGCTGGGCCTCGTCGACACCCTGGAGGCGCTCGACGAGCTCATCGCCGGTCTCGACCTCGACCAGCCGTACCCGGGTGAGGCCGCCGAGGGCTCGCGCGGGCGGGCGGGGTCCCCGCAGGCGAAGGTCGCGCTGCCCGAGGGCTGGCTGGAGAGCCAGGAACTGACCGGCGTCGCCGCCGAGATGATCCGCCAGGCCGAGCTGTCGGTGTCCGGCGGATGAGCGGGTACGGGGACCAGGACACCGAGCGGTGGGCGAGCGAGCCCCCCAAGAAGCACTCGCGCAGCGCGTTCGCCCGCGACCGCGCCCGGGTCCTGCACTCCTCGGCGCTGCGCCGGCTCGCGGCCAAGACCCAGGTCGTGGGTCCCAGCACGGACGACTTCGTCCGCAACCGGCTGACGCACTCCCTGGAGGTCGCGCAGGTCGGCCGTGAGCTCGGCGCGGCCCTGGGCTGCGACCCCGACGTCGTCGACACGGCGTGCCTGGCCCACGACCTGGGCCACCCCCCGTTCGGGCACAACGGCGAACGGGCGCTCGCCGAGGCCGCCGCGGACATCGGCGGTTTCGAGGGCAACGCGCAGACGCTGCGCATCCTGACCCGGCTGGAACCGAAGTCGGTCGCCGCGGACGGTTCCCCGGTGGGGCTGAACCTGACCCGCGCGAGCCTGGACGCCTCGACGAAGTACCCGTGGCTGCACGGCAAGGCGCCGCGCGTCACGTCGAAGTTCGGCGCCTACGCCGACGACGCGGACGTGTTCGCCTGGTTGCGCGACGGGGCGCCGGAGAACCGACCCTGCGTCGAGGCGCAGGTCATGGACTTCGCCGACGACGTCGCCTACTCGGTGCACGACGTCGAGGACGCCGTGGTGGCCGGTCACGTGCGCCTGGACTGGCTGCAGCAGTCCGACATCCGCGCCCGCGTGGCCGCGCAGGTGCGCGACTGGTACGTCGCCGACGCCACCGACGAGGCCGTCGGCGCTGCGCTGCAACGTCTGTCGACCTCGGGGTTCTGGGCGGCGGAGGAACCCGGTGAGGTCTTCGGCGGCCGCCGGCACCTCGCGGCGCTCAAGGACATGACGTCGCAGCTCATCGGCCGGTTCGCCAACGCGGCCGAGCACGCCACCCGGGAACGGCACGGCGACGGCCGGCTCACCCGCTACGCCGCCGAGGTCGTCGTCCCGGCGGAGACCGCGCTGGAGGTGGCCGTGCTCAAGGGCGTCGCGGCGACGTTCGTCATGAGCGCCCAGGAGCGGCAGCCGTTCTACGCCCGCCAGCGCGAACTGCTGCACGAACTCCTGGCCGCGCTCGTCGATCGCGGGCCCGACGTCCTCGAACCGCCGTTCCGCGAGGACCACGACCTGGCCGCCGACGACGCGGGCCGGTTGCGCGTCGTCGTCGACCAGGTCGCCTCGCTCACCGACGTCTCGGCCCTGGCGTGGCACGAGAGGCTCACCCGCTCACTCCAGCGGTAGGGGTGGCGACGGCGGGTGCAGATCGCCCGCCGTGAGCGACCCCACGAGCGGGATGCGGTCCGCGCCGACGAGGAAGCAGCTGACGCGCGCGTCCCGACCGGCCACCGCGGTGGAGGGGTAGGACGAGGCGTACGTGACCGCCGCGGGGGTGAGCCCCGCGGTGAGCGCGAAGACCGTGCGTGCGCAGACGGCGTTGGCCGTCCAGCGCCGGGCTCCCTCGGTGGGCAGGTCGCCGGGATCGGGGAGCGCGACGACCTCGGCCTCGTGGGCGCGGGCACAGGACACGGCCCGCCCGTCGTCGAGGCACGTGCCCACGGCCCACGGCGGTGCGGAGTCCCGGCGCACCGCCGCGGGCGGGTCCACGTACGTCGTGCGGCCGTCGTCGGTCGCCACGGCCACGACCGTGACACCGAGCAGCACGACGCCGTGGGCGACGATCGCGGCGCCGGCGCCGACGGCGATCCAGGGGAGTCGTCGGGTCATGGGCAGGACGCTAGGAGGCTGCACTCGCCGGCAGGGCCGGTCCGGCGCCCGCTGTGGACGGCGGGTGCCTGTGGGTCCCGCGACGACACCCCGCTCCGGTCGTCCACAACCGGTGCGCGGGGCCGGTCAGCGGGCCCGGCGCCGCGCCGAGATCACCCCGGTGTCGAAACCCGCGAGGTGGAGGCCGCCGTGGAAGCGGGCGTGCTCGATCTTCAGGCAGCGGTTCATCACGACGGTGACGCCGTGCTCGGCGCCGCGGCGGGCGACGGCCTCGTCGGCCAGGCCCAGCTGCATCCACATCACGGGCGCACCGACCGCGATGACGTCGTCGAGGACGGCGCCCAGCTCGCTGGGTCGGCGGAACACGTCGACGAGGTCGGGGACCCCGGGCAGTTCCTCCAGCGACGGGTAGCTGGGCCGGCCGAGGACCTCGGTCTCGTTCGGGTTGACGAACCACAGCTCGAAGTCGGAATCGGCGAGCAGGTACGTCTGGACGAAGTACGACGCGCGCGACGGTTTGTTCGAGGCGCCCAGGATCGCGACGGTCCTGGTGCGGCGCAGGATCCGCAGGCGCTCCCCGGCACCGGGGGCGGTCCACCCGCTCGTCCCGCTCGTCGCGGGGGCGTCCTTGGAGCCGGTCGCGGCGGCGGCGTCGGCCGCGGCCTCCTGCAGGTTCCCGGGCGCCGCGACGGTGCCGGTGTCGGCGCTGGCGTCGGGCACGTTCTGCGCGGTCATCAGTTCCCCTTCACGGCGGCGGCGAGGGCCTGGTCGAGGTCCCAGAGCACGTCGTCGACGTCCTCGAGGCCCACGCTGATCCGGATGAGGTCGGCGGGGACCCCGGCGGCCTGCAGCTGCTCGGGCGAGAGCTGCTGGTGCGTCGTCGAGGCCGGGTGCAGGACGAGCGTGCGCGCGTCGCCGATGTTGGCCAGGTGCGAGCAGAGCTGGACGCTGTTGATGAAGCGTTCCCCGGCCGCGCGCCCGCCCACGACGCCGAAGGAGAAGACCGCACCGGGGCCCTCGGGCAGGTACCGCTCCGCCCGCGCGTGGTGCGGGTGCGAGGGCAGACCGGAGTAGCGGACCCAGGACACGCGCTCGTCGGCCTCGAGCCAGGCGGCGACCCGCTGGGCGTTCGCGACGTGCTCGCGCATGCGCTGCGGCAGGGTCTCCACGCCCATGAGCAGCAAGAACGCCGAGTGCGGGGACAGGGTCGCGCCGATGTCGCGCAGCTGCTCGCTGCGCAGCTTGGTCAGGAAGCCGTACTCGGCGAAGTTGCCCCACCACGACAGACCGCCGTAGGAGGCGACGGGTTCGGTCATGGCCGGGAACTTCCCGTTGTCCCAGGGGAAGGTCCCGGCGTCGACCACCACCCCGCCGAGGGTGGTGCCGTGCCCGCCGAGGAACTTCGTCGCGGAGTGGATGACGATGTCGGCGCCGTGCTCGATGGGGCGGCACAGGTAGGGCGTCGCCGTCGTCGCGTCGACGACCAGGGGGATGCCGGCCTCGTGGGCCACGTCGGCCAGCGCGCGGACGTCGGCGATCACCGTGGAGGGGTTGGCGACGAGCTCGGTGAAGACGAACCGGGTCTTGTCGGTGATCGCGGCGCGCACCGTCTCGGGCTCGGGGTCGACGAACACGGTGTCGACCCCGAAGCGGCGCAGCGTCACGTCGAGCTGGGTGACGGTCCCGCCGTAGAGGTTGTTGGAGGCCACGACGTGGTCGCCCGCCCCGGCGAGCGCGGCGAACGTGAGGAACTCCGCGGACTGCCCGCTGGCGCAGGCCAGGGCGCCGAGGCCGCCCTCCAGGGAGGCCATCCGCTCCTCGAACGCGGCGACCGTCGGGTTGGAGATGCGCGAGTAGATGTTGCCGTACTTCTGCAGCGCGAACAGGTTCGCGGCGTCGGCGGCGTCCTCGAAGACGAAGCTCGTCGTCTGGAAGATCGGGACGGCCCGGGCGCCCGTCGTCGGCTCCGGGACCGCCCCGGCGTGCACGGCGCGCGTGCGGAAGCCCCACGTGCGGTCGGTCGGGCTCGAGTGTTCGCTCACGGCCCGATCCTGCCACCCGCCGCCGGCGCCGGGGCGTCGGAGGCGGCGCCTACACTCCACCCGTGGCCGGGCGCATCCATCCAGACGACCTCCTCGCGGTCAAGGAGCGGGTGCGGCTCGACGAGGTCGTGGGGGAGCAGGTCACCCTCCGCAGCGGCGGGGTCGGCTCGTTCAAGGGGCTGTGCCCCTTCCACGACGAGCGCACCCCGAGCTTCACGGTCCGCCCCGCGACGGGGCGCTGGCGCTGCTTCGGGTGCGGTGAGTCCGGCGACGCCATCGAGTTCGTCATGAAGATCGACGGCCTGGGGTTCGCCGACGCCGTCGAGCGGCTGGCCCAGCGCGCGGGCGTGCAGCTGCGCTACGTCGACGACGGCGGCCGCACGGCGCAGCGGCCGGCGTCCAACGCCGGCCAGCGCCAGCGCCTGCTGGCGATGCACCAGGTCGCCGAGGAGTTCTACTCCCGCCAGCTCGAGGCGCCGGGGCCGGCGGAGACGGCGCGGACCTTCCTGGCCGAGCGGGGTTTCAGCCGGGAGGACGCGGCCCGCTTCGGGGTGGGTTTCGCCCCGAACACCGGCGACGCGCTGCTGCGGCAGTTGCGGGCCAAGGGGTACGGCGAGGAGGACCTCGTCACCTCGGGGCTGGCCGGGCAGGGGCAGCGGGGTCTGTACGACCGGTTCCGCGGGCGGCTCGTGTGGCCCATCCGCGACGTGTCCGGGCACACGGTCGCCTTCGGCGCGCGCCGGTTGTTCGACGACGACCGGATCGAGGCGAAGTACCTGAACTCGCCCGAGACGCCCGTCTACAAGAAGTCCCAGGCCCTCTACGGCCTCGACCTGGCCAAGCGGGAGATCTCGCGCACCAAGCGCGTCGTGGTCGTCGAGGGGTACACCGACGTCATGGCGTGCCACCTGTCCGGGGTGGGCACGGCCGTGGCGACGTGCGGGACGGCGTTCGGCGAGGACCACGCCCGGATCGTGCAGCGGATGCTGGGCGAGGCCGACGCCTCGGCCGAGGTGGTGTTCACCTTCGACGGGGACGCGGCCGGGCAGAAGGCCGCCATGAAGGCCTACGAACTGGACCAGCGCTTCAGCGCGCAGACGTACGTGGCCGTCGCCCCCGACGGGCAGGACCCGTGCGAACTGCGGTTGTCGGCGGGGGAAACGGCTGTGGCGCAACTGGTCGACGGGCGGGTGCCGCTGTTCGAGTTCGCCATCCGCTCGACGATCGAGAAGTTCGACCTGAACTCCGAGGGGGGCCGGCTCGCGGCGCTGGACGCCGCCGCCCCCATCGTCGCCGCGATCCGCGACCGCGGGCTGCAGCAGCGGTACGCCATCAACCTGGACCGCTGGACAGGGTTCCTCGACGAGCGGTTCGTCCTCGACCGAGTCCTGCGGGCCGGGGGCCGCCCGGCCCACTCCACCCCGCCTGCGCCGCCGCAGCGCCCGGCCGTGGACCTGAACGACCCGGTGGCCCAGCTGGAGCGGCGGGTGCTGTCGTGCGCGCTGCAGGCGCCGTGGTCGGTCGCGGAGGTCTTCGACGCCCTGGAGGCCGACGCGTTCGGCGCTCCCGGGCACCGGGCCGTGCACGACGCCGTCGTGGCCGCGGGCGGCCCGGCCGAGGCACCGCAGGGTCCGGCGTGGCTGGCCGCCGTGCTGGAGTACGCCGACGGGCCCGTGGCCTCGCTGGTGGACGAGCTGGCCGCGGCCGACCTGCCGGTCTCCAGCGAGGAGGAGCTGGAACGCTGGGCGCGCTCGCTGGTGGCCGCCCTGGCCGGGCAGGCCGCGACCCGGGCCGTGGCGGCGGCGCGCCGCACCCTGCAGCGGCTGGACCCCTCCTCGCAGGCCGAGGAGTACGCCGCGGCCTCGGCGGAGCTGTTCCGCCTCGAGACCGTGCGCCGGACCTGGCAGGAGCGGGCCCAGGGCGGCTGAGGCCCCGGGGTGTCCCGGGCCCGTGGAGCCTCAGGTGTGCACGGGCACCGCCGATGGACTGGTACGGTTGGACAGTCGTCACGGGGGGTTCACCCCGCTGACGAGAAGTAGTCCCGCATAGCTCAATTGGCAGAGCAGCCGGCTGTTAACCGGCAGGTTGTTGGTTCGAGTCCAACTGCGGGAGCACACGACAGGAGCTGCAGACCAGTGGTCTGCAGCTCCTTCTGCGTCCTGGCCCGGACGACGGTCCCGGCGTCGCCTCCCGGAGCGGTTCAGTTGCCTGGGGCATGATGTCGACGCCCACCGCCGACACGCCGGGAGACGACGATGAGCACGCCCACCCCGCCCGACGACGGCGAGCTGCAGCGGGCCGCCGCGGTGTTCGACGAGCTGCGCGCGGCGTTCGCCGTCCGCGTCGTCGGTCAGCACCGGTTGTTCGAGACCCTCGTCGTCACCCTCGTCGCCGGGGGGCACGTGCTGCTGGAGAGCATGCCGGGCCTGGCCAAGACGACGGCGGCCTCGACGCTGGCCCACGCGCTCGGCGGGACCTTCCAGCGCGTGCAGTGCACCCCCGACCTGTTGCCCAGCGACATCGTCGGCACCCAGGTCTTCGACGCCGCCCACGCCGAGTTCACCACCCGCCTCGGGCCGGTGCACGCCAACGTCGTCCTCCTGGACGAGATCAACCGCGCCAGCGCCAAGACGCAGAGCGCCATGCTGGAGGCGATGGCCGAGCACCAGGTGACCATCGCCGGCGTCACCCACCCGCTGCCCGACCCCTTCCTCGTCGTGGCCACCCAGAACCCCGTCGAGTCCGAGGGCACCTACCCGCTGCCCGAGGCGCAGCTCGACCGGTTCCTGCTGCAGGACCTCCTCGACTACCCCGCCGCCGCGGAGGAGGAGGAGATCGTCCGCACCCACCGCAGCGGCGCGGCCGCCGCCCCGCACCTGGCGACCGTCGCGCTCGAGGAGGTGCTGGCGCTGCGGGGACTGGCCCGGCGGGTGCACGTGGACCCCTCCCTGGTGAGCTACGTCGTCGCCCTGGTGCGCGCCAGCCGCACCGACCCCGCCACCGAGTTCGGCGCCAGCCCGCGCGCCAGCATCGCCCTGACCGGCGCCGCCCAGGCCCGGGCGCTGCTGCAGGGCCGCGACCACGTCCTGCCCGCCGACGTGCAGGCCCTGGCCCACCGCGCGCTGCGCCACCGCGTCGGCCTGAGCTTCGAGGCCCTGGCCGAGGAGGTGCGACCCGACGACGTCGTGGACCGGCTGCTGGAGCAGGTGCCCGCGCCGTGACCGCGCCCGCCCCGGCCCGGCGGGCTCCCGCCCCGTGCCGGGTCTCCCCGCGGCTCGCCGCGCTGCTCGCGGTCCCCGCGCACCGGCGCAGCTACGGCCTGCTGGAGGGGGACTGGGCCGCCGTCTTCACCGGACGCAGCCACGACTTCGACGACCTCCGTCCCTACGTGCCGGGCGACGACGTGCGCGACATCGACTGGAAGGCCACCACCCGCGGACCCCTGCCGCTCGTCAAGCGCTACGTCGCCCGCCGCGACCAGACCCTGCTGCTGATCGTGCCCACCGGCCGTGAGCTGGTCGCCGCCGCCCCGGGGGGCGGAGCGAAGCTGGCCGTCGTGCACCTGCTCGTGGAGGTCCTGGCCGCCGTCGCCGACGCCCGTGGCGACGGGACCGCCCTGCTCACCGGCCGGCCCGGCACCGTCACGGTGCTGCCCTCGCGGCGCGGTCTCGCCCACCGCGCGCGGCTGGTCACCACCGTCACCGCCGTCGCCGACGACCCACCCGTGGACGTCCCGGGCCTGCTCGCGCACGCCGCCCGGCTCCGGTTCCGGCGCTGCCTGGTCGTCGTCCTCGCCGACGACGTGGACGTCGACGCCGACACCGAACGGGCCCTGCGGCGGCTGGCGGTGCGCCACGAGGTGCTGTGGGTGACGGTCTCCGACGCCGACCCCACCACCGTGCCCGGACGGCTGCGGACCCTGCCCGGGCGCACGCTGCTGCCCGGCCGGGTCCGGCGCTCGCCGCGGGTGCGGCACGAGCACGCCGCGGCCGAGCGCGAGCGCCGCCGCGGCACCGTCACCGCGCTGCGGCGCTCCGGGGTCAGCGCCGGGCGCGTCGACGGGCCCGACGGCGTCGTCGCGGGCCTGCGCGCCCTCGTCCGGGAGCACGGCCGTGCCCGCCGCTGACGCCGGTCCCGGCGCCGGTGACCTGCGTGCCCCGGTGCCCTTCTGGCCGGGGTGGACCGTCCTGGGGGTCGTCCTGCTGCTGCTGGCCGTCGTCGTGCTGGCCTGGGCGGTGCGCCGCCCCCGCCGACCCCGGCCCGTGGCCCCCGCCCCGCCGGACCCCGTCACCGAGCCGTCCCCGGCGCTCACCGCGGCCGAGCGCCGGGCGGCCGCGCTGCGCGCGCTGGCCGAGGTCGAGCGCGAGGTCCGGGCCGGGACCCTGCCGGCGCGCGAGACCGGTCACCGCACCGCGGCGGCGCTGCGCCTGGCCGCGACCCCGGCCGCCACCGCGGCGCTGGCCGAGTGCCTGCCCTGGCAGTTCCGGCCCCGGCCCCCGCAGGACCCCGCGCCCCTGCTGCGCGCGGCCCGCGCCGCGCTGGAGGCCGAGGCGTGAACGCGCTCCTGCACCCCTGGCTCGTGCCCGTCGTCCTCGTCGCGGTGCTGCTCACCGCCGTCGTCCTGCTGCGCCGGGCCCGGGGCCGCGGCGCACCGGACCTCCTGCTCGCCCACGCCGACCGGCTGACGGCGCTGCCCGCCCACGCCCGGGCCCGGCGACGCCACCGGGTCCTGCTCGCCGCGCGGCTGCTGAGCCTGCTGGTGGCCGTCGTGGGCTGCGCGGTCCTGCTGGCCCGGCCCGTGGACGT
This sequence comes from Kineococcus rhizosphaerae, assembly GCF_003002055.1. Lineage (NCBI taxonomy): Bacteria > Bacillati > Actinomycetota > Actinomycetes > Kineosporiales > Kineosporiaceae > Kineococcus > Kineococcus rhizosphaerae. The sequence goes on from NZ_PVZF01000002.1 coordinate 320,108, forward strand.
CACGACGGTCGCACCGGACAGCCGCAGCCGCGACGTGGTCCTGTGCCTGGACGTGTCGAGCTCCATGTCCGCCACCGACGCCGCCGTCGTCGACGCCTTCGCCCGCATCGCCCGCGACAGCCCCGGGGACCGCGTCGGCCTGGTGCTGTTCGCCAGCCGTCCCGTGCAGGCCTTCCCGCTCACCGACGACGCGTCCTACGTCGCCGACCAGCTGGCCCGGGTCCGCGCCGCCTACGCGACCGGCACCACCGGATCGGTGGCGTGGGCGGGGACCACCGGCGGGGACGGCACGTCGGTCATCGGGGACGGGGCCGCGACGTGCGTGACCTCCTTCGACCGACTGGGCTCGCCGCGGGCGCGGTCGGTGGTGCTGGACACCGACAACGTCGTCTCGGGCCCGCAGCGCGTCACGATCGATCAGGTCGGGCGGCTCGCGGTCCAGCGCGGGGTCCGGCTGTACGCCCTGAACCCCGCCGAGCTGACCGACGACGCCACCCGCGGCGCCGCGGCGAGCCTGCGCGCGGCCGCCGAGGCCAGCGGCGGGCAGTACTTCCCGGTCTCCGCGCCGGGCACGGTGCCCGCCGTCGTCGACGCCCTGTGCGCCCGCGAGGCCGCACGGGGGACGGGAGCCCCGCAGCTGCTGCGGGTCGACGACCCGGTGGTGGTGGCCGTGGTGGTGGCGCTCGCCGTCGGGGTCCACCTGCTGCTGGGGGCCCTGACCGGGGACGCGCGCCGGCGGTGGGGTGCGTTCGTCGTCGCCGGTCTGGTCGCCGCATCCGTGGCCCTGGTCTGGGGACCGGTCGTCCCGGGCGGGTCCGCGCCGCTGCGCAGCCGCGACGTCGACGTGTACCTCGTCGTCGACGGGACCCTGAGCATGGCCGCGCAGGACGGCCCGGGCGGGCGCACCCGGCTGGCCGCGGTCGGCGACGACGTCGCCGAGCTGACCCGCCGCTACGCCGGGGCGCGGTTCTCCACGATCGTGTCGACCACGACGGCGGTCCAGACGATGCCGCTGACCACCGACGCCTCCGCCGCGCTCACCTCGGTGACCTCCCTCGTGCCGTCCACGGCGGGTTCGGCCTCCGGCAGCGACCCCCGGCAGGCGTCGGCCCTGCTGGGCCGGGTGCTGAGCGCGGGGGCGCGCACCGCCCCGGGGCGGGCGCAGCTGGTGTTCTACTTCGGGGACGGGGAGAGCACCAGCGACCGTCCCTCCGGACGCTTCGGCGCCGACGGGGTCGCCGGGGGAGCGGTGCTCGGCTACGGCACCGAACGGGGAGGACCGATGCGCGAGAGCCCGCTGGACGGCGGGTCCGACGCCTTCGTCCAGGACACCCGCCCCGGGCACACCGGCGACGCCGTCTCGCACGAGGACCCCGCGACGCTGCGCGCCATCGCCACCGAGCTGGGGGTCCCGTTCGTGCAGCGCGACGCCGGGGCCTCCTTCGACCCCGTGGTCGCCGACGCTGCCCCCGGGCGGTTGCGGCCGGTGGACGGTGGGCGTGGCACGGGCACCCCGCTGACGTGGGTCGTGGCCGGGCTGCTGCTCGTGGCCCTGGTGGCCGACGGGGCGCACTGGTGGACCCGGAGGCGTTCGTGAGGCCCCGCACCCGGCGGCGGCTGGTCGCCGTCCCGCTGCTGGCGGTGCTGCCCGCCGTGGTGGCGCTCAAGCTCCTGACGCTGGGGCCGGTGCTGGAGCACCGCCCCGACCTGCTGCGCGTCGCCGACGTCGTCGAGCCGTGGAAGTCCAGCCTGGCCCGCGGCGACGCCCGCTTCGCCGCCGGGGACCTGCCCGGGGCCGCGGCGCAGTTCGCGACGGGCCTGCGGCGGGCCCCCGACGACGGCAGTCGCTGCCGGGTCCGGGTGAACCTCGCCCTCACCCAGCTGCTGCAGGCGCAGGCCGCCCTCGACGCGGGGAAGGACGACGGCCTGGCGCTGATGACCACGACGGCGGCGACCACCGACGACCGCTCCGGCGAGCGGTGCGCCGCCGCGGACGAGAAGACGCTGGCCGACGTCTCGGAGGCCGCGCGCCAGGCCCAGGCGCAGGCCCAGCTGCCGGACCTGCCCGGCCGGCAGGCCACCCCGGTGGCCCCGCCCGAGGGGGCACCCCCGGCCGTCCCCGATCAGGAGGACCTCGACGCCCTGGCCCGCGACGCGCAGCAGGGCGCGGCCGAGCGCTCGGCCCAGGGCAGCCGGGACGCCTACGCGGGCGACGACTTCCGGATGTCCAGCACTCCCTGGTGAGCAGACCTCAGGCCGGGGTGTAGGGGGTCTGGGTCAGGGTGCCCTGCTCGCACACGGGCCCGGCGACCCACGGGACCGCGAGGTGGTCGACCTGGTCGGGGGGGATGACGAGCAGGGAGGTCGGGACCGCCTCGCAGTCCCCGCTCGCCGGTTCGCCGACGCCGGTGTCCGCGACCGTGGACCACGTCAGCGTGGAACGGGCCGCGCCGCCGGGCACCAGGACGACCGTCGTAGAGGCCGTGCCGCTGCGCACCTGCCGGGACAGGACGGGCACCCCGTCGCTGCGAGCCAGGGAGACGCCGCCGAACCCCTTGAGCCGGCAGGTGGCGTCACCGAGGTTGGTCAGGGTGAGGGTCGCCGTCGAGGTGGACCCGTCCGCGGTGGCCGGGGACACGGCCGCCACCAGGGAGGCGACCGTGCACGTCGTCACCGGCGCCCGGCTCGTCGTGGGCGAGGCCGGCGACGAGGTGGCCGATGAGGGGGCCGATGAGGGGGCCGGCGAGGTGGCCGACGAGCTCCCCGAGGCACCGGCCGTCGGGGTCCGCGCGGGTCGGTGGGGAACGGCGGGTGCGGTGGTGCTCGCCGGTGCGCTCCCGGGGGCGGCCGTCGGCCCGGTGGTGGCCGGGGTCGTGGCCGGGGCGGGTGCAGGGGTGGTCGGGGTCTCGTCCGGCTGCTGGACCGACAGGCCCACCGCGGCACCGCCGGGGTCCCCGGGCCGCACCTGCACCCCCGCCTGCACCGAGCATCCGGTCAGGGCCGCGAGCGCGAGCAGGCAGGACAGCGCCCGGGCGGGCAGGCGGTGGGGCACCGGCCCATCGTAGGAACCCGGGGCCGGCGGCGGGGCCCGTGTGTCAGGACGGACACACGACCTCCCTGCCGGGACACCTCCCCGGGCGGTGGGCGCGCGAGATGATCGGCGCGTGCCGACCATCCTGCTCGCCGACGACGAGTCCGCCATCACCGACAACCTGGCACCGCTGCTGACGCGCTCCGGGTTCGACGTCGTCGTCGCCCACGACGGCCAGGAGGCCCTGGACCGGTTGCGCGCCAACAGCCCCGACCTCGTGGTCCTGGACGTCGTGATGCCGCGCCTGGACGGTCGCGCCGTCCTGCGGCGCCTGCGCCAGGAGCGCTCGACCACGCCGGTGATCCTGCTGACCCAGGTCGGGGAGTCCAGCGAGCGGGCGATGGCGCTGGAGGAGGGCGCCGACGACTACCTCAACAAGCCGTTCGACCCCCAGGAGCTCATCGCCCGCATCCGTGCCGTGCTGCGCCGCGGCGAGGGCGGCGGGGCCGGGGGCCTGGGGCAGTTCCAGCGGCTGCGCAGCGGGGCGGTCCTGCTGGACCGGGTGTCCCAGCGCGTGTGGAAGGACGGGCGCGAGGTCGTGCTGACGCCGCGGGCGACGGCGCTGCTGGCGTACCTCATGACCCACCCGGACGAGGTCATGACCCGCGAGCGCCTGCTGGAGGCGGTGTGGGGGTGGAGCTTCCAGACCAGCACGCGCTCGGTCGACACCCGCGTGGCGGAACTGCGCCGCGAGCTGGAGGACGACTCCTCCGACCCCCAGCTGATCACCACCGTCCTGGGGACCGGGTACCGGTTCTCCGGGCACGTCGAGAAGGCCTGACGTGGCGCTGCGCACCCCCGCCCGCACCACCCGTCCCGTCCTGCGGCGGCTGCTGACCCCGCTCCTGCTGCTCGGCGTGCCGCTGCTGCTGGCGGTCGCGGCGCGGTGGGCCTGGAGCAGCGGCCGGCTGCCGGGTGGGCACGACCGGGTCCTCGTCCACGCCGCGGCCGAACCCGGCGACTGGGCGCTGGTCGCCGGGGCGGTGCTGTCCGTCGTCCTCGTGCTGCGCTGGTGGCTGCGCCGCCGCGCCCGGGCCGCGGTGCGCCGGGCCGGGCAGGAGGCCGCCGCCCGGGCCGGGGCGCAGTCCGCCCGCGACCGCCAGCTGCTGCTGGGCCGCCTGGACCACGAGCTGAAGAACCCCCTGACCGCGATCCGGCTGGCCCTGGCCAACGTGGCCGCCGAGGAGTCCTCCCCGGAGCAGCGGGAACGGGGGTTGCGCAGCATCGAGGAGCAGGTCCTGCGCCTGAGCCGGCTGACCGCGGACCTGCGCAAGATCGCCGACGTGCGGACCGCTCCGCTGGCCCGCCACCGGGTCGACCTGACGGCGCTGCTGGAGGAGGCCGTCGAGGTGGTCGGGGAGCAGCCGCGCGCCGAGGGCCGGCGCATCAGCCTGGACCTGCCGCGCGCGCCGTGGCCGTTGCCGCCGGTGCCCGGCGACGGGGACCTGCTGTCCCTGGCCCTGGTGAACCTCGTCGACAACGCGGTGAAGTACACCCCGGCCGGCGAGCACGTCGAGGTCCGCGGGCGCGAGACCCCCGAGGGTGTCCTGGTGGAGGTGGCCGACACCGGCCAGGGGATCCCGGCCGAGGACCTGCCCCACGTGTGGGAGGAGCTGTTCCGCAGCCAGTCCGCCCGCTCGGTCGCCGGCAGCGGGCTGGGGCTGCCGCTGGTGCGGGCCGTGGTGGAACGTCACGGCGGGACGGTGTCGGCGCAGAGCCGGGAGAACCGGGGGACCGTCGTGCGCGTGGTGCTGCCGGTCACCGACCCCCCGGACGACGTGAGCGCCGACGCGAGCGCGGATCCGGGCGCCGACCCGGTCGGGGGCGCGCCCGGGGACGTGGCGGCGGGGGTCGTCGAGCGGGGGTGAGGACCGGGCCCGGTCCTGGACCCGGACGGTCTGCGACGCGGACGGTCGGGCCTCCGTGGCGGCCCGGTGGTCCCGGTGTGTCGAGACGGTTGCACGAGGTCCCGGGACGGTGTCAGCGCCGTCACCCCGGTGCCACACCGCGTCCCTAACGTCGTGGGTACGGCCGCAACGGCGGCCGCACCCGGGGCCTGAGCGCCCCGACCGACACGTCGAGGAGAACACCATGCGTGGGAAGATCACCGTTGCCGCCGCCGTCCTGGCCGCCGCCGGGATCGCCGGAGCCGGCGCGGCGTCGGCCGCCACCTCCAGCGCCTCCACCGCTGCGAAGGTGCCGACCGCCACGGCCATCCACTTCGCCCCCGGCAGGAGCTCGGCGCACGTCTCGGGCCACGTCGCCGCCGGCGGGGACCGCCGCTACACCTTCGTCGCCCGCGCCGGGCAGACCGCCACGTTCCACCTGTCGCGCAGCACCTCGGCGATGACGTGGACTCTCGTCGGCCCGACGGGCCCGTCGGTGCACAACGCCCACAGCCCCCGCCAGAGCGACTTCACCTACCGCCTGCCCGAGTCGGGCACGTACTACGTCGACATCGTCTCCACCCGCGCCGCCAGCTACGACCTGAGCCTGGCGATCCCGGCCACGACCTCGTCCTCGTCGGCGACGCCGGTCACGGTCCAGCAGAACGGCGACGCGACCTCCAGCACCGGGCAGAAGCTGCGCTTCGCCCCCGGCACCACGGCCCTGACCGTGGCCGGCGGGGTGGGCACCACGGAGACGGCGCACTTCCGGTTCGACGCCGTCGCCGGGCAGCGCGCGGTGGTGGACTTCAAGGACATCTCCCCGCAGGGCAACTGGACGCTGGTGGCTCCCGACGGCTCGCCGCTGCACACGGGCATGACCGAGCAGCAGGCGCACGCGACGGTGACGTTGCCGCAGACGGGGACCTACCGGCTGGACGTGCACTCGCCCTCGGGCAGCACGTTCGACCTGTCGCTGTCCATCCCGCGGAACTGACCGAACTGACGGAACTGACGGAACTGACGGGGAAGGACTGACGGCGCCCCGGACCGGGGCGGGGTCCGCGCGCGGAGGGGAGGCGCGGACCCGACCCGGGGTGCTGGTCGGTCCGGATCCGGGGAACCCCGACGGGCTGCGGTGACCGGGGGTGGGCCGTCGGGGAGGCGGTTCGCGGGTTCGCCGGGCGGTCGGCAGGAGTTCCCGGTCACGGGGGACGCGCAGTGGCGAGCACCCCGGAAACCTGCGAGAACCCGTGGCGGAACGTGTGAACCGCAGGACCGGGAACCCACGACGACGTGGGTGCAGGTCGGCGGCGACCGGAGGCACGCGGCGACGGGGTCGCCCGCTGGTCCGGTCGGACGGGTCGGCAGCGGGTTCCGTCCTGCAGCAGGTTCCTCCTGGGCGTTTCGGGAGCTCTGCGCCGCAACGGGTCTGAGGACCGCTGAGGCCCGGTTCGCGCTGGAGGAGAACCCCGCCGACCCGGTCGCTCCGTCCGGCTGACCCCGGACCTCAGGTGTTACGTCGAGGAAACACGCCCGAAACGCACTCCGGTATACCGTTCTTCTCGTGCCCTTCCAGTTCCGCCTCGTCGGCGTTCTGCACCTCCCGCCCCTGCCTGGTGCGGTGAACTACGCCGGAACCCCTGTTCGGGAGATCGCCCGCCGTGCGGCCGAGGATGCCGTTGGGCTGCAACAGGCTGGCTTCACCCACGTGATGGTGCAGGACGCCAGCGACATGCCGCAGGCCGTGCGGGTGTCCGCCCCGACCGTCGCGGCACTGTCGGTCGTCGGGGCGGCGGTCACCGAAGCGGTATACCTTCCGGTGGGCGTCGTGGTGGGCCACAACGACGGCCCGAGCGCGGTCGCGGTCGGCCACGCGATCGGGGCGCGGTTCGTCCGGGTCAAGGTCCTCACCGGCGTCGCGATCGGCCCCACGGGCTGGATCGAAGGGTGCGCGCACGAGGTCGCCGCGGTCAAGCGCACCCTCGGCTCCGACGTGGAGGTCTGGGCCGACGTCCACGAGGCCACGAGTCTCCCGCTGGCCTCCACGCCCCGGTGGGCAGCCCGCGAGGCCCGCGAGTTCGGCCGAGCCGACGCGCTCGTCGTCACCCGCGACAGCGGCGTGCCCGACGCCCTGGCCGCCATCGCCGACCTGCGCGACGTCGTGCCCGGCGTCCCGCTCCTCGTCGGCGGCCGGGTCGGCCTGGGCACCATCGACGCCACCGTGGCGGGCGCCGACGGCGCGATCCTCGGCAGCGCGATCAAGCGCTCCAGCGCCCCCGACGCCCGCGTCGACCCCGACGTCGCGGCCCGGTTCGGTGCCGCGCTGACGGCCGGTGCCGCGTGAGCACCCTCGACGTCCACCCCACCCGCACCCCGGAGCCCCCCGTGACCAGCACCACCCCGGCCAGCCCGTTCCTCGGCCCCGGCAGCCCCCTCGACGCCCGCCAGCAGGAGGTCGTGCAACGGGTCTCCGACGCCGAGCACGCCTCGATCGTGGCGCTGCCCAGCGACCACCCGCTCGACCCCAAGCGCCGCGCCCGCGACGAGGCCACCTACCCCGAGCTCGTGGCCCAGCCCGACCGCATCCGCGAGACCCTCGCTGTCAACGACGCGGCCCTCGACGAGCTCGCCGACCTCGTCGCCGCCACCGACCTGGACCGGGTGTTCGTGACCGGGGCGGGGGACTCCCTGGCCGTCGCGATCGCCGCCCGCCAGGTGCTGGAGTCGATGCTCGGCGTCCCGTGCGAGCCCGTGCAGAGCCTGGACCTGGCCTACTACCTGGCCCCCCTGGTCACCGGCCGCAGCCTCGTCGTCGCCCTGTCCAGCTCCGGGGAGACCACCCGCACGGTCGAGGCGGCCCTGGTCGCCCAGCACGCCGGTGCCCTCACCGTGGCCATCACCAACACCCCCGGTTCCACCCTGGCCCGGGAGAGCGAGCGCACGCTGGTGCTGCGCGCCACCCGGGTCGGCTGGCCCACGCAGTCCTCCACGACGGCGCTGGCCCTGCTCGTCGACCTCGCCGTCCGCGTCGGGCAGCGCACCGGACGGCCCGGAGCCCACGACCTGGCCGCCGAGCTCTCCCGGCTGCCCGGTCTCATGGAGCAGGTCATCCGCGACGTCGAGGCCCCGCTGGCGGTCATCGCCGAGCGTGAGCAGGGCAGCGGCACGTTCCTGTTCTCCGGCGCCGGGCCGACCTGGGGCCCGGCCGTCATCGGCGCGGCGAAGGTCAAGGAGTGCACGCCCGACCACGCCGAGGCGGTCCAGGTAGAGGAGTTCCACCACTACAACTCCCTCAAGGCGGGCGAACCCCTGTGGGTCCTCGCCCCGGCCGGCCCCTCCGTCCCGCGCGCGGTGCACACCGCCAGCGAGGCCAAGCGGTTCGGCGGGCGGGTCTACGCCGTCACCACCGAGGGCGTCGACGCCTTCGACGGCGTCGCCGACGAGGTCATCGTCCTGCCGCGCGTCTCCGAGGCGCTCAGCCCGCTGCTGACGGTGCTGCCCGCCCAGCTGACCGGCTACCTGCTGGCCATGGCCCAGTTCCGCACCGCCGAGGCGCGGGAGACCACCGGTGGCTGACGCGTCGCTGCTGTGCGTCGGCAACCTCACGATCGACGACCTCGTCCTCGACGGGCAGGAGACGACCGCGCTCGGCGGCGACGCCCTCTACGCCGCGCTGGCCGCCCGCCGCGCCCTGACCGACGTGCGGATGCTCGCCCCCGTCGGGACGGGTCTGCCCCCGACCCTGCTCGACACCGTCCGCGACCTGGGCATCACCGTCGAGACCGGCCGTCCGCGCGACGTCCCGACCGTGCGCAACCGCGTCGAGTACGCCCCCGACGGCTCCCGGACCTGGCACCTGCTGCACGGCGAGGAGGCGTTCGACGCCCTGTCCGCCTACCCCGAGGACGTTCCCGCCGACGTCGCCGCGCTCGACGGGGTCCTGGTGTGCGCCATGAGTCTGCGCTCCCAGCTCACGCTGGGGCCGTGGCTGCGCGCCGCCACCGGTGCGACGGTCTTCCTGGACCTGCAGGAGGACTACGTCGCCGGCCACGAACCCGAGCTGCTGGACCTGCTCGCCACGTGCGACGTGTTCCTGCCCAGCGAGGTCGAGGCCGTCGCGCTCGCCGGCACCACCGACCTGCACCGCGCCGCCGCGCGCTTCCTGGCCGCCGGTCCGGACGTCGTGGTCGTCAAGACCGCCGAGCGCGGGTGCGTCGTCGCCACGGCCGCGGGCGTCGTGCAGGTGCCCACCGAAGCCGTCGTGCCCGTCGACTCCACCGGCGCCGGGGACGCGTTCTGCGGCGCCTTCGCCGCCGCCCACGTCGCCGGGGCGGACCCGGTGCAGGCCGCGCGCGCCGGGGCCGCGGCGGCCCGGGTCGCGATCGGCGGGTACGGCGTGGCCGGGCTGCTGGCCGACCTCGGCGTCCAGGGGAGCCTGCTGTGAGCCACGTGCGGGTCCTGAACCCCAACACCAGCGCCGCGATGACCGACGCCGTGCTCGCCGCGGCCCGGGCCGTGGCCCGCCCCGGCACGACGGTGACGGCCTCGCGCTCGCGCCGCGCCCCGGCGACCGTGGAGACCCACGTCGACGAGGTCTTCGGCGCCGCGGGGGTCCTGGAACAGGTCGAGCAGGGCGAACGCGACGGCGTCGACGGCTACGTCGTCGCCTGCTTCGGCGACACCGGCCTGCCCGCGGCCCGCGAACTGGCCCGCGGGCCCGTCGTGGGCATGACCGAGGCCGCCCTGCAGGCCGCCTCGCTGCTGGCCCACCGCTTCAGCGTCATCACCATGCCCCCGCGCACGATCGCGATGACCGACCGCGTCGTCGCCGGGCTCGGGTTGTCCCACCGCTGCACCGTCCGCGCCGTGGACGTCTCGGTCGAGGAGATCGAGACCGGCGCCGGGCCCGCCTTCGACGCCTTCGCCGACGAGGCCCGCCGGGCGCTGGCCGCCGAACGGGCCGAGGCCGTCGTGCTCGGCTGCGCGGGTCTGACCGACCTCGTCGACGGTCTGCGCGCGGCCCTCGGGGTCCCGGTGATCGACGGGGTGGCCGCCGCCACGACGGCCCTCGAAGGCCTCCTCGCGCAGGACCTCACGACGTCGCGCGCGAACACCTGGGCCGAACCCGCGGGTTCGCCGACGACGGGGGAGGTGTGGGGGTGAGCGTCCTGTTCACCGACGTCCTCCTCTGGGCGCCCGCGCAGCCGTCGGGGATGGTCGGACCGACCGACCTCCTGGTCGACGGCGACGTCGTCACCGCGATCGGGCCGCGGGCCCGGGAACTGGCCCCCGCCGACGCGCGCAGGGTCGACGGCGCCGGTCACCACGTCCTGGTCCCCGGGCTGATCAACGCGCACTTCCACTCGCCCGCCAACCACCTCAAGGGCGCGTTCCGCAGCCGACCGCTCGAGACGTTCATGCTCTACGAGTCGCCCGCCGACCCGGCCCTGGCGCCGACCCCGCGCGAGGCGTACCTGCGGACGATGCTCGGGGCGCTGGAGATGCTGCGGACCGGCACGACGAGCGTGCAGGACGACGCGTTCCTCATGCCGTCCCCGGACCCCGAGGTCATCGACGCGGTCCTGCAGGCCTACGCCGACAGCGGGATCCGCGCCTGCGTCGCGCTGGACCAGCCCGAACTGCCCGACGCGGAGAAACTGCCGTTCCTGACCGGGGCCGACGGGGGTTTCGCCGACGCCCTGAACACCCCCGCCCCCGCGGGCGCCGGCGAACTCCTCGCCGCCTACGACCACCTCTTCGACACCTGGCACGGCAGTCACGGCGGCCGCCTGACGGCCGCGGTGTCGATCTCCGCGCCGCAACGGGTCAGCCCCGAGTACTTCGCCGCCCTCGACGACCTCAGCCGTCGCCACGACGTCCCGCTGTTCGCGCACTTCCTGGAGACCCGGGTGCAGCGCGCGCTGTCGGTCCCGGGGACCGGCCAGGAACGTTTCTCGGGCCGCAGCCTGGTCCGCTACACCGCCGACCTCGGTCTGCTCAGCGAGCGCGTCAACGTCATCCACGCCGTCTGGGTCGACGACGACGATCTGGACCTCATCGCCGCCGCCGGGGCCGTCGTGGCCCACAACCCCGTCAGCAACCTGCGCCTGGGCAGCGGCGTCATGCCGTTCCGGGCGGTGCGCGACCGCGGGATCCCGATCGCGCTCGGCGTGGACGAGGCGATCTGCGACGACAGCGTCAACGTCTGGGGCGTGGTCAAGGCCGCCGGGCTGGTGCACAACGTCTCCGGCCTGGACGCCGAGCAGTGGCCCACGCCCGCCGAGGTCCTCGACGCCCTCTGGGAGGGCGGCGCGGCCGCGATGCGCCAGACCGGCCGGATCGGGCGGGTGGCGGTCGGCGCGCAGGCCGACCTCGTCCTGCTCGACCTGCACGCCCCGGCCTTCACCCCCTTCAACGACCTGCGCGGTCAGCTCGTCTACTGCGAGAACGGCGGCAGCGTCGTCATGACCCTCGTCGCCGGCCGCGTGGTGGCCGAGGACGGGCGCGTGGTGTCCGTCGACGAGAACTCCCTCCTGGCGGAGGCGCGCGACCTGCACGCCGCCCGCCTGCCAGCCCTCCAACGCACGTGGGCCGCGGCCGACGCCCTGCTCCCGGCGTACGACGCCGTGGTCCGCCGGGCCGCCCGCACCGACGTCGGCATGAACAGGTGGATCGGATGACGCACGACGCAGTTCCCGCCCCCGGGCACGCCCTGTGGGACTACCGGCCCATCACCGCGGCCCCGGGCCCGGTGTGGCCCGGCGGCCGGCGCCTGGCCGTCTACGTGGCGATCGGCCTGGAGGAGTACCGGTTCGGGGCCGGGCAGACCGAGGACATCGTCCCCGACGTCGCCGCCCCCGACCTGGTCAACACCTCCTGGCGCGACTACGGCAACCGCGTCGGTGCCTTCCGGTTGCTGGAACGGCTGGAGCGCCACGGCATCCCGCCGACGGTGCTGCTGAACACCGCCCTGTACGACACCGCCCCCGAACTCGTCGCCGCCGCCCGGCGCGCGGGCGCCGAGTTCGTCGGCCACGGCGTCTCGAACTCCGACTCCCTGGCCGCGATGTCCGCGGCCGACGAGGCCGGGTACCTGCGTGCCGTCGCGGCCCGCATCGAGGCCGAGGAGGGTGTCGCCCCCGGCGGCTGGTCCAGCCCGTGGCTCACGCACACGCCCTCGACGCTCGACAACCTCGCCGCCGCCGGCTACCGCTACCTGCTCGACCTGCGCCTGGACGACCGGCCCGTGCCGCTCGCGACCGGGGCCGGTCCGCTCCTGACGCTGCCCTACGCGCTGGAGGTGAACGACAGCACGACCGTCGTGGGCCGCGCGGCGTCGGCCACGGAGTTCGCGGACATGGTCGTCGACGAGTTCGACGAACTGCTCGAACGCTCCGAGGAGCAGCCGCTGGTCATGAGCGTCGTCGTGCACTCGTTCATCTCCGGGGCCCCCTTCCGGCTGCGCGCCCTCGACCGGGCCCTGCGGCACCTGGGCTCCCACCGCGACCGGGTGTGGTTCACCCAGCCGCGGGCCATCGCCGCCCACCTGGCGGACCACCCGGGGGACCAGCAGGCGGGCGCGGTGGCGGTCCCGGCCGGGGGAGGGCTCGCGTGAGCGCCGCGGCGGCCCCCACCGCCGTCCCGGCCCCCACGGCCAGCGTCCGCGACCTGCACGTGTCGCTCGAACGCGGCGGGGTCCGCTCCGAGGTGCTGCGCGGCGTCGACCTCGACGTGGCCCGCGGCGAGATCGTCGGGCTCGTCGGGGAGTCCGGTTCGGGCAAGAGCATGCTCGCCCTCAGCCTCCTGGGTTTGCTGCCCGAGACCGCCCGCCCGCACGTCACCGGCCGCGTCGACGTGCTCGGGACCGACATGGCGCACGGGCCGGAGTCCGCTCGTCGCGCCGCCCGCCGCAGCGCGCTCGGCGCGGTGTTCCAGGACCCGATGACCTCGCTGAACCCGACCATGCGCATCGGCCGGCAGATCGTCGAGGCCGGGCAGGACCGGGACGGGGCCGTCCGGCTCCTGGGCGCGATGGGCGTGCCGGACCCGGAACTGCGGTTCCGGGTGTACCCGCACGAGCTGTCCGGCGGGCTGCGCCAGCGGGTCATGGCGGCGATCGCCATCGCCGGCCGCCCCGCCCTGGTCGTGGCCGACGAGCCGACGACCGCGCTCGACGTCACCGTGCAGGCGCAACTGCTCGCCCTGCTGCGCGAGCTGCGCGACGACCTCGGGTGCAGCGTGCTGCTCATCACCCACGACCTGGGCGTCGCCGCGCAGATCGCCGACCGCATCGCCGTCATGTACGCCGGCCGGCTCGCCGAGGTGGGATCGACCGCGCAGGTCCTGGGCGCGCCCGCGCACCCCTACACCGCGGGCCTGCTGCGCTCGCGGCTGTCCCTGACCCTCGACCGCTCCCGCCGTCTGCCCACGCTGGTCGCCGACACCCTGACCCCCGCGGACCGCGCGCACGGCTGCGCCTACCGGGCCCGCTGCCCGCTGGCCGTCGACCGCTGCGCCACCGCGGCGCCGGGGCTCGACGACTCCCGGCCGACGCCCGGGCACGGCGCCGCCTGCTGGTTCGGGGACGAGACCGTCCGCGCCGCGACCGCCACGATCACCGCGCCGGCCCCCGCCGCGGCGGTCCCCGTCCGCGCCACCCCGTCCACCCCGTCCACGCAGGGACCGGCGGTCGTCCTCGACGACGTCGCGGTCACCTACACCACCGGCCACGGCCGCCGTCGCCGCACCGTGGAGGCCGTGCGCGGCGTCAGCCTCGAGGTCGCCGCGGGACAGGCCCTGGCCATCGTGGGGGAGAGCGGGTCGGGCAAGTCGACGGTCCTGCGGGCGGTCGCCGGGCTCGTGCCCGTCACCTCCGGGCGCGTCACCGTCGCCGCCGGCGGGGCCCAGATGGTGTTCCAAGACGCCGGGTCCTCGCTGACCCCGTGGCTCACCGTGGGGGAGACCCTGCGCGAGCGGCTGGCCCCCCTGCGCCTCGGGCGCGCCGAGACCACCCGGCGGGTCGAGGAGGCCCTCGCGGGCACCGGGCTGCCCACCTCGGTGGCCCGGCTGCGCCCGGCCGACCTGTCCGGCGGCCAGCGCCAGCGGGTCGCCCTGGCCCGCGCGACCGTCGTGCGGCCCGCGGTGCTGCTGTGCGACGAACCGACCAGCGCCCTGGACGCCTCGCTGGCCGCGACGACCCTCAACCTCATCCGCGACATGCGGGCCGAACTGGCCATGACCGTCCTGTTCGTCACCCACGACCTGGCCGTCGCCCGGTTCGTGGGTGACCGGATCGCCGTCGTCGAACGCGGGCGCGTCGTCGAGATCGACGACGCCGAGGCCGTCGTCGGCGCCCCCCGCGAGCCGTACACCCGGGCGCTGGTCGCCTCCGTCCCCGAGATCGAGGTGGTCCGGTGAGCACCGTCGTCCTGCCCCGCCGCACCGCGCGGCCGGTGATCACCGGCCGCGGTCGCACCGGGCGGCGGGCCGCCTGGGTGCTGGTCGGCCTGCTGGTCGCGCTGACCCTGCTCGCCGTCCTCGCGCGCTTCCTGGCCCCCGACGACCCGATCCAGCCGGTCGCGGCCCCGCAGCTGCCCCCGGGCTCTCCCGAGCACCTGCTGGGCACCGACTCCATCGGGCGCGACGTCCTGTCCCGCACGCTGTTCGGCCTGCAGACCTCGTGGTTCTCGGCGCTGGCCGTGGTGGCCGTGGGACTGCTCGTGGGGGGCGTCGTCGGCGTCGCCGCGGGGGTCGGCGGCGGCTGGGTCGACGCGGTGCTCATGCGCGTGACCGACCTGTTCCTCGCCCTGCCCTCCACCCTCGTCGCCATCGCCCTGGTGGCCGCCCTGGGTCCGGGACTGCGCAACACCCTGCTCGGCATGTCGATCGTCTGGTGGCCCTACTACGCCCGGCTGGTCCGCGCCGAGGTGCGCTCCGTCGTCGCCCGCCCGCACGTCGAGGCCGCCCGCCTGGCCGGCGTCGGCCGGGGCCGCCTCGTCCTGCGGCACGTGCTGCCCGGGGTCGTCCCCACGGCCGTGGTCACCGCCAGCCTCGACATCGGCAACGTCGTCCTGCTGCTGGCCGGGTTGTCCTTCCTCGGCCTGGGCCAGCCCGCACCGGCCGCCGAGCTCGGCGCCGACACCGCCGCCGGCACCCAGCTGCTGCTCAGCGCCTGGTGGGTGCCCGTCGTGCCGGGGGTGGCGGTGCTGGTGCTCAGCCTCGTCGCCAACCTCGCCGGTGACGGCATCCGCACCCTGCTCGGACCCCGGAGGTGAACCCCGTGCTGCGGTTCCTGCTGCGCCGCACCGGCGCCCTGGCCGTCGTGCTGCTCGTCCTCAGCGCCGTCGTCTTCCTGCTCCAGCAGATCTCCCCGGGCGACCCCGCCCGCGCGGCCCTGGGGGCCAACGCCTCCCGGCAGGCCGTGGCCGCCGAACGGCGCCGCCTCGGCCTCGACGACCCGCTGCCCGTGCAGTTCCTGCGCTTCCTCGGCCACGCCGTGCGGGGGGACTTCGGGACCTCCTACCGGACCCACCGGCCGGTGGCGACCGACCTGGCCACCGCGTTCCCGGCCACGCTCGAACTCGTCCTCGCGGCGTTCGTCGTCGCCCTGCTGCTGGCCGCGCTGTTCGCGGCGTCCTCGGCGCTGTCCTGGCCGCTGGCCGGGATCGGCCGCGGGGTGCTGCTGGTCGTCGCGACCGCCCCGCCGTTCCTGCTCGCCCTGGTCGGCATCGTCGTGTTCTACGCCCACCTCGACTGGCTGCCGGGCTCCGGTCGCGGCGACGGTGGCCCGGGCTCGGAACTGGCGCACCTGGTCCTGCCGGCCACGGTGCTGGCCATCGCCCCGGCGCTGGCCATCGGCCGCATCCTGCGCGCGGGGCTGGAGGCCACCCTGGCCGCCGACCACGTCCGCACCGCCCGCTCCAAGGGGCTGGGGCAGGCCGCCGTGCTGGCCCGGCACGTCGTGCGCAACTCCATCGGCCCGTCGCTGGCCATGGCCGGTCTCCAGCTCGGTTTCCTGTTCGCCGGGACGGTCGTGGTGGAACAGGTCTTCAGCTGGCCCGGGATGGGCAACTACCTCGCCAGCAGCATCCCCACCTCCGACTACCCCGCCATCGCCGCCGTGACGCTCGTCCTCGGCGCCGTCTACGTGGTCGTCAACACCCTCGCCGACGTCCTGCAGACGGCGGCCGACCCCCGCCTCGCCTGAGGGCGAGCGCCACCCACCCCCTTGAGGAGAACCATGAGGTTCAGCTCGATCGGCCGCCGGACGCGCACCCTGCTCGTCGCCGCCGCCGCGGTGCCGTTGTTCGCCCTCGCCGCCTGCTCCGGCGGGGGAGACGACTCCGGCGCCCCGAAGGCCGCCCCCACCGACGGCACGCTCACCGTCGGTCTGCTCGGCGACATCGGCCAGCCCCCGGACCCGGACGTCTACTACGCCAACAACGGCCTGGCGATCGTCCTGAACACCTACGAGGGGCTGGTGCAGTACGCCGACGACAAGGACTCCGTCGAGATCGCCCCGCGACTGGCCACGACGTGGGACGTCAACGCCGACAACACCGTCTTCACGTTCCACCTGCGCCAGGGCGTGACGTTCCACGACGGAACCCCGTTCACCTCCGCGGCGGTGAAGGTCGCCTTCGACCGGCGCACGGCCGTCAAGGGCGGTGCGGCGTACATGGTCGAGGGCGTGAAGGACGTGGCGACCCCGGACGACCTGACCGCGGTCGTCACCCTGTCCGCCCCCAACTCGGCGTTCCTGGACTACCTGGCCTCCCCGTTCGGGCCGAAGATGGAGTCTCCGACCGCCCTGGCCGCCAACGCCGGCTCGGACGACACCCAGACGTACCTGCAGACCCACGACGTCGGCACCGGCCCGTACACCATCGCCGCCGCGCAGCCGGGGACCTCGTGGACGCTGAAGCGCTACGACGGCTACTGGGGCGACAAGTCGCCGTTCACGACGGTGCAACTGCCCATCTACACCGACGCCTCGGCCCTGCAGTTGGCCTTCGACCACGGCGACGTGTCGGCGGTCGTGGCCGCGCTGCCGTCCTCGAGCCTGAAGAAGTACGAGGGTTCGAAGGACTACGCCAGCTACCTGCTGCCGACCCTGCAGTCCGCCCTCGTCACCGTGAACCCGACCAAGGAGTTCTTCAAGAGCCAGCAGGCCCGGCTGGCGTTCCTGCAGAGCATCGACCAGAAGTCCCTCGTCGACCAGGTCCTCGGCAACCGGTCCGAACCGGCGACGACCCTGTACGCCAAGGGGATGATCCCCGGCGGTGCGGACAAGCAGGAACTCACGTACGACCCCTCGGTCATGGAGGCCTACGCCAAGACGCTGCCGGCGGGGACGGACATGACCATCGGGTTCGCCAGCGGGAACACCAACGCCGAGCAGATGGCCAACATCCAGGCGGCGAAGCTGCAGGCCCTGGGCATCAAGGCGACGGCGGCGTCCTACCCCACGTCGCAGGTGTTCGGCTGGATCAACGACCCCACCCAGGGACCCGACGCGTTCTTCGACGGCAACAACGGCCCCGACGGCGGGTCGCCCTACATGTGGGGCCACGTGTTCTGGGACGCCTCCGGCGGCATCAACTACTTCGGCTGCGAGGTCCCCGAGGTGAACGCCCAGCTCGACCGGGCGGTCGCGACCGGCGACGACGCCCTGTACGTCGCGGCGGCGGAGGAGTACGCCAAGACGGGCTGCTACTACAACCTGTCCTACAACAAGGACTGGGTGCTGGCCCAGAAGTGGCTCACCGGCGTGGAGCAGTCGCACAACATCGGCGCCAACGAGCTGGACTTCAGCAAGCTCGGGATCGCGCAGTGACCCCCACCCGTCCACGGCGCTAGGTTCTCCGGGGGACGGTCCGGGCCCACCGGCCCGGGCCGTCCCTGCCGACGACTGCCGAGGACCCAGGACCGAGACCGCCCGAGACCACCCCGAGAGAACCAGGTCGATGACCCTTCTGACGTCTCCTGCGGACACCGTCCCGGTGTCGCTGTCCCGCCAGATCCACACCCGCCTGCGCGAGCTCATCATCCGCGGGCAGTACCCCCAGGGTCACAAGCTGGTGGAACTGCGCGTCGCCGAGGACCTGGGCGTCTCGCGCGTGCCGCTGCGCGAGGCGGTGCCCATGCTGGAGATGGAGGGCTTCGTCGTCACCGCGGCCCGGCGCGGGGCAGTCGTGACCACCTGGACCGAGCAGCTGGTCAACGACCTGTTCGACCTGCGGGAGGTCCTCGAGGTGGGGGCGGCCGGCCACGCCGCGCGCGCCGCCGGCCGGGGCGCGTCGACCGCGGCGCTGGAAAAGGCCCTGCGGCACGCCGAGGCGGTCGTCGAGGAGGGTGACGCCTACCGCATCGCCGAGGCCAGCACCCGGTTCCACGAGGCCGTCGTGGAACTGACGGGCAACGTGCTGATGCAGGCGTCCATGCGTTCGGTCTCCGGGCGGGTGCAGTGGCTGTTCCACCTCACGTCCGAACTCGACGTGCACGACGCCTTCCACGACCACGTCGAGCTCGCCGCGGCCATCACCCGCGGCGACGTCCGCATGGCCGAGGCCCTGGCCTTCGCCCACATCGAACGCGACCGGGCCCCGTCGCTGGCCGTGCTGCAGCACCAGGGGCGGGTCGGCTGACCCGCCCCCGCGGGTTCAGCGCCCCCGCACCCCGGGCAGTTCGACGAGGTCGGCCTTGCGGATCAGGCCGTGGACCCCGCTGACGCGGTCGACGACCTGGGAGACCGCGAAGTCGCCGGCGGCCGACAGGTAGGCCAGGGCGTGGGCGGGGTCCATGCCCAGGTCGACGAGCAGGGCGATGGCGGTGCGCACGGCCTTGCGCAGCGCCTCGTCGAGGTCGAGGTCGATCCCGAGGGGCACGAGCAGGTCCGGGGTCTCGCCCCACAGCGCGTCGCGGACCCGCACGGCGTCGGCGGGCAGGAGGTCGAGGCGCAGCCGGGCCCGCAGCGGCGCCTCGAACGCGGTGAGCGCGACCTCGCCGTCGCCCTGGGAGTAGTGCGGGTCGCCGGTGTGGAACAGGGCGCCGTCGACCTGGACGGGCAGGTGCAGCGTGGAACCGACCCCGAGGACCGACACGTCGAGGTTGCCGCCGTGCATCCCGGGGGGCACCGAGTGCAGGCGCTGCGGGCCGGGGGTGCCGACGCCGACGAGGCCGAGGAAGGGTTTGAGCGGGAACCGGACGCGGGCGCCGGTGTCCGGGCCGATCGGCATCGAGCCGCGCCGCGCACCGGTGGCGGGGTCGGTCTCGACCCGGGCCAGCACGGAGAACACCTCGGCGCCCCCGGCGGGGTACTCGGCGGGCAGCGCGCCGCGGCCGTGCCGGTTGCTGACGACGCCGTGGTCGGCGCGCAGGACGAGCTCCTCGACGGTGACCGACAGGACGTCGCCGGGACGGGCGCCGCGGACCAGGACCGGACCGGTGACGACGTGCGGGCCGTGGACGGCGGGGTCGTGGGGGACCGAGCGGGCGATCTCGACGGCGTCGGGCAGCACCGCGGCGGCCTCGATCCCGCGGGCGGTGAAGAACGCCACGGGGTCGCGGCCCTGGTCCTCCAGGATCCCCTCGTGGCTGACGGTGTCGACGACCACGACGTCGCCGGGGTCGACCTCGAGCACGGGGCGGTCGCCGGCGACGGGCAGTTCGCCCCACCGGACGGTGGCGGGGGTGGAGGGCAGGTGGTGGACCGTCACGAGGCGCTCCCAGGGGTGTCGGGGTGGAACGATCGTTGCATAGGATGCCGTACGTGGAACAGACGATCCGAGACGCCGCCCTCCTGCGCACCGCCGTCGGGGCTCCCGTCGCTCCGCCGCCGCGCCTGCTCATGGGCCCGGGGCCCATCACCGTCGACCCGCGCGTCCTGCGGGCCATGTCCGCCCAGCTCGTCGGCCAGTACGACCCGGCGATGACGGCGTACATGAGCGAGACGCAGGCGCTCTACCGCGAGGTGTTCCGCACCCGCAACGAGGCCACCGTCCTCATCGACGGCACCTCGCGCGCCGGCATCGAGGCCGCCCTCGTCTCGCTCATCACCCCCGGCGACAAGGTGCTGGTCCCGGTGTTCGGCCGCTTCGGGCACCTGCTGCGCGAGATCGCCGAGCGCTGCGGCGCCGAGGTCCACGTCCGCGAGGTCCCCTGGGGGCAGGTGTTCACCCTCGAGGCCCTCGAGGAGGCCGTCCGCGAGGTCCGCCCCGCCCTCGTCGCCCTCGTGCAGGGCGACACCTCCACGACGATGAACCAGCCCCTGGAGGGCGTCGGGGCGATGTGCCACCGCTACGACGCGCTGCTCTACGTCGACTGCACCGCCTCCCTGGCCGGCAACCCCTTCGAGATGGACGCCTGGGAGGTCGACGCCGCGACGGCCGGGCTGCAGAAGTGCCTGGGCGGCCCTTCGGGCAGTTCCCCGCTGTCGCTGTCCCCGCGGGCCGTGGCCGTCGTCGACGCCCGGCGCAGCGTCGAGGCGGGGCTGCGCGCCGACCCCGACTCCGAGGAGGACACCGTCCCGCAGGCCGTGCGGATCCGGTCCAACTACTTCGACCTCGGCATGGTCCTGGACTACTGGGGCCCGAAGCGGCTGAACCACCACACCGAGGCCACCACCATGCTCTACGGCGCGCGCGAGTGCGCCCGGCTGGTGCTGGAGGAGGGGCTGGAACAGGGGATCGCCCGGCACCGCCTGCACGGGGAGGCGATGCTCGCCGGGGTCCAGGGCCTGGGACTGGAGGTCTACGGCGACGTCGCGCACAAGATGACCAACGTCGTCGCCGTCCACATCCCTGCGGTCGTCGACGGCGAGGCCGTCCGCGCTGAGATGCTGCACGACTACGGCATCGAGATCGGCACCAGCTTCGGCCCGCTGGCCGGCACGGTGTGGCGCATCGGCACGATGGGCTACAACGCGCGCAAGGACGCCGTCCTGGTGACGCTGGCGTCCCTGGAACAGGTGTTGCGGGCGCACGGTGCGCCTGTCGCACCCGGGGGCGGAACCGCTGCCGCGCAGGAGGTCTACGCCCGATGAGCGCTGCGCAGCGGGTGCTGGACCGGTGCGACGAGCTCGCCGCGGTCTCGGCGATCGAGCACGGCATCGAGCGCGTCCACCTCTCACCCGAGCACGCGAGGGTCAACGCGATGGCCGCCGGTTGGATGACCGAGGTGGGGATGCGCACCTGGCGCGACCAGGCCGGCAACCAGTGGGGACGGCTGGAGGGGCGCGAACCCGGCCTGCCGGCCCTGGTCCTGGGCTCGCACCTGGACACCGTCACCGACGCCGGCCGCTACGACGGGATCCTCGGGGTGCTCAGCGCGATCGAGGTGGCCCGCCGGCTGGCTCCCCGGGCCGGGGACCTGCCGTTCGCCCTGGAGGTCGTGGCGTTCTCCGACGAGGAGGGCACCCGGTTCTCGACCGCGCTGATGGGCAGTTCCGCGGTCGCCGGGAACTGGCACGAGGAGTGGTGGGACCGCGCCGACCGCGACGGGACCACCGTCCGCCGGGCCGCCGAGGCGTTCGGCCTCGACCCGGCCCGCGTGCACGAGGCCGCGCGAGAACCCGCCGAACTCGTCGGCTACCTCGAACTGCACATCGAGCAGGGCCCGCTCCTGGAGGCCGCCGACCGTCCCCTCGGGGTCGTCACGTCGATCGCCGGGGCCCGCCGCTTCACCGGCCGGGTGGTGGGCCAGGCCCGGCACGCGGGCGGAACCCCGTACCCGCGGCGCCGGGACGCGCTCGTGGGTGCGTCGGAGGTGGTCCTCGCGGTGGAACGGCTCGCGGTGCAGCGCGGCGGCATCGCGACCGTCGGTCGGCTGCAGGCGTTCCCGGGCGGCGTGAACGTCGTCCCGGGGCTCGTGGAGTTCTCCCTCGACGTGCGCGCCGAGCACGACGAGGACCGCGACGGGCTGGTCGAGGCGATCCGCGCGCACGCCGAGGAGTTCTGCACCGGCCGCGGGCTGGGGTTCGAGCTCACGGAGGTGCACAGCGCGCCCGGGGTGTACTGCGACGCGGGGCTGACCGGGTCGGTGACGGCGGGGATCGCGGCCACCGGCGACACCGCCCCGCTGCGGATCTGGAGCCGCGCCGGTCACGACGCCATGGCCATCGCGGCCATCACCCCCGTCGCGATGCTGTTCGTGCGCTGCGAGGACGGGGTCAGCCACGCCCCGGCGGAGAACGTCACCCACGACGACGTCGCCGCGGGGCTGGATGCGTTCGAGGCCACGGTCCTCGACCTCGCCGCCCGGCGGTCGTGACCGTGGCCGGGCCGCAGGGGGGCAGCGTCCGGGAACGCATCGAGGGTTCCTGGGCGCAGCTGACCCCCGCCGAGCGGCACCTGGCCCGGTTCGTCCTCGAGCACGACGTCGACCTGGCCGGGTACAGCGGTGCGGAACTGGCCGAGTTGTGCGGGGCGTCGAAGGCGACGGTCAGCCGGTTCTTCCGCCGGCTGGGTTTCTCCTCCTACGCCCAGGCCCGCGCCGACGCCCGCGCGCTGCGCACCCGCGGGGTCCCGCTGGGGGGCCTGCCGGCCGGACGCAGCCCGGTGCAGGCCCACGTCGCCCACGACACCGAGAACCTGTCCCGCGCCGCCGCCCACCTCGCCGACGTGGACCTCGAGGCCGTGACGGACCTGCTGGCCCTGGCCCGCCGCGTCCTCGTCCTGGGCTGGCGCAACAGCTACCCCGTGGCCCTGCACCTGCGCGAGCAGCTCCTGCAGGCCCGGCCCGACGTCACCGTGGGGCCGGTGCCGGGGCAGACGGTGGCCGAGGAGCTCACCGGCCTCGACGGCCGCGACGTCCTGGTCGTGGTGGGTTTCCGCCGGCGCACGCCGTCGGTGGCCGCCGCGCTCGAGCACGCCGCCACCCTCGGCGTCCCCTGCGTCCTGCTCACCGACCCCGCCGCCGGCCCGGCGGCGGCCCCGGTCGCGCACCGGCTCGTGGTCCCCGTCGAGGGTCCCGGGGCCTTCGACAGCTACGCCGCCGTCATGACCACCGCCGCGCTCCTGGCCGAAGGGGTGCTGGCCCGGAGGGGACGGCGCGGCCGGGAACGGGTGCAGGCGCTCGCGCAGGCCCACGACGCGCTGGGTGAGCTCGAGACCGGCTGACGGTGCCTCGTGCGGGTCAGGACCGGTCGCCCACACCGGCGCCGGGGTGGTGGGTCGTGGACGCATCGCGCCAACAGGTTCGGCGCGATGCGTCCACGACCCGGCCCGCGGCCGGTCGTGCCCGCCCGCCTCGTCGCGGCGGGGTACCCGGGCGTCCGGCCCTGCCCTAGCCTGCGCGCATGGCCGCCGCAGGAGACGGGATCGCCTACGCCAGCCCCGCAGGGCGCTGGGTGCTGCTCACGACGATCCTCGGCTCGGGCCTGGCTTCCCTCGACGCCAGCGTCGTCAACGTCGCGCTGCCCACGATCGGCCGCGACCTCGACGTGGACCTCACCGCGCTGCAGGGGGTCGTCACCGCCTACACCCTCACCCTCGCCGGGTTGCTGCTGCTCGGCGGCAGCCTCGGGGACCGCTTCGGCCGCCGCCGGGTGTTCTGCCTCGGCGTCGCCTGGTTCGCGCTCGCCTCCCTGCTGTGCGGGCTCGCGCCCGGCGCGGGCACCCTCGTCGCCGCGCGGGCGCTGCAGGGCGTCGGTGCCGCGCTGCTGACCCCCGGCAGCCTCGCGATCCTCGAGGCGTCCTTCCGGCCCGCGGACCGGGCCCGCGCCATCGGCGCCTGGTCCGGGCTGGGCGGGGTCGCGACGGCGCTCGGACCCCTGCTCGGCGGGTGGCTGCTGCAGGTCGCCTCGTGGCGCTGGCTGTTCCTGCTCAACGTGCCGCTCGCCGTCGTCGTCCTGGTCGTGGCCGCCCGGCACGTCCCCGAGACCCGGGCGCCCGGCGCGCACGGACGCGTCGACTGGCCCGGTGCCGTGCTCGTCACCGCGGCGCTCGCCGCCGCGACCTCCGGGCTCGTGGGCGCCGGTGCGACGGGGTGGGCGTCGGGCTCCGTCCTCGTGCCCCTGGTGCTCGGGGTCGTCCTGCTCGGAGCCTTCCTGCTGCGCCAGGCCCGGGCCCGCGACCCGTTGCTGCCGCTGGACCTGTTCCGCCGCAGGCAGTTCAGCGGGGTCAACGCCGTGACCTTCGTCGTCTACGGCGCCCTCAGCGCCACCCTGTTCCTGCTGCCGGTGGTCCTGCAGGACGGCGCCGGCTACAGCCCGCTGGCCGCGGGCGCCACGCTGCTGCCCGTCACGCTGGTCATGCTGCTGCTGTCCGCCCGCTCCGGGGCGCTCGCCGCCCGTCGCGGGCCGCGGCTGCAGCTGAGCGCCGGCCCGGTCGTCGTCGCCGCCGGGTTGCTGCTGCTGGTCCGCGTCGACCAGCGCGGCGACTACCTCACGCAGGTCCTGCCGGCCGTCCTCGTCTTCGGTCTCGGGCTGGCCGTCACCGTCGCGCCCCTGACCTCGACGGCGCTCGCGGCGGCCCCGGTCGAGCACGCCGGCGTCGCCTCGGCGACGAACAACGTCGTCGCCCGCACCGCCGGGCTGCTGTCGGTCGCGGTGCTGCCCGCGCTCGTCGGGCTCGACGCCTCCCGGGCGCTCCCGCCGGCCGCGCTCGTCGCCGGCCTGCACACCGCCGCGGTGCTCGCCGCGGGCGTGTGCGTGCTCGGGGGAGTCCTCGCCGCGCTGACGATCCGCGACCCGGGCCGCGCGCCCACCGCCCCCGCGTGCAGCCACTGCGCGGTCGACGCCCCGGCGTTGCGCCCGTGAAGTCGACCCGCCCGGGTCGGTGACCCAGCCGGCCGGAGCGGGGAACTCCTGGTCCCCGGTGTCCCGGCCCGCACCCCGCCGGGGTGAGGAACGGGTGAGGGGTGACAACGGCACGGCGGACGAGGATCGTGCGACCCGTGACCACCACCGGTGACGGGGACCCCGAGGACGAGGAGCCGGCCGCCGACCTCCTCGCGGAACGACTGGGCGAGGCGGCCCTGGGCACGATGGACCTGCTGTCGGTGCACCTGGGGGACCGGCTCGGCTGGTACCGGGCCCTCGAGGCCGCGCCCGCGGACCCCGACGAGCTGGCCCGGCGCACCGGCACGGCCCGCCGCTGCGCCCGCGAGCGGTGCCGTCAGCAGGCGGCGACGGGACTCCTGCGGCAGGGACCGGACGGCCGGTACGGCCTGGCCCCCGGAGTGCGCCAGACCCTCGTCGACGAGCACGACCTGCGGTTCTCGGTACCCCTGGCGCGGCTGCTCGCCGGGCTCGCGGTGCAGGTGCCGCACCTGCTCGAGGCCTACCGCGCCGGTACCGGCGTGGGGTGGGCGCAGTTCGGCGACGACGTCCGCAACGCTCAGGCCGCCGCCAACCGGCCCTGGTTCGAGAAGGCCCTCGCCGGGACCGTGAACTCCGTCCCCGACCTCGCCGACCGGTTCGCGCGGGCCGGGACCGTCGCCGACATCGGTTGCGGCGCAGGCTGGTCCAGCATCGCCATCGCCCGTGCGTGGCCCGCGACGACCGTGGTGGGCCTCGACGTCGACGCGCCCTCGGTGGACTCCGCGCGCGCCGACGTGCACGAGGCGGGACTGGACGACCGTGTCCAGATCCGGCTCGCCGACGCGGGCGACGCCACCGGCTTCGGCGGCCCGTTCGACCTCGTCACGGCCTTCGAGTGCGTCCACGACCTGCCGCACCCCGTCGCGGTCCTCGACGCCGCGCGGCGATCGCTGACCGAGGCAGGGGCGGTCCTGGTCGTCGACGAGGCCGTCGCGGAGGAGCCCGCCCCCGTGGGCGACCCCGTCGAACGGATGATGCACGGGTGGAGCGTCCTCGCCTGCCTGCCCGACAGCATGACGACGCCCGGTTCCGTGGCGACGGGCACCGTCATGCGTCCCTCGACGCTGGCCCGGTACGCCCGGTACGCCGGGTTCTCCCTCGTCGAACCGCTCGGCGTGGAGGGGTTCGGTCTGCTGGCCTTCACGTTGCTGGTGCCCTGGCCTGCCGGGCCGGCCGGAGACGAGCCGCCGGTAGGCTGGAAGTCCGGGGCGGTAGCTCAGTCGGTCAGAGCAGGGAACTCATAATTCCTCGGTCGTGGGTTCGAGCCCCACCCGCCCCACCCTCGTTCGCCCAGCTCGGGGGCTTGTGCGACGTCGCCGACGGCCTTCCGCAGATCCAGGACCCGGACGTCGGTCCGCAGTTGTCCGCACGGGCCACCGCGGCATCCATCCGGTCCGCCACGCCGTCGAGCTCGTCGTCGAAGAGGCCGGCGCAGACGTCGAACGTCATCGCTGCCGACGCATGTCAGTCGCGCCGTCGTGCTCGCCCGTCCTCACGTGCGGGGTCCCGCTGCTGGTGACGGCCTGTGGGGTGCCGTTCGTCCCATCGTGACGCGCGTACCGCCGCCGGGTCACGCCCGCGGGGGCGATCGGGTGAGCCTGCCCCGAACAGTCCCGGTACAGCTCGGACGCGGCCCTACGGTCGCTCACCGTGGCCGATCTGGAGATGAACACCCTGGCGGTGATCGGCCTCGGCGTCGAGGTCGGCCGGTGGGGCACCGAACTGGACCAGGCCCGCACCGCCTCGGCGTTCTCCTTCGACGCCGGCGCCGAGTGCCCCGGCGGTCTGGACGCCGCGGTCTCCGGCGTCGTCGGCGCGGCACAGGCCGCGTTGACCGCCCTGGCCACCGCCACCTCGGCCGTGGGTGCCTTCGACGTGCTGAGCGCCCGCACGTTCCAGGAGGAGGACGACGCCCTCGCCGGCGCTGTCCCGCACACCGGGGTCCCGAAGTGAGCACCGCCACCGCAGCAGAGGCTTTCGCGCCGATCACCGGTGACCCCGGCGCCCTGCGCGCGGCAGCGGCCACGTTCACCGACCACGCCGACACTCTGAGCCGGACCTCGTCCCGGCTGGTCGGTGCGTCCACGGTTGCGGGGTGGAGCGGGCAGGCGGCCACCGCCCACGGCGCGATGACCCTCGACACCTCCGGGAAGGCCTCTCGCGCTGCGACGGCCTGCGAGGCCACCGCCCACGACCTGACGGTGGCGGCGCGACTGCTGGAGCAGGCGCAGGACCGGATGCGCTCCTTGGCCGTGCAGGCCGACGCGACCGACCGCGACCTCAGTGCTGCGCAGGGACGCTCGGCGATGGCCGCCGCCGTGCTGGACCCGGCTGCTGCCGCCACGGCGGACGGCGACGTGCAGCACGCCACCGCCCGCCTGCAGCACCTGCGGCGGGAGGCTGAGGGGCTGCGCGCGACGTGCGAGGCGGACCTGCGCCGGTGCGCGAACCTCATCGACGACTCCGCCGACCACCTGCGCTCCATCACTCCGCCGGCTCCGTCGGCGGGGACCGTCGACACCGACGTGCCGTGGTGGGAGCAGGCGCTGTCCGCTGCTGCGGCCGTGGCGTCCCTGCCCGTCTTGAACACCGTGCACACCTGGGACGTCCTGACCGGGGTCGCCGAGCACTACCGCGACGACCCCGGCGAGCTGCTGGACCTCCTGGCCCACTCCAGCGAGCTGCTCGGCGGGATGACGCTGATGCTCGGTGGCGGGGCTCTCTTCCTCGGTGGGGTCGGCGCCGACATCACGGGTGTCGGCGCAGTGGTCGGGGTTCCCGCCAACGCCGCCGGCGCCGCAGTCGCCGTGGGCGGCGCCGGGATCACAGCTGCGGGTGGGGCTGGGCTGGCCGGCGACTTCTCCACGCTGGACCGGTCGTTGAAGGACCGCCAAGCCGACCCCGGGTGGCAGGGCCGGCCCGGCAACAACGACGGGAGCACCCCGGCGACACCGGCTGGTGGTCGCCCCTACGACCCGAAGATCGCCGACGACGTCCCGCCCTGGGGCACGAAGGACCCCAAGACCCGGGGAACGCTCGTCACGGGCGACGGCACCCGCCGAGTCGTCCAGGACCGGGCCAGCGGGATCGACCCCACGGTCGAGGCCATCGCCAGACCGCGCCCCGGCATGAACGGTCGCCTCAAGACCCACGTCGAAGCCCAGGCCGCGGCTGAGATGCGCGCCAGCGGCACGCGGGAAGCCACCCTGTACATCAACCGTCTGCCCTGCACGGGCGCCAAGGGCGGGTGTGAGGACTTCCTGCCGAGGATGGTCCCCAAGGGCTCCAAGCTCACCGTGTACGGTCCCGACGGGTACGCCCGTGTCGTCGTTGGAGAAGGCTGATGATCTTCCACCCGCCGTCGGAGGACTACCCGTACCAGGTTGCGGCGCACGGTGACCTGTCGGTGGGAGGGCTCACGAGCCTGGCCGCGATCGACGCGGCCCTCGACCGTCTCGACGCCCTCCGCAGGGGGGTGGACGGTGGTGTGTACCCCGACGGTCACGTCGAGAACGAGATGTGGGTGGTCTGCGTCGTGCCCACCTTCGTCACCACCCTGCCCTTCGAGGAGCGTCTCGACGTCCCGACCATGGACGTCGGCGTGGGCAGTGACCGGGTGCCGGTGCACTGGGACCACGAGGAGGGCGGCCACAACGCCACCGCCCGCAGCGAACGCCCCGAGGACGCTGAGGACCGGACGGAGCTGACGTACCGCACCGGAGGTGACTGGGGCTGGACCACCCCGGCCGAACTCGTGCCCGCGGACGCCGCTCGCGAGGCGGTGCGCCAGTGGCTGACCACAGGACGGCGGCCCACGAACATCGCCTGGGAAGACCTGTAGTCGTCCCTGCTGCCGCCATCGAGCGACGAGAGGGCCCAGGTCACGGAGGAGGTGCAGCGGAAGTGCTCGAGTGTCATCCCGACGACCTGTGGAACGGGCACGACTGGGCGACCTGGTGGGCCTGGCTGCAGCCGGCTCAACGCCGGCAGCTCCTCGACCTCGCGTGGGGCGAGGAGCCCGCCCAGGTCCTCGGAGACCGCGTGACGAGGTTGCGCGGTGCGACCTACCCGGTCACGGACCAGGCCGTCTCCGCGATCGGCCGGCACTGGACCCGTACCCGCAACCTCGCCACCGACGCCTTCCTCGTCTTCCTCGACGAGCAGCGCGCTGCTGCTGCTGACCACCTCTGACCCGACGACCGCGCCGACCCGCGTGGGCGGTGACGTACTGGCGAGTGCTGTCGCTGACGTCGTCGCGGTCGGGGCCGGCAGGACGGGGTGGCCGCCCTCACCGGTAGCCGGGCCCGCAGCGGGTGCGTCCACCGTGGTGCCGTCGGCGAACCTCGGTCGTGGGTTCCAGCCCCACCCGCCCTGCTCGCTGCCCCTCCGGGGCCGGAGAGGTCCCGCCCCTCACCACAGCTTCCCGCGCCAGCTCAGGCCCTTGAACAACCGCACCGTCACGCGCCCGGTCGACGAGACGGTCGCCCGTCCGAGTCGCTTCGACACGCTCACGCCGCGCCTGCCCGCGCTGACGCGGACCCCACGACCGAGGCTCTTGGACCAGCGGAACGAGAACGGCACCCTGCACTCCTGACGTCGACTGCTCACCACCTCGGCAACGGCGGGCCGGCCGCGGGCGTGCCGCCCGCAGCCGCACCTCCGCCGGGCGCCCCCGCCCCGGTGCGGGACCGGGTGCGGCGTGCGGGTCCGGCCGGTGGAACCGCTCTCAGCGCGAAGCCCTGGCCCGCAACGTCTCCAGCAGCCGCCCGCGCGACGTCTGCGGCCGCGGCGGCAGGACCGCGGTCGCCGCGTTCCCGACCCGCGGCGTCGTCGTCGCGGTGGTCGCCGTCGAGGGCCGGTCGGTGGCGGTGGGCGTGCGGGTGGTCATCGGGGAACCTCTCTGTCGGGTCGGCGCAGCGGACGTCCGCGGCGAGCGCACGGGGACGCCCGGGAGTCAGCCGGTCGTCCCAGGAAGTTCGGGCGATCGTGCCGGTGACGACAGCCGCTGATCGGGTGAGACCCGGTGGGCTCACCCTTCCGGGGGAACGGCGCGGGCCATCGCGGCGAGCAGGTGCGGCAACCTCGGGGCGCCGGCGGCCCGGAACACCTCGCGGCCCGCCCCGTCGCGGACGACGATCGTGGGGGTGCTCGTGATCTGCTGCGCCGCAGCACGTTCGACGTCGTCGGCGACGTCGAACTCGGAAACCTGCGCCGCGGGCACGAGGCGCGCGGCGTCGTGCACGACCCGGCGCGCGGTGCGGCACGGGGCGCAGAACGCGGACGAGTACAGCTCGACGATCACCCCGTCCACAACACCGCCGCACCCGCGCCGCTTCCCCCGCGGGGCCTACCGCGCGTCGCGCAGGACCTCGCCCGGCTGCACGAGACCGGCGGAGAACGCCAGCACGACGGCCTGCACGCGGTCGCGGGAACGGGTCTTGGCCAGCACCCGCCCGACGTGCGTCTTGACGGTCGCCTCGGACACGACGAAGCGCTGGGCGATCTCACCGTTGGTCAGGCCGTGCGCCATGCACTCCAGGACCTCGAGCTCGCGCGGGGTCAGGTCGGCCGGGATCGTC
Organism: Kineococcus rhizosphaerae; assembly: GCF_003002055.1. Taxonomy (NCBI): domain Bacteria; kingdom Bacillati; phylum Actinomycetota; class Actinomycetes; order Kineosporiales; family Kineosporiaceae; genus Kineococcus; species Kineococcus rhizosphaerae. The sequence goes on from NZ_PVZF01000002.1 coordinate 350,486, forward strand.
TGCGCCGCAGCCGGGGACACCGCCGAGCTCGCGCGCAGCAGCGGACCGACGTGCTGCAGCAACCGGCGCGTCGAACTGGCCGCGATCACGGCGTCGCCGGCGTGGACGGTGCGGACCGCGGCCAGCAGCTCCTCCGGCGGGGCGTCCTTGAGCAGGAACCCGCTGGCCCCGGCGCCGATGGCCGACACCACGTACTCGTCGAGGTCGAACGTCGTCAGCACGACGACCTTCGGCGCCCCCTCGCCGAGGGAACCGGTGATGCGGCGCGTCGCCTCGATCCCGTCCAGCCCGGGCATGCGCACGTCCATCAGCACCACGTCGGCCGCGGTCGACGTGACGACCCGCACCGCGTCGGCGCCGTCGGAGGCCTCCGCCACGACCTGCAGGTCCGGCTGGGAGTCGATGACCATCCGGAAACCCGCCCGCACGAGCTGCTGGTCGTCGACGAGGATCACGCGGATCGGCGAGGGACTCACCTCAGGAACTGTAGGGAAGCCTCGCGCGCACCGAGAACCCGCCGCCGGGCCGGGGGCCGCTGAGCACCGTCCCGCCGTGCAGCCGGGCGCGTTCGGACATCCCCACCAGCCCCTGCCCGCCGGGGCTCGGCTGGACCATCGCGGCGGCACCCCGGCCGTCGTCGTCGACCTCCAGCCGCAGGCCGTCGTCCTCCCAGCGCACCCGCACGCGCGTCCGCGCCCGGGGACCGGCGTGCTTGAGGACGTTGGTCAGCGACTCCTGCACGATCCGGTACGCGGCCAGCCCGATGGCCGGGGGCAGGTCCCGGCGCTCGCCGGTGACCTCGGCGCTGACCGGCAGCCCGCTGGCCCGCACCTGCTCGACGAGGTCGCCGATCATCGCGGCGTCGGGCTGGGGCGCGCGGTCGTCGCCGGGGCCGGTGCGCAGGACCCCCAGGAGGTTGCGCATGTCGGTCAGGGCCTGGCGCCCCGTGCCGGAGATCGTCTCCAGCACCTGCACCGCGACCTGCGGGTCCGCGGTCGCGGCGTAGCGGCCGCCGTCGGCCTGGGCGATGATCACCGACAGCGAGTGGGCCACGACGTCGTGCATCTCGCGGGCGATGCGCTGGCGCTCGGTGGTCGCGGCCATCCGCGACTCGTTCTCCCGCTCGTTCTCCAGCAGCCGGGCCCGTTCGACCAGGGCGAGCTCGTTCTGGCGCTGCGCCCGGCGCAGGCTGCCCAGCGACCAGCTGGCGAGCACGGAGAACCCGATGAGGAAGGACAGCAGGACGACCCCGCCCACGGTGACGGGGAAGTAGCGCACCGAGCAGATCACCGCCCCGGCCAGGCCCAGCAGCAGGCCTGCGCGCGAGGCCCACGGCCGGGCGTACCCGGCGAGGGAGAAGACCGAGACGAGCACCGCGACGTTGGCGTAGGAGGGCGAGGGCAGGAGCAGCTGGACCAACCCGAAGACGGCGACCAGCCCCCCGGAGACCTCCGGGAACCGGCGGCGCACGGCCAGCGGCAACGTCATCCCCAGCGCGACGACCGCAGCCGGGGCGCCGACGTCGTCGGCGAGGCTGCCCGCCCAGGCCAGGGCGGCCAGGCCGAGGGCCAGGGAGGCGTCGATCAGGACGCTGTTCGCCCGCGTCCAGCTGACGACGCGGTCGAAGACGTTGCGCTGCTCGGCCGACACCTCACCAGCGTAGGAGCGGGGTGGGCGGGGGTCGTCGGACCACGGGACGATCCGCCGGGTCGGTCCCCGGTCTGATGTCCACCAGGTGAGACGTGGTGACCGCATGCCGGACACCCGACGGGTGGGGTCCAGTAGCCTCGCGCGCATGGCGGACACCTTGCGACTGGCAGTCATCCCCGGCGACGGCATCGGCCAGGAGGTGACGGTCGAGGCGCTGAAGGTCCTCGCAGCCGTGCTCGACGGGTCCGGGCACCGGGTCGAGACCACCGAGTACGACCTCGGCGCCCGCCTCTACCACCGCACCGGCGAGACCCTGCCCGACAGCGTGCTCGAGGAGGTGCGCGGCCACGACGCCATCCTGCTCGGCGCCATCGGCGACCCCAGCGTCCCCTCCGGCGTCCTGGAGCGCGGGCTGCTGCTGAAGCTGCGCTTCGCCCTGGACCACTACGTCAACCTGCGCCCCTCCAAGCTGTTCCCGGGGGTCCCGACGCCACTGGCCGACCCCGGCGAGATCGACTTCGTCGTCGTGCGCGAGGGCACCGAGGGGCCCTACGTCGGCAACGGCGGGGCGGTGCGCGTCGGCACCCCGCACGAGATCGCCACCGAGGTCAGCGTCAACACCGCCTTCGGCGTCGAACGCGTCGTGCGGGACGGTTTCGCGCGCGCCGCGGCCCGCCCCCGCAAGAAGCTGACGCTGGTCCACAAGCACAACGTCCTCGTCCACGCCGGTCACCTGTGGCGCCGGACCGTCGAGGCCGTCGCCGCCGAGTTCCCCGACGTCGCCGTCGACTACCTGCACGTCGACGCCGCGACGATCTTCCTGGTCACCGACCCCTCGCGCTTCGACGTGATCGTCACCGACAACCTCTTCGGCGACATCCTCACCGACCTCGCCGCCGCGGTCACCGGCGGCATCGGGCTGGCGGCGTCCGGCAACGTCAACCCCGACCGGACCACCCCGAGCATGTTCGAACCCGTCCACGGCACGGCCCCCGACATCGCCGGGCAGCAGATCGCCGACCCGACCGCGGCGGTGCTCTCGGTGGCCCTGCTGCTGGACCACCTGGGCCTGGGCGACGCCGCGGCCCGCGTCGACGCCGCCGTCACCGCCGACCTGGCCCGCCGTGCCGCCGGGGAGGTCGGGGCCCGTCCCACGGCCGCCGTCGGGGACGCGCTGGCCGCCGCGGTCGTCGCCTGAGGGCGGGGTACCGTCGGACCACCCGTTCTTTCACGACTGAGGAGCACGCATGACCGCCACGCCGACCGCTGGGTTGACGTTCCCCGTGACGCCGTCGGCGGTGCCGGTCTCGGAGCAGCGCCGGGCCGAGATCCTGGCGGCGCCCGGGTTCGGGAAGTTCTTCACCGACCACATGGCGGTGGCGACCTGGACGCAGGGCGCCGGCTGGCACGACGCGGCCGTCGTCCCCTACGGCCCGCTCCAGCTCGACCCGGCCGCGGCGGTGCTGCACTACGCGCAGGAGATCTTCGAAGGTCTCAAGGCCTACCGGCACGCCGACGGCTCGGTCTGGACGTTCCGCCCCGAGGCCAACGCCGCGCGCCTGGCCCGCTCGGCGCGCCGCCTCGCGCTGCCCGAGATCAGCGAGGAGATGTTCCTCGAGGCCATCACCCAGCTCGTGCGGGCCGACGAGGCGTGGGTGCCCTCCGGCGGGGAGAGCTCGCTGTACCTGCGCCCCTTCGTCATCGCCACGGAGGCCTTCCTCGGCGTGCGTGCCGCGCACGAGGTGAAGTTCCTCGTCATCGCCTCCCCGGCGGGCGCGTACTTCCCCGGGGGCGTGAAACCCGTCTCCATCTGGTTGTCGCAGCACTACACCCGCGCCGCGGTGGGCGGCACGGGGGCGGCCAAGTGCGGCGGGAACTACGCCGCCAGCCTCCTGGCCCAGAACGAGGCGAGCGAGAACGGGTGCGACCAGGTCTGCTTCCTGGACGCGGCCGAGAACCGCTTCGTCGAGGAACTCGGCGGGATGAACCTCTACTTCGTCCACGACGACGGCTCGATCGTCACCCCCGAGCTCACCGGGACGATCCTGGAGGGCATCACCCGCGACTCGATCGTCGAACTGGCCCGCGACCTCGGCCACGAGGTGAGCGAGCGGCGCATCAGCATCGACGAGTGGCGCGAGGGCGTGGCGTCGGGCCGCATCACCGAGGTGTTCGCCTGCGGGACCGCCGCGGCCGTGACGCCCGTCGGCAAGCTCGTCTCGCCCGAGGGTGAGCTGGTCCACGGCGGCGGTGTCGCCGGCGAGGTGACGATGAAGATCCGCAACACCCTGCTGGACCTGCAGTACGGCCGGACGCAGGACACCCACGGCTGGCTGCACCGCATCGTCTGAGCCGCGCCCGGCCCCGGGTCCGAACCCCGGTCCGAACCCCGGGACCGACCCGCGGGCCGGATCACTAGGGTGAACCCATGCGCATCGCCAGGTTCACGTCCGGTGGTTCCGACCCGCGGTTCGGCGTCGTGGAGGGCGCGCCGGGCGAGGAGGAGATCCTCGTCGTCAGCGGCGATCCGCTGTTCTCCCCGCTGAACCCCACGGGCGAACGCGTCCCGCTCGTCGACGCCCGGCTGCTGGCGCCGGTCATCCCGCGCTCGAAGGTCCTGGGCGTCGGGCGCAACTACGCCGCGCACGCCGCCGAGCTCGGCAACGAGGTGCCGGCCGAACCGCTCGTGTTCACCGTCCCCAACACCTCCGTCGCCGGACCCGGTGACCCGCTGGTGATCCCGGCGTGGGCGGGGGAGGAGCTGCACTACGAGGGCGAGCTCGCGATCGTCATCCGGCGCATCTGCAAGGACGTGCCGCAGGAGCGCGTCGCGGAGGTGGTCTACGGCTACACCATCGCCAACGACATCACCGCCCGCACGCTGCAGGAGAAGGACAAGCAGTGGTGGCGGGCCAAGGGCGCGGACGGCTTCACGCCGCTCGGGCCGTGGATCGAGACCGACCTCGACCCCGCGGACCTGCGCATCGAGACGCGACGGGTCACCGGCGAGGACGTCGAGGTCGTCCAGGACGGCCGGACCTCCCTCATGGTCCACGACATCCCCGCGATCGTCGCGCACCTGTCCTCGGCCATGACCCTGCTGCCCGGTGACGTGATCATGACGGGCACCCCCGCCGGGGTCGGCCCGGTGCGGGCCGGTCAGCGCGTCGAGGTCGAGATCGAGGGCATCGGCACCCTGTCGACGACGTTCACCGCCCCCGAGTGAGCGGGGGCGGTCCCCGGCCGCGTCAGCGCGTCGTGGGCTGGGCGATCGCGAGCGTGAGGCTGTCCGTCGCCGTCTGCTTGGAGTAGTCGGCGGCGCCCGGGGCGCTCTGCTCGAGCACGTCGTAGCTGATGAGCAGCTCGACGCTGCGGGTGCCGGCCGGCACGGCGGGGATCACGAACGACGTCGAGTACGCGTACGGCGCCATCGCGAGGTAGCCCGGGGTCTGCCGGGAGGTGTCCTGGACGGTCGCCCCGGTGGTCTCGGTGCCGTCCGCGGCGACCAGGGAGCTCGTGACCGTGAAGTTGCTGACGTAGGCCTTCTGCTGCTTCTTCGCCGTCCCCAGGTTCGGGCCGGTGATGGTGGCGGCGAGTTGGACCGGCTTGGCGGCCTCGGCCGTCCACGCGCCCATGTCCAGCGTCGACCAGTAGTTCACGGCCAGGGTCATCCCGCCGGCCTGCAGCTCGTGGTGGGCCGAACCGAGCGCCAGGTCGTTCTGCACGGGGACGACGGCCACCGGCGTCGGCGTCGCGGTCGGCGTCGCGGTGCTCGTGGCGGCCGCGGCGGGGGCGGGGGTGAGCCCGGCGGCCGCCTGGACGGAACCGCAGCCGGTCAGGGCGGCCAGCGGCAGCAGCAGGCCGGCGGCGGCGACGAGCGTCTTGGTGGGGCGCGAGGTCATCACGGGTTCTCCTGGGCGGCGGTCAGGCGGGGGACTGTCTCGACGACGTTGACACGCGTGACGCTGCGTGAGCAGCGTCGTCACCTCAACGGCGGATCGGTCACGGGGAGCAACCACCCTGCTGGGCGCACCCGCCACGGGCGGGCTCACCCGAATAGGCTGGGCGGGCCATGACTGAGACCCCCGCCCCCACACCGTCCGCCCCCACCCCGTCCGTGCCCGCCCCGGGCAGCTCGCCCGTCCGGGTCCGCTTCTGCCCCTCGCCGACCGGCACCCCGCACGTCGGGCTCATCCGGACCGCGCTGTTCAACTGGGCGTACGCCCGGCACACGGGCGGCAGGCTCGTGTTCCGCATCGAGGACACCGACGCGGCGCGCGACTCCGAGGAGAGCTACGCCCAGATCCTCGACGCCCTGGACTGGCTCGGCCTGGACTGGGACGAGGGCATCGGCGTCGGCGGCCCGCACGAGCCGTACCGGCAGTCCCAGCGCCGTCCGCTGTACGACGACGTCGTGGCGCGGCTGAAGGAGGCGGGCCACCTGTACGAGTCCTTCTCGACGGCCGAGGAGATCGAGGCCCGGCACGAGGCCGCCGGCCGCCCGAAGGTGCTGGGCTACGACGGTTTCGACCGTGACCTGAGCGCCGAGCAGGTCGCCGCGTTCCGCGCCGAGGGCCGCGAGCCCACCCTGCGGCTGCGGCTGCCGCAGGGGCGCGACTACTCCTTCGACGACCTCGTGCGCGGGCGCATCGAGTTCAAGGCCGGCTCGTTCCCCGACCCCGTCCTCGTGCGCGCCAACGGCGACCCGCTCTACACGCTGGTCAACCCCGTCGACGACGCGCTCATGGGCATCACCCACGTCCTGCGCGGCGAGGACCTGCTGTCGTCCACGCCGCGGCAGGTCGCGCTGTACGAGGCGCTCGTGGACATCGGGGTGGCGCAGGCCGTCCCGCGCTTCGGGCATCTGCCCTACGTCATGGGGGAGGGCAACAAGAAGCTGTCCAAGCGCGACCCGGAGTCCAACCTCTTCCACCACCGCGACCGGGGCTTCATCCGCGAGGGGCTGCTGAACTACCTGGCGCTGCTGGGCTGGGGCATCGCCGACGACCGCGACCTGTTCAGCGTCGACGAGCTCGTCGCGGCGTTCGACGTGGCCGACGTCAACGCCTCCCCGGCGCGCTTCGACGTCGTCAAGGCCGAGGCGATCAACGCCGCGCACCTGCGGCTGCTGGCGCCGGAGGACTTCCGGGCGCGGCTGGTCCCCTACCTGCAGGCGGGGGGCGTGCTGCCGCAGGAGCCGAGCGCCGACCAGCTCGAGCGGCTGGCGGCGGGGGCGCCGCTGGTGCAGGAGCGCATGACGCTGCTCGGGCAGGCCCCCGGCATGCTCGGGTTCCTGTTCGTCGACGACGCCGACGTGGCCCTGGAGGAGGCGGCCGTCGCGGCGCTGCGGCCCGAGGCCGCGGACGTGCTGGACGCCTCCCTGGCCGCCCTGGAGGCGCTGCCGGAGTGGACCACCGCCGCCCTGGAGGCCGCGCTGCGGGCCGCCGTCGTCGACGGTCTGGGGGTCAAGCCCAAGTTCGCCTTCGCGCCGCTGCGCACGGCGGTGACGGGACGGCGCGTCTCGCCGCCCCTGTTCGAGTCCATGGAGATCATCGGGCGGGACTCCTCGCTGGCCCGCCTGCGCCGGCTGCGCGCCACGCTCTGAACCGGGTCCCGGCGGCCCGACGGGCCGCCGGGGCACCGATTTGGGAAGCGGGCCGCGGACCGGCTAGAGTTCATCTCGTTCGGGCGGTCCGCCGCCCGGGTGCAACACCATGGGGTATGGTGTAATTGGCAACACGGCTGATTCTGGTTCAGTTGTTCTAGGTTCGAGTCCTGGTACCCCAGCGCTTGTCCAGCAAGCTAGGGCCCCGTTGTGTAGCGGCCTAGCACGCCGCCCTCTCACGGCGGTAGCGCGGGTTCGAATCCCGTCGGGGCTACAGACGAGGCCCCCGGTCACCGACCGGGGGCCTCTTCCTTTTGTGCGGCAAGCCCTCAGCCGGCCGGTGTGAGCGCGGCCGTGAAGGCCGCGGCGGTCGACAGCACCGCGTCGGCGTGCCGGCGGCCCGGGTGCCGCCCGAACCGCTCCGCCGGTCCCGAGACCGACACCGCCGCCAGCACGCGCCCCGAGGGCCCGCGCACGGGCGCGCTGACCGAGGCCACCCCCGCCTCCCGCTCGCCGCTGGAGTGCGCCCAGCCGCGCCGGCGGACGCCCGACAGGACGCTCGCGTCGAAGCGGGAGCCGAGCAGCTCCACCGACAGCCGCTCGGGGTCGTCCCAGGCGACGAGCACCTGCGCGGCGGACCCGGCGTGCATGGTCATGGACGAGCCGACGGGGACGGTGTCGCGCAGGCCGTGCAGCCGTTCGGCCGCGGCGATGCAGACGCGGTGCTCCCCGTGCCGGCGGTACAGCTGCGCGCTCTCGCCCGTGGCGTCGCGCAGGGCGGTCAGCAGGGGCCCGGCGACGGCGACGAGGCGGTCCTCACCCGCGGCGGCCGCGAGCTCGGCGTGCCGGGCCCCCAGGACGAAGCGGCCCTGCAGGTCGCGGCTGACGAGGCGGTGGTGCTCCAGGGCTACCGCGAGGCGGTGCGCGGTGGGACGGGCCAGGCCGGTCGTCGTCACCAGCTGGGCCAGGCTCGCGGGCCCGGCCTCGAGGGCGTCCAGGACCAGCACGGCCTTGTCCAGGACGCCGACTCCGCTACTCTTGTCCACGAAGCGATACTGGCGTCTCAATCCGTGAGACGCAAGAGGGGAGCCGGTCATGGGACGCACGCTGGCGCAGAAGGTCTGGGACGACCACGTCGTCCGCCGGGGCGAGGACGGGGAACCGGACCTGCTCTTCATCGACCTGCACCTGGTCCACGAGGTGACGAGCCCGCAGGCCTTCGACGGCCTGCGGATGGCCGGACGCCCCGTCCGGCGCCTCGACCTCACCATCGCGACCGAGGACCACAACACCCCGACCGCCGACATCCAGCGGCCGCTGTCCCTGCTGGAGGACAAGACCTCCGCCAAGCAGCTGCAGACGCTGCGCGACAACTGCGCCGAGTTCGGCGTCCGGCTGCACCCCCTCGGCGACGCCGAGCAGGGCATCGTCCACGTCGTCGGCCCGCAGCTGGGGCTGACCCAGCCCGGCATGACCGTCGTGTGCGGGGACTCGCACACCTCCACTCACGGCGCGTTCGGGTCCCTGGGCATGGGGATCGGCACCAGCGAGGTCGAGCACGTCCTGGCCACCCAGACCCTGCCGCTCAAACCCTTCCGCACCATGGCGATCACGGTGGACGGGCAGCTCAAGCCCGGCACCACGGCCAAGGACATCATCCTGGCCGTCATCGCCGAGATCGGCACCGGCGGCGGCCAGGGCTACGTCCTGGAGTACCGCGGCGAGGCCATCCGGGGTCTGTCGATGGAGGGCCGGATGACCATCTGCAACATGTCGATCGAGGCCGGAGCACGCGCCGGCATGGTCGCCCCCGACGACACCACCTTCGAGTACCTCAAGGGCCGCCCGCACGCCCCGCAGGGCGAGGACTGGGACGCGGCCGTGGCCTACTGGCGGACCCTGGCGACCGACGAGGACGCCGAGTTCGACGCCGAGGTCGTCCTCGACGGCGCCGCGCTCGAACCCTTCGTCACCTGGGGCACCAACCCCGGCCAGGGCGTCCCGCTGTCCGGTTCCGTCCCGGTCCCCGACCGCATCGGCGACGACGGCGTCCGCCAGGGCGTCGAGCGCGCCCTGGAGTACATGGGCCTGGAGGGCGGGACGCCCATGCGCGACATCGCCGTCGACACCGTGTTCCTGGGCTCGTGCACCAACAGCCGCATCGAGGACCTGCGCGCCGCCGCCGACGTGGTGCGCGGGCGCAAGAAGGCCGACTCGGTCCGCATGATGGTCGTCCCCGGCTCCGCGAAGGTCCGGCTGCAGGCCGAGGCCGAGGGTCTGGACACGGTCTTCAAGGAGTTCGGCGCCGACTGGCGGTTCGCGGGGTGCTCGATGTGCCTGGGCATGAACCCCGACCAGCTCGCCCCGGGGGAGCGCTGCGCGTCCACCTCGAACCGCAACTTCGAGGGCCGGCAGGGCAAGGGCGGGCGCACGCACCTGGTCTCGCCCCTGGTGGCCGCGGCCACCGCCGTGCGGGGGACGCTCAGTTCCCCGGCCGACCTCGACCCCGTGAACGCCTGATCCGACGACTGCGAGGAGCACCACCGTGGAGAAGTTCACCGTCCACCGCGGGGTCGGCGTCCCGTTGCGCCGCACCGACGTCGACACCGACCAGATCATCCCCGCCGTGTACCTCAAGCGGGTCACCAAGACCGGCTTCGAGGACGCCCTGTTCGCCGGGTGGCGCACCGACCCGAACTTCGTGCTGAACCAGGAGCCCTATCGCCCCGGGTCCGTGCTCGTGGCCGGCAAGGACTTCGGCACGGGCTCCAGCCGTGAGCACGCCGTTTGGGCGTTGCGCGACTACGGCTTCAAGGCCGTCCTCGCACCGCGGTTCGCCGACATCTTCCGCGGCAACTCCGGCAAGCAGGGGCTGCTCGCGGCCGTCGTCGAGCAGAGCGACATCGACCTCATCTGGAAGGCGCTGGAAGCGCACCCGGGCACCGAGGTGACCGTCGACCTCGTCGAGCGGATCGTCCAGGTCGACGACTTCACCGCCCCCTTCGAGGTCGACGAGTACGTGCGCTGGCGGCTCATGGAGGGGCTGGACGACATCAGCCTGACCCTGCGCCACGCCGACGCGATCGCCGACTTCGAGACCCGCCGGCCGTCGTTCAAGCCCACGACGACCCCGCTGACCCCGACCGCCTGACCGGTCCGGACCCCGGCCCCGGCACCCGCTGCAGCACAGCGGGACCGGGGCCGTTCTGCGTCCTGAGCCGTTGGGGGGCAACGACTCCCGCGGTGGTCCCGCGCGGTGCGTCCTCGCCCGCAGGAGCCGTGCGGAAGGCCCTGCGGCGCAGGGCGCCGAGAACTTTCGGAGATGAGGTGTGCTGCGGCACAACGACTCGCCGCCACACCGGTGGTGGACTCCGGTGATCCCCGGTCGTACCGTTTCCCCGTCGGGCTCCTGCTCGGCCCTGCGCGACCCGTTGCGCGAGGAGATGTTCGGTACGCACGCCGCCCGGTGTCCCCCAGAAGGAGCCCCCCGTGAACAAGGCAGAGATCGTCGACGCGCTCGAGGCTCAGCTCGGCGGCCGCAAGCAGGCCGTCACCGCCGTCGAGGCCTTCGTCGAGCTGATCACCGTCACCGTCGCCAAGGGTGACAAGGTCGCGATCAGCGGCTTCGGCACCTTCGAGAAGCAGGCGCGCAACGCCCGCACGGGCCGCAACCCGCGCACCGGCGAGGCCGTCAAGATCAAGAAGACGTCCGTCCCGCGCTTCCGCCCGGGCACGGCCTTCAAGGAGGTCGTCTCCGACACCAAGGCGCTGCGCGCCTACCAGGCCGCGGCCAAGGAACGTGCGGCGGGCACCACCGCGGCCCCGGCCACCACGACCGCGGCGGCCAAGAAGGCCGCCCCGGCGGCCCGCACCACCACCACCGCCGCTGCGAAGAAGACCGCGCCGGCCGCTGCGAAGAAGGCCGCCCCGGCGGCCCGCACCACGACCGCGGCGGCGAAGAAGGCCGCTCCGGCCACCAAGACCGCGACGACCACCCGTCGGGCGGCCAAGAAGGCGTGAGCTGGAGCTCCGGCTCCGTGGGCTGATCAGGGCCCGGTGTCCGCACCGAGCAGCCCGCACGCACGAGAGCGCCGACGCGACCAGGAACTCACCTGGCCGCGTCGGCGCTGTCGTGCTTCCCGGGACGGGTCAGTCGCGGAACGTCTCGATCTGCGCGCCGAGCGGGGTGAGGCGCTCGGCGAGCTGCTCGTAGCCGCGGGCGATGATGTCGACGTTGCGCAGCACCGAGGTGCCCTTGGCGGCCAGCATCGCCAGCAGCACCACGACGGCCGGGCGCAGCGCCGGCGGGCACACGACCTCGGCGCCGGACCAGCGCGTCGGGCCCTCCACGAGCACGCGGTGCGGGTCCAGCAGCTTCATGCGGGCCCCGAGCCGGTTGAGCTCGGTGAGGTAGATCGCGCGGTTGTCGTAGACCCAGTCGTGGACCGTCGTCGACCCCTCCGCGGTCGCCGCGATGACGGCGAAGAACGGCAGGTTGTCGATGTTCAGGCCCGGGAACGGCATCGGGTGGATCTTGTCGATGGGCGCCTTGAGCTCGGAGGGGTGGACGGTGATGTCCACCAGGCGGGTCCGGCCGTTGGCCGCGGTGTACTCCGGCGACAGGTCGTACTCCAGCCCCATCTCCGCCAGGATCGCCAGCTCGATCTCGAGGAACTCGATGGGCGCGCGGGTCACCGTGAGCTCGGAGTGCGTGATGATCGCGGCGGTCAGCAGGCTCATGGCCTCGACCGGGTCCTCCGAGGGGGCGTACTCGACGTCGACGGAGATGTCCGGGACGCCGTGCACGACCAGGGTGGTGGTGCCGATCCCCTCGATGCGCACGCCGAGCAGCTCCAGGAAGAAGCACAGGTCCTGGACCATGTAGTTCGGGCTGGCGTTGCGGATCGTCGTCACGCCGTCCATGCGCGCCGCGGCCATGAGCGCGTTCTCGGTGACCGTGTCCCCGCGCTCGGTCAGGACGATCGGGCGCTGCGGGGTGACGGAGCGGTCGACGCTCGCGTGGTAGAAGCCGGTGGTCGCCGTGACCTGCAACCCGAAGGGGCGCAGGGCGACCATGTGCGGTTCGACCGTGCGGGTGCCGAGGTCGCAGCCGCCGGCGTAGGGGAGGGCGAACTCCTCGTACCGGTGCAGCAGCGGCCCGAGCATCATGATGATCGAGCGGGTGCGGCGGGCGGTCTCGCCGTCCATCGCGTCCAGGTCGAGGTCGTTGGGGACGTCGAGGACGAGGTCGGCCTCGTTGATCCACTGGTACTTCACGCCGATGCTGGCCAGCACGTCGAGGATGCGGTGGATCTCGAGGATGCGCGCGACCCCGCGCAGCGTCGTGCGGCCCTTGTTCAGCAGGGCGGCGCACAGCAGGGCGACGCCGGCGTTCTTGCTGGACTTCACCGCGATGCTGCCGGACAGCTTCACGCCGCCGTGCACGCGCAGGTGGGTGGGCCCGGGCCGGCCGATGGAGACGATGTCGTCCTGCAGGGCGTGCCCGACCCGCTGCAGCATGTCGATGGAGACGTTCTGCTGGCCCTGCTCCATGCGGTGCACGGCGCTCTGGGACGTGCCCAGGCGCTCCGCGAGCTGGACCTGGGTCAGGCCCCGGTGCTTGCGGGCGTCACGGATGAGGGCGCCGATCTGCGACAGGTGGTCGCCGGTCTGCGTCATCTGCTCGGTGGAGACTGCCATGGGGGCCACGTTATCTCATGGATGAGATAGAGCCTGTCAAGGACCCGCACCGGGCGTGTCACACGCTTGCAGCGTGTCACACGCCCGGTCTGTTCCCCGGGGCTCAGCCCCGCGTGTCCCGAGCCGCGTCCAGCGCCGCGTCGAGCGCCGCGCTCAGGTCCCGCCACAGGTCCTCGACGTCCTCCACGCCCACCGACAGCCGCAGCAGGTCCACGGGCACGACGTGCGGCTCGCCCGCGTGCCGGCGGCGGCGCTCGACGAGCGACTCCACCCCACCCAGGCTGGTCGCCGGGACCCACAACCGCACCGCGTCGACGACCGCGTCGGCCCCCGCCGCCCCACCGGCGACCTCGATGGAGACCAGCGCCCCGAAGCCGAGCATCTGCTCCTTCGCCAGCGCGTGACCGGGGTCGGCGGGCAGCGAGGGGTGGCGCACCCGCGTCACCGCCGGGTGGTCCTGCAGGCGGCGGGCCAGGTCGGCGGCGTTGGCCTGCGCCCGTTCCAGGCGCAGCGGCAGCGTGCGCAGCCCGCGCAGGGCCAGGAACGCCTCCAGGGGCCCGGGGATCGCCCCGTGCAGCGTCCGGTGCGCCGCCAGGGCGGTCAGGAGCTGCTCGTCGCGCGCCACGACCGCGCCCAGGACGACGTCGGAGTGGCCCGAGAGGAACTTCGTCACCGAGTGCACGACGACGTCGGCGCCCAGGTCCAGCGGCCGCTGCAGCAGCGGGGTGGCGAAGGTGTTGTCCACCACGACGACGGCGCCGCGCTCGTGGCCCGCGGCGGCCAGGGCCGCGAGGTCGGCGACCTCCAGCAGCGGGTTCGTCGGGGACTCCAGCCACAGCACGACGGGGCTCTGCACGGACCCCAGGGCGGTGCGCACGGCGTCGACGTCGGTGATGTCGACCGGCTGCACGCTCAGCCGTCCCTGGGCCGCCAGCAGGCCCGTGAGGGAGTGCGTGCCGTTGTAGGCGCCGTGCGGGACCAGGACCGTGCCGTCGGCGGGCACCAGGTGCAGCGCGGCGGCCACGGCGGCCATGCCGGAGGCGAAGGTCAGCGCGCGCCCGCCCTCCAGTTCGCCGATCGCCGTCTCCAGCGCGGCCCACGTCGGGTTCCCGAACCGGCCGTAGCCCAGGTCGGCCGCGCCGAGGGAACCGCCGCCGACGTACGTCGCCGACAGGGACACGGGGGTGTTGAGCTCGCTGTCCAGCGCGCGGGCCGGTCGTCCGGAGACGACCGCGACGGTGTTGGGGGACAGCGGGGTGGGGGACACGTTCTCGGGCACGGGGGAACCCAACCACACCACGGGTATGGTCGGCGCCGATGAGCAGCCAGCCCAAGCCCCGCGTCGCCGTCGTCTTCGGTGGACGGTCCTCCGAGCACGCCATCAGCTGCGTGACCGCCGCCGGGGTCCTCGCGGCCCTGGACCGCGACGTCTACGACGTCGTGCCGATCGGCATCACGACCAGCGGCCGGTGGGTGCTCGTCGACGACGACCCCGCCCTGTTCCAGCTCGCCGACGGCAAGCTGCCCGAGGTCCCCGCGGCCGGGCCCTCGGTCGCGCTGGCGCAGGACGTGGAGTCGAAGGCGCTGCAGAGCGTCTCCGGCGAGGCCCTCGGCGGGCCCGTCGACGTCGTGCTGCCGCTGCTGCACGGCCCGTTCGGCGAGGACGGCACCCTGCAGGGCCTGCTGGAGCTGTCCGACACCCGGTACGTGGGCTCGGGGGTGCTGGCCTCGGCCGCCGGCATGGACAAGCAGGTCATGAAGCTCCTGCTGGCCGGTCAGGGGCTGCCCGTCGGGCCGTGGACGTCGTTCCGGGCCAGGCGCTGGGACACCGACCGCGACGCGGTCGTCGCCGAGGTCGAGGCCCTCGGGTACCCGGTGTTCGTCAAGCCCGCGCGCGCCGGGTCCAGCATCGGCATCAGCCGCGTCACCGGCCGCGACGGCCTGGAGGCCGCGGTGGCCGAGGCGGTCGCGCACGACCCCAAGGTCGTCGTCGAGGCCGCGCTGGCCGGGCGCGAGATCGAGTGCGGCGTCCTGGAGGACCTCGACGGCGGGGAACCGCTGACCAGCCTGCCCGGGGAGATCGAGGTCGTCGGCGGCCACGACTTCTACGACTTCGAGGCCAAGTACCTCGACTCCGCCAACGTGCGGCTGTCCTGCCCGGCGGACCTGCCCGCCGAGATCACCGCCGCCGTGCGGCGCACCGCGGTGCGGGTCTTCGAGGCCATGGGTGCCGAGGGCCTGGCCCGCGTCGACCTGTTCGTCGACCCCTCGCGGGGCGAGGACGGGATCGTCGTCAACGAGATCAACACCATGCCGGGGTTCACCCCGTTCTCGATGTACCCGCGGATGTGGGCGGCGACGGGCGTGGACTACCCCCAGCTCGTCGACCACCTGCTGCAGCTCGCGCTGCGCCGCCCGACGGGGTTGCGCTAGGCGTCAGAGGCAGGTGCGGGTCTGGCGGATCCGCGAGACCGGCGCCGCGAGGTCGACGAGCTGCGACGTCGCCTGGTCGCTGGTGATCCCGTCGCCGAACCGGACGGTGACCTCCACCGCCGGGGTCCGGCCGTAGGTCAGGAACCGCACGGCGCGCTCGTTCTCCGCGTCCTGCACCCAGTCCACGCTGGGCCCGGCGTCGGGGCCGACGGGGATGCACGCCTTCGTCGTCGGCCCCAGGACCAGTGCGCCGCAGCGCAGGACGACCTGGTCCTCGCCCCAGACGGCGACGCCCGCGGCTCCCTGCGGGGTGCGGCCCAGGCCCGCGAGCGTCTGCGGCAGCGCGGCCAGCAGCGGCGCGCAGGCGGGGTCGTCGGCGTCGGCGGCGGCCTCGACCCCGCGCGAGTTCGCGACGTAGGCCCACACGGCCGCGGCGGCCACGGCGACGACCACGAGGGCCACCACGAGCCGGTGCGCGGGGCGGGCGGGGGGTGCGGGCTGGGCGGGCATCGCCCCGTAGTGTGCCCGTCTCGGCTGTGACGGGAGGACGAGGGTTTGCGCGACGGTGACACCCTGCGGGTCGGCGACCTGGACGAGACCGACCTCCTGGCCCGGGTGGTGCCGCTCATGCCCACGCAGGCCCTCCTCGGGCCCGGGGACGACGCGGCGCTGGTGGCGGCCCCCGACGGGCGCGTCGTGGCGACCACGGACGTCCTGGTCGAACTGCGCGACTTCCGGCGCGACTGGTCCACCGGGGCCGACGTCGGCTGGAAGGCCGTGGCGCAGAACGTCGCCGACGTCGCCGCCATGGGGGCCCGGTGCTCGGGGCTGCTCATCGGCCTCGGGATGCCGGTCGACCTCGAGGTCGCCTGGGTGGAGGACTTCGCCGCCGGGGTCGCGGCCGCCTGCCGCGAGTTCGGCGCCGTCGTCGTGGGCGGGGACCTGTCCGCCGCCTCCGAGGTCGTCGTCGCCGTCACGGCGCTGGGCGACCTCGCCGGCCGCGCCCCCGTCCTGCGCTCGGGAGCCCGCCCGGGGCACGTCGTGGCCGTCGCCGGACGGCTGGGGCGGTCCGCGGCCGGGCTCGACCTGTTCCTGCGCGGCGTGCCCGACGGCCCGGCCGACCTGCTGGACGCGCACCGCCGGCCCCGCCCGCCCGTCGCCGCCGGACCCGCCGCCGCCGACGCGGGGGCCAGCGCGCTCATGGACGTCAGCGACGGCCTCGTGCGGGACGCGGGCCGGATCGCGCGGGCCAGCGGGGTGTGCCTGGAGCTGACCACGTCGGGGGCGCTGGGGGAGTGGATCACCGAGCTCGGGGACCCCGCGTTCGTGCTGACCGGCGGTGAGGACCACGCGCTGCTGGCCTGCTTCCCGCCCGACGCGGTGCTGCCCGGACCCTTCGTCGTCGTCGGGCGCGTCGGGCCGCGCGGAGCGGACCCGGTGCTCGTCGACGGGCGGGCCTGGACCGGCCCGGCCGGCTGGGACCACTTCGCGCGCTGAGGTGGACCACGACCCGGTTCGCGACGGAGCCCGGGAACGACGAAGGGCCGGATCCCGCAGGATCCGGCCCTCAGTCGATCTGGAAGGGGGTCAGCGCGTGACCTTGCCCGCCTTCAGGCAGGAGGTGCACACGTTGAGGCGCTTGGGAGAACCGTTCACGGTGGCCTTGACCCGCTGGATGTTCGGGAGCCACATGCGGTTGGTCCGCCGGTGCGAGTGCGAGACGCTCTTGCCGAAGCCAGGGCCCTTGGCGCAGACGTCACAGGTGGCAGCCACGGGGAACTCCTGAAGTCGAACGATCGTGCGGCCCCGACGGGACGCGCAGGTGCCGGCCTTCCGGACACCGTCGAACACCATAGCCGAGGACGGCCGCCCGGGTGAAACCGGCGCCCGCCCGGGCGCGTGTCGTCAAGCGCTGGCCCACCGGCCCCGATGCACCGGTGTGCCGTCGGGGAGCGCAACGCCGCCGGCCGCGCGGTCCCGGGGCCGGCGCGGCCCCCGTTGCGCTGCCCGCCGGGCGCACCCGCACGCCGGGCACCGGGCCCCCGCACCGGGCGGCAGCCGCTGGGGTGCCCGCGACCGCGTGGCCGCCGCCCGGGTCATCGGGCTCATGACGACGATCGGCAGCGCCTACGCCGTCGTCAACGGCCTGCTGTCCCCGCAGACGGTGGGGACCCGGCCCGGAGGCTGGGCCGCGATCCTCGGCGCCGTCGTCGTCGTGGCCTGCGGCGGGCTCGTCCTGCTGCTGCGGGCCCACCGGGCGCCGGCGATCGCCCCGGTGGTCCTCGGGCTGGTCTGCGGGGCCACGATGCTGCTGCTGTGCCTGTGGACGCGGGACGCCTCCTTCGGCGCCCAGATCTGCCTGGGGTGGCCCGCGCTGTTCGCCGCGTTCCACCTGCGTCCCCGGGGGGCGTGGCTGCTGACGCTGCAAGCCGTCGTCGGCGACGCCGTGCTGCTCGGCGTCGAGGAGGGCCTCGCCGGCGTCCTGCGCGACACCCCGGCCCACCTCGCGACGTTCGGCCTGGTCACCGCCCTGCTCACGACGGCGGGCGAACGGCAGGAGCGGCTCACGGCGAGGCTGCGCGCCGAGGCCGAGCAGGACGCGCTGACCGGGCTCCTGGCGCGGGGGGCCTTCGACCGCGCCCTGGCCGGGCACCTGGCGGACGGGACGGCCGCGGGACTGCTGCTCGTCGACGTCGACCGCTTCAAGGAGGTCAACGACACCCACGGCCACCCCGTGGGCGACGCCGTCCTGCGCGCGGTGGCCGCCGAGCTGCGCGCCGCCTGCCGCGAGCAGGACGTCGTGGCCCGCGTGGGCGGGGACGAGTTCGCCGTCGTGCTGGTCGCCGACCCCGGCGCCGACGGGGGGACGGACCGGGACCTGCGGGGCGTCGCCGACCGCTTCCACGCCGCCGTGCGGCGTTCCCACGTGCCGGCCGAGCCCGCGCGCCCGCTGTCCGTCAGCGTCGGGCTCGCCCGCGCCGGGGCGCACGAGCCGGCGCGCGGCCTCGTCGAGCGCGCCGACGCCGCGCTCTACGAGGCCAAGCGCGGTGGACGCGACCGCGTGGCCGAGGCCGTCCGGTAGGGCCCGGCGGGTAGCCTGCCGGGGTGGTTGACCTGGACGCCCCGCTGTCCAGCCTGCTGCCCGCGACGGGCGGCGGCAAGAAGTCCGACCCGGCGAAGTGGCTCGCCAACCTGGGCCTGGAGACGGGCCGGGACCTCCTGTGGCACCTGCCGCGCAAGTACGCCGACCGCGGGGCCCTGACCCCCATCCGCGACCTCGTCGTGGACGAGAACGTCACGATCCTGGCCGAGGTCGTCGCGGTCGCCGAACCGCAGTTCCTGCGGCAGAGGTCCGGGTCGCGGATGACGGTCACGCTCACCGACGGCCACGACGAGATCACCATGACCTTCTTCATGGCCAAGCCGTGGCAGTTCAAACCGCATCAGGACGCGCTGGAGGAGGGGCGCCTGGTGCTGGCCTCCGGCAAGGCCGGGCAGTTCAACGGCAGGTGGCAGCTGGCCAAGCCCGACTACGAGCTCCTGGACGACCCCGCCCAGGGCGTGGCGGCCGCCACGGCCGTCGACCGGCCGATCCCGCTGTACCCGGCGACGAAGGACTGCCCCAACTGGCTGGTCCGCGACAGCGTCGCGGCCCTGCTGGACCTGCTCGGGTCCTCGGCGCAGGGGCTGGAGGAGTTCCTGCCCACCGACGTCGTCGCCGCCGAGGGGCTGCCCGCGCCCCTGGACGCGCTGCGCCAGGTGCACCACCCGCTGAACCGCGCCGAGCTGGAGGCCGGGCAGCAGCGGCTGCGCTTCGAGGAGGCCTTCGTCCTGCAGACCGCCCTGGCGCTGCGCCGGGCCTCCACCGCCACCCAGCAGGCCATCGCGCGCAAGGCGAGCGCCGACGGCATCTCGGCCGCCTTCGACGAACGGCTGCCCTTCCCCCTGACCGGGTCGCAGCGCGCGGTCGGGGAGGAGATCGCCGCCGAGCTCGCCCGCCCCCACCCCATGCAGCGGCTCCTGCAGGGCGATGTCGGCTCGGGCAAGACGCTCGTGGCGCTGCGGGCCATGCTCACCGTCGTCGACGGCGGGGGCCAGGCCGCGCTGCTGGCGCCCACCGAGGTCCTCGCCGCCCAGCACCTGCGCTCGATCACCGCGATGCTCGGCGACCTCGCCGGCGGGGGGCTGCTCGGCGGGGACCCCCGCGGCACCCGGGTCGTGCTGCTGACGGGCTCGATGGGCGCGGCGGCCCGCCGCGAGGCGCTGCTGGCCGCGGCGAGCGGGGAGGCCGGCGTCGTCATCGGCACCCACGCCCTGCTGCAGGAGGGCGTGCAGTTCGCCGATCTCGGGCTCGTCGTCGTGGACGAGCAGCACCGGTTCGGCGTCGAGCAACGGGACGTGCTGCGGCGCAAGGGCAACGGCATCCCGCACCTGCTGGTGATGACGGCCACCCCGATCCCGCGGACCGTCGCCATGACCCTGTTCGGGGACCTGGAGACGTCGGTCCTGTCCGAACTGCCGCCCGGGCGCGCCGAGGTCCAGACCGTCGTGGTGCCCGTGGACCGCCCCGCCTGGGTCGACCGGACGTGGCACAAGATCGCCGAGGAGGCCGCCCTCGGACGGCAGGCCTACGTCGTCTGCGCGCGCATCGACACCGACGACGACGAGGTGGCCGACGGGACCGAGGAGGCGCCGCCGGAGGAGGAACCGGCCACCCCCAAGGGCGGGCGGCCCAAGCCCCGCCCCGCCGCGGCCGTCTCCCAGGTCGTCGAGGTCGTGCGCCAGCACCCCGCCACCTCGGGGCTGCGCATCGACGTCCTGCACGGCCGGCTCGCCCCGGCCGACAAGGACGACGTCATGTCCCGCTTCGCCGTCGGTGAGCTCGACGTCGTCGTCGCCACCACCGTCGTCGAGGTCGGCGTCGACGTGCCCAACGCCAGCGTCATGGTCGTCGTCGACGCCGACCGGTTCGGCATCTCCCAGCTGCACCAGCTGCGCGGGCGCATCGGCCGCGGCGGCCTGCCCGGGACCTGCCTGCTGCTGTCCGGGACCACCGAGGGCTCGCGCGCCGGGCGCCGCCTGGCCGCCCTGGCCCGCACCCGCGACGGGTTCGAGCTGGCCCGCCTCGACCTGCTCGAACGCCGCGAGGGCGACGTCCTCGGCTCGGCGCAGTCCGGGCAGCGCACCTCCCTGCAGCTGCTCGGCGTGCTGCAGCACAGCGAGATCATCGAACGGGCCCGCCACCGGGCCCGGCGCCTCGTGGAGGCCGACCCCGACCTGGCCGGTCACCCCGCGCTGGCCGCCGCGGTCTCGGCCCGCGTCACGGGCGACACCGAAGCCTTCCTCGGACGAGCGTGAACGGACGGGCATGAGCACCAAGAGCAGCAGGAGACCCGGGCAGAAGGCCAAGCGCGACGTCGTCCTGGCCCTGAAGGACCTGCGGGTCGGCTACGGCGAACCCGTCTGCGCCCCCGTCACCGTCGACGTCGCCCGCGGCGAGGCCCTGTGCCTCGTCGGGGCCAACGGCGCGGGCAAGTCCACCGTCCTGCGCGCCGTCGCCGGGCTCCTGGAGCCGCTGGGCGGCACGGTCGAGCTGCACGGGCAGGCCGTCGACGAACGCTCCGTCCGGTTCCGCCAGGAGGTGGCCTGCGTCTTCGACGAGGACGCCTGGTTCGCCGAGCTGTCCGTCGCCGAGCACCTCGAGCTCGTCGCCCGCGGGCACGGCGTGCGCGACGTCGTCGAGGTCGTCGACGCCGAGCTGGAGGCCCAACGGCTCACCGACGCCGTCGACCAGCTCCCCACCTCCCTGTCCAGCGGGCAGAAGCGCCGACTCCTGCTGGCCGCCGCCCTCGTGCGGCCCCGCTCGGTCCTGCTGCTGGACGAACCCGAGCAGCGCCTGGACCCCACCGGCCGCGAGGCCCTGGCCGAGCGCCTCGTCGCCGAGCGCGACGCGGGGACCGCCCTCGTCCTGGCCACCCACGACGTCGTCCTGCTGCGCCGGCTGGCCACCCGCGCGGTCGTGATCGACGACACGCAGTGCCGCGTCGTGGACGCCGAGGAAGCCGCGCGCATCGTCAGCGACCCCGTCCGGTGAGCGAGCGCCCCACTGACCTCGTCGGCCCCCTCGCCGACCAGCCCTACCCGACCCGGCGGGAACTGCTCGACGAGGCCGCCCCGTCGAAGGCGGCCCGCGGTCTGCGGGCCACGTTCGTCGACACCTACACGACCCTGCTGCAGGTCGGCATCGCGTTCCTGCTGCTCCTGGGCGGCAGCGCGGGCCTGCGCAACGCGCTGCGGGCCGGGCTGTCCACGAGCGGGAACGGCCCCGGCTGGGTCGCGCAGACCTCCGCCGTCCTGACCGCCGTCGGGCTGTCCCTGGCCTTCACCGCCTTCGGCCTGGCCGTCTGGTGCCGCCTGGGCCCGGTCTCCCTGGGCACCGCCCCCACGACCTGGTGGACCCCGCTGCCCGTCGACCGTGGCCGGCTCCTGCGGCCCGTGGTGCGCAACCGGGCGCTGGGCTCGGCGCTGGCGGGCGGGCTGTTCAGCGCCTGGGCGACGTCCGTGGCCTTCGGGGTCGCGGGGCAGCTGTCCGGGGCCCTGGTCGCCGGCGGTCTGCTCGGCGGGTTCGCCGTCGGGGCCGGGCTGGCCGGGCTCGGGTTCCTGCTCGTCGTGCGCCCCGCGGTCGGGGCGGGGGTGCCCGCCCTGCTGCGCGCGAGCCGGGTCCTCGACGCGGTCGGGGTCGCGCTCGTCGTGGCGCTGGCCGCCAGCGCCGTCGTCGGGATCTCCCTGGACGCCGTGCAGCCCCGGCAGGTGCTCGTCCCCGCTCTCGTCGTGGGCCTGGGGGCCCTCGTGGGGCTGGTCCTGCTGGCGCGGCCCACGGCCCGGCGGGCGGGCGACGTCCCCTCGCCCTCGTTGCGGCGCGGCGCCTCCCGGCTGGAGCGGCTGACGTCCTCGGTCCTGCAGTTCGACGTCCGCGAGATGGGCCGGGCCCTGTCGGCCGACTCCGACGGCCGGGTCGCCCGCCGTCGGCGCTTCCCGCGCGTGCACGGGCCCGTCGCGGCGATCGTCGCGGCCGACGTCACGCTCCTGCGCCGCCAGCCGCGCCGGCTGGTGACGGCCGGGGTCCTCGCGCTCGTGCCGTTCGTGCTGGCGGCGGGCACGTCCGCGCACCGGGCCGTGGCCGCGCTGCTGCTCTGGCTCGCCGGGTACGCCGCGGCCACGACGCTGTCCGAACCGGCCCGCGGCCTGGCCCTCGTGCCGGCCGCGGCGCGGACCCTGCCCATCGCCGCGTCGACCGTCGTCATCGTGCGCTGGATCCCCGTCGCGGTGCTGTCGGCGCTGTGGGGTGCGCTCGCGTACCCGCTGGCGGTGACGACCTCCGGTCTGCTGCACGGGGAGTCGATCGGGTCGTCCTGGTGGACCTGGGCGCTGCTGGGGGCGCTGGCCGGGCCCGGGTTCGCCGCCGCCGCGCTGCGCGGGGCCGTGCGGCCCGACCCGGACCTGTCCGCGCCCGTCATCGCCACGGCCATGGGGTCGCTGCCCCCCGGGGCGGCCGCCGCGACCACGACCGGGCCCGACCTCGCCGTCCTCGTGAGCGTGCCGGTCCTGCTGGCCGTCCTGGCGCGCGGTGCGTTCGACTGGCTGGTGCTGGGACAGTTGCTGGCCTCGGCCGCCGCCGTGGGCATCGGCTGGGCCTACGCCGCGCACCGGGCGCGCAAGATCTCCTGAAGGGTTTCGAGTGACACGGATCGTCGCGGGCACGGCCGGGGGACGCCGGTTGAAGGTGCCGCCGGGGGAGACCACCCGCCCCACCAGCGACCGGGTCCGCGAGGCCGTCTTCTCCGCCCTCGAGGCGGCGGGCGCGGTCGACGGCGCGCGGGTGCTGGACCTGTACGCCGGGTCCGGGGCGCTCGGGCTGGAGGCCGCCAGCCGCGGCGCGCAGCGGGTCGTCCTCGTCGAGGCCGCGCGGGCGGCGGCGGCCACGGCCCGGGCCAACGCGACCGCGGTCGGGCTGGCGGGGGTGCGCGTCGCGCCCGAGCGGGTCGAGCGGTTCCTCGCCTCGGCCGCGGCCGTCGTCGAGGGGGGCTGGGACCTGGTCTTCGTCGACCCGCCGTACGCCGTGGACTCCGACGACGTGGCCGCGGTCCTGGCGACCCTCGCGCCCCTGCTGGCCCCGGGTGCGACCGTCGTCGTCGAACGGTCCTCGCGCACGCCCGAGCCGCGCTGGCCGGACGGCGTCGACGACGTGCGCGAGCGCCGGTACGGGGAGACCTCGGTCTGGGTGGCCCGCCTCGGCGGGCGGACCGGTGGGTAGCGTTCCGCGCGTGAGCGGAGCGTGCGTGTGCCCGGGCAGTTTCGACCCCGTCACGCTGGGGCACCTCGACGTGCTGCTGCGGGCGGCCGCGATCTTCGAGGTCGTCCACGCCGGGGTCGCGGTCAACCCGGGCAAGCGGGGGCTGTTCACCGGCGCCGAGCGCGTCGACCTCCTGCGCCGGGCGCTGGCCGACTCCGGGGACCCGCGGGCCGGGCGCGTCGTCGTGGAGGAGTTCGCCGGCGGCCTGCTCGTCGACCACTGCCGGCGCCTGGGCACCTCCGTCGTGGTCAAGGGCCTGCGGGGCGGTACGGA
The DNA here is from genome assembly GCF_003002055.1 of Kineococcus rhizosphaerae. Lineage (NCBI taxonomy): Bacteria > Bacillati > Actinomycetota > Actinomycetes > Kineosporiales > Kineosporiaceae > Kineococcus > Kineococcus rhizosphaerae. Next base: position 374,500 of record NZ_PVZF01000002.1, read on the forward strand.
CTACGCCTACGAGTTGCCGATGGCGCTGATGAACCGGCACCTGGCCGACGTCGAGACGGTGTTCCTCGTCGGGGACCCGCGCTTCGAGCACGTCTCGAGCTCGCTGGTGAAGGAGGTCGCCCGCCACGGCGGTGACGTGTCGGGCCTGGTCCCCGCGGCGGTGCGTGCAGCCCTGGCGGTGCGGCTGGGGGAGGATGGGTCCGGTCCGGGCTGAGAACGGGACCGGACCAGGACTCACGGGAGGCAGTTGCTGTGGAGGTGCACGAGAAGCTCGGCGAGCTCGCCGCGCTCGTGTCGGGTGCGCGGGGCGTCCCGTTGTCGTCGTCGGTGATGGTCGACCGCGAGCAGCTGCTCGCCCTGGTCGGCGACGTCCGGCGGCTGCTGCCCGCCGAGGTGCAGCAGGCCGGTGACGTGCTCGCCCAGCGCGACGAGGTCCTCGAGGCCGCGCGCCTGGAGGCCGAGAAGGTGCTGACCGAGGCGCGGGTGCGGGCCGAGGAGCTCGTCGACGCCCAGGCCGTGACCCGCGCCTCGCGCGAACGGGCCGACCACATCGTGGCCACGGCCCGCGAGGAGGCCAAGCGGCTGCGCGTGGACGCCGACGCCTGGGTGGACCGCAAGCTGTCGGACTTCGAGGACGAGCTGGACCGGCTCAAGCAGCAGGCCGCCCGCGGCCGCGACCGGCTGAAGGTGCGCGACGCCGAGCCCGTCGCCGAGCCCGCTCCCGAGGCCGCTGCGGCGGCCGGCGAGCACTCCGGGGCGACGGCGGCCTCGGCCGCGACCGAGACGACCGGCGGGTCCTGAGCCCACGATTGGGTCGCAGGCCGCACCCTCGGTTACGCTGGGGGACGGCCTCGGCGCACGTGGGAACACCTCCACCAGCGGCGGGGCCGTGTGGTGTGTCGAAGGCCGTGCGAAGGGTGTGGACGTGAGCAAGAGGCAGCTGCCGGAGGGTCACCTCGACCCGAACGCGCCGCTCGTGCTGTCCACGCACGAGCTCGGCCACCGTCCGGGCACGATGCGCACCCTGCAGCGCACCGTCCCCGCCCCCGCCGACCTGGGGATCGCCGTCATCGGCGTCCCCGAGGGCAGCGACCTCGAGCTCGACCTGCGCCTGGAAGCCGTCATGGAGGGTGTGCTCGTCTCCGGCACCGTCCGCGGCACCGCCGTCGGGGAGTGCGTCCGGTGCCTCACCGAGGTGACGCAGCCGATCGAGGTCGACGTGCAGGAGCTGTTCGCCTACCCCGGCAAGACGCCGGTCGAGGTGGCCGACGACGAGGACGAGATCCGTGAGGTCGCCCCGGGCGAACTCGTCGACCTCGAACCCGCCGTGCGGGACGCGATCGTGCTGGAGCTGCCGTTCCAGCCCGAGTGCGACGGCCCCTGCCAGCAGGACTACGAGATCGGGGTGTCCGAACCGGCGCCCGTCTCCGAAGAACCGGCGGACCCGCGGTGGTCCGCCTTGCAGTCCCTGCTCGACAGCAGTGACGACTCCCCGTCCGGAACCAGAGAGAAGAGCTGATCGTGGCCGTCCCGAAGCGGAAGATGTCCCGCAGCAACACGCGCGCCCGCCGTTCGCAGTGGAAGGCGTCCGAGGAGACGCTGGTCCGCAGCACCGTCCGTGGCCAGGTCGCCTACTCGCGCCCGCACACCGCCCGCGTGGTCACCGACTCCGCCGGCACCCCGCTGTACCTGGAGTACAAGGGCCGCAAGGTCAAGGACCTCTGAGCTGACCGCTCAGCAGACTCCCGCCGTCACGCCGGGCGACGTCCGCGACGTCGCCCGGCTGACTGCTGCTCTGGGTGTGCAGATCGAGGCCGAGCTGCTGGTCCTCGCGCTCACGCACCGCTCCTACGCCTACGAGCACGGCGGGCTGCCGACCAACGAACGTCTGGAGTTCCTGGGGGACTCCGTCCTGGGCCTCGTCGTGACGCACGAGCTGTACACGCGGTTCGCGGACGTTTCCGAGGGCCGGCTCGCCAAGCTGCGGGCCGCTGTCGTGAACTCCCGCGCGCTGGCGGACATCGCCCGTGAGCTCGAGCTCGGTGAGTACGTGCGCCTGGGCAAGGGCGAGCTCGGCACGGGCGGGCGGGACAAGAGCTCGATCCTGGCCGACACCATGGAAGCCGTCATCGGCGCGTCCTTCCTGTCCGTCGGCATGGACGAGACCCGCGACTTCGTGCTGCGCCTGACCTCGCCGCTGATGGAGTCCTCCGAACGCCTCGGCGCCGGGACGGACTGGAAGACGGCGTTGCAGGAGCTCACGGCGTCGGAGAACCTCGGGGTGCCCTCCTACGCGATCACCGAGTCCGGGCCCGACCACGCCAAGAGCTTCACGGCGGACGCCGTCGTGGGGGGCACGGCCCTCGGGCACGGTGAGGGGCGCAGCAAGAAGGAGGCCGAGCAGAAGGCCGCCTCGGCCGCCGTCGAGGCGCTGCGCGCGGCCACCGCCGCGGCCGCCGTCCGCGCCTCCTCCTGAGGGGCCGGTCGTGCCCGAACTGCCCGAGGTCGAGGTCGTCCGCCGCGGCGTGGCCCGCTGGGTCGTGGGCCGGACGGTCTCCTCGGCCCGGTTCCTGCACCCGCGGGTGACCCGCCGCCACGTCGAGGGCCCCGCCGACGCCGTCGCGCGCACCGAGGGCCTCGTCGTGGCCGACGCCGTCCGGCGCGGGAAGTACCTGTGGATGCCGCTGGCCGCGGCCGACGGGTACGCCGCCGACGCGCTGGTCGTCCACCTCGGCATGAGCGGGCAGCTGCTCGTCGAGGCCGCCGACGCCCCCCACGAGAAGCACCTGCGGGCGCTCTGGGAGTTCGACGACGACCGCGAGGACCTGCGCTTCGTCGACCAGCGCACGTTCGGCGGGATCGCTGTGGTCCCCCTCGTCGGGACCGGTGACGGCGGGCTCGGCGGGGCGGGGGAGTCCGCCGACGCGTCGTGGTCGCGGTTCGTGCCCGCCCCGGTCGCGCACATCGCCCGCGACCCCCTCGACCCGGCCTTCGACGACGAGGCCTTCTTCCGGCGGGTGCGCTCGCGCACCACGGGCCTCAAGCGGGCGCTGCTGGACCAGACGCTGGTCTCCGGGGTGGGCAACATCTACGCCGACGAGTCCCTGTGGCGCGCGAAGCTGCACTACGCCCGGCCCACGAGGTCCCTGACCCGCGCCCAGGCCGCCGCGGTGCTGGCCGGGCTGCGCGAGGTCATGACGGCGGCCCTGGCGGCGGGCGGGACGAGCTTCGACTCGCTGTACGTCAACGTCAACGGCGCCTCGGGGTACTTCGACCGGTCGCTGGCGGTCTACGGCCAGGTCGGCCGGCCCTGCCCGCGGTGCGGCTCGCTCGTGCGGCGCGACGCCTTCATGAACCGCAGCTCGTTCTCCTGCCCCGGGTGCCAGCCGGTGCCGCGCGCCGCCCACTGGTGAGGCCTCAGGCCCGGCCCCACAGCGCCGTGGGGTCGTCGGCGGGACGGAAACCCGCGGACTCCACGGCCCGCGCGACCTCGCGGAAGCGCTGACCGAGCTCACCCGGGCTGTGGGCGTCGCTGCCGAACGCGACGGCGTCGCCCCCGGCCTCGCACCACCACCGGACGATGCGCAGGTCCAGCGGCAGGGACGTGTTCACCTCCAGCGCCCGCCCTGAGGCGGCGAGCACGGACAGGGTGTGCCGCAACGGTTCCTCCAGCTCCGGCCACGGGACCTCGAGCCCGGCGGGCCAGTGCCGCAGCGGGTAGTCGACGTGGCCCAGCACCTCGAAGCGCACGTCGGAGGCCACCATCTCGCGCACCTGCTCCAGGTAGGCCAGGACCACGTCCACGGCCGTGCGCTGGGCGAACGCCGAACTCACCTCGAGGAACTGCCCCGGGTCGGCCAGGTCCGCCAGGGCGTGCACCGACCCGACGACCCGGTCGAAACCCGTCCGCAGGAGGTCGGCGACCTCCTGCGGGTACCGGTGGCCCGCGTCGAGCTCGATGCCGGTGCGGATCGTCAGGGCGGGGAACAGGTCGCGGCAGCGCGCGACCTCGGCGACGTACGCCTCGACCTCCAGCGGTGCCCCGAGGAACCGGCCGTGCCCGTCGATCGTGCCGCGGACCCCCTCGGGCCACCGCCACCCGCCCGGCGGCGCCGACCACGCCTCGAAGTCGACGTGCTCCGTGAAGGAGACCGCCGGCAGGCCGAGGTCGACCGCGCGCCGGCAGGTCCCCTCCATGTCCCCGGCGAACGCGTCCCAGGAGAAGCGGGAGTGGACGTGGTCGTCGGCGGGCAGGCTCACCGGTGCCCTGCCGGGCTGCTCGCGGGGTGGGGCGGGTGAGCGACGGTGACCACGGGCTCACCGTACGGCGGGCACGGGAGGCGGACCAGGACCCCGACCCGGTCAGAGCCGGTCGCGCACCCGGACCAGGCGGTCCAGGGCCTCCTCGGGGTCCGGGCCGTCGGCGTCGTGGTCCAGCCAGACGACGCACCGGTGCACGCCCGCGTCCCGGAACCCGGCGAGGACCGCGGCATCCGCCGGGGCGGCCCCGATGGTCAGCGGCACCTGACGCCCGGCGCGCTCGCACGACCGGCGCCACCGCCCCAGCAGTCCCGGGGCCTCGGGGACCGGCATCCACTGCGCGTCCAGGGCGATCACCCGGTCCTCCGCGCTGGGGCCGTCGCCGCCGACGAGGATCGGCGGGTGGGGCCGCTGCACGGGTTTGGGCCAGGACTTCAGCGGGCCGAAGTCCGTGGAGGCGCTGGGGGCACCTCCCGGCGCCCTGGCGCCGGGGGAGGAACTCGGCCACGTCGTGGGTCCAGATCTCGCGGATCGCCTGCGTCCGTTCGAGGCTGGTGCGCATCCGGTCCCCCGGGGCGGTGCCGTGGGTCTGCATCTGCTCGCGGATCCAGCCGGCGCCGACCCCGAACTCGACCCGGCCCCCGGACAGGACGTCGAGGGTCGCGACGGCCTTCGCCGTGACGATCGGGTCCCGTTGCGCGACCAGGCAGACACCGAACCCCACCCGCAGCGTCGTCGTGGCCGTCGCCGCGGCCGTGAGCCCGACGAACGGGTCGAGCATCCGGGCGGTGTCGTCGGGGTGCGGTTCCCCCTCGTCGTCGCGGGCCCCCACCGGCAGGTGCGTGTGCTCACCCATCCAGAACGACTCGAACCCCCGTTCCTCGGCCAGGCGGGCGAGGACGTCCGGGCGGGTGCGGCCGTCCAGCAGCGTCGAGGCGACCCCGAGGTGCACGCGGGCAGCGTAGGAGCGGAGGGGGTGGGCGCGCCAGGAGCCCGCTACCAGTCGGCGGGCGGCGGTTCGAGGTGCGCGTGCCACAACCGGGACAACCGCGGGTTGGCCGGGGCCGGGTTCGCCGGGCACACGACGGCGTGCTGCACGCGCGCCCCGACGGAGTCCTCGTCGTCGGGGTCGTCGTCGGGGGCGGGCAGCGCCCGGCCGTCGCGGACCCGCCAGCGCGCGTCGTCGGGGACCCCGGCGGCCAGGACCGGTTCCTTGGCCAGCGCGACGGTGCCGCCGTCCGGCCCGGGGTAGCGGTGGACGAGGTGGCCGCAGTGCGGGCAGTCCTCCTCGACGTAGGGCCGTTCGGCGGCCAGGCGCTGCATCCGCCGCACGTGGTCCAGCACGACCGAGGACTGCTGGCCGAGGGTGGGCGGCAACCCCTCCACGGGTTCGTCGACCGGGACCGGGCGCGGGGCGGGTCGGGCGGCGAACCGTTCCCGGCACGCCGCGCACACCGCGACGGCGACCCCGAGACGTTCGCTGACCTGCACCCCCGCGTCCTCGTCGTCCGCACCGCAGAACGCGCACACCGCGACCCCACCCACGGGACCAGCATGCCGTGCGCGCGGTGGCGTCCGGCAGGGGGGACGGTCTGCGCCGTCCGGGTGGAAGGGGACGGGAACCGCCCCTGCCCTCCGGCCCGGTCACGCAGAGTGTTCACAGAGAACCTGCACCCGCACCCTGGAGGACGTCCGTGACCGGCCAGCAGTTCCCGACCCCGCAGTTCCCGGGCCGGGGACCCCGCCGCCCCGCCGGCGACGTGCCGTTCTTCGCCCCCGCCGCGGGGGAGTTCGGCACGGTCCCCCCGCCGCCCGGAGTCTGGGGCACGGCGGGAACGGCGGGCACGGCGGTACCGCACCGCGTGGACCTCGAACCCCTCGGCGGTCTCGGCCGGGCCGCGGTCGTCCTGGCCGTCGTGGTCTCCGCCGGTGACGTCCTGTCGGCGCTCGCGGAGTTCGGCGGGGACGACTCCCTGCTCGCGGGCCTGGTGAGCCTGCTCGGGCTCCTGGCCTACCTCGGCGGGTTGCTGGCGAACTGGATCGTCGTGGCGCTGTGGACGAGCCGCGCCCGGCGCAACGCCGCGCGTCTGGCCCCCGGGTTCCCGCACCGCCGGGCCGCGGCGTGGGCGTGGTTCGGCTGGATCGTGCCGATCGCCTGGTTGTTCGTCCCCCGCCAGGTCGTCCAGGACGTGTGGACCGCTTCCCGGGGCGGGGCCCTGCGCGGGGCCGACCCCAGGATCGGGCTCTGGTGGGGGTTCTGGGTCGCCGGGATGCTCCTGGGGGGTGCTGCGTTCCGGCTGTCGGTGGAAGGGGCCGGTGGGGCCGCCGACGCCCTGGGGTTGCTGTCCGCGCTGGTGTGGGCCGCGGGGATCCCCTTCTTCCGCACCGTCCTGCGCACGGTGGCCCAGGCGCAGGACGGCGTGCGCTGACGCCGTCCTGCGCCCCGGCTCAGCCCAGCAGGGCGGGCACGACCTCGCGTTCGAACAGTTCCAGCCCCGAGGTGTCCGTGGAGATCTCGGGGAAGTAGAAGTTCGCGTACCCCAGTCCGGCGTCGAGCAGGGGTTTGAGGTTCTCGACGATCTGCTCGGGCGTCCCGGCGGCGAGGCTGGAGCTCAGCCCGGCGACCTCGCGCTCGGTCGCCTCGGCGCTCACGTGCCGTTCCAGGACGGCCCGCCGCGCGGCGACGCGGTCGGCGACCTCCTTCTCGTCCCGCCCGATCGCGACGTTGTAGTCCGCGGACCGGGTGATCGAGGCGAAGTCGCGGCCGACGTCCTGGCAGTGCTTCTCCAGCACCGAGGACTTGTGGGTGAAGGTCTCCAGGGTGCCGTCGAAGTTCGTGTAGTCGGCGTACTTCGCGGCCGTCAGCAGCGTCTTGCGCTCCCCGCCGCCGGCGATCCACAGCGGGATCCCGCCCTCCTGCACGGGCAGCGGCCGGTTGATCGCCCCGGCGGTCTGGTAGTGCTTGCCCTCGAACGTGGAGATCCCGTCCTGCCACAGCTGGCGGAAGATCTGCACGCCCTCGTCGAGGCGGGCCAGGCGTTCCCCGGCGCCGGGGAACCCGTAGCCGTAGGCCCGCCACTCGTGCTCGTACCAGCCCGCGCCGATGCCCATGTTGATGCGCCCGCCGGAGACGACGTCGACGGTCGTGGCGACCTTCGCGAGGTAGGCGGGGTTGCGGTAGCTCAGGCAGGTGCACATCTGCCCCAGCCGGATGCGTCGCGTGGAGGCGGCGAAGGCGGCCATGAGGCTCCAGGCCTCGTGGGTGGCCTGGTCGGTGGGTTCGGGGACGGTGTGGAAGTGGTCGAAGACCCAGATCGAGTCCCACACGTCCCCGGCGTCGGCGCGCTGCGCCAGGCCGTTCATCACCGTCCAGTGGTCGACCGGGTCCACGTCCACCAGGTCGTGCTTCCAGCCCTGCGGCACGAAGAGTCCGAACTTCAGCCGCGGCGTCGCGTCAGTCATGTCCGCGACCCTAGTGCGCCCGGGCCACCACCGGAAGGAGCCGTTCCAACGTTGTCAGGGAACGCTCCCAGCCTTACGTCCTCAGTCCACCACGCTCGCCGCCAGGCAGGCCGCCCCGATGATCCCCGCGTCGTTGCGCAGCTGCGCCGGGACGATCGGGGTGCGCAGGTCGAGCAGCGGGAGGAACTTCTCGTGCTTCTTGCTCACCCCGCCCCCGACGACGATCAGGTCCGGCCACAGCAGGTCCTCGACGTGGGAGTAGTAGCGCTGCAGGCGCTTGGCCCACTGCGACCACGACAGGTCGTGGCGCTCGCGCGCGGAGTCGGCGGCCTTCTTCTCCGCGTCGTGCCCGTCGATCTCCAGGTGCCCCAGCTCGGTGTTCGGCACGAGCGTGCCGTCGACGAACAACGCGCTGCCGATCCCGGTGCCCAGCGTCGTCACCAGGACCACGCCGCGCACGCCCTTGCCCGCCCCGAACCGCACCTCGGCGTACCCGGCCGCGTCGGCGTCGTTGACCACGAGCACCTTGCGGCCCAGGGTCTCGGAGAACAGCGTGCCGGCGTCGGTCCCGATCCAGGACTCGTCGACGTTCGCGGCGCTGCGCGCGATGCCGTGCTGGATGACGGCGGGGAACGTGATGCCCACGGGGGCGTCGTCGGCGAGCCCGTCGACGTGGGCCAGGTCCGCCAGCGTCTGGGCGACCACGGGGGCCACGGCCGCCGGGGTGGACGGCTGCGGGGTCTCCAGGCGGACCCGGTCGGCGGCGAACTCCCCGGCGGCGAGGTCGACGGGCGCGGACTTGATGCCGGAACCGCCGATGTCGACGCCGAGGGCGTACCGGAGGGCGGGGGGCTGCGAGGCGTCGGCTGCAGTGGTCACGGCGACTGAGCTTAGGGCGCGTGGACGGCACCGCACCCGGCGACGCTCCCGGCGACGGTCCGTGTCCCCGCCTCGGCCGAACGGGGTTCGTTGGGCAGTCCGGGTGGGGTTGTGCCTGCCTCCGAGTGACGGACCGGGACCTGCCGTTCGCGCACGGCTACTTTCGAACTCATCCCCGCAATTCGATCGACGCCCCCTGCCGGGGGGCCGCTGAGAGGCTGTGCACCGAGCATGAGCACCCCCGTCGTGCCGCCCCGAGAGACCCCCGCCCGGGTTCGCCGGCCGGTGACCGGTGTCGTGGTCCTCGCCGGCACGCTCGCCCTCACGGCGGCCGCGCCGTGGGTCGCTCCCACGACCCTGTCCGTGGTCGCCGTCCTGGTAGCCGTCGCGGCCCTCGTGGTGGTCGCCCGCCACCACCGCGGCCCGCGCGACCTGGGCGGCTGGACCGTCCAGCTGCTGCTGAGCCTGGCCCCCGTGGTCCTCCTGACCCTCGCCTACCCTGTCGCGAGTCGGCACTTCACCGGGCACGAGGTCGGTGGGACGCCCTTGACCACCCTGCTCCTGGCGTCCTCGCTCACCGTCCCGTGGCTGAGCCAGGCCGTGTGCATGCCGCTGTACCGCGGGTTGGGCGACCGCTCGGGCGGCCACCGCGCCGTGGAGGACCGGTTCGCCGAGATCTGGCCGGCCCTGTTCGTGCAGGGCCTGCCCGTGGTCGCGGCGTTCGCCGTCCCGGTCGCCCTGGCTCTGCACCTGAGCCCGGCCGCGGTCGGCGCCTACCTCCTCCTGACCCTCACGCACTCGGCCTTCGCGCAGCTGCTCGTCGTGTCCAACGGAGCGGGCAGGCGCCGCGAGTGGGCCCTGGCCTGGGCCGTGTACGCGCTGGCCCTGCTGGTGGCGCCCACGGCGTGGCTGCTGCCGCCGCTGGCCGGCGTGCTCGTGCAGCTGGTCGTGCTGCGCCGTTCGCTGCCGACGCTGGTGCGCGGGGTGCGCGCCCCGGTCCGCCTGCCGAACCGCGACGTCCTGGCCGACCTGGGCCGCGGTCTGGTCCTGGGCGCGGTGCTGTGGAGCGACAAGCTCGTCCTCTTCCTCGTGGCCGACGCCCAGATCGCGGTGCAGACCATCTTCACGGCGCTGCTTCCCGCCGTCCTGGCCTACAACGTGTACTTCGTGCGGCTGGCTCCGACCGTCGACGAGTCGGTGGCCGTGATGCGCACCGCGATGACCAGCGAGGCGTACTCGGTCCTCGCCCGTCGTTCCGCCGAGCTGTCCGCGACCGTCGGGCGCTCGGTCCTGCGCACCGGGCTGACCGCGTCCGTGGTCGGCCTGGTCGTGACCGCTGCCGTGGCGCGCCTGTCGCCGGTGTCGCTGCACCTGTCGGTGCCGGTCACGCTCGCTTCCTGGCTGCTGCTGATGATCACGCTGCTCAGCTACAAGCTGGATTACATCGGCCGTCGCGCTGTCGCGCTCGGGGTCTCCGGTCTGCACCTGCTGGTCTGCCTCGTCGCGTTCACCGTTCCCGGGATCGCCGTGGCCGACGCCTTCTGGTTCATGGCCGCAGCCGACGTCGCCCTCGCGGTGGCCGCCCTGGTCGCCGTGCGCCGGCACTGGGCGAGCGCCGAGTACACCCTGTTCTGGCGCCTGGCCACCTCGTGGTGACGCGACCTCGAACCCGACCCGCAGGACCGACCGCAGGAGTGACCGTGTACAGCACCCACCGCAGCAACGGCCGCGAGGTCGACCTGACCGCGGGCCCGGGAGACCGCACCGAGGCGCGTCGCCAGGACCGGCGGTCGCTGTGCGACGTCGACGTGGCGATCGTCATGGAGTCGACGTACCCCTACCTCAAGGGGGGTGTCTCGGCAGTGGTGCACGACATCGTGGTCGGGAACCCGGACCTGACGTTCGGGATCATCCACATCACCTGGGACCGCGACTCCCCGCACGAGGACCTCTACGGCGTGCCGGAGAACGTGCGCTGGGTCGAACCGGTCTACCTGAGCATGCAGGAGCACCGCGAGGACTTCATGCGGATGTCCCCCCAGGCGCTGCGGATGCGCGCCTCGGGCCGTCGCCGGCTCGCGCACCGGCTCTACGACGCGCTCGAGGCGCTGGCCCGCAAGGGTGACCCCACGCCCCTGTGGGAGCTGTACGACGTGGGGGCGAACCCGCTGACGCAGGAGTTCCCGATCTGGGGCCTGCTGGGGACGCGGGAGTTCATGGAGGCCACCCGCGACCGGCTGCCCGGCCTCGGCCTGCCGCTGACCGACACCTTCTGGCTGATGCGGGAGTTCTTCTCGCTCGCCTACGCCCTGTTGTCCGTCGAGTTCCCGAAGGCCCGCGTCTACCACGCGCACACCACGGGTTACGCGTCGCTGCTGGGGGCCGCGGCGGCCCGCCAGCACGGGACGGGTTTCCTGCTCACCGAGCACAACCTCTACGTCCGCGACACGGTGAACACGCTCCTGGAGCGGAGCATGGCGCTGCCGCTGACCCGGAACGACTACCGCACGTTCGACGTGACACCCACCCAGCGGGCCTGGATGGCGTGGTGGACCGAGATGGGGCGGTTCTGCTACCCGAGCGCGCAGACCATCACCTACCTCTACCCGCGGGCGATCACCGAGGCGGCCGACCTGGGTGCACCGGTCGAGCGCAGCGTCGTCGTGCCCAACGGCATGGTCGTCGAGCAGTTCGCCGACGTGGCCGCCGTGCGCGCCGCCAGGACCGCGGAGATCCTGACCGCGGACACCGGACGCACCTGGCGCTTCGCGTCCATCGCCCGCGTGGTCCCGATCAAGGGCGTGCACGACCTGATCGACTCGGTGGCCGCGCTCGTCGAGCGGGGCGTCACGAACCTGGTCGTCGACGTCCTCGGCCCCACCGACCACGTCCCTGCGTACTACGAGGCCTGCAAGGCGAAGGTCGAGGCCCTCGGCCTGACGGAGCACGTCGTGTTCCGGGGGGTCGTGAAGGTCCGTGAGCTCCTGGAGGACTACGACGCGCTCGTCCTGTCCTCCTACAACGAGGGGCAGCCGATCGTGGTGCTGGAGGCCATGACGGCCGGGATCCCCACCGTCGGGACCGAGGTGGGCGGCATGGCCCAGCTCATCGACGACCCGCTGACGACCACGGCGGGCCGCACGTGGGACGCCTGCGGCCTGCTCGTCACGCCGGGTGACGTGCTCGAGATGGCCGACGGGATCGAGCGGCTCATGGGCGACCCCGAGCTGTACGAACGCCTGGCCCGCAACGCCCGCGGTCGCGTCGAGGCCTTCTTCCAGCTCGCCGACGCCAACGACGCCTACAACGCGCTGTACCGGGAAGCGGGTGGTCTGCCCCCCCGGGAGCCGGCCTCGGTGCGCGAGCAGGTGCTGGACGTCGTCCAGGCGGGCGTGCCGGCGCCCAGGGTGTCGACGGGACCGCGGGTCATCGACCTGCGTGACGTGGTGCTCGAGGCCCTCGACGGCGAGGACGCGGCCGGACGGGACGTGGAACCGGAGGTCGTTTGAGCAGTGCTCGCCCGACTACCCCCGCCGGAACACCTGACCCCGGTGGGGGTCGAGCACCAGCTGCTCCGGAGCGCTGGTCCCGTCGGCCCCGACGAGTCCGGCGGGGACGTCGTAGCGGATCCGGCGGCGCTTCGCCTCGTTGAGGTTCACGACGGCCCACCCCCCGGTGAACTCCCGGGACCAGCCGTTGCCGCGCTGCACGGCTGCCCCCCGGGGGGTACCGAGGTCCCAGTCGAGCTCCGGGATCCACGGGGTCGTCGAGTAGGCGTCGTGCGCGGTCGCAGCGATCGCCACGTCGGCGTCACCGCCGAACACCCAGGACGCCGCGAGGGCGTAGCGGAAGTTCGGGTGCTCGTCGGTGCCGTCGCTGGGCACCCGCAGGACCGTCAGCCCGGGGCCGGTGAGCTGGGGCATCTGAGCGAGCGTCGTCGCCGGGTCGAAGTAGTCCTCCGTCGTCCACCCGAGCCAGACCTCCTCGAAACCGCCTCCGTAGGAGGCGTGCCGGTCCCAGCGGCCCGGGTCGCGCCGCGACTCGGCGATGTTGGGGACCAGCAGCTTGCCCATCGAGTTCAGCCGGCGCCCCGCCCGGGGCACGAAGGCGTCGAGCACGGCCCGCAGGTCGGCCATGGTCCGCCCGCCCTCCAGGGGCGGGCGCAGACCGTAGTAGTCGTCGTACACGTCGTTGTCCGCCATGACCCCGTCGAAGGGGGAGTCCTCGAGCTCGTCGGCGACGTTGTCGCACCAGCGCTCCTGGTACTCCTCCTCCCACGTGGCCATCTGCCAGTGGCCGGGGTAGGTGCTCCACTCGATGCGCGAGCCGTCGAGGCGGTGGGCGAACCAGTGCTCACCCGCTTCCTCGGCCTCCTCGGAGCAGACCCCGGAGGAGTACCGGGGTCCGGGTTCGTAGGAGCGGGTCGAGCTGAGGCACTTGTAGGCCAGCACGGTCGTGGCGGGGGACAGCGCCTTGAGGCGGGCGGCGCCCGCGGTCTCCCAGGGTTGGAGGACGGCGACGCGGTAGTGCCGGGCCGCGAACTCGACCTGCTCGTCGCTCAGGCGGTCCCCGTACCGGATCCACGCCCCACGTCGCCTCGTCACCCCTCCAGGTTAACGATGGTCCGTGATCCAGCGATCACGAACGGTAGCCGCCCGTGTCCTTCGGCAGCACGATCCACAGCACGACGTAGACGATGAACTGCGGGCCCGGCAGGAGGCAGGACACCAGGAACAGCAGCCGGACCACGTTCGGGGACAGCCCGAAGCGGCGGGCCAGGCCGGCGCAGACGCCGGCGATGAGCTTGCCCTGGGTCGGGCGGGACAGGACGGGGACGCTCACGGGGGCTCCTCAGGTGGTCGGGGTGGTCTCCTGCGACCATCCAACGCCCGAGACCCCCGGTTCGTCGCACCCCCGGGGACCGATCTTCGACTGCGACCACGGGCGGACCCCCGGGGGGCGCTCGTCAGACGAGCGTCAGGACCTCCGAGCCCGTCTCGGTCACCACGAGCGTGTGCTCGAACTGCGCCGTGCGCCTGCGGTCCTTGGTGACGACCGTCCAGCCGTCCTCCCACATGTCCCACTCGTGGGTGCCCAGGGTCAGCATGGGCTCGATGGTGAAGACCATGCCCGGCTCCATCACCAGGTCGTGGGCCGGGTTGTCGTAGTGGGGGATGACCAGGCCGGTGTGGAAGGCCGGCCCGACGCCGTGGCCCGTGAAGTCGCGCACCACGCCGTAGCCGAAGCGGGCGGCGTACTTCTCGATGACCCGGCCGATGACGTTGACGGCGCGGCCGGGGGCGACGGCCTTGATGGCGCGCACCGTCGCCTCGTGGGTGCGCTCGACGAGCAGCCGCGACTGCTCGTCGACGTCCCCGCACAGGTAGGTGGCGTTCGTGTCGCCGTGCATGCCGTCGAGGTAGGCGGTGATGTCGATGTTCACGATGTCGCCGTCGGCCAGCACCGTGGAGTCCGGGATGCCGTGGCAGATGACCTCGTTGACGCTGCTGCACAACGACTTCGGGAACGAGCGGTAACCCAGCGTCGAGGGGTAGGCGCCGTGGTCGCAGAGGAACTCGTGACCGATGCGGTCCAGCTCGTCCGTCGTCGTGCCCGGCACGACGTGCTCGGCCACCAGCGCCATGGCCTGCGCGGCGAGCCGGCCCGCGCGGCGGATCCGTTCGACGCCCTCGGGGTCGATGACGTTGGAGCCCGTGTAGGGGCGCGGGGCCGGCTGGTCGACGTACTCGGGACGGGCGATCGAGGCCGGGACCGCACGGCGCGGGGAGACGGTGCCGGGCACCAGGGTGCCCAGGGGTGCGGTGTCCACGTGCGTGCCGGTTCCCGTGCTCATGGGGCGAGTCTAGGTCGCCGCGCGCGGCCCCCTCGCGACGATCCGTTCCCGGACGGACGGACGGACGGGACGGGGGAGGCGGACGGGGCGCGTCCGCGCGAGGATGCGGGCATGGCGACGCAGTGGTTCTACGACACGAGCACCGGCACGGTGCAGGAGCTGGAGAAGAAGGGGCAGCAGAAGGACCTGCTGGGGCCCTACGCGACCCGCGAGGAGGCCGAGAACGCGTTGGCCACCGCCCACGCGCGCACCGAGGCCAACGACGCGCGGGACCGGGAGGAGGACGACTGGTGAGGGGCTGAGTCCGTCGGGGAGGACCCCGACCCGGGTCGGGGGCACCCCTGAGGTCGTCCGCGCGTTGGCCTGGGTGATCCGCGACGACGGACGTACGGGGAGGCACCGTTCCTCCACCGTGGGGTGGATGCCCGGGGCTCGCACCGTCGGTGAGGATCGGACGACCGCCCGCGACGGCTCCGGGCACCGACCTAGGATCGGGGCCACGCCCGAGGGGGCGCGGGTGGACGCACGCCGTGACGAGGGGAACGCACCACATGTCGGAGTCGCTGGACCTGAGCAAGCCGCTGAACCCGCCGGCCGCGGCGACCCCGCCGGCCCCGGCCGTCAGCGACCTGCAGCTCACCCCGCCCGCCCCCGTGCCCGTGGTCGCCGAGGACGCCGCCGAGGGCATGATCCCGCTGGACGAGGCCACCAGGGTCGAACTGACCCGCAAGGCCCAGGCGTTCGTCGCCGACCTCGCCGCCCAGGACCCGCGCAGCCCCGCCTTCCAGAAGAAGGTCGACGACATCACGCGCATGGGCGAGCAGGAGGTCCGCTCCTCCGCCCAGGTCTCCAACCGGATGCTCGAACGGCCCCAGTCCAGCCTGGCCGGGGCCAAGGGGCAGAAGGCCTCCGGCCCGGGCGCCGACGCGCAGGTCAAGGTCGCGAACACGCTGCTGGAGCTGCGTCAGACCGTCACCGACCTCGACCCCGGTCGCGCCGACCTGCGCGGGGCCAAGAAGGTGCTGGGGATCATCCCCTTCGGCAGCAAGATCCAGCGCTACTTCGAGCGCTACCAGGACGCCCAGTCCCAGCTCGACGCCATCATCAAGGCGCTCGCCAGCGGGCAGGACGAGCTGCGCAAGGACAACGCCTCCATCGAGTCCGAGAAGCAGAACCTGTGGACGACGATGGGCAAGCTCACCGAGTACGCGACCCTGGCCAAGGCGCTCGACGCGGCCACGGTCGCCAAGATCGACGAGCTGCGCGTGACCAACCCCCAGGCCGCTGACGCCCTGACCTCCGACGCGCTCTTCCCCATCCGCCAGCGCCACCAGGACCTGCTGACCCAGCTCGCCGTCAGCGTCCAGGGCTACCTCGCGCTGGACCTGGTGCGCAAGAACAACATCGAGCTCATCAAGGGTGTCGACCGGGCGCAGACGACGACGGTCGCCGCGCTGCGCACGGCCGTGATCGTCGCCCAGGCCCTGGCCAACCAGAAGCTCGTCCTGGACCAGATCAACGCCCTGAACACGACGACGAACCAGATGATCCTGTCGACGTCGGAGATGCTCAAGCAGCAGACCGCGCAGATCCACCAGCAGGCCTCCACCGCGATGGTCGACGTCGCGACGCTGCAGAAGGCGTTCGACAACGTCTTCGCGACGATGGACGCCATCGACACCTTCAAGCAGCAGGCCGTCGTGAGCATGGCCTCCACCGTCGACGCCCTCGAGGGCCAGGTGCACCGGTCGCGGTCCTACCTCGAGCGCGCGCGCAACGGTGAGCAGGGGGCCGGTCCGGCCCTCGAAGGTCCCCGGTGAGCTCGGTGGCCGGCCCGACCGCGCGCTCGCGCAGCGACGTGCGACCCTCGCGCGCCCTGCGGCGGCCACCGGGCGCGACCGGGGCGGTCGAGGGGGCCGTCGAGGGGGCGGTCGTGCGCCGGGGAGCCGCGCAGGCCCCGCCCGAGCTCGTCTCGCGGCGGCTGCGCAGCCGGACGTGGCGGGCCGCGAACTCGTGGTGGCTGGCGATCCCGGCGGTGGGGTTGCCGTGGTTGTCGTTCCTCTACATGGGGCTGCGGGCCCGCCGGGTCCGCTGGGTCCTGGCCGCGATCGCCTACCTGCTCGCCTTCGTGGGGGCGGGGACGACGATCGGGCTGGGGCTCGTGGGAAGCGAACTGCTGATCGTGCTCGGGGCCCTCGTCGGCACCGGCGCGTGGGGTCTGGGGTTGATGCACTCGGTCATGGCGAACTCGACGTGGTTGCGGATCAAGGCGGCCTTCACGGGCGAGCCGGTGGTCGAGGCCGTCCCGGCCCCGGCGCCGGTGGGACCGGCCGCGCCGGCCGACCCCGTCGCGGCGCTGCAGGAGCGGCTGCGCGACGTCGTGCGCACGGCGAACCGCGCCGGCGGGCGCCTGCCCGACGGGGCCGTGCCCGCCGTCCGCGAGATCGAGGACGTCCTGAGGCCCCTCCTGGCCCACGTCGCCAAGCGCGGCGCCGACGTCGAGGAGCTGCACAACCTCGAGGCCATCGTCACCGAGTACCTGCCGGGCGCGCTGGAGCACTACCTCGACCTGCCCGAGGACTACGCCCTGACGAACCGAGGACCGAACGGCGCGACCCCGGCCGAGGAGCTCGTGAACCAGCTCGGCCTGCTCGTGGAGGGCTCGCGCGACCTGCAGCGCGCCGTCTACGACCAGGACGCGCGCAAGCTGTCCGTCCAGGGGCGCTTCCTCGACGCGAAGTTCCGCCGCTCGGACCTGGACCTGTAGGGAGGACGCCGGTGGGAGTCGAACTCGGCAAGGGGGACGGCGGCAAGCCCCGGGAGCGGGTCGAGCCGCTGCCGCAGGTGCGCACCGACGGGGCGCTCGCCCGGACCACGCCGCCGCCCGCGCCCTACGAGAAGCGGGAACCGTCGGTGCCGGCCCAGGCCGAGCCCGCCCGGGGGGTGAGCCCGCAGGCCCTCGGTCTGCTCACGGCGGCCTGGACCGCGGGCTGGATCATCGCCTTCGCCAACGGCGTGTGGTGGCTCGGCCTGGTCATGCTCATGGTGAACGGCCCCCTGTTCGGGTACGTGCGGCACCGGGGCGTGCCGTGGGCCGGCGGCGAGCGCCGGGCCCGGCGCCTGGAGCGGCACCGCGCCCGGGCCCTGCGCCACCAGGGCACCCCGCTGCAGGGACCACCCGCGCCGCAGGCCCTCCCGGACCCCGTCTCGCAGGCCGAACGGGCGCTGGCCGGTGCCGTGGTGCGTTCCGAGACCTCCGGCGGGCGCATCGACGCCGAGTCCGTGGAGCTCGTCCGGGAGGTCGACCACCTGCTGCGGCCCATGCTCGCGCAGCTGCGCACGCGCGAGGCCGACCCGCAGGTCCGCCACGACCTGGAGACCCTGGCGGGCGAGCACCTGCCGCGCACCGTCGACGACTACCTCGTCCTGCCCGACGACTACGCCCACGAGCACCGCACGTCGGCCGGGACGACCCCGGCCGACGAGCTGCGCAGCCAGCTGCAGCTGCTCGTCGAGGGCTGCCGGCAGCTGCGCGAGGCCGTGCTGGCCCGCGACGTGGACCGCCAGCAGCAGCAGAGCCGGTTCCTGGAGTCGAAGTTCCGCAAGAGCGACCTGGACCTGTGAGCCCGGCGTGGGGATCGAGCTGAGCAGACCCGGCGAGGAGCCGCGGCGGGCCGTGGTGCCCGAGCGGGAGGTCGAGGTCGTGCGGGCCGAGGACCTCGAACCGCGGCTGGGGGCGGACCTGCCGGTGCTCGGCTGGATCCCGGACGCGCAGTTCCAGCTCTTCCGCTTCGTCGGTCTCGGGGGCTGGATCGTGCTGTACGCGGTCCTCGGCCCCCTCGGGTTGTGGTGGGTCGGGTTCCTGGCGATGTGGGCGTGGATCGGGGCCAACGTCGCCTACGAGAACGAGGCCCGTCGCCGTCGCCGGCTGCGCCGGCACTACCGGCGCGCGGTGAAGCTCGGCTTGGCCGTCCCGGCGTTCGGGGTCGAGGCGGCCCCACCCCGGCGGGCGCCCGAACCCGCCGTCGCCACCCCGGCCGCGCCGCCCGCCGCCCCGGCCCCCCGGGTCAGCGCCGCGGAGAAGGCGCTCGTCGCGACCGTCCGCCGCGTCGACACCAGCGACCGCTTCGAGCGCACCGACGTCGTCCTGGTCCACGAGGTCGCCGACCTGCTCGGGCCGCTGCTCGTGCGGGTCGCCGAACGCGGGGCCGACCCGCAGGTCCGCCACGACCTGGAGACGGTCGCCGGTGAGCACCTGCCCCGCACGGTCGACGACTTCCTGTCGTTGCCGCGCGACGTGGCCAGCGACGGTCCGGCGCAGGAGCTGCGCAGCCAGCTGCACCTGCTCGTCGAGGGCTGCCGGCAGCTGCGCACGGCGGTGCTGGCCGCCGACGTGGACCGCCAGCAGCAGCAGAGCCGGTTCCTGGAGACCAAGTTCCGGCGCAGCGACCTCGACCTGTGACCCCCGGGGACCGGTGATCCCCCCGGGACTCACCTCGTGCGGTAGGAAGGGATCATGACCCTCGACGTTCAGCTCGTCGGCTCGACCACGCAGATGGCCGTGGTGACGCTGCGTCCCGGCCAGACGGTCTACTGCGAGGCCGGCAAGTTCCTCTTCTCCTCCGGCGACGTCGTCATGGAGACCAAGCTGTCGGCGCCCAGCGACCCGAACGGCCCCGGTGGCGGCGGTGCCGGGGGGCTCGGCGGTCTGCTGCGCGGTGCCGCGAACGCCGGCAAGCGGATGCTGGCGGGGGAGTCGTTCGCCTTCCAGCACTTCCACACCCCCGGTGGGGACGGTCTGCTCGGCCTGGCCGGGGTCCTGCCCGGGGAGATGCGCGTCCTGGAGCTCGACGGGCGCACGACGTGGTTCGCCGAGAAGGACGCGTTCGTGGCCGCCGAGGCGGGGGTCCACTTCGACATCGCCTTCTCGGGGTTCGGGCAGGGCCTCATGGGCGGGGAGGGCTTCATCCTGGAGAAGTTCACCGGCCGCGGCTCGCTGATGATCGCCGGCGCCGGGGACTTCATCGACATCAACCCCGCCGACTACGGGGGCACCATCCGCGTCGACACCGGCTGCATCGTGGCCTGGGACGACCGGATCACCTACGGCGTCGAGACCGTGGGCCGGCTCAACCGGCAGGGGATCATGAGCGCCGTCTTCGGCGGCGAGGGGCTGACGCTGGCGACCCTGCGCGGCAACGGGCGCGTCATCCTGCAGTCGGTCACCATCGAGGCCTTCGCCAAGGCCCTCGTCAAGAACAGCGCCAAACCCGACCAGCAGGGGTTCGGCGCGCTCGGCGGCCTGTTCTCGGGGTCGCGGGACTGAGCCCGCGGGACCGGACGGGCCCGCCGGGCACTTCCGTGGGCCGGTGATCGTTGGCCCACCGTCAGCACCACCGACACGATCCAGAACGACACCAGAGGAGCGACACACCATGGGCGTCAGCCTCAGCAAGGGCGGCAACGTCTCCCTGTCCAAGGAAGCGCCGGGCATGACCAAGGCCGTCATCGGCCTGGGCTGGGACGCCAACTCCTTCACCGGGTCCGAGTTCGACCTGGACGCGCAGGCCATCATGGTCGGCCCGAACGGCAAGGTGCCCAGCGACGGCTACTTCGTCTTCTTCAACCAGCTGAAGTCCCCCGAGGGCTCGGTCGAGCACACCGGCGACAACCGCACGGGCGAGGGCGAGGGGGACGACGAGGTCATCAACGTCAACCTCGCGACCGTCCCGGCCGAGATCGACAAGGTCGTCTTCACCGTCGCGATCTACGACGCCGACACCCGCAAGCAGTCCTTCGGCCAGGTGCGCAACGCCTACGTGCGCGTCGTGAACGCCGAGGGCGGCACCGAGGTCGCGCGCTACGACCTGTCCGAGGACGCCTCCACCGAGACCGCGATGGTCTTCGGCGAGCTGTACCGCAACGGCAGCGACTGGAAGTTCCGCGCGGTCGGCCAGGGCTACGCCAACGGTCTGCGCGGCATCGCGACCGACTTCGGCGTCAGCGTCTGACCCTCGCGCTCCCCACCGACCGCGCGGCCCGCAGGACGGGGCCGCGCGGTCGGTGCGTGTGCGTGTGCGTGGGCTGGGCGTCAGGTGAGAGGGTGCGGTGTCCGGCCCTCACGGGCCCCAACGAACAGGAAGCTGACTGGTGATCCTCAAGACCTACGGGTGGGCCTTCGGCGTCACCGCACTGGGCCTGGTGCTGGCCGTGCTCTACGACGGCTGGGCCGGCATCGGGCTCGTCGCGATCCTGGCCGTCCTGGAGATCAGCCTCTCCTTCGACAACGCGGTCGTCAACGCGACGGTGCTGCGGCGGATGAACGCCTTCTGGCAGAAGATCTTCCTGTCCGTCGGCATCATCATCGCCGTCTTCGGGATGCGGCTGGTCTTCCCGCTGCTGCTGGTCGGCATCACGGCCAGCCTCACCCCCGTCGAGGCGGTCCGGCTGGCTCTGCAGAAGGGCGACCCGGAGGAACCGGGCACCTACGGGTACCTGCTCAACGCCGCGCACCCCACGATCGCGGCCTTCGGCGGCATGTTCCTGCTGATGCTCTTCCTCAACTGGATCTTCGGGGAGAAGGAGCACCACTGGCTCGCCCCGCTGGAGCGGCTGCTGGAGAAGGTCGGCCGCGTCGAGGCCATGTCGACCATCGTCGGCGGCGCGATCCTGTTCCTCGTCGCGGAGACCTTCGCGCAGGACCACGCCCAGACGGTGCTGGCCTCCGGGATCCTCGGCATGGTCGTGTACCTGCTGGTCAACGGGCTGGGTGAGCTCTTCAACGTCGAGGACGACGACGAGGAGGACGACGAGGACGCACCGGAAGGCGCCGGGGAGCCCAGGGCGGCCCGCGGGCCCTCGCAGCTGGCCGTCGTCGGCGGCAAGGCCGCCTTCTTCCTGTTCCTCTACCTCGAGGTCCTCGACGCGTCCTTCTCCTTCGACGGCGTCATCGGCGCGTTCGCCATCACCAACGACGCGATCGTCATCGCCATCGGCCTGGGGGTCGGCGCGATGTACATCCGGTCCATGACGGTCCACCTGGTCCGCGAGGGCACGCTCTCGCAGTACGTGTTCCTCGAGAACGGCGCCCTGTGGGCCATCGGGGCGCTGGCGGCGATCCTGCTCTACAGCATCGAGCACGAGGTGCCCGAGGTCGTCACGGGGCTGATCGGGGTCGCGTTCATCGTGGCGGCGCTGATCACCTCGATCGTGCACAACCGGCAGCACCCCGAGGACAAGCACCTGGACCGGACGCCGCAGCACGCGAGCTGACGCCGGGGACGCGGGACGGGACGGGGAGGAGCAGGAGGGACGACGGTGAGCGGGACGAACGGCCGACCGGCCGAGGCGGTGCACAACTTCCTCGGGCGCCCCGGGCCCCGGCGCAGCACCCGCTCGCTCGCCGACCACCTGAACCCGCCCCGCCCCGCCCCGCGACCGGCTCCGAGCCCCGCACCGCGACCCGCCCCGACGCCCCCCGCGGCACCGGCGCGGGTCTCCGCCCCGCCACCGGAGGCCGTGGTCGGGCAGGCCAGGGCCAGCGAGCGCCGGGTCGTCCTGGACGACGAGCGCCCCGTCCTGACCATCCCGGCGGCCGAGCGCGGCGGCGGCACCCTGCGCTTCACCCTCGCCTGGGAGCAGATCGTGACGTCGTCCGGGCTGCACCGTTCGTCCGACGTCCACCTGGGGTGCTTCTGGCAGACGCGCGACCGTCGCTCGGGGGCGCTGCAGTCGCTGGGTGAGCTGCTCGCCGCCCCGGGGTTCGGCGCCCGGCAGGTGCTGCGCCTGGGGGCGCGCAGCGAACAGGCCGGCGAGGAGGTCCTCGCCGACGCCGCGCACCTCGACCTGCTGCGCCGGGTGGTCTTCTACGCCTACTCGCAGGGCTCGCGGCCCCCGGACTACGCGCGCCTGGCACCGCACCTGAGCATCGCCCGCCGGGCAGGGGGCACCGTCCAGCTGTGGACGGGGGAGCCGCCCGCCGGGGCCCGCACGTGCGCGCTCGCCTCGATCCACGACGTCGGCGGTGACCTCGTCGTGCGCCGCGAGAACGAGTTCTTCGAGGGCCCTGCGCGCGACGTCGCCCTCGCCTACGGTTTCGACGACCTCGACTGGAACGCCGAGGGCACCGTGCCCCGCCCGTCCTGAGCCGTCGTCCCGAGCCGTCCGTCCCGAGCACCGCCCGCACCCGTCCGACCCACGAGGAGGAACCATGGCCGTGAGCCTGACCAAGGGCCAGAAGCTGTCGCTGAGCAAGACCGGGGGCGGTGAGCTCACCCGCGTCTTCATGGGCCTGGGCTGGGACGCCGTGGCCAGGGGCCTGTTCCGCAAGAAGTCCGTGGACATCGACCTCGACGCCAGCGTCCTGCTCTTCGACGCCTCGAGGAAGCTCGTCGACGAGGTGTGGTTCCAGCAGCTGCGCAGCAAGGACGGCTCGGTCACCCACACCGGGGACAACCTCACCGGCGAGGGCGACGGCGACGACGAGGTCATCCACATCGACCTGCCCGCCGTGCCCGCGAACGTCGCCTCGCTGGTCTTCACGGTCTCCAGCTTCACCGGGCAGAACTTCTCCCAGGTGCAGAACGCCGTGTGCCGGCTCGTCGACGCCGGCCAGCCCGCCGAGGTCGAGCTCGCCCGCTACGAGCTGTCCGACGCCGGCCCGCACACCGCCCAGATCATGGCCAAGCTGACGCGCGAGGGGTCGGGCTGGGCCATGACCGCCATCGGCGCCCCCGCCCAGGGCCGGCACATCCGCGACCTGCGCGACGCCGTCGCGGCCCACCTGTAGCCACCGGTGCGGCACTTCAGCACCCTCGACGAGGACCAGACGCAGCGGCTCTTCCTGCACCGCCCGCGCCCCGTCGACGTCACCGCCGACCGCGACCAGCTCGCGGTCGCCCTCGGGGCCACGCTGTACTGCCCCGCGACCCGGCAGAAGCTGGCCGGGGACCTGCTCAAGCTCGCCCGCCGCGGGGTCCTGTCCGCCGTGGCGTGCCTGGAGGACTCCGTGCCCGACCACCGCGTGGCCGAGGCCGAGGAGATCCTCGTTCGCGAGCTCGCGGGCCTGGCCCGGACCCCCGAGTGGACCGCGGGGTCCCCGCTCATGCTGTTCGTCCGCACCCGGACCCCCGCGCAGCTGCTCGACGTCGTCGACCGGGCCGGGGTGGGCCTGGAGTGCCTGCAGGGCTTCGTCGTGCCCAAGTTCGGCGGCGCGGGCCAGCCCGACCCGCACGAGTGGCTCGAGGCCGTCCGGACCGCCTCGGCGCGCGCGGGCCGGCGGCTGTGGGCCATGCCCGTCCTGGAGAGCCGCGACGTGGCCCACCTCGACACCCGGCAGGCCGCCCTGTTCGCCATCCGCGACGTGCTGGACGCCCACCGCGACGTCGTCCTGGCCGTGCGCACCGGCGCCACCGACCTGTCCGCCGCCTACGGCCTGCGCCGGCCCCGCGGGCAGACCGTCTGGGACGTGCGCGTCGTCGCCGACGTGCTCGGCGACGTCATCAACGTCCTCGGCCGCGCCGACGGGACCGGGTACCCCATCACCGCCCCCGTCTGGGAGCACTTCAGCTCCGGTGAACGCGTCTTCCGCACCTCCCTGGCCGCCTCGCCGTTCGCCGAGGGGGCCGAGGAGCTGCGCGAGCAGCTCATCGCCGACGACCTCGACGGCCTCGTGCGCGAACTCGTCCTCGACCGCGTCAACGGGCTGCAGGGCAAGACCGTCATCCACCCCTCGCACGTCGCCGTCGTGCACGCCACGTCCGTGGTCACCCACGAGGACTTCTGCGACGCCAGCGACGTCGTCGCCCAGGACGGCGGCGGGGCGATGGCCTCGGCCTACCGCAACAAGATGAACGAGGCCGGACCGCACCGGGCCTGGGCCGAGCGGGTCCTGCTGCGCGCGCGGGCGTTCGGGGTGGCCCGTGAGGACGTCTCCTACGCCCACCTGCTGCAGGCCCAGGACGACGCCTGGCGCGCCTACCGCGCCGCCGCCGACGCCGCCACCGCCGACGTCGCCACCGACGGGGCCGACGTCGCGTGAGGCCCACCACGACCGGCACCACCCGGCAGTGGGTCGCCGACCGCCTCGGGGTGCGCGTCGAGGGGGACCCCGGCGTCGACGGGCTCACCGTCGGCGACCTCGTGGGCCTGGCCCTGCGGCGCAACCCCCGCCGCGCGCACCTGCTCGTCAGCCGCGTCCTCGGCAAGCACGTCCCCACCGACCCCCGGCTGGTGCGCGCCGCCGGGCTGCGGCTCGGGGCCCGCGTCGCGGCCGTCCTCGGCGTCCCCGATACCCCGGGCGCCGACCCCGCCACCTGGCGCGCGGCCCTGGACTCCGAGCCCGTGGCGGCCGCGGCCGTGCTCGCCGGCGCCCGCCGCGCCCCCGCCCGCCCGGACGCCGTCGTCCTCGGCTACGCCGAGACGGCCACCGGCCTCGGGCAGACCGTCGCCGACGCCCTCGGCTGCGCCGGGCTGCACTCCACCCGCCGCGACGTGCCCGGCGCGCCCGACTGGGCCGGTTTCGAGGAGGAGCACTCCCACGCCACCGGCCACCGGCTGCTGCCCACCGACCCCGCCGTGCGCGCGGCGCTCGCCGATCCCGCGGCCCCCCTCGTCCTCGTCGACGACGAGCTGTCCACCGGCCGGACGGTCGTGAACACCCTGCGCGCCGTCCACGCGCTGGCCCCGCACCGGCACTACGTCGTGGCGGGTCTGGTGGACCTGCGCTCGCCGGCCGACCGGGCCCGGCTGGACGACCTGGCGGCCGAGCTGTCCACGCGGATCGACGTGGTGGCGCTCGCCGACGGCCGGGTGGAGCTGCCCGAGGACGTCCTGGTGCGCGCCGCCGAGCTCACCGCGAGCGTCGAGCCCGTCGTCCCGGCCCCCGCGACGGCCCGCGCGACGGCCGGCGAGGTCGAACCGGTCCGGGTGGACTGGCCAGCGGGCCTGCCCACGACGGCCCGGTTCGGGACGGCCCCCGGGCACGGGGAACGCGTGGCGTCGGCCGACCTGGTGCGGCACCTGCTGCCCGGGCTCACCCCGGGCGGCGACGTCCTCGTGCTGGGCTCGGAGGAACTCCTGCACGCGCCGCTGGCCGTCGCGACCCAGCTCGCCGAACGGTTCGCCGGCACCGTCCGGTTCTCCTCCACGACGCGCTCACCGGTGCTGGCCGTGGACGACCCCGGCTACGCCGTCCGCAGCTCCGTCGCGTTCGGCTCCCACGACCCGGCGCAGGACGGGCCGGGGGTCCGCTACGCGCACAACGTGTCCCGGCCCACGCCCTGGGACGCCGTCGTGCTGGTCGTCGACTCCGCCTCCGACCCCGCCGCCCTGCGCGCCCCCGACGGCGTCCTCGCCGCCCTGGCCCCGCACACCGCGCGCCTGCTGCTCCTGACGCTGCCCGCCGACTCCTGGAGGAAACCCGCGTGAGCCTGCCCCCGGCCCTGAGCGGCCCGCAGTTCGGTTCCTACCGTCCCGACGAGGTGAGCTGGTTGCTCACCGACCTGTCCGGTGCCGAACTCGAAGCCCCCGCCGAGGAACGCGAGGAGGCCATCCAGAGCGGCGGCGCGCACTACGCCGAGTCGCTGCCCGTGGAGTACCAGCCCAGCCCCGAGTACCAGCGGCTCTTCCTCGACGCGCTGGCGCGCGGCGCGCGGCGGGTGGCCCTCGGCGTGGGCGTCGTCGCCGAGCTCCTGCAGGCCGACCGCGGCGAGGACCTGCTCCTGGCCTCGCTGGCCCGCGCCGGCACCCCCATCGGAATCCTGTTGCGCCGGTGGGCGATCCGGCAGGGCCGGCACTGGCCGCACGTCGCCGTCTCCATCGTGCGCGGCAAGGGGATCGACGAGGTCGCGCTGCGCTGGATCGCCGCGCACCACGACCCGGCGAAGGTCGTCTTCGTCGACGGCTGGACCGGCAAGGGGGCGATCGTGCGGGAGCTGTCCGCGGCGCTGGCCCGGTTCGGCGGGTTCAGCGACGACCTCGCGGTGCTCGCCGACCCCGGCCGCTGCGTGCGGACGTTCGGCACCCGCGAGGACTACCTGATCCCGTCGGCGTGCCTGAACTCCACGGTCTCCGGGCTCGTCTCGCGCACCGTCCTGAACGACCGGCTCACCGGACCGGGGCAGTTCCACGGCGCGAAGTTCTACGCCGACCTCGCCGGCGCCGACCTGTCGAACCGCTTCCTGGACGAGGTGGCGGCGTGCTTCGACGACGTCGCCGCCGAGGTCCCCGCGGCGCTCGCGGCGATCCGGGCCGGGGACCGGGAGGCCGCCTTCACGGGCTGGGCCGAGGTGGAGCGCGTCAGCGAGCACTACGGCATCGGTGACGTGAACCTCGTCAAACCCGGGGTGGGGGAGACGACGCGCGTCCTGCTGCGGCGCGTGCCGTGGCGGGTGCTCGTGCGGCCCGAGGCCGAACTCGCCCACCCCGACGACCTGGCCCACGTGCGGTTGCTCGCCGACCAGCGCGGCGTGGTCGTCGAGGAGGTCCCCGGGCTGTCGTACTCCGCGATCGGCCTGATCCACCCGCGGTACACGCGCGGGGCGACCGGGGCGGACGGGAAGGCCGTCTGATGCGGTTGCTCGCGGCCAGCGACCTGGACCAGACGCTCGTCTTCTCCTCCCGCTCGGCGCAGGCCGACCCCGCCGGGCTGGTCCCCGTGGAGGAGTACCGGGACGCGACGATCTCCTGGGTCACCCCCGGGGCGTGGTCGGTGCTCGCCGACCTCGTCGCCTCGGGCGGTTTCGTCCCGGTGACCACCCGGACGCCCGAGCAGTACGCCCGGATCCGGTGGCCGCAGGAGCCGCCGCGGTACGCGGTGTGCGCCAACGGCGGGGTCGTCCTCGTCGACGGGGTCCCCGACGCGGACTGGGACACGGCCGTGCGGGAACGGCTGCGGGCCTCGGCGCCGCTGGCGGACGTGGTGGCCGTCCTGACGCGGCTGGCCCGCGAACTCCTCGCCGTGGTGCCCGGGTCGCAGGAACCGTCGGTGCGGGAGGTCCCCGGCCTGTTCGGCTACGTCGTCCTGCGCGAGGGCCAGCGGGAGGCGCTCGAGGGCCCCCGGTTGGGCGACCTCACCGCCCGGTTCGACGCGTGGGGGTACGCGGTGTCGCTGCAGGGGCGCAAGCTCTACGCCGTCCCGCGCCCGCTGACGAAGTCGGCGGCCGTCGCCGAGGTCGTCACCCGTTGCGGAGCGGAGGGTTTCGTCGCCGCGGGGGACTCCCTGCTGGACGTCGACCTGCTGCTGGCGGCGCAGTCCGCGCGTCGTCCGCGGCACGGGGAACTGCTGCGCACCGGGTGGCAGGACCCGGGCGTGGAACTCACCGACGCGGCCGGGGCCGCGGCGGGTGAGGAGATCGCCCGCTGGTTGCTGGCCCGGACCGCGGGCTGAGCCGCCCCGGACCGGCGCGCCGGCTGTCGTCGATGGCCGCTCCTGGTCCGGGCCCTCAGCTGATCCTCGGGGGACCACCAGCGTTCTCCCGCGACGCAGCGCTGTCAAGGCGTTGCGTCGGAACCGCTTTCCGGGGCGAACCCCGGAAACCCCCGGGGGTGGTGACCCCCTTCCGGGTGCCTTGACGCTCCGTGCTGGGGGGAGTACACCTTCATGCGTTCGGTACGCACGTCGGGGAGCGTCGGGGGGCGCGCCCGGACGGCGCCGGGCACGTGCCGGTGCGGACACGTCGGTGTGTCCGCCACCCCCCCGCTCCCCGCCGGGCCGCGAGTCCTCCCCACGTCACGTCCGGGTTCCTCGACGGTGGCCACCGGGCGCCGGCCCACTTCCGCTGCACGCGAGAACCAGGAGACGGCGATGGACGTCGGCACCATCGAGGAGAACCCGCAGGCCGGTCGGCGCCGGTCGCTGCTGTCGGCGCCCCACCTCGACCGGCCCCCGCTCGACCGCCCGCCGGGCGACCCGGCGGTCGCCGCGGAGCGGCTCGAGGAGATCCGCCAGCACCACCTCGACCGCTACCGCCGGCGGGAGGTCGTCGCGGCGACGACCACACCCGCCGGGGACCGGGTCGACTGGGTCCCCGTGGAGTCCCAGGCGCCGGGGCGGCCCGCCGAACCCCCCGAAGCTCCCGAAACTCCCGAAGCCCCCGAGGCCGCGGGGTCCGGCGTCGGCGCCGAACGGCCCACCCGGTCCGCGGCACGGCCGCCCGTCGAGCAAGGGCCACCCGGAACGGTTCCGTTGCTGCGCAAGGACATCGACGCCATGCGGCCGGTCGGCACCCTGCAGGACTACCTGGCCAAGGGCTTGCACCCGCGCATCGTCACCCCGCCCGACAACCCCAACCGGCCCGAGACCGGCGCCGCGCACGAGTACGCCCACGCCTGGCAGACGGTCACCAACTACGGGACCGAGGGGTACGTCAACACCTGGAAACCCTACGTGCAGTGGTCGAACGAGTTCTCCCTCGGCCAGCAGTGGACCGTGCGGGGCACCGGCACGGGGCTGCAGACCCTCGAGGTGGGCGCGCAGACCTACAAGGACGTCTACGGCGACTGGGAACCGCACCTGTTCATCTACTACACGACCACCGGGTACACGAGCAGCGGCGACGACGTCGGCGGCTACAACACCGACGTCCGGGGGTGGGTGCAGGTCGCCACGAGTTCCTTCCCGGGCATGCGGGTCGCCGAGAGCGTCGCCGGTGGCGACCAGTACGACCTGTTCGTCAAGGTGCAGCTGCACCAGGGCAACTGGTGGGTCCGCATCGGGGCCGAGTGGATGGGGTACTACCCGGCCAGCTTGTACTCCGAGACGGGGCTGCGGTCGATGGCCGACCAGACCGACTGGGGCGGGGAGATCGTCGACGACACGGTCAACCACCCCGAGAGCTCCCAGACCGACATGGGCAGCGGCGCCTTCGCCCGCGAGGGGTGGACGCACGCGGCGTACATGCGGAACCTGCGCTACCAGAGCGACGACGCCGGGACCATGACGGACCTGCAGGGGACCCCGCAGGTCACCGACGCCACCGAGTACGACATCTCCGCCGACTTCAGCGGGACCAGCGGGTGGGGTTCGTACTTCTACTGGGGCGGACCGGGGGCCGCGTGATGCCGGACGGCGCCCCGGACCTGCCGCAGGTCCTGCCCTCGGCGGCCGACGCCGAGTTCGAGTGCGTGCTCGCCGACCCGGCGGCGGCCCGGGCCCCCTCGACCGGCGGTTCCCCGACGGCGGTGTGCCCGCCCGGGTACGTGCCGCGCCGCAAGCAGACGACGGCGTACCGCCTGCGGGGCAAAGAGGCCGTCACCGAGGGGCCGCCGCAGGAGAACCCCGGGGGGAGGGACGGTGCCGGGAGCTGAGGTGCTCGGCGGACCGGCCCGCCGGGCCCTGCTGGGGATCGACCTGGAGGTGCTGCACCGCGTCCTGCCCTTCCGTCCCGGGGTCCCCCGCGCCGAGGTCGGCGTCCCGGTCAGCCCCACCGGGCGGGTCGACGACACCGTCCTGTTCGAGGACCCCCTCGATCCCGCGGCGGTGTCCTACCTGCCGCGGTACCGGTTGCGGGTGCTCGCCGAGACCGGTCGCTACGACATCGCCACGACCCTGGTGGACGGGCTGTGGCGCACGGTGTTCGGTCTGGAGAGCTACCCCGCCCCCGAAGTGGACCGCCCCGGCGCGGCGATCCTGCCGCACGAGCTCTCCGTCACCGTGTCCACCCGCGGGGAACTCGCCCGCGAGTACCCCGTGGCCGAGCTCGACCCCGGCCTGGGGCCGACCCGCAACACCCCGCAGGTCGTGCTGCTGCTGACCCTGCCGGAGCGGGACGCGCTGCTGCGGGCGTTCACGCGCGACGAGGACCAGGCCCTGCTCGTGGTGCACCGCAGCGTCTCGGTGGCCGTCCCCGCCCACCGGCTCCCGCCACGTCCCGACCTGGCCGTCGCCCTCGGGCCGGACGTCCTGGCCACCCACGTGATCCTGCCCGACCTCCTCGTGGACCCCGACCCGGGCCCTCACCCGGAGCCGGTGCAGGAGCTGGTCGAGCACGTCGAACGCGTGCCGGTCGACCGGCCGCGACCGGAGGAGACCGGCACCGCCGTCGTCACCGCCGGCCTGGCCCGGGCCGCCGGGCTGCACGTGGACTTCCGCCAGCAGCTCACCGTCGACCGGGGCTTCGCCGGTGCCCTGCGCCCCGTCGACGTGGGCGCCGGTGCGCTGCTGCGACGGTTCCAGTCCCCCGAGGTGGCCGAGGTCGGCGAGGTCGCCGAGGTGGCTGACCTCGCCCGCCTGGAGCGGTTCCGGGACGTGGTGCGCGACCACCGGGGGCTGCCCGGTCGGGGACCGGTCCGGGGCTGGCCCCGGCCCTTCCCGAAACCCTTCCCGTGGCCCTTCCCCGCACCCGTCCCGGACCCCGATCCCGACCCCGGTTTCGTCGTGACCAGCTCGAGGCAGGACTGCGGGATCGCGCTGCGCTTCGACGTCGCCACCCACCCGTACCTGTTCCCCTCCGGGCAGCCGCCCACGACGAAGGGCTTCGCGACGTTCGTCGTGCCCTGGCCCCCCGAGGGACCGGCCTCGCGCGGGCACGTCTACCTCCAGGACCAGGACTGCGGCAACGTCTTCCTGCACCTGCCCGACGTCTTCCTCGTGGGCCGGGCGGGGGAGGCGCCGTACGGGCCCGAGCTGTCGTTCACCGTGGGCCGCGCGAGCGCGCCCGACGGCACGGAGCAGGCGCTGGCGCTGGTCAGCGCGCACCTGGTGCCGCAGACGTCCGCGGCCCGGCTGGCCGACGCCCGGCGGGCCCTGGCCGCGCACGTCCCCGCCGGTGGGGCCCCCGTGGAGCTGCGACCGGCGATCCAGCCCGCCACCTGCCGCCTGGACCTGCCCGGCGGTCCCGTGACGACGGCCGCCGCCCCCGACCTCGTCGCCGGCTGGTGGATCGCGGAGAGCTTCTCCTTCGAGGCGTTGCGGGAGGTCTACGCCGTGCTCGGGTCCGGGGCGGGGAACCCGCTGCGCGGGCGGGTCGACGTCACGGCCGGGGACGCCACCCACCAGGTGCCCGTGGAGCTGCGGCTGGACCGGCCCGCGGTGCCCCCGCTGAGCTGGACCGAGACGCCGCGCGAGGACGGGTCCTGGACCGTGACCCTGACGAACGTCGGTACCGACCCGCTGAGCGTGCCCGGACCCCCGGCGTGGGTCGTCACGGACGCCGGCCCGGTCCCGGCCACCGTGACGGGCCCGACCCCGGCCACGATCGCCCCGGCCGCGACCCTGGACCTGGTCGTCACCGGTCCCCCCGGGGCGAGCGACGTCCAGCTGGACGTGACGGGCGTCCGGGTCGTCGTGACCCCCGAGGCCGTCGTGGCCCAGACCCTGGACCGGCGCGTCGAGCGCCTGCCGCGCAGGGTGAAGCTGCTGACGACCGCCGCCGGCCTGGGACGCACGGGCGACCCGGCGCAGGACCTCAGCGCCATCGGCGTCGAGTTCGAGGGGGTCGCCGGCGCGGTGCTGCTCGACGCCGACACCCTGCAGCTCGACGTCGCCGTCCCCGTCCCGCTGCGCGACTGGCTGCTCGACCGCGGGGAGGGGACGTACTCGTTCCGGCAGACGCTCGTCCACGTCGCGGGCACCAGCACGGCCGACACCGCGTGGCGGTCCTCGGACAGCAGCCTCCTCACGTTCCCGCAGGCGTAGGGGGACGGCCGTGTTCACCGGACTGCCCGACCTCGGCCGGCCCGACGGGCCGCGCGGTTTCGCCGTCCACGACGAACCGGGGGCGGTGTGCGTGCTCCCGACGCGCCTGAGCGCGCACCCGCTGCGGATCGACCGGTACGTGCAGGACCGCGGCGACCGCGTCACGCGCTTCACCCTGGTGCAGGCGGGTTTCGAGATCGGCGGGGACGAACCGGGCCCGTCCCGGGTCCGCCCGGCCCCGCTGGGGTCGGGGTGGGTCCGGCTCAGCGCCCCGGCGGCCCTCGACGTCCCCGCCGCCGCCCTCGCCCCGCAGCCCTGGGACGCCGCGACCGGGGTCGTGCTGCCCACCCTGGTCCGGCTCGACGACGTCACCGGCGAACTGCTCGCCGGGGCCGTGCGGGGCGGGCTGCAGACCCTCGGCGCCGTCGTGCTCGTGACCGTGCCCGGCGTCGCCGCGCGGTGCCCGGGGCAGGTCACCGTCGACGCGCGACGGTTCCTCGCCGACGTCGGGACCGACCCCGTGGCCCCGGACGACCTCCTCGACCGCACCGCCGCCGGCTGGGCCGGGGTGTCCGTCGCGGGCGGGCCGCAGGACCCGCGGACCTGGGCCGCGGCGGTGCTGGACCGCCTCGTCGCACGGCTCGCGGTGCCCGCCCTGGACGCGGACCGCGAGGGCTGGCGCTTCGCGGCCGACCCCGGCGGGACGCCGACGTTCTCCTGGGACCTGACCGGACCCTGCGCGGCGCGACGGCTGCTCCGGCTGGCCTGCGACCCGCTGCGGGGAACGGCCGCGGTCGTCACCGACCACGTCGTGGCCCCGCTGAGCGACGGCCGGGAACGGGTCCTCGTCCACAGCACCCTGCCCGGCCTGCCCGCGGGGGTGCTGGCCGCCACCGCGACCCTCACCGCCCCCGCGACCCCCGCCCGGCCGTTCCCGGCCGAGGTGACCGCCGACCTGCGACCCCCCGGCCCCAGCGAGGTCGTCCTGGCGCTGGCCCCCGGCGAGACGCTCGCCTACGACCTCACCGGCGCCGCGGCCCTGGAGACCGACCGCGGCCCCCGCACCGTCGAGGGCGCCGCCCGCCCCGTCGCCGAGGACCGCACGCCCGTGCTCACCCCCGCCGACCTCGGGATCCGGGTCCTGCCCGTGCACGCGACCCGCGCCCTGCTCGACCTCGCCGACGTCACCGTCAGCGCCCGCACCACCCGGCTCGTGCGCGACCCCGCGGTGTGCACCGCCTCCGTCGTCCTGCGGGCCGGGGCGGGGGACGGCTGGCTGGCCGTCCCCCGCGACGCGCACCAGGTGAGCCTCACGGCGCTCGCGAGCGCCCACGCCGACCCCGCGCGGACCGTGGGCCGGGACCTGCCCGACGCGGAGGTCTGGCTCGACCCGTTCTCCTTCCCCGACGCCCCGTGGGCCGACCCCGGACCCCGGCCCGAACCGGTCCTGGTCGCGGAGGTGGACGGGCTGCGGGCGGCCGGGACGGCGACGGACCCCGACTGGCGGTTCCTGCCGCTGCGCGCCGGGGTCGTGCGCGACGGGACGGGACAGCCCCAGCTCACCCTCGTGGAGGCGGCCGGGCTGGCCTGGCTGACCGTCGGCACCGCCCTGGAGCTGTCCGACGCCGCCCAGGACGCGCTGCGCACGCGGGCCCTGGCCGCGGGCGCGCCCGCCGGGCTGCGGCTGGCCCCGGCACCCTTCGAGGTCGACGGCGCGGCCGAGCTCCGGCTCGCGCGCGACGGCTCGGACACCACCCTGGCCACGGCCGTGACGTCGGCGACCACGAGCCAGGACGCCGCGTTCAGCGTCCAGCTCGCCCCCGACGACCTGGCGCCGGTGCACCGGGCGCTGGCCGGTGAGACGGGCCTGCTCCGGGTCCGGTACGTGCTGCGGGTCGCCGCCTCCGGCCCGCTCGCGCAGGCCCTGGCCGCCGGGCCCGTCACCGTCGAGACCGACGCCGCCACCTGGCGGCCCTGATCCCCGCTGCGAGAGGAAGACGAGATGCTCAAGCTCGACGACGTCCGGCTGCTCGAAGGCCACCAGATCCACGGTGACGACGACCCCGGCCGGTCGAACGTGTTCTACGTCATGCCGCGCTACCCGCGGATCGCACGGCTGGAGACCGGGGGACTGGCCCTGCGGTTCGTCGAGTACGACGCGATCCGCCGCCAGGGGGAGAGCCAGTTCGGGGGTTTCGTCGCCTTCGACACCGACCTCAGCTTCCTGCCCGGGACGATGGACCTCATCCGCAAGGGGCTGCAGGACGAGCTGGACCACCGGTTCAGGCCGTTCGGGGGGGACGCGCTGAAACCCGACATCCAGACCGTCCCGTGGCTGAGGGGCGCCGTGAAGCTCCTCCTGCAGCAGGACGGCAAGATCGTCGAGAAGCTCAGCGGTTCCACCGTCCCCTCGCTGACCGGGTACAACACCGCCTGCTTCTTCCTGGAGCTGACCGTCCTCGGGACGGCGATCTTCAAGGAGACCCTGAGCCGGGGGACCGCCTCGGCCATCCAGGTGATCTACGACCTCGACCACTACGTGCGCCTGCCGCAGTCGCACGCGTGGGGCCACTGGCACGCGGACTCGTTCTACTCGTTCTTCCAGGACGTCGACACCGAGGACAACTTCTGGAGCGAGGACAGCTACACCGAGATCACCAACTCGACGCGGTACAAGAACGAGGTCACCGAGACCCACTTCGACCTCGTCGCCGACCCGGGCCTGACGGGGGAGCAGCAGGCCGAGTTCGACGCCGCCATGCGGGCCTCGATCATGAGCCAGCTCGACGCGGCCGTGCAGCGCAACCTCCTCGAGGCCGTCCAGGCCGTCGACCCGAACGTGAAGGGCTGGACCGAGGACCAGGACATCGAGGACGTCCACCGGGAGATCTCCACGACGCAGATCTCCGACGTCCGCGTGGAGTGGACCGAGGCCAAGGCGGTGATCCGCACCATCCACCCGCAGGGGATGCTGCCGACCGTCACCAGCCTGCAGGACACGAACGGCGCCGCCCTGAGGTGGGAGGACTACTACTCCAGGATCAGCGTCGACGAGTTCCTGCGCTCCCTGCTCGTCTCGGTCCGGGTGGACGCCGACTTCCCGGGGTACGGCATCACCCTCGTCGAGGTGAAGATCCGCTACCCGCACGGCGAGAACGCCAAGACCGTCGAGGCGACCTTCACGAAGGACGACGCCGGCACGCCCCAGAAGGCGGAGTTCATCGTCGCGGACAAGATCCGGACGTTCTTCTGGTCGTACACGGTGAACTTCACCGGGGACACCCCGCCGTGGACGTCGCCGGAGGTCGAGGACGACGGGACGGACCTCAACGTCAAGGTGCACGACCTGCCGGTCCTCAAGCTCGACGTCGTCAACGGGGACATCAACTTCGAGCAGGTCGCCCGGGCCCGGGTCCGGGTGCGCTACGAGGGGGGCGAGCACCCCGTCGAACGGTTCTTCAACCTCACCGAGCAGGACGGCACGCACCAGCTGCTGGAGGTGATCGGCGAACCCCGCGCGGGGGACGTCACCTACCAGACCACCTACACGATGAAGGGTGACGGCCGGGAGATCACGGGCCCCGAGCTGCGGACGGACGCGAGCACCATCTCCGTCGACGACCCGTTCCGGGCCCTGCGCACCGTCACGTTCCAGGCCGTGGGGGACCTGACGGACGACATCGACGACGTGACCGTGCAGGCCGTCTACGAGGAGCCCGCGAACACCTACCGCCGCGACTTCGCGGTGACCCTCAGCGGCACCGGCAAGCCGTTCGACGTCTGGACGTTCCCGACGGTCGACGAGGCGCAGGGCAAGCTCTCCTACACCGCGACCGTGCGCCACCGCGACGGCACGAGCGAGGACGTCGAGGTCACCGACGCCAAGGGCACCCGCTTCGAGCTCGGCCGCAAGTTCGTCGACAAGCTCGACGTCGCGATCGTGCCGGACCTGCTGGACTGGACGAAGCTGAAGCTGGTCAACGTGTCGCTGAAGTACCTGCACAGCACCCCGCCGAAGACCGACGACTTCCTCTTCCGGTCGGGGGACACCGGCGCCAGGACGTGGTCGGTGTTCCTGCCGAAGGGCGAACCGGCCTCCTACAGCTACAGCGCCACGTTCTTCCTCCTCGACGGCAGCAAGAAGACCGACGCGAAGGACGACGCCACCGAGGAGTCCCTGTTCCTGGACCTTCCCGCCTGACCCGTCGCGAGGTGACGTGATGCTGCTGCTCGACTCCCGCTGCGCCGTGATCGACGGTGTCTCGGTGTTCCCCGACCACGCCGACCCGGCGCAGTGGTACTACCTGCCGACCCGTCCCCACCTGTCGGTCGTCGACGGGACACCGGTGTTCCAGCTCATCGGCTTCCGCGGGGCCCGCACCGGTGGCCTGTTGTCCTTCGACTGCGACCTCTCCCTGGGGCAGGCGCAGGTCGACGCCCTGCGGGGGAAGGTCAAGACGCAGTTCGACCTCGACGTCGCACCGCGGCTGGCGCCGGTCCCGCCCGTCGACGGGACCGTCCACCTCATCAGCATGGGGACCGACAGCTCCGCACCCGCGGGCGAGGCGCCGGCCTTCGTCGTCGACGCCGTCCACAACGCGAAACCCTCGCTCGTCGACGACAACACGGCCTCGTTCTCGGTCCTGCTCGACGAGACCGGTTACGCCCTCGTCGAGGGGACCCTGGACGCGGCGATCCTGCCCGTCGCCGTCGTCTACTCCCTCGACCACCTCGCCCTGCGCCCGGCGTACCGGGTGACGCTGTCGATCGACTGGGACCGGGTGCAGAAGCACCTCGACGAGACGTTCGGGGCGAAGGCGTGGATCTTCTCCGCCGACATCTCCCGGGCCGTCGACGAGCTCGACGACTCCAAGGCCATCGACCTGCGCGCCGACACGTTCGTCACCGAGGACACCGAGGGGGTCGTCGACCGCCGCGACGCGGCCCTGGCCCAGGTCAAGGCGATGATCACCTCCGCGTTCTTCGAACCGAGCCTGCCCCCGTGGAAACCCGACGAGCCCTCGGGGTGG
Source organism: Kineococcus rhizosphaerae (assembly GCF_003002055.1). Taxonomy (NCBI): domain Bacteria; kingdom Bacillati; phylum Actinomycetota; class Actinomycetes; order Kineosporiales; family Kineosporiaceae; genus Kineococcus; species Kineococcus rhizosphaerae. Next base: position 411,620 of record NZ_PVZF01000002.1, read on the forward strand.
GTCCAGGACCTCGAGGCGCTGGGGGACTTCGCCACGAGGACGGCCGCGGCCGCCGCCGGGGGACCGGCGGTGACGAACCCACCGGTCACGTTCTCCTACAAGAAGACCGACTACACGCGGATCGACCGGAAGAACCTCGACGTCACGTTCTCCGAGCGGACAACGGTGCGCCGCTCGATCTACCCGCAGGGGCACCTCGCGTCGCTGTTCTCGGCCATCAGCGCCTCACCGGAGCTCAGGGGCCGGCTCGTCCGGGAGATCAGCCCGGACGAGTTCTTCACCAAGCGCAAGCTCCAGGTCCTCTACCGACCCAACCTCGGGGCCCCCTTCATCGACAGCATCGACGTCAAGGCCCGCTACGGCGGGCTCACGCGCAACGCCCTGCTGACCCCCGACGACTGGTCCACGACCTTCGAGTGGCTCAGCGACGTCCACGACGGGGTGGTGACGAAGGACGTCGACGTGTCCTACGACGTCCGGTTCAAGGCCGCCGACACCTCCGAGCGACCCGGCCAGCTCACCAGTGCGCACCGACCCGCCGACGCCGACCTCGTCTCGCTGCTGCCCGAGGACGAGGTGTTCACCGTCCGCTCGGTCGCGGTCCTGGCCGAGCGGATCCCCTGGACCCGGTTCGACACCGTCGAGGTCCACGTCCGGTACCGCGACGCGGACCACGGCGTCGACCAGCAGGACGTGTTCCGGCTCGTCGAGAAGGCCCCCTCGACCGTGTGGCCGGTGTTCGTGGTCGACCGCGACCACCGGGTCTACGAGGTCCGCACCGTCCTGCGCGCGGTCGACGGCAACGACGTCGACTCCGGCTGGGCGACGAGCGACCTGGAGGAGATCCAGGTCCGCAACCCGTTCCGGGCGCGGACGCTGGCCGTGCTGGCGAACGTGCGGTGGACCGAGGTCAGCGACGTGTTCGTCGACGTGACGTACGAGGACCCCGCCCACGACGTCCTCGTCCAGGAAACGTTGCACCTGACCCAGACCGTGACCCCACCGCCGTTCGTGGTGGACCTGCGCGACCCCACCCGCACCGGGATCGAGTTCACGGTGACGTTCAGCTACCTCGACGGCCGGGTCGTCCAGACCCCGCCGTCGACCACCTTCGCGCCCCGCATCACCGTCGACCCCGCGATGCGCGGTCACCGGGTCGTGCAGGTGCGGCCACCGGCGGACTGGACGGCGAAGGGCGTCGAGCGGGTCACCGTGGAACTGCGGTTCGAGGACTTCGCCGAGAACCTCAGCTTCGCCGACCGCTTCGAGCTCGACGGCCCCGGCACGACGGCGCGGTTCGAGTTCGACTACGCCGACGTGACCCGGGACCGGTACGAGTGGCGCGAGACGGTCCTCTACCGCAACGGCCTGCGGCACACCACCGACTGGACGACCGGGGCCGACGCCGTCCTCGTGCCGAGACTGCCGTGAGGGAGGGGCCGTCGTGCTGAGCCTGGAGAAGCCGCTCGTCGTGGACGGCATCACCGTCTACCGCGACCACGCCGACAGGAGCCGGTTCTGGTACCTGCCCGGCCGGGTCGCCCTGGCGCACCGCACCGACGGCGCGCCGGCCCTGTCGCTGCTCACCTACCGGCCCGCCGAGGCCGGCGGGGTGCAGCGCGGCGGCGGCTTCATGCAGTTCGAGAGCGCCCTGGAACTGCCGCGGACGACCCTGAGCCGGATCGAGTCGCGGGTCTCGTCCGAGCCCGGGGTCGAACTGCCCGTGAGCCTGGCCCCGCCGCCCTTCGAGACCGGGACCGTGCAGTGCATCGCGCTGGACCTGCAGGGCCCGGGCGGGACCTCCGCGGGACCGGCCCCGGAGGGGGCGTTCCGGGCCACGGAGCAGATCCTCGGTGCCACCGTCCCCACGATGGACGCGGCGAACCGGGCCGCGTTCAACCTGGTCCTCAGCCAGGAGGGCGCCGTCATCGCCGAGGCGGCGCTGAGGGAGGGTGCGACCCCGTTCGGCGTCGTCTACTCGTTGCAGTACCTCGCGCTGCGGCCCACGCTCGACGTCACCGTCACCGCCCACCTCGACCAGGTCTACACCGGTCTGACCGCGGGGCTGGAGGGGCAGTACGTCTACTTCAAGGTCGGGCTGGAGGCCGCGCTGGAGTGGTTGCACTCCCGGGGGGCCATCGAGATCGTCGTGCACGACTTCACCGGCGACCTGACCCAGGCGGACCAGGAGAAGTGGGCGCTGCAGCTGTTCACCGACCACCTGCTGAGCACCTGGTTCACGCCGACCCTCGCACCGGGGAAGACGGCTGCGGGGACGCCCGCGCCGAACCCGACGCCGAACCCGACGCCGAACCCGACGCCGAACCCGACGCCGAACCCGACGCCGAACCCGACGCCGAACCCCGCCCCCCCTCCGAACCCCGCCCCCGCACCGGGGCCCGGTGCACCTCCCGCCCCGGGCGGGACCGGCCGGCCCGCGGTCCCCGAGGCCGCCCCCTCCGGGGTGGTCACCGCCCCCGTGGCGCCGGCGCCGGCCACGCTGGAGGTCCGCAGCAGCACCCCCGTCCCGCTGCCCGCGGGTCAGGCGGTGACGTTCACCGCCGCCACCACCGGCACGGTGGAGACCCTGCACGTCGCCGGGCCGGGGGCCCGCGTCCGGGTCGACGGTCAGGACGTCGCGCTCGGCCCGGACGGGAACCTCACGCGCGACGTCGCCGCGGGGGGTTCCCTGACCGTCGACGTCACGTGGGACGCGCCCGCGTCCGCTGAGGTGTTCTGCCTGTTCTTCGACATGGACCAGCCGGCCGAGGACGGCTGGTCGACGCAGCCGCCGAGCGCCGGGTTCCGCTCCTACGTCGAGAACACCACGACCGACCCCCGGTTCCGCTCCGCGACGGGCGTCCAGCGCGTCGAGGGGGACGGTTCCTGGACCGGTCCCGAGGTGGGGGCCGACCGGCTGACCCGCTGGATCGACGGGCTGCCGGCCCCGCAGCGGGTCGAGGTCCGCGGGTACGCCAGCCACGAGCACGCGACCCCGCAACCCGACCCCGCCCGCGCCGCCCACAACGCGCGGTTGTCGCGCCGCCGCCTCGACGTCGCGGTCGCGCTCGTGCGGCGCGCCGGCGGCGACCCCGTCGTGCAGGAGGCCCTGGGTGACACCGTCGCCGCGGCCAGACCCGGCAGCCACGGGCCCTTCGGGGGCGACCCGGACAACCGCGTCGCGCAGGTCCGGGTGGCCGGGGGCGGGACGACGTCGAGCTGGAGCGGCGTGCTGCGACGAGCCGCCGCCGTGAACCCGACGCCGAACCCGAACCCGACGCCGAACCCGAACCCGACGCCGAACCCGAACCCGACGCCGAACCCGAACCCGACCGAACCCGAACCCCACGCCGAACCCGAACCCGAACCCGAACCCCACGCCGAACCCGAACCCGACGCCGAAGCCGGGCGAGCTCCCGACCCTCGCCGCGTTCAAGCTCCGGTTCGTCCGTCAGGACGAGCGCAAGGACCTGGTGCTGAAGTACCAGCGCACCGACGCCGTCCGCCGGACCCTGGCCCCGCAGGGTTTCCTCGGCCTGCTCGCCGCGGACCTCGCCGCCGCGGAGAAGGTCGTCACGCTCGTCGACCTGGACCACCCCTTCTTCCGCGAGCTGACGGTCACCGCGAGGATGCCCGGGGACGTCAGCGCCCTCGGGCTCACCGAGGCCCACCTGTCGATCGACTACGGCCCGGCGAGCCACGTCCGGCACGGCGACCTCGTCCTCACCCCGCAGCACGCCGACCCGCAGACGTTCACGACGTTCCTCGACGAGGAGCTGACCCTGAGCTACGACGCCCTCCTCGAGCTCACCTTCGACGCCACGTCCGGCTGGGACGGCGACGCGCTGCGCTACGCGGTCCCGCTGCCCGGCTCGACCGACCGGGACGTCGTCGTCAACCCCTACGAGCACCTCGACCTGCGCACGTACACCGTCCAGCCGGGCGACGTGGACTGGGACGTCGTCGCCTCGATCGACGTCCAGCTCAGCGCGACCGGCTACGGCGACCGCGAGCTGCGGCACCTGGTGACCCTCGAGGAGGGCACCCCGCCGCAGGTCTGGAAGCTGCGGGGCGCGTTGCCCGCCCCGGCCGACCGGGGGGTGCGGGTCGCCTACCGGCAGGTGCTCACCGACGGCACCGTCGAGCGCACCGGGCCCGTCGACGTCGACCTCACCCTGCTGCGGGTCGACGACCTGTTCACCGACGCCCTGGACCTCGTCCTCGTGCCGTCCTTCGTCCCGGCGGGCATCGACCGGGTGATCGTCGACATCGAGTACCACAGCGACCTGCCCACGCCCTACGACCGCACGGTCCGGGAGGAACTGCCGGGCACCGCGACCGAACCGCTGCGGGTGCACCTCGCCCTGCGCGACCCGACGCAGCGCGAGTACTCCGTGCGGTTCACGTTCACCGGGCCCGGGGTGTTCGACCAGCGCGCCTTCGTGCGCACGAGCGAGGAGGTGCTCCCGATCCGGTGAGGACCGCCCCGGCCCTCGACGCCGCCTGCACCCGGGGTCTGGCCCGGTGGCGGGCCTGCCCGGGCGTCGACCCGCGCGACGTCGACGCGTCCGGGGCCGAGCTGGCCGACGTCCTCGCCCCGCTGGCCCGGTCCGCGTGGCCGGAGGTGGCGTGGCGCTGCGGCGTGCTCACCGCGACGGGCTACCCCGTCGAACTGGCCTGGGCCTCGCGCGACGCCGCCGTCCGCTGGACCTGCGAGGTCGCCGGCCCCGAAGCGCCCCAGGCGGGGCGGCTGGAGCGGGCCGGGCAGCTGGCCGGGGTGGACGTCGCGGCGTGGGGAGCCGCGCAGCGGGGTGGGCCGCTGCGCTACGGGGCCTGGCTGGGGGTGCGGTGGCTGGCCGGCGCGCGCCGGGCCAAGGTCTACGCCGAACTGCCCACCGGGACGCTGCCCCCGGGGTCGTGGACGCCGGCGGCGCGGGACCTGGCGCGCGCGGTCCTGGACCTGACGTGGCGGATGGCCGGGGTGAACGACGACGGCTCGGTCGAGCTGTACGCCCGGGTGCCCGAACCGTCGTGGGCGCAGCTGCGGGCGGTGTCGGCGACGGTGGGCGACACCGGCGCCCTGGTGGCCGGGGTCCGTGGACTCCTGGGCGAGCGGGGCGAGCACCTGCCCCGGCCGTCGGGGCTGAGCCTGGCGGTCTCACCGGCGGGGGTCCCGCTGGCGCTGACCTGGTTCACCGTCGCCGCCCGCGTGTGGTCGCGCGACGGGTCCGTCGGCCGGTCCCTGGAACGGGTGGTCCCCGCGCTGCGCGCCGGGTCGTACCCGGCGCTGGCGGCCGGCCCCGCGGACGGGCGCTGGCGGCACGGGGTGGTCGGGGCAGGGGTGGACGCGGCCGGCCGGACGTGGTTCCAGGCCGGTCTGCGGCCGACGTGAACGACCCCCCGCCCAGCGTCGTCCGCTGGGCCGACGGGCGCACCGCGCAGGACGCGAACGGCTTCGTGACGGGGTTGCTCGTGCGCGAGCTCCGGCTGGCCGGGCACCGGGCCCCGGCGGGCTGGCTCGACGCGCTGGGCCGCTGCGCCCGCCCCGACGGGTCGTTCGGCTTCTGGCCCGAGGGTGGGCGGCCCGCGTGGGCTCCCGAGCTGCCGCCCGACAGCGACGACACGGCCGTGCTCCTGACCGAGCTGCACCTGGCGGGCCGCCTCGACCGCACCCGGACGCGCCGGGTGGCGTGCCGGACGCTGGGCAACCGGCGGCTGCGCCGGGTCCTGGACCCCGGACCGCCCTGGATCCGGGTGGGGACCTTCACGACGTGGCACCGGGGCCGTGACGCGGGGGTCGTCGACCTGACCGCCGTGGCCAACGTCCTGGCCCTGCTGCGGGTGACGGGGCTGCAGGCGGTCCCGGGGTTCGAGGAGTCCAGGGCGTCGGTGCTCGCGGGGGCGCGGTGGGCGGGGTCCTCCCGGGCCCGGTGGGAGAGCCTGTCGCCGTTCTACCCCGAACCGGACGAGCTGCGGCGGGCGCTGGTGAACGCCGCGCGGTGCGGGGTCGAGGGGCTCGCCGGGGCCGTCGCCGCGGTGGCGCGGGCCTGCCCCCGCCGCGACCCCGACGTCGTGTGCTCCCGGGCCTACGGACCACCCACCTGGCACAGCCCCGCGCTGGCCGCCCTGCGCCGGGACGGGCCGGTGGCGGGCGCCGCCACCGGCCGGGGGACGACCGCGGGACCCTGACGGTCCGGGCCGCCGCGGTTCAGCGGGAGATCTCCTCGAGCACCGACAGGTGCCCCGCGCCGGGCACCGTCACGAGGTCGGCGCCGGGGATCAGCGCCGCGAGGCGCCGGGCGTGGGCGAGGGGGACCACCCGGTCCGCCTCGCCGTGCACGAGGGTGACCGGGACGGTGATCGCCGCCGGGTCGAAACCCCAGGGGTTCACGTGGGCGACGTCGTCGTCGACGACCCCGCCGCGACCGTCGGCCGTCGCCTCGGCGACCACGGTCCCGAACCAGCCCCAGGGACCCTCCAGGGTGGCCCAGTCGTCGTCGGTGAAGTCGACCCCGCCGGACCCGCCGGCCGCCTCGAACTGCTCCTTGGCCCTGCGGCCGCCGGTGGCCCGGCCCAGGGAGGCGCGCGAGTGCGGACCCATGCCCTCGAACCAGTCGGCGCCGGAGAAGGGGGCCAGCCCCGAGATCGACAGCGCCGACGTGGTGCGTTCGGGCAGCAGCGCCGCGCACGCCAGTGCGTGCGACCCCCCGCCGGAGTGCCCCACCGAGCGGCAGGTCTCGACACCGAGGTGGTCCAGGACGGCCCGCACGTCCGCCGCGACGTCCGCGACCCGGCGACCGGGCAGGCGGGGGGAGCGGCCGAAGCCGGGACGGTCCACGCCGATCCAGCGCGTGTCGGTCTCGCGCCAGGGCGCCGGCGGTTCCCCGGTGTTCGGCGTCCCGCCGTGCCACAGGACGACGTCCCCCGCCCCGCCGGTGTCGTGGATCCCGAGGGTCCGGCCGTCGGGGAGTTCCAGTTCGGTGCGTTCCACGGTGCGGGTCACGGGAAGAAGGGTTCCACCGCGGCGCGGCCGGCGTCCAGGTCGATGCCCCTGGCCCGTACCCAGTCGTCCGCGTAGTAGGTGTCCAGGTAGCGGTTCCCGTCGTCGCAGATGAGCGTCACCACCGAACCCGGCCGACCCTGCCGCCGCATCCGGTCCACCAGCCGCAGCGCCGCGGACAGGTTCGTGCCCGTCGAGGCACCCGCCCGGATCCCGTTGCGCTCGAACAGGATCCGCATCGCCGCGACCGACTCGGCGTCCGGCACGGTGAACACCTCGTCGACGACCGTGGGCACGAACGAGGGTTCGACACGGGGGCGGCCGATGCCCTCGATGCGCGAGCCCGGCCCGGTCACGGCGCGCGAGCCGGTGCGCCACGCCTCCTCGAACACCGACCCCTCCGGGTCCACCACGGCCAGCCGCGTCGCGCGCTTCGAGTACCGGCAGTACCGGCCGATCGTCGCGCTCGTGCCGCCCGTCCCGGCGCCCACGACGATCCACTCGGGTTCGGGGTGGGGTTCGAGGGCGAGCTGCTCGAAGATGGAGCAGGCGATGTTGTTGTTGCCGCGCCAGTCCGTGACCGTCGAGGCGTTGGCGAACTGGTCGAGGTAGAACCACCCGTCCTGCGCGCCGAGGGCCTCGGCCGCCGCGTACACGTCCCCGGGCTCGACCAGGTGCAACCGGCCGCCCTGACGGGTGATGAGGTCGAGCTTGGCCGCCGACGTCTGCGCGGGCACGACGGCGACGAACTGCAGCCCCAGCAGGCGGGCGAAGTACGCCTCGGAGACGGCCGTCGACCCGCTGGAGGCCTCCACGAGCGTCGTGCCCTCGGTGATGTCGCCGTTGCTGAGGCCGAACAGGAACAACGACCGGGCGAGGCGGTGCTTGAGCGAGCCCGTGGGGTGCACCGACTCGTCCTTGAGGTAGAGCCGGACGCCCCACTCCTGCGGCAGGTCGAACACCCGCAGGTGGGTGTCGGCGCTGCGGTTGGCGTCCGCCTCGATGATGCGGACGGCGCGGTGCACCCAGTCGCGGGCGGTGGGGGAGCTCACCGGGTGACGGTACCGACGATCCGGGTCCCTCCCGCCCCCGCGCTCCGTAGCCTCACCCGGTGCCCGTCCCGCCCCGTCCACCCCTGACCACCCTGAGCGTCGCTGCCGTCCTCGCCGCGGCGCTGCCGGTCGTCCTCCTGCTCGGCGACCTCGTGGTGAGCACCCTGCCCACTGACGACGACGCCGTGTTCACCGCGACCGGGGGTGACTGGGCCGTGGCGGTGGAGGACGTCACCGAGCCCGGCCCGGTCGAGCAGCTGCTGCAGACGCTGGCGACCACGTCCGTGGCCCCGGCCCTGCTGGCCTCCTGCTTGGGCCTGGCCGTGCTGGGGGCCCTGAGCGTCGCCGGTCACCGCCTGCGCCCGGGGGTGCGCGCCGGGGGAGTCGTCGTGGCCGGTGCGGTCGTCGCGGTGGCGCTCGCCGCGGCCGCCGCGGCCGTGGTGGAGGTGCCGTACGACGGAGGCCTGGTCCCCGATCCGGGCGGGGCGCTGCGGGACGCTCCCGTCGTCGGGCCGCTGGTGGCGCTGGCGGTCCTGTCCGCGCTGGCCGCCGCGGCGCTCGGACGTCGGGCGCCGGGCGCGTGAGGGTCCGGTCCTGGCGGCACGCGGCGCTGCTGGCAGCGGCCCTCGTCCCCGTCCTGATCACGGTCGTCGCGGCGGCCCGGGCCTGGACGGGCGCCGGGTCCTACGTGCCGCCGGAGGTCGCGGTCGTGGGTCTCACCCCGGTGCCGGGCGTCGTGGACCGCCTCGGCTGGGTCAGCGCCGAGGTCGGGTTCTCGACGGCCCTGGCCTGCGCGGCGCTCGCCTGCACCCTGCTCGCCGCGTGCCGGTGGGCGCCCGGGACCTGGCGGCTGGACGGGGTCCTCGTACCGGCCGCGGCTGCGACGGCGGTGTTCAGCGCGGTCGTCGGGGTCGTGGCCGCGGCTGCGCGGCTGGTGGCGTGGTTCGCCCCGTCCACGGGGTTCGGGTGGAGCACGACGTACTCGGGCGTCTACCTGGCCCTGGACGCGGGCGTGGACGCGGTGCCCTGGCCGGTGGTGTCGGCGGGCCCGTACGTCGACGCGGCCACCGCGCTCGTCCCGGCGGGGATCTGCGCGGCGGCCGCGTGGCTCCTGCTGCGGCGCGAGCCTCAGGCCTGAACCCACACCGTGGTGTCCGGCGGGACGCGGTCGCCGTCCAGCGGGCCGCTGGCCAGCACGAGTTCCCCGGCGGGTACGTCCACGGGCTCGGTCCCGGCGTTCGTCAGCACCGTCCACCCGCCGGGGCGGGAGAACGACACCACGTCCGGGGCCGAGGGGAGCCAGGTGAGGTCCTCGGTGGTCCGCAGGCGCCGGCGCGCGGCCAGGGCCTGGCGGTAGAACTCCAGCGTCGAGCCCTCGACCCCGTCCTGCCGGTCGACGGCGACGTCGGCGAACCACGCCGGTTGCGGCAGGTGGGACCCGCCCGGCCCGAACCCGTGCGAGGACCCCTCGGCGGTCCAGGGCAGCGGGACGCGGCAGCCGTCGCGGCCCTTCTCCTCGCCCTGCGAGCGCAGCCAGGTCGGGTCCTGCAGGTCCTCGGCGGGCAGGTCGGCGACCTCGACCAGGCCGAGTTCCTCGCCCTGGTAGAGGTAGGTGCTGCCGGGCAGGGCGAGGATGAACGCCGTCGCGGCGCGGGCCCGGCGCAGCCCGCCCGCGGTGTCGGGCGCGGGGTCGGTGCCGTTCGAGAGCAGCCAGGCGTTCTGGTCGGCGCCGGCGGGCAGGGCGTAGCGGCTGGCGTGCCGGACGACGTCGTGGTTGGACAGCACCCACGTCGAGGAGCTGCCGGCGTCGGCGGCGAAGCGCAGGTTGTCGGTGACGATCTCGCGGAACGCGTCCGCGGCGAAGTCGGCCTTGAGCAGGTCGAAGTTGAACGCCTGGCCGAGCCCCTCGGGGGAGGCGTAGCGGGCGCGGCGGTGGGCCGGGACCCAGGCCTCGGCGACGGCCGTGCGCGGCGGGTCGTACTGGTCGAAGAGCTTGCGCCACTCGGCGTACACCTCGTGCACCTCGTCGCGGTCGAGGTAGCGGTGCGCGCCGTCGACGAGCCCGTCCAGCTCGGCCGTCGTCGGCAGCGGCTCGCTGAGGTCCTTGGTCAGGGCGTTGGCGACGTCGATGCGGAACCCGTCGACACCGCGGTCGGCCCAGAACCGCAGGGTCTGCAGGTGGTCCGCGCGCACGTCGGGGTGGTCCCAGTTCCAGTCCGGCTGCTCGGGGGCGAACAGGTGCAGGTACCAGTCGCCGTCGCCGACGGGTTCCCACGCCGACCCGCCGAACATCGCGGTCCAGTCGCTGGGGGGCAGTTCGCCGTGCTCGCCGCCGCCGCGGCGGAACACGTACCGCTCCCGCTCGGGGGAGCCGGGGCCGGCGGCCAGGGCGGCCTGGAACCAGCGGTGCCGGTTCGAGGAGTGGTTGGGGACGATGTCGACGACGAGCTTGATCCCCGCGCCGTGCAGGGCGGCGACCAGTTCGTCGAACTGCTCCAGGGTGCCGATCTTCGGGTCGACGTCGCGGTGGTCGTCGACGTCGTACCCGCCGTCGGCCAGGGCCGAGGGGTAGAAGGGCGAGAGCCACACGGCGTCGACGCCGAGGCGGGTCAGGTACGGGACGCGGGAGGTGATGCCGGGCAGGTCGCCGATGCCGTCGCCGTTCGAGTCGGCGAAGCTGCGCGGGTAGACCTGGTAGACGACGGCCTGCCGCCACCAGTCCTTCGTGGGCTGTTCCACGGTGGATCTCCGATGATCGTGTACTTGATGTTGGCCCTAAATCTAAGGCCTGGTTAAAGTGTGCCCAGGTCGGGCGAGAGGGGTCAAGGGGTGCCGACGGGAGTCTCGGTGACGCGCCGGCTGCGCGACGAGAACGCGCTCGCGGTGCTCCACCACGTCTGGGACCTGCCCGCCGGCCCGGACGGCTCCGAACCCGCCGTGACCGGCACCGACCTCATCGCCGCCACGGGGCTGTCCCGCGCGACCGTCCACGACGTGTGCGAGGAGCTCATCGGTCGCGGGTGGTTGCGGGAGCTGCCCAACGAGCGGGCCGCCGGCACCTACACCAAGGGCCGCCCCGCCCGCCGGTACGCGTTCGACGTCCACGCCGGGGTCGTCGTGGGGATCGACGCGGGGCAGCACCGGATCGCGGCGCGGGTGGGCGACCTGCGCGGACGTCCGCTGGCCGACGTCGCGCGCGAGGTCGCCCACGAACCGGCGAGCACCCCCGCCGCCGAGCGCCTCGAGGTCGTGGCGGCGACCGTCCGGCAGGCCCTGGCGCAGGCCGGTTCCCCGCAGGTGCTGTCCGTCGTCCTCGGCGTCCCGGCCCCCGTGGGGCCCTCGGGCCGCACCGAGTTCTCCGGCAACCCCTACTGGGGGTTCGTCAACGCCGACCTGGCCGGTGGGCTGTCGTCCCGGCACGGGTGGCCGGTCCTGGCCGAGAACGACGCCAACCTCGCCGCGCTGGCCGAGGGGTGGATCGGCAGCGGCCGGGGCGTGCGCCACCAGGTGACCCTGCTCGCCGGCGAGCGCATCGGGGCCGGTGTCGTCGACGACGGCCGGCTGCTGCGCGGGGCCCGCGGCGGGGTGGGGGAGATGCGCTACCTGACCATCGTCGACGGCGTCGGTTCCCCCGCCGGGCTCGGCAAGGTGCTGCGCGACCTGGTGGCCGAGGCGGGCGGGACGGGCGCGGCCGAGGACGTCGTCGCCGCGGCCGCCGCCGGCGAGGAACTGGCCGGGTCGCTGCTCGCCGTGGCCGCCGACCGGCTGGCCCGCGTCGTCGTGACCCTCGCGAGCCTGTTCGACCCCGAACGCGTCGTCGTCGCCGGCGGGGTCGCCGGGGCGCTCGGCCTCGTCGAGCGGGTCAACGCCGAACTGCCCCGCTTCCTCGACGAACCCCGGCCCCTCGTCGTCGCCTCCACCCTCGGGCGCGACGTCGTCGTCCTCGGCGCGGTGCGCCGGGCCCTGGACGACGTGCGGGACCGGGTGCTGTCGCTGTCCCTGGAGCGGGCCGGGAGCTAGAAGGAGTGCTCCGGGCCGGGGAAGCTCGCGTCCTCGACCTCGGCCGCGTACGCGCGGGCCGCGTCGCCGAGCGCGGTGCGCAGGTCGGCGAACTTCTTCACGAACGTCGCCGTGCGGTCGCTGAGGCCCGCGAAGTCCTGCCACACCAGGACCTGCGCGTCGCAGCCGTTCCCGGCGCCGATCCCGACCGTGGGGACGGCCAGGGACTCGGTGACCTGCCGGGCCACGTCGGCCGGGACCATCTCCAGCACCACCGCGAACGCCCCCGCCTCGGCCACCGCGCGGGCGTCCTGCAGCACCCCGGCGGCCGCCTCGCCCCGGCCCTGCACGCGGTACCCGCCCAGGGCGTGCTCGGACTGCGGGGTGAACCCGATGTGCCCCATCACGGGGATCCCGGCGTCCACCACGGCCCGCACCCGCGAGGCCGTCCGGGCCCCGCCCTCGAGCTTGACGGCGTGGGCGCCGCCCTCCTTCATGAGCCGCACGGCCGACTGGACGGCCTGCTCGTCGGAGGCCTCGTAGGAGCCGAACGGCAGGTCGGCCACCACGAGGGCGTTCGGGGCACCGGCCACGACGGCGCGGGTCAGCGGCAGCAGGTGGTCCAGCGTGACGGGCAGGGTGCTGGACATGCCGAACACCGTGTTCGCCGCGGAGTCGCCGACGAGCAGCACCGGGATGCCGGCCTCGTCGAAGACCTGGGCCGTCATGGTGTCGTAGCTGGTGAGCATGGCCCACCGGTGGCCCGTCTCCTTCCACTGCTGCAGGTGGTGGACGCGGGTCCGGCGGCGGCGGGCGGGAGGTTCGGTCGCGTACGACACCTCAGTTCGCCCCCAGCTCCTGCTGGGCCTCGCGTTCGCGCCAGCGGTTCGTGATGGGCAGCCGCCGGTCGCGGCCGAACGCCTTGAACGAGATCTTCGGACCCGGCGCGAACTGCCGGCGCTTCCACTCGGCGCGGTCGACGAGCGTGACGATCGAGTCCACCAGCGCCCCGTCGAAACCCGCCGCCAGCATGTCCGCGCGGCCCTGGTCGCCCTCGACGTAGTCCTCCAGGATCGCGTCGAGCACGTCGTACGGCGGCAGCGAGTCCTGGTCGGTCTGGTCCGGGCGCAGCTCGGCCGACGGCGGCTTGTCGATCGTGTTCTCCGGGATCGGCGGCTGCTCGCCGCGGGCCGCCGCGTCGGCGTTGCGCCAGCGCGACAGTTCCCACACCAGCGTCTTCGGGACGTCCTTCAGCGGTGCGTAGCCGCCGACCGAGTCGCCGTACAGCGTCGAGTACCCGACCGCGAGCTCGCTCTTGTTGCTCGTCGCCAGCGTGAGGTGGCCCTCCTGGTTGGCCAGGCCCATGATCGTCGTCCCGCGCACGCGCGCCTGCAGGTTCTCCTCCGCCACGCCCTTCAGCGGGACGGTCGCCAGGAACGCGTCGACCATCGGCGCGATGGCGTACTGGCGGTACTCGAAGCCGCAGCGCCGCGCGAGGTCCTCGGCGTCGTCGCGGGAGTGCTGGCTGGAGTACCCCGACGGCAGCGAGATCCCCACGACGTTCTCCGCGCCGATCGCGTCGCACGCCAGGCTCGCCACCAGCGCGGAGTCGATGCCGCCCGAGACGGCGATGACCACCGAGCGGAACCCGTTCTTGCGCACGTAGTCCCGCAGGCCCAGCACGATCGCGGCGTGCACGTCGGCCACGTCGGGCAGCGGTTCGTGCAGCTCGGGGGTGCGGGGCTCGTAGGCGGGGACGAGCTCCTCGCTGACCGTGACGCGGGAGATGTGCTCCTCCCACCCCGGCGCCCGGGACGCCTCGGGCAGGTCCAGGTCGGTGACGACCAGGGCCTCGCGGAACTGCGGCCCGCGGTTGAGCACCGTGCCGTCCTGGGCGACGACGAGGGAGTCGCCGTCGAAGACGAGCTCGTCCTGGCCACCGACCGCGTTGACGTACGCGATGGGGCACCCCGCCTCCGCGGCCCGGCGCGCGACCAGCTCGAGGCGGACGTCGTCCTTGTTGCGCTCGTACGGCGAGCCGTTGATGACGGCGAGCAGCCCGGCGCCGGCGTCGTCGGCCATCTGCACCGGCCCGCCGTCCTGCCACAGGTCCTCGCAGATCGCGATCGCCACGTCCACGCCCCGCACCCGCGCCACCAGGAGGTCGTCGCCCGGGGTGAAGATGCGGTACTCGTCGAACACCCCGTAGTTCGGCAGGTGGTGCTTGGCGTAGCGCCCCACGACCCGCCCGCCCTGCAGGACCGCCGCGCAGTTCTGCGGCCGGCCGGAGCCCTCGTGCTGGTCGACGTAGCCCACGACGACCGTCACGTCCCCGAAGCCGTCGTCGGCGATCTCCGCCGCCAGCCGCCCCACCGCCTGCTGCGAGGCGGCGACGAAGCTGCGCCGCAGGGCCAGGTCCTCCACCGGGTACCCCGTCACCGCCGTCTCCGGGAACAGCACCAGGTGCGCCCCGTCGCCCGCGGCCCTCCTCGTCCACTCCCGGATCGCCGCGACGTTGCCGTCGAGGTCGCCGACGGTCGTGTCGATCTGGGCCATGGCCACGCGCAGCTGGGGCATGGGGCCAGCGTAGTGAGCCGCGGCGGGGTCCCCGCGCGGTGGTGCGCGGCCCGCGCACCGTCGGCGCACCCCCGTCGCACCCACCGGTGCACCGACCGGTCCACGCAGCGGCGGCGAGGGGGTGCAGCGGCGCGCGCCGGGACCCCGCGCCCCGGGCTCCAGGGGGCTGGGACGCGCCGGTGCGCCTGCGGGCGCGCGGACGGGTGCGACGCGAGGGGGCGGCGCGGGGGAGGCGACGGGTGCGGCGCGGCGGGGTGCCGGGCCCGCCCGGAGCCCCGGTGCGCGATGATGACCACCACTGACCCGCGGGGGCCGCGGGTCCGCCGGGGGACCGGCGAGCGGATGCGACGGAGAGGGTGCCATGGACCGCCAGCAGGAGTTCGTGCTGCGGACGCTGGAGGAGCGGGACATCCGCTTCGTCCGGCTCTGGTTCACCGACGTCATCGGCACCCTGAAGTCGGTGGCGATCGCGCCGGCCGAGCTCGAGGGGGCCTTCGGCGAGGGCATCGGCTTCGACGGGTCGGCCATCGAGGGCCTGAGCCGGGTCTCGGAGTCGGACATGCTGCTGCAGCCCGAACCCTCGACGTTCCAGGTGCTGCCCTGGCGCACCAGCGACGAGCACCAGGGCACCGCGCGCATCTTCTGCGACATCCTGACGCCCGACGGCCAGCCGGCCCGCTCAGACCCGCGGTTCGTCCTCAAGCGCGCCCTCGACAAGGCCGCGCAGGCGGGCTACACCTTCTACACGCACCCCGAGATCGAGTTCTACCTCTTCAAGGGACCGCTGGAGCGGGGCCAGACGCCCGAACCCGTCGACTACGTCGGGTACTTCGACAACCACCCCGGCAGCACGACGACCGACTTCCGGCGCACCGCGATCTCCACCCTGGAGAGCATGGGCATCTCCGTGGAGTTCAGCCACCACGAGGGCGGCCCCGGGCAGAACGAGATCGACCTGCGCTACGCCGACGCGCTGACCACGGCGGACAACATCATGACGTTCCGCACGGTCCTGAAGGAGGTCGCCCGCGACCAGGGCGTCTACGCCTCCTTCATGCCCAAACCCCTCGCGGGGGAACCGGGGTCGGGGATGCACACGCACCTGTCCCTGTTCGACGGCGACGCCAACGCCTTCTACGAGGCGGGGGCGGAGTACCAGCTCTCGCGGACCGGCCGGCAGTTCATCGCCGGGATCCTGCGCCACGCCGCCGAGATCACCGCGGTGACCAACCAGTTCGTGAACTCCTACAAGCGGCTGTGGGCCGGCGGCGAGGCCCCGAGCTACATCTGCTGGGGCCACAACAACCGCTCCGCCCTCGTCCGCGTCCCGATGTACAAACCCTCCAAGGGCCAGTCGGTGCGCATCGAGTACCGCGCCCTGGACTCCGCGGCCAACCCCTACCTCGCCTTCGCGCTGCTGCTGAGCGCGGGCCTGAAGGGCATCGAGGAGGGCTACGACCTGCCCGACGGCGCCGAGGACGACGTCTGGTCCCTCACCGACGCCGAACGGCGGTCCATGGGCATCGAGCCGCTGCCGCAGAGCCTCGAGCACGCGATCTCGGTCATGGAGAAGTCCGAGCTCGTCGCCGAGACCCTGGGCGAGGGCGTCTTCGACTACTTCCTGCGCAACAAGCGCCAGGAGTGGGCGGACTACCGCGCGCAGGTCACGCCGTTCGAGCTGCAGCGGTACCTGCCCCTGCTGTGAGCACCACGACGGGGCGCAGGTCGTCGGCGGCGGCGCAACTGGTCCGGGCCGGGTTCGCCGACCCGGACCGCGCGCTGCGGCTGCTGCGCGACCCGGTCCTGACCGGCGTCGTGCGCGCCGAGGGCGACGGTGAGCTGACCGACGGGACCGCCGACCTCGTCAGGGCGCTGGGGCGCACGGCCGACCCCGACCAGGCCCTGCTCGGCGTCGTGCGCTGGGCCGAGGCCCTCACCGCCGGCCTCGACCGCGACTCCGAGGCGGCCGACGTCGAGAGCGCCGCCGCCGCGCTGAACCTGCTGCGCGGCGGGGACGCCCCCGACGTGGTGGGCACCCTCGCCCGGCTGCTGGGGGTCCTCGGCGGCTCCCTGGCCCTCGGCGACCACCTCGTGCGCCACCCGCGGCAGTGGACCGTCCTGGCCTCGGCGAGCCCGCCGGACCCCGACGAGCTGCGCGCCGAGCTCCTCACCGCCGTCGGGGCCGACCCCGCCGACCCCACCCCCGTCGCGGGGACGGCGCGCTCCGGCCGGACCCCCGTCGACGCCCTGCGGGTCGCCTACCGGCGCCGCCTCCTCGCCCTCGCCGGCCGCGACCTCGCCTCCGCCGACCCGCTCGCGGTCCTGCACATCACCTCCGCCGAGCTCGCCGACCTCGCCTCCGCGGCCCTCGAGACGGCGCTCGCGATCGCACGCTCCGAACTGCCCGGCCACGACCCCGGCACCGGTCCGGGCTCCTGGCGGGCCTGCCGCCTGGCCGTGCTCGGCATGGGCAAGACCGGCGGGCGGGAACTGAACTACCTCTCCGACGTCGACGTCGTCTACGTCGCCGAACCAGCGGCCGGGGCCGGCGAGGACGACGCCCTCGCCGTCGGCACCAAGCTCGCTGCCGGGCTGCAGCGCACCTGCTCGGCACCCACCGGCGAAGGGGCCCTGTGGGAGGTCGACGCGGCCCTGCGGCCCGAGGGCAAGAACGGCCCCCTCGTGCGGACCCTGGCCAGCCACCTGGAGTACTACCGCCGCTGGGCCAAGACGTGGGAGTTCCAGGCCCTGCTCAAGGCCCGCCCCGTCGCCGGCGACGCCGGGCTCGGCTGGGACTACGTCACCCGCATCGCCCCCCTGGTCTGGAGCGCCACCGAACGCGAGGGGTTCGTCGGCGAGGTCCAGGCCATGCGCCGGCGCGTCGAGTCGCTCATCCCCTCCAAGGAGGCCGACCGCCAGCTCAAGCTCGGGGTGGGCGGGCTGCGCGACGTGGAGTTCAGCATCCAGCTGCTGCAGATGGTCCACGGCCGCACCGACGAACGGCTGCGCCGCAGCGCGAACACGCTGGAGGCGCTGGAGGCGCTCGCGGCCTACGGGTACGTCGGGCGCAGCGACGCCGGGGAGCTCGACCGCGACTACCGGCTGCTGCGCTCCCTGGAGCACCGCATCCAGGTCCACCGGCTGCGGCGCACCCACGTCCTGCCCACCGCCGAGGCCGACCTGCGCCGCCTCGGCCGCTCGCTGGGGTTGCGGCCCGACCCCGTCAAGGCCCTCGACGAGGTCTGGCGCGGGACCCGCCGCGACGTCCGGCGGCTGCACGAGAAGCTCTTCTACCGCCCCCTGCTGACGGCCGTCGCCAAGCTGCCCGCGGCCGACGCCCGCATCGGCGTCGACGAGCGGCTGTCCGCCGAGGCCGCCCGCGAACGGCTCGCCGCGCTCGGCTACCGCGACCCCGCCGGGGCCCTGCGCCACCTCGAGGCCCTCACCGGCGGGGTCAGCCGCCGCGCGAGCATCCAGCGCACTCTGCTGCCCGTCATGCTCGGCTGGTTCGCCGACGGCGCCGACCCCGACGCCGGGCTGCTGGCCTTCCGGCAGGTCTCCGAGGCGCTCGCGGGCACCCAGTGGTACCTGACGATGCTGCGCGACGCCGGGGCCGCCGCCGAACGCCTGGCCTACGTGCTGTCCGCCGCGCGCATGCCCACCGAGCTGCTCATGCGCTCGCCCGAGGCCGTGTCCGTCTTCGCCGACGACGACCGGCTCGCCGCCGAGGACGTCGACGAGGTCCTCGCCGACGCCGAGGCGGCCGCCTCCCGCCGCGACGACCTCGCCGCCGCCGTCCTCGCCGCCCGCGGGGTGCGCCGGCGCGAGCAGTTCCGCACCGTCGTCGCCGACCTCGTGGGGGTCCGCGACCTCGCCGGGGTCGGGCGGGCGCTGGCCGACGCCGACCAGGCCGTCCTCGACGTCACGTTGCGCCGCACCGTGTCCGAGGTCGAACGGCGGCGGGGTGCCCCGCTGCCGACCCGGCTGCTGGTCGTCGGCATGGGCCGGCTCGGCGCGGGGGAGACGGGCTACGGCAGCGACGCGGACGTCCTGTTCGTCCACGACCCCGTGCCCGGGGCCGACGAGACGGACGCGCAGAAGGCGGCCACCGAGGTCGTCGCCGAGCTGCGGCGGCAGCTGGGAGCCGCGGGGGCCGAGCCGGCCCTGGAGGTGGACGCCGACCTGCGCCCGGAGGGACGCAACGGCCCCCTCGTGCGGTCCCTGGACAGCTACCGCGCCTACTACGAGCGCTGGTCGCTGTCGTGGGAGGCGCAGGCGCTGCTGCGCGCACGGCCCGTCGCCGGGGACGCCGACCTCGGGGAGCGGTTCCTCGAGCTCGTCGACCCGTTGCGCTGGCCCGCGGGGGGTCTGCGGGAGGCGGACCTGCGCGAGGTCCGGCGCATCAAGGCCCGCGTCGAGGCCGAGCGGCTGCCGCGCGGGGCCGACCCCGCCCGCCACCTCAAGCTCGGTCGCGGCGCCACCTCCGACGTGGAGTGGACCGCGCAGCTGCTGCAGCTGCAGCACGCCGCCGAGCACGAGGCCCTGCGCTCGTTGTCGACGCCGGGGGTGCTGCGGGCCGCCTCGGCGGCCGGGCTGCTGTCGGGTGAGGACGCCGAGACGCTCCTGACGGCCTGGGACCTGGCCTCCCGCGCCCGCAACGCCGTCGCCCTGTGGCGGGGCAAGGCGGGGGACTCCCTGCCCACCCAGGCGCGCGACCTGGACGGGGTGGCCCGCATGTTCGGGTTCGAGCCGGGCAGCTCGCGCGAGTTCGAGGAGCTGTACCTGCGCACCACCCGGCGCTGCCGGGCCGTCGTCGAGCGCGTCTTCTACGGCCGCGCCGAGGACTGACCCGCACCCCTCCCCGCGCAACGCACACGTCGGGCCCTCGTCAGCGACTGACGAGGGCCCGACGTGTGCGTTGCGCGGGGAAGGGGAGAGAGGGGTCGCCGGGTCAGGGGCGCAGCAGGGGGACGACGTCGGCGGTGAACTGGGTCAGGAACCGCGACTGGTCGTGACCGGGGGCGTGGAAGACCAGGTGCGTGAACCCGGCGTCGACGTACTGCTGCACCTGCGCGGCCACCTCGGCCGGGTCCGAGGCCACGATCCAGCGCTTGGCGACCTGCTCGATGGGCAGCTCGTCGGCCAGCCGCGCCATCTCGATCGGGTCGTGGACCTGCGACTTCTGCTCCGCGCTCAGCGACAGCGGCGCCCAGAACCGGGTGTTCTCCAACGCCTGGGCGGGGTCCTCGTCGAAGGACAGCTTGATCTCGATGGTCCGGTCGATCTGGGCCTCGGTGCGCCCCGAGGCCTCCAGACCCTCCTTCAGGGCCGGCAGCAGGGTCTCGGAGTACAGGTCCATGCCCTTGCCGGAGGTGCAGATGTAGCCGTCCCCGGCGCGCCCGGCGTACTTGGTGACCCCCGGCCCGCCGCCGGCGACGTAGATCGGGACCGGCACCTCGGGACGGTCGTAGACGGTCGCGTCGTGCAGGCGGTAGTAGTCGCCCTCGAACGTGACCCGTTCCTCGCTCCACAGGCGCTTGATGAGCCGCACCGCCTCGCGCAGGCGGGCGAAGCGTTCCTTGACCTCGGGGAAGTCCACGCCCACGGCGTGCTCGTTGAGCGCCTCACCGGTGCCGATGCCCAGGATGGCCCGCCCGGGGGCCAGGACGCCGAGGGTGGCGAAGGCCTGGGCGACGACGGCGGGGTTGTAGCGCAGCGTGGGGGTCAGCACGCTGGTGCCGAGCTGGACGCGCGACGTCTTGGCCGCCACCCACGGCAGCCACACCAGGGCCGAGGGGGCGTGCCCGTCGACGTGGCGCCAGGGCTGGAAGTGGTCGGAGATCCACACCGAGTCCAGGCCCTGCTCCTCGGCCTGGACGGCGAAGTCGGCCAGCTGGGCGGGCTCGAACTGCTCCGCGGAGGCCTTGTACCCCAGCTTCAAGGGCTGGCCGTGCGTGTCCACCGTCTGACTCACCGTTCCACCTTCTCCACTCCAGCACTGCGACGCTTCGTGTGCGCTCAACCTACGACGCCGCGCGCGGCGCGCCCGTCCGGGTGGTGGCAGCGCAGAACGCCTCCCCGAGGCGGCCGCCCGCCCCTGGGGTCTGTGCGCCCGCACAGCCCACCCACCGGGGAACCACGTGATCCGCTTCCTGCCCTTCGCCGTCGAGTTCGCGCTCCTCGTCTTCTGCCTGGTCGACCGCGTCCAGGCCGACTCCGGGCGGATCCGGAACCTCGGCAAGGCGACCTGGGCGTTCCTCGTCGGCCTGCTGCCGCTCGTCGGCGGCATCGCCTGGCTCGTCGCCGGCCGCCCCGAGGGGCCTGCGCCGCGCGGCCGCTGCAGCCCCGGCTCCCCCGAGCACGAGCGTCCCGACGGACCCACCCCGTCCCAGGTCGACCGGCGCGTGCGCGAGGAGCAGGCCCGCGTCGACGCCGAGTTCGACGCCGCCGTCCGGCGCGCGAAGGCCCGCCGGCCCTCGCCGGGGGCCTGAAGGGCCTTCCCCCTCCCCGTCGTGGTGCGGTAGAAGTTCGGGACACCGAGATCACGAGGGAGCCCGAGTGCACACCCTGGACGACAGCGTCGAGGTCGTCGAGTTCACCCCGACGCCCGAGCAGTACGCGTGGACCTTCGGCGGTGTCGCCCCCGTGGCCACCGTGCGCCCCGGCACGGCGCTGAAGCTGTGGAGCGACGACGCGTTCTGCGGCCGGCTCCGGTCGGTCACCGACCTGCCCGGCGCCAGCCTGCAGATGCCGTACGTCAACCCCCAGACCGGGCCGTTCTTCGTCGAGGGCGCCGAACCCGGTGACACCCTCGTGCTGCACGTCGTCGACCTCGAACCCGCCCGCGACTGGGGCGCCTCCGCGCTCATCCCGTTCTTCGGCGGTCTCACCTCCACCGACCGGACCGCGACCCTGCAGGACCCGCTGCCCGAACGCACGTGGATCTACCACCTCGACTCCGCCCGGGGCACCATCGGGGTCCAGCTGGGGGAGACCACCCTCGAACTGCCCGTGGAACCGATGCTCGGCACCGTCGGTGTCGCCCCCGCCGCGGGGGAGGTGCGCAGCTCCCTGGTCCCCGACACCTTCGGCGGCAACATGGACACCCCCGAGCTGAAACCCGGGACGACGGTCTACCTGCGCGTCAACGTCGAGGGCGCCCTGTTCTCCCTGGGGGACGGGCACTACCGGCAGGGCGAGGGGGAGTCCTGCGGGACCGCGGTCGAGGGGGCGATGAACTCCCTCGTCCTCGTCGACCTGCTCAAGACGCCCGGCCCGGCGTGGCCGCGCCTGGAGAGCGACACCCACTGGACCGTCGTCGGGTCCTCGCGCCCGCTCGAGGACGCCTGGCGCGCGGGGCAGGTCGACGCCGTCGGGTGGATCCGCGAACTCACCGGCCTCGACGTCCTCGACGCCTACCAGGTGCTCTCGCAGATCAGCGAGGTGCCGCTGGCCAACGCCGTCGACGTGAACTACAGCGTCGCCACGAAGCTCCCGAAGCGGCTGCTGCCCACCCGGCGTCCGGCCTACGACGGGATCCACGACCGGTTGCGCGCCCTGGTGCGCTGAGAGGAGTTCTGCGTGGACCTGCAGCTGGACGGCGCCCGCGTCCTCGTGACGGGCGGCACCCGGGGGATCGGGGCGGCCATCGTCGCCGAGTTCCTCGCCGAGGGGGCCGACGTGGCGATCTGCGCCCGCACCGGCGCCGACGTCGAGGTCGCCGTGGAACGGGCCGTGGGACCGGGAACCCTGCGGGGTTCGGTCGTCGACGTGTCCCGGCGCGAGGACGTCTTCGCCTGGGTCGAGGAGAGCGCCGCCGAACTCGGCGGGATCGACGTCGTCGTCGCCAACGTCAGCGCCATCGCCGCCGCGAACGACGTCGAGTCGTGGCGGTTGTCCCTCGACGTCGACCTGCTCGGCACCGTCTCGCTCGTCGACGCCGCCCTGCCCCACCTGCGCCGCTCCGGAGCCGGGGCGATCGTCACCATCGGCAGCGTGTCCGGTCGGGAGGTCGACGCCTTCGCCGGGCCCTACGGCACCGTCAAGGCCGCGCTCGTCGCCTACACGCAGGGCCTGGCGCACCAGCTGGCCGCCGAGGGGATCCGCGCCAACACCGTCTCCCCGGGGAACACCTACTTCGACGGTGGCGTGTGGCAGCTCACCGAACGCAACGACCCGGAGTTCTTCGCCGAGGCCCTCGCGCTGAACCCCACCGGGCGGATGGCGACGCCGCAGGAAGTGGCCCGGCCCGTGGTGTTCCTGTCCAGCCCGGCGGCGAGCTTCGTCACGGGCACCAACCTCGTCGTCGACGGCGCCCTGACCCGGGGGATCCAGCTGTGATCAGGCGTTCGCGAACGCGACGTCGCTGATCGCGGTGCGGTCGAACCGGCCGCCGGCGCCGGGCGAGGTGACGCCGTCGATCGTCAGGTCCACCGACGTCACCTCGACGGGGGTGACGGTGAGCCGTTGCAGGCCCCGGTCGCCGTCCTGCAGCTGCTGCGTCACCTGCAACGGGCCGGCAGCCGTCCGGAACGTCCACGTCACCGACGTGATGCGCCGGCCCTGGGCGTAGCGGTCGGTGCCGTCGTACGGGTCGACCTTGGCGAAACCGTTCACCAGTCCCACCTCGGTGAGGCGGACCGTGCCGGCGAAGGAGAACGTCAGCGTCGACCCCGTGGCGTTCCCCTCGGTGCGCCACGCCGTTGCCGGGTCCTGGTCGAGCAGGTTGGCTGCGGCGTAGGAGGTGGTGCGCCCGCCCGCGTCGGCGCTGTCGGGGGAGGTCCTCGGTGCCTGCACGCCCGACGGGACGACCGGGCCCACGGCGTAGCTCGCCGTGGGGGTGGGGGTGGGGGTGGGCGTCGGAGCGGGTGAGGCGGGCGCCGGGGTGGTGGCCACGGGGGAGGCGGCCTGCGCACCGGCCCGCGGGGGCGACGGACTCGCGGCCGCCGCGGTCGTGGCCGTGTCGGACGGTTTCACCAGCCACCACCCGGAGACGCCCACGGCCGCGACCAGCGCCACCGTGAACACCGCGAGCACCGGCCAGGAACGGCGCCCACCCGGGTGCCCGTCCTGCGCCCCGGGGGCGTGGACGACCTCCAGGCGGTCCGGTGCCGCGTCCCGGGGTTCCCCGCAGGTCCAGCAGAAGCGGTCCGCCTCGCGCATCCCCGCCCGACACGACGAGCAGGTGGTGGTGGTCGGCACGCGGAGCGCCCCCGTCCTTGGGTTCGTCGATCGGCGACGTCCTGTCACCGGGAGGTGCACAAGGTACTCCGAGCGGGCGAACGACCGCCAGCGTCCGGACCCGGCGGGCGCCGACCGCGCCGGGGACGACGGAACCCCCGTCCCGACCGGGACGGGGGTTCCGCAGAGCACGGCGGACGCCGGGACTCAGATGTCGTAGTAGAGCTCGAACTCGTGGGGGTGCGGGCGCAGACGGATCGGGTCGATCTCGTTGGTGCGCTTGTAGTCGATCCACGTCTCGATGAGGTCGGCGGTGAACACGCCGCCCTCGAGGAGGTAGTCGTGGTCGGCCTCGAGCGCGTCCAGCACCGAACCGAGGTCGTAGGGGACCGTCTTGATGTTCGCGTGCTCCTCGGGCGGGAGCTCGTACAGGTCCTTGTCGACCGGGTCCGCCGGCTCGATGCGGTTCTTGATGCCGTCCAGGCCCGCCATCAGCTGGGCCGCGAACGCCAGGTACGGGTTCGCCGACGGGTCCGGCACGCGGAACTCGATGCGCTTGGCCTTCGGGGAGTTCCCCGTGATCGGGATGCGGATGCACGCCGAGCGGTTGCGGGCCGAGTAGACCAGGTTGACCGGGGCCTCGTAGCCGGGGACCAGGCGGTGGAAGGAGTTCACCGTCGGGTTCGTGAAGGCCAGCAGCGACGGCGCGTGGTGCAGCAGACCGCCGATGTACCAGCGGGCCAGGTCCGACAGACCGCCGTAGCCCTTCTCGTCGTAGAAGAGCGGCTCGCCGTCCTTCCACAGCGACTGGTGGCAGTGCATGCCTGAGCCGTTGTCGCCGAACAGCGGCTTGGGCATGAAGGTCACGGTGTGACCGTTGCGCAGCGCCACGTTCTTGATGATGTACTTGAAGAGCAGCAGCTGGTCGCCGGCGTTCTTCAGCGTGTCGAACTTGTAGTTGATCTCGGCCTGGCCGGCGGTGCCCACCTCGTGGTGCGCGCGCTCGACCGTCAGGCCGGCCTTCTCCAGCTCCACGACCATCTCGTCGCGCAGGTCGGAGAAGTGGTCGATCGGGGCGACGGGGAAGTACCCGCCCTTGTAGCGCGTCTTGTACCCGAGGTTCCCACCCTCCTCCTTGCGGCCGGTGTTCCACGCGGCCTCGATGGAGTCGATGTGGTAGTAGGACTCGCGCTGGTTCGTCTCGAACCGCACGTCGTCGAAGATGTAGAACTCGGCCTCGGGGCCGAAGAAGACGGTGTCGGCGATGCCGGTGGTCTTCAGGTACGCCTCGGCCTTGGCCGCGATGTTGCGCGGGTCGCGGCTGTACGCCTCGTCCGTGAACGGGTCCACGATCGAGTGGTTGATGACGAGGGTCTTCTCCTTGCGGAAAGGATCGATGAAGGCCGACGTCGGGTCCGCGATGAGCTTCATGTCCGACTCGTGGATGGCCTGGAAGCCGCGGATCGAGGACCCGTCGAACATCTGGCCCTCGGACAGGGCGTCCACGTCCACCGTGCTGGCGGGGACGGTGAAGTGCTGCATGACACCCGGCAGGTCGCAGAACCGGATGTCGACGAACTTCACGTCCTCGCGCGCGATGAAGTCGACGACCTCTTGGGCGTTGCTGAACATCCAACCTCCAGAGACGGGTCCGGCCCGGATGTCGAGCCGCCGCGGACGCGCTGACCGTACGAGCCCGGTGTTTCGGACGTGTTACGCCAGCGTTTCCGCAACCTTACCGACGCCGTCCGCGCGACGACAGGGCGCCCGCCCCGGCCACGTACCCTGGGCCCGTGGCCGACCGGACGAGCGCGACCCCCGACCCCGCCCCCGGAGTGCGACTGGGGCTGCCCGCGACGGGACGGGGCGCCGTGGCCTCCTGGGGCCGGCGCTTCCTGGGCCTGCTCGTCGACTGGGGGATCGCGACGCTCGTCGGGCGGGCCTTCCTCGACGGCCTGGGCCGCGAGACGGCGCCGCTGGTGGTCTTCTTCGTCATGCAGGTCCTGCTCGTGTCCACGATCGGAACGAGCATCGGCCACGCCGTCACCGGGATCGCCGTGCGCCGCCTCGACGGGCGCCCCGTCGGCTTCGCCCTCGGGACCGCCCGCGCGATCCTCCTGCTGCTCGTCGTCCCGCCCGTCGTCTACGACCACGACCGCCGCGGCCTGCACGACCGCGCCGCCCAGACTGTCGTTGTCCGTCGCTAGGAGCGGGCGGGGCTCCACGTGTCCCGCCCCCGGACGCACGAGAGCCTCCAGACCCAGCGAGCCCTGGCGGGCTCGCGGGGTCCGGAGGCTCTCGCACGTCCGGGAGCGGGACGTCGCCGCCTGCTCCCAGCGATGTCACCTCCCGCGCATGGCCCTGCGGTCGGGGCGGGCGTTCATCGGGTCGATGCCCTTGGGCACCGGCGGGCGGATCCCGCCGAGGGCCTTGAGGCGCTTCTGCACGGCCGCGACCTCCTGCTTGGTCAGCTGCGGCTTCAGGCGCTGGACGCGGCCGGCGAGCTTGCGCAGCGGCACCTCGTTCTCCGAGCCGCCGTCGCCCACGGTGAACAGGTGGACGGGGACGTTGGGGACGATGCGGGTGACCTTGCGGCGCTCGGCCTCGAGGAGCTTCTTGACCCGGGTGGGCGGGCCGTCACCGACGAGGACGACGCCGCCGCGACCGATGGCGCGGAAGACCATGTCCTGCGAGCGGGCCTCGGCCGCCACGGGCTCCTGCTCGATCGTCCAGCCGCGCCGGATGGACGACAGCGCCGCGCCGGCCGCGCCCTTCTGGCCCTCGAGGTTCATGTAGGCGGCGCGCTCGGCGCGCCGGCCCAGCAGGAACATGCCCAGCAGGATCCCGACGAGCACGCCGAGGATGGTGAAGTAGATCGGGTGCCCGGTGAGCAGGCCGATGAGCAGGCCCACCACGATCGGGCCGACGAGGGCGGCCAGCAGGACCCACTTGGCCGACGGGTCCACCCGCACGGTCATGTCGTAGACCTGCTTCAGCTGACGGGTCCGCGCCCACCGCTGCTTCTTCGGTCTCGGTGCGGCGGTGCTGCCCCCGCGTCCGGCGTCGGATCCACGTCGTGCCATGCGCGCAAGGATACGTGCCCCGCGCAGGGCGGACGCTCAGCGACGGGCGAGCAGGCTGGAGGCCTCCTGGGCCGCGGGGGACTCCTTGTCCAGGTGCGCGAGCTGCTCGGGGATCGCGACCCCGCGCTTCTTCATCGCCCCGGCCCACAGCCGGCCCGCCCGGTAGGACGAGCGGACCAGCGGCCCCGCCATGACGCCGGCGAAGCCGATCTCCTCCGCCGCCCGGCTGAACTCCACGAAGGCCTCGGGCTTGACCCAGCGCTCCACGGGGTGGTGCCGCGGCGTCGGGCGCAGGTACTGGGTGATCGTGATGATGTCGCAGCCGGCGTCGTGCAGGTCCTGCAGCGCGGCCAGGACCTCCTCGTCGGTCTCGCCCATCCCCAGGATGAGGTTCGACTTCGTCACCAGGCCCGCGGCGCGGCCCTGCGAGATGACGTCCAGCGACCGCTCGTAGCGGAACGCCGGGCGGATCGACTTGAAGATCCGCGGCACGGTCTCGACGTTGTGCGCGAAGACCTCCGGGGCGGCGTCGAAGACCTGCTGCAGCAGCTCCGGGCGGCCGTTGAAGTCCGGCACGAGGATCTCGACGCCGGTGTGGAAGTCGCCGTCGGAGTTCAGCGCGTGCGTCTGCCGGATGGTCTCGGCGTACAGCCACGCCCCGCCGTCGGCGAGGTCGTCACGTGCGACGCCGGTGATCGTGGCGTAGCGCAGCCCCATCGTGCGGATGCTCTCGGCCACCCGGCGGGGTTCGTCGCGGTCCAGCGGCGACGGCTTGCCGGTGTCGATCTGGCAGAAGTCGCAGCGGCGGGTGCACTCGGAACCGCCGATGAGGAACGTCGCCTCGCGGTCCTCCCAGCACTCGTAGATGTTGGGGCAGCCCGCCTCCTCGCACACGGTGTGCAGGCCGCCGGACTTCACCAGCCCCTTGAGCTCGGTGTAGTCCGGGCCGGTGCGCGCCTTGGTGCGGATCCAGTCGGGCTTCCGCTCGATCGGCGTCTCGGCGTTGCGCGCCTCGATGCGCAGCATCCGACGGCCTTCCGGTGCGATCGTCACCGGGCCAGCGTACGTGGGGGTCACGACAACGGCGTCCACCCCCGGGCGTCGACCCCACCGGGCACGTCCGCCGCGGGGTCGTAGGGCGTGCGCGTGAGCCGGAAGCTGGCCAGGTCGAGGTGGCTCAGGACGCCCTCCGGCGTCCGCACCGGGCGCAGCAGTTCCCCGGCGTAGTAGTCGTCCAGTCCCCGCCACAGCCCGTCCCCGGCGCGGACGAAGCGCGACCCGCGACCCCTGCCCTGCATCCCCGCCAGCGTCAGGCCGTCCGGCGTGGCCCGCACGAGCAGGGGAGCCGGACCCCAGTACCAGGGGCCCACGAGCTCGAGGGCGTCGGCGGGCACGTCGTGCGGCACCCACGGCGTCGGGCGGTGCGGTTCGGCGTCGGTCATCGTCGCCAGCAGCCGGGCGGGCAGGTCGCCGAAACCCGTCGTCGAGTTCGTCAGGGCGACGACCCCGTCGCCCGTCGCGACGTCCACGCGCAGCATCGCCACGAAGCCCGGCATCGACCCGGAGTGCCCCGCGTGCCGGCGGCCGGCCGTGTTCCAGACCTGCAGGCCCAGCCCGTACCCGCTCGTCCACGCCCCGTCGCGGGCGTCGTCGACGCTCTGCGGTTCCCACATGCCCTCGACCGTGCTGCGCCGCAGGACCTCGGAGGTGCCCGCGACGACGGTGGCCCACCGGGCCAGGTCCGCGACCGTCGACCAGATCTGCCCGGCCGGGGCCATCGCCCCGCCGTCGTGCTCGGGTTCGGCGAGCACGACGTCCGCCCACGGGTGCACGGCCAGCCCGCGGGCGGCGGGCTGCTGCGGGCGCATCGTCGTGCGCGCCATCCCCAGCGGGTCGAGGAACTGCGCCTGCACGACCGTGCGCCAGTCCTCGCCACGCACCCGGCCCACGAGCTCGCCCAGGACGCCGAACCCGACGTTGGAGTAGTGGAAGCGGGTCCCGGGCCGGTGCCGCAGCGCCGAGGCCCCCAGCAGCGGGAGCAGCGTCTCCCAGCCGCCGCCGGCGGTCCGCTCCCACCACGGGCCGTCGGTCTCGGCCTGCACCCCGCCGGCCTGCCCCAGCAGCTGGCCGACCGTGACGCGGCCCACGCCGGCGGCGTCGAGCTCGGTCAGGTGCGCGCGCACGGGGTCCTCCAGCGCGACCAGACCGTCCTCGACCAGCCGCAGCACCGCGGCCGCCACGAACGTCTTGGTGATCGACCCGACCCGGTACTGGGTCTCGGCGCCGGGCCCGGCGTCCACCCCCGTCGTCCCCGCGGCCCCCGTCCACACGAGCTCGCCGTCGCGCACCAGGCCCGCGACGACCGACGGCAGTCGCGACGTGCGCTGCTCGGCGGCCAGCAGGTCGGCCAGCGTCCGGTTCGTCGTGGGCAGCAGAGCGGTCGTCATGCACCGACCTTGCCAGACGGCCCTGCTCGGGGGTGGGGCAGGATGACGGCCGTGGATCTGCGCATCTTCACCGAACCCCAGCAGGGCGCCCGCTACGAGACCCTCCGCCGGGTCGCCGTGGCGGCCGAGCAGAACGGGTTCTCCGGCTTCTTCCGCTCCGACCACTACCTGACGATGGGCGGCGACGGTCTGCCCGGTCCCACGGACGCGTGGACGACCCTGGCGGCCCTCGCCCGGGACACCACCACCATCCGGCTCGGGACGATGGTCACCTCGGCCACCTTCCGGTACCCCGGCGTCCTGGCGGTCCAGGTCGCCCAGGTCGACGAGATGTCCGGCGGCCGCGTCGAGCTCGGCCTCGGCTCGGGCTGGTACGAGGCCGAGCACGCCGCCTACGGCATCCCGTTCCCCTCCGTGGCCGAGCGGTTCGAGCGGTTCGAGGAGCAGCTCGCCGTCATCACGGGCCTGTGGGCGACGCCGGTGGGGGAGACGTTCTCCTACTCCGGTCAGCACTACGCGCTCGAGGACTCCCCGGCGCTGCCCAAACCCGTCCAGACCCCCGTCCCGGTCATCGTCGGCGGGGCCGCCAGGAAGCGCGGGGCGGCGCTCGCGGCCCGCTACGCGCACGAGTTCAACGTGCCGTTCTCCTCCCCGGCCGAGACCGCCGCGCGCATCGAGCGGGTGCGGGCGGCGTGCGCGGCGGCCGGCCGCGGCGACGAGCCCGCGTACAGCGCGGCGCTGATCGTGTGCTGCGGCCGCGACGAGGCCGAGGTCGGGCGCCGGGCCGCGGCGATCGGCCGCGAGCCGGCCGAGCTGCGCGAGAACGGCCTCGCGGGGACCGTCTCCGAGGTCGTCGACGCCATCGGCCGGTACCGCGAGGTCGGGGTGGAGCGCGTGTACCTGCAGGTCATGGACCTCACCGACCTGGACCACCTCGAACTCGTCGCCGGGCAGGTCGCCCCGCAGCTGTGACGGCCGCGCGACCCTCCCCTCGCGGGAGGGTCGCGCAGGGTGTTCAGGTGTCCGAACGTCACCTCTGGTGAGAGTTGAACGACCGGTGCCGGCAGGGCACCCTCGCTGCACCAGACACCGCCGGGGTGTCGACGGTGACCGGGGGGCCACGTGCACGACCGCGAGCGAGGGGACGTGCCGCTCGTCAGCGTCGGGGTCCCCGTCTACAACGGCGAGACCTACCTCGAGCAGACCCTCAGCGCCCTGCTCGACCAGACGTTCACCGACTTCGAGGTCGTCGTGTGCGACAACGCCTCGACGGACCGGACCCCCGAGATCGTCGAGAAGTTCGCCGCCGCCGACCCGCGGATCCGCTCCGTGCGCAACCCCGCCAACATCGGTCTGGCCCGCAACTTCAACCGGGTCTTCCAGCTCTCGCGGGGTCGGTACTTCCGGTGGGCGATGGCCGACGACCTCGTCGACGCGACGAACCTCGAGGACTGCGTGGCTGCGCTGGAGGCCGACCCCGGCGCCGTGCTGGCCGTCCCGTCGTGGGACCTCATCGACGCCGACGGCGAACCCGCCCGGGGTGGTCGCGAGCTCGCGTCGTTCACGTGGGAGGCCGACGTGGCCGTCCGCATGCAGCAGTTCGTCGACATGGTCAACGGGGCGTCGTCCATCGCCGTCCTGGCGTACCTGTCCGGCCTGGTGCGCACCGAGGCCGTCTGGACCACCGACCAGCTCGGCAGCTACCCGTCCTCCGACCACGTCCTGCTGGCCCAGCTGCTGCTGCGCGGCCGGTTCGTCGAGGTTCCCCGCCGCTCCCTGCACGTCCGGCTGCACGAGGCCTCCGCCGGGCACGGCATCGGCACCGGCGACTGGGCCGCCGTCCACCGCACGTTCTTCCCCGGCGTCGAACCGGAGAACCTGCTGCGCTGGCGCACGACCCGCTACCGCAGGATGTGGGACGTGCTGGAGCGCGCGGGATCGTCCCGCTCGCAGCGGGTCGCGCTGCAGGCGCACTACGCCAGGACGTCGGCCCGGGTCCTGCTGCCCTTCTGAGCGCCTGCCCGCGTCAGCCGGGCAGGTCCGTCCCGGGCAGCAGCCGCGTCACGACCTCGGCGGCGTCCAGCACCCCGATCCGCCGGCCCGCCCGGGCGCTCAGCGACGTCGCGCCGGCGTCCGGCAGCCCGCACGGCACGATGTGGCTGAAACCCTGCAGGTCCGTGTCGCAGTTCAGGGCGAAACCGTGCATGGTGACGCCCCGGGCGACGCGCACCCCGATCGCCGCGAGCTTGTTCTCCGCGCGCCAGCCGGGCACGAGCGGTTCGTCGGCCGTCCAGACGCCCGTGCGGTCCGGCACGCGGTAGCCCTGCACGCCGAACTCGGCGGCGACGGCGATGAGCAGTTCCTCCAGCCGCCGCACGTACCCCACGACGTCGAGGGAGCCGCGCAGCCTTACGATCGGGTAGCCGACGAGCTGCCCCGGTCCGTGCCAGGTGATGCGGCCGCCGCGGTCGACGTCGACGACGGGAGTCCCGTCGTCGGGCCGTTCCCACGAGTTCGTGCGGCGGCCGGCGGTGTAGACGGGGGAGTGCTCCAGGAGCAGGACGGTGTCGGGGACCTCACCCGCGACGACCTGCGCGTGCCGGGTGCGCTGCAGCTCCCACGCCTCGACGTAGTCGACGGGTTCGACGCCGAGGCGGACCGGTTCGACGAGGAGTTCGCGGGTGCGCACCGTCACGCCAGCAGAGTACGTCCCGCACGCCGCACCTCAGGTGGTCGTCCCGTCCGAGGTCCCTGTGCCCGTGCCCGTGCCCGTGCCACCGTCCTGCTGGCCGAGCTGGGTGCCGTCGGGCAGCTGGCCCCGTCCCTGGTCCGTCGTCCCGTCGGGGAACCCGCCACCGAACGGTCCGCTGCCGTCCGCGGACCCGGGGAACTGCCCGCTGCCCGGCACGAGCTGGCTCGTGGCCGTCGAGGTCGTCGAGTGACCGATCGCGTACCCGGCGCCCCCGCCGCCCAGCAGCAGCACGAGCCCGGCCCCGGCCAGGGCGAACGGCACCCACCGGCGGCGCGGCCGGACGACGGGGACGGCGTTCACGCCCGTCACCCAGGCCGCCGGGGGCCAGTTCGGGGCGTGCGCGGCGTACCCGGTGTGCGGGACGGGGGTGGCGCCCGGCGCGGTCGCGCCGGAGAAGCCGACGACGGTGCCGTCGAGGGGCTGGTTCTCGTTCTGGTCCATCAGGTCCTCCTGCGCGCGAGCTGCGGTCGGAGAACACCGTCACAGGCCCCACCCAGCGCAGCCGGTGGGCCGGCTGTGCGTCGGCCGTGACGCGCCCGACGACCGGGCCTCGGAGCGCGAGGTGTGCCTCCGGCCGGAGGATCGGGTCCGGGAGGGCGCGAGGTGTGCCCGGCGCCCCGGGGCGGGTCGGTGAGGACGGGTCAGCGGTGCAGCGGACGGGGCTCCACCCGCGTCTCGACGACCCCGCCGCCCTCGCGGCGCACGATCCAGGCGCCCTTGCCGGGCACCTCCGAGACGGCTTCGACGAGCTCGGTGCCCTGGTACACCAGCCCCACGCCGTCGTCGCTGCAGTGCGTCTCCCCGAGGACGCCCGAGCCCACGAGCTCGTGCACGAGCGGCCGGCGCCGGGCCTCGGAGTCGTAGTGCACGCCGTTGCCGTAGGGCAGCAGACCCAGCCCGTTCGTCACCGGACGCAGCTGCGGACCGAACGAGTCCGTCGTGCCGCCCGCGAACCAGCAGATGGACCCCGCGCTGACCCCGCCGAGCACGACCCCGGCCTCCCACGCGGCGCGGAACGCCTCCTCCAGCCCGTGCACGCGCCACACCGCCAGCAGGTTCGCCACCGAACCGCCGCCGACCCACACGACGTCCGAACCCAGCAGCAGGCCCGCGGGGTCGTCCACGCTCGGCAGGGGGAACAGGTCCAGCACGGTCGTGCGGAACCCCGCGCGCTCACCCGCGGCGTGGACCTCCGCCGCCCACGACCGCTGGTCGCCGCCGGCCGTCCCCAGGTACGTCAGGCGCGGGGCGCGCCCGGCCGGGACCCGGGCCAGCTCCACCGCCAGGTGCGCGGTACCGGCCCAGTCGACCCCGCCGAGATCGCGGCGCGTCCAGCCCCCCGACGTCGCGACGATCGTGGGCGCCTCAGCGGGCACTGTGGAAACCGTTGCGGCCGAAGGCCTTCACCAGCACCGCGTCCGCGGCGCGGCGCCCCGAGACCAAGGCACCCTGCAACGAGGCGTTCTCCCGGTGGTCACCCGCCACGAACACGTTCTCGCCGGCGTCGACGGGTTTCGGCCCCTCGAAGGGAGGCGCCACGACCGGCAGCGCGTGCGGGATCGCGTGCGCCGCGACCCGCGTCCAGGCCGCCGCGTTCACGCCGTACACGCGGCCGAGCTGTTCGCGGACCCGCGTCTCGGTGGCCTCGCTCACGTCCGCGCCGAGCACCTGCGCGCTGACCAGCGCCCGGTGGTCGGAGCCGGCCAGGACGTACCCGGGCGCGACCGCGGAGACGACCGCGGAGTTCACGACGGGACCGGTCCGGTCACCGTCGAGGTGCAGCAGCTTCTCGCGCGCGGCGGGAGCCGGTGACGTGGCGGCACCGAACCAGAACGTCGAGATGGCGTTGCTCTCGGGGACCTGCAGACCCGGCACGAGGTGGCCGGCCGCGTGCGCGTCCGTGGCCACGACGATGGCCTCGCAGTTCACGCCACCCTCGGCGGTCTCCACCACCAGGGAACGGGGCGCGTGCCCGATGTGCCGGACCTCCACGCCCGTCACGACGCTGCCCGCCGGCAGCCCCGCGGCCAGCTGGTCGGGGACGGCCTGCATGCCGCGTGCGGGGACCCCCGGGGTCCCGCGCAGGAACGTGCGGACCAGCAGGTCCACGAAGCGGCGCGACGTCGTCCCGTCGACCTCGCCGACGACCCCGGCCAGGAACGGTTCGAGCACCGACCAGCGCAGCTCGCCGTGGACCTCGGCGGCGTCCAGACCGTCCGACCAGCCCGAGTCCTCGCCCTTGAGGTCCGCGGCCGACGTCACGCGCAGCAGCCACCGGGCCACCGCGGCCTTCTCCTTCGCGGTCCCCAGCGGGAAGCGCAGCGCCTCCAGCACCGCCGCGGGGTGGCGGCGCGGGTCCCGCACCGCGCTGACGCGGCCCCCGCGGTGCACGGCCACCCCCGCGTCGAACGGCTGCAGGTCCAGGGCGTCCAGGTCGAGGACCTTCGCCACCTCCGGGTACGCCGGGTTCAGCAGCTGGAAACCGCGGTCGACCCGGAAGCTGCCGATGGTCTCCGAGCGCACCCGCCCCCCCACCGCGTCGGCGGCCTCCACGACGAGCACGTCGATCCCGGCGGCCGCGAGGTGCCTGGCGCAGACCAGGCCGGCCAGCCCCGCGCCGACGACGACGACCTCGGCCGACGAGCGCAGCGCGGCGGGCGGGTGGGGGGTCTCGAGAGTGGAGCTGACGGTCACACCCCAGAGCGTATCGACCCTGTGGACAGCGAGCGCGGCAGTCCCCGCCCGTGCGTCACCCTGTCCCCGTGACCCTCTCCGAGCCCACCACCGGCCCCCTCGGCGCGCGTCGTGACGCGCCCGGGGACGGCGGACCCGCGGACCCCGCGAGCCCGGTCCGGCAGTGGCGCCGCGCGACCCTGGCCGCCCTCGCCGACGACCCGCGGCGGCAGCCGCCGGTCGTCGACGGGTACGCGGTGGGCGCGCTCCTGGGCGCCGGTGGGTCCAGCGTCGTGTGGTCCGGGACCGGCGTCGACGGCGTGGAGCGCGCCCTGAAGGTCCTCGCACCCCACACCGACACCGACCTGCTCGCCGAACTGTCGGTGCTGCGCCGGGTGCGTCACCCGCGAGTGGTTGCCGTGCAGGACATCTCGACGACCTCCGACGGCCGGCCCGTCCTCGTCCTCGACCTCGTCCCCGGCGGGTCGCTGGCCGGGCTGCTCACCCGCCGCCGGCGGTTGTCGGCCGGTGAGGTCTCCGGGCTGCTCGCCGTGCTGGGGCCCGCTCTGGAGGACCTGCACGCCGCCGGGGTCGTCCACGGCGACATCGCCCCCGGCAACGTCCTGCTCGACGCCCGGGGCGAACCCGTGCTGGCCGACCTCGGGGTCGCCCGGGCCCTGGGACGCCGCCACGGCAGCGTCCTGGGCACCCCCGGCTTCGCCGACCCCGCGGCCGTGGCCGGGGAGGGCGTGGGCGCCGCCTCCGACGTCTACGGCCTCGCGGCGCTGGCCTGGTACGCCCTCACGGGTGAACCTCCCGCCCCCGGCGGGGCGCTCGCCGCGCGGGCCGCACGGCGTCGCGCGCTCGCGGACCTGCCGCCCGGCAACGGCGCCCCGGTGCTCGAGGCGCTGCGCGAGGGGCTGCACCGCAAGCCGTCCCGGCGCCCGACCCCGGGGGAGCTGGCGAGCGCGGTGGCCGCCGCCGCCCGGCCCCGGCCCGTGCGGGGGCTCACGGCTCCCGCGGCCGGTGCGGTCCCCGCTGCGCCCGTGCCGGCGCCTCCGCGGGTCACGCAGCTGGTGGCGGCCCCGGCGGTCGGTCCGGAGGTGGACCCGGCGCCGGTTCGGACCTCGCACCCTCGCCCGGCGTCGGCTCGCGGATCGGCTCGTGCCTCGACCCGCAGCGACGCGCGTCGCGTCGCACGACCGCAGCGGGGGCGTCCGTCGCGCCGCCTGGTGGTGGCCGGGACCCTGCCCGTGGTGGCCGCGGTCGCCGTCGTCCTGCTCTGGCGCACCGGGGCGTTCGAGGGCCCGGCCCCCGCTCCGTCGACCGCTGCCGCCGGCGCGACGCTCGCACCGCGCGCGGCGGCTCCGGTCCCCG
Organism: Kineococcus rhizosphaerae; assembly: GCF_003002055.1. Classification (NCBI taxonomy): domain Bacteria; kingdom Bacillati; phylum Actinomycetota; class Actinomycetes; order Kineosporiales; family Kineosporiaceae; genus Kineococcus; species Kineococcus rhizosphaerae. The sequence goes on from NZ_PVZF01000002.1 coordinate 447,760, forward strand.
CCGAACCCGCCCCCGACGAACCCGCCACCGCCGAGCCGGTCGCAGCCGAGCCCGTCACCGAGCCCGTCACCGAGCCCGTCACGGAGGTGACGGGGTCGGACGTCCTGCGCGGCGACGACGCCGGGGCGGTCGTCGCCGAGCTCGCCGACCGGCGGGCCCGGGCGCTGTCCTCCGGACAGACCACGGGCCTCGACCTCGTCGACGTCGCCGGCTCACCGGCGCGCACCACGGACGAGCAGCTCCTCGCCGAGCTGACGGCGGGCGGCGCGACGGTCGAGGCCCTCGGGTTCGACGTGCGGGCCGTGCGCGAGGTCGACCGCGCGGCGGACCGGTGGGTGCTGCAGGCCGACGTCACCACCGGTGAGCACGTCGTCGTGTCCGCCTCCGGGACGCGGCGGACGGTCCCGGCGGGCCGGCCGCGCACGTCCACGCTGACCCTGCAGCGCGTCGCGGGGGAGTGGCGGGTCAGCGACGTCGGCTGACCCGCACCCGTCTCAGGCCCGGGCGAGCCAGCCGGTGACCGCCGCGACGTCGGGGTGCCGGAACTCGAAGCCGTTGTCCTGCAGCACCTGCGGGACGACGCGCTGGCTGGCCAGCGTCTGCCCGGCGAACTCGCCGAGGGCCAGGCGCAGGGCGAAGGCGGGCGCGGGCAGCACCGTCGGGCGGTGCAGCGCGGCCCCCAGCGCCGCGGTGACGGCCAGGTTCGTCGCCGGTTCGGGGCAGACGAGGTTGACCGGGCCGGAGACGTCGTGCGTCAGCAGGAACTCCAGGGCGGCCAGCTCGTCGGGCATGGAGATGGGGCTCCACCACTGCGTCCCGCTGCCCAGCGGACCGCCCAGGCCGAGGCGGACGAGCGTCAGCAGCTGCCCGAACGCGCCGCCGACGGGGTTGGCCAGCAGACCCGTGCGGGCCAGGGCGACCCGGAGGCCGGCGTCCGTGGCCGGGGCCGTGGCCCCCTCCCACTCCTGCACCACGTGGGCCAGGAAGTCGCCGCCGCGGGGGGAGTCCTCGGTCAGGACGGCCGACCCGCCGTCGCCGTAGGCCCCGATGGCCGAGGCGTTGACCAGCACCTGCGGCTGCTCGGCCAGGGCGAGCAGCGCGCGCACGAGGGTCGAGGTCGACTCGGTGCGCGAGCGCAGGATCGTCTCCTTGTACTGCGCGGTCCACCGCTTGTCGCCCACGCCGGCGCCGGACAGGTTCACCGCGCCCTGGACGCCGGTCAGCCGGCGCGGGTCGAGGCGCCCGGCGGAGGGGTCCCACTGCACCTCGTGCGGCTCGCGCTCGGCGTGCCGGACCAGGGTGAGGACCTCGTGCCCGCCGTTGCGCAGGTGGGCGACGAGGTGACGGCCGATGAGGCCGCTGGCCCCGCTGACGACGATGCGCACGAGCTGACTCCCGATCGACGGAGGGTGTGAACGGGACAGCCCCGCCCTCACGAGGAGGGGCGGGGCTGCCCGGGGTGCTGCGGTGGGTCAGAGCCCGAGGTCGCCCTCGAACTCGCCGGCCTCGATGCGCTTCTTCACGGTCTGCAGGAAGCGGGCCGCGTCGGCACCGTCCACGATCTGGTGGTCGTAGGACAGCGCCAGGTACATCATCGAGCGGATGGCGATGGTCTCCTGGCCGTCGGCGTCGGTGAGGACGACGGGCCGCTTGACGATCGCGCCCGTGCCGAGGATGGCGACCTGGGGGGCGTTGAGGATCGGGGTGTCGAACAGGGCCCCGATGCTGCCGGTGTTGGTGATGGTGAACGTCCCGCCGGACAGGTCGTCCGGGGTGATCTTGCTGGCGCGGGTGCGGGCCGCCAGGTCGGCGATCTTGCGGGCCAGGCCCCCGAGGTTCAGGTCGCCCGCGTCCTTGATCACCGGGGTGATGAGGCCCTTGGGGGTGTCGACGGCCATCGAGATGTTCTCGCTGCCGTGGTAGACGATGTTCTCGCCGTCGATGCTGGCGTTGAGCGAGGGGTGCTGCTTGAGCGCCTCGACCGTGGCCTTGACGAAGAACGGCAGGAACGTGAGCTTGGCGCCCTCGGTGGCGGCGAAGGAGTCCTTGGCCCGCGCCCGCAGGCGGGCGACCTTGGTGACGTCGACCTCGATGACCGTCGTCAGCTGGGCCGAGTTCTGCAGGGACTCCTTCATGCGCTGGGCGATGACCTTGCGCAGGCGCGACATCTTCTCGGTGGTGCCGCGCTTGGCGGAGACCTCCACCGCCGGTGCGCTCTTCGCGGCCGGGGCCGCGGGAGCCGTGCTCGGGGCGGGAGCGGCGGCGGCCGCGGCGGCCTTCGCCTTGTCCGCCGCCTCCTGGACGTCCTGCTTGCGGATGCGACCCCCGACACCGGTGCCGGTGAGCGAGCCGAGGTCCACGCCGAGGTCCTTGGCGAGCTTGCGCACCAGCGGGGTCACGTAGGTACTGCCCCCCGTGGGCTGCGGCGCCTCGGCCGGGGCCGGGGCCGACGGCGCGGCGGGAGCAGCAGTGGCCGGGGTGGCCGGGGCGGCGGCCTGGGCCGGGGCGGCGGCGGGTTCGGCGCTCGGGGCGCTCGAGGGCTGGGTCGCGGCCTCGGCCTGCGACTGGGCCTCCTCCTGGACCTTCACCTCGTCGGCCAGCGTCTCCTCCTGCTGCGGGGCAGCGGGTGCCGCGGCGGGTGCGGACTGGGCGGAGGCGTCACCGATGCGGGCCAGGTCGGCGCCCACCTCGGCGGTCTCGTCCTCGCCGACCAGGATCTCCAGCAGCGTGCCCGCGACGGGGGAGGGGATCTCGGTGTCGACCTTGTCGGTCGAGACCTCCAGCAGCGGTTCGTCCACGTCGACGCTGTCGCCGACGCTCTTGAGCCAGCGGGTGACGGTGCCCTCGGTGACGGACTCGCCGAGCGCCGGCATCTTGACGGCTTCGCCCCCGCCGGAGCTGGGGGCCGCGGCCGCGGCGGGCGGCTGCTCGGGGTCGGGTTCCTGCGCCGACTCCGGAGCGGCCTGCGCGTCCTGCGTCGAGGGCGGGGTGGGTGCCTCTGCCTCCTGCGCCGGGGCGGCGGGGGCGTCCCCGCCGCCCCGGCCCTGCTCGGACTCCTCGCCGATGCGGGCCAGGTCCGCGCCCACCTCGGCAGTCTCGTCCTCGGGGACCAGGATCTCCAGCAGGACACCGGCGACCGGGGAGGGGATCTCGGTGTCGACCTTGTCGGTGGACACCTCCAGCAGGGGCTCGTCCACGGCGACGGTGTCGCCGACCTGCTTCAGCCACCGCGTGACGGTGCCCTCGGTCACGCTCTCGCCGAGAGCGGGCATCTGCACCGAGTTCGACATCTCTTCGGTTCTCCTCACGGACGTTCTCCGGCGCCCGTGGACGCCGCGGGTTCAGGGGTTCGGGGACGGCTAGGAGTGCGAGTGCAGCGGCTTGCCGGCCAGCGCCAGGAACGCCTCGCCGACGGCCTCGTTCTGCGTCGGGTGCGTGTGGACCAGGGCGGCCACGTCCTCGGGGTAGGCCTCCCAGTTCACGATGAGCTGCGCCTCGCCGACCTGCTCGCTCATGCGCGAACCGATCATGTGCACGCCCACGACGGGGCCGTCCTTCTGCCGCACCAGCTTCACGAAACCGGTGGTGCCCAGGATCTGGCTCTTGCCGTTGCCGCCCAGGTTGTACTCGACGACCTCGACGTCGCCGTGCACCTCGCGCGCCTTGGCCTCGGTCAGCCCCACGGAGGCGATCTCGGGCTCGCAGTACGTGACCTTCGGGATGCCCAGCTCGTCGACCGGCGTGGGGTCGAGCCCGGCGATCTCCTCGGCGACGAAGATGCCCTGCGCGAAGCCGCGGTGGGCCAGCTGCAGGCCGGGGACGATGTCGCCGACGGCGTAGACGCCCGGGACGCTCGTCTGCAGGCGCTCGTTCGTCAGGACGAACCCGCGGTCGGTCGTGACGCCCTGCTCCTCGTAGCCCAGGCCCGCGGTGTTCGGCCCGCGGCCGACGGCGACCAGCAGCAGGTCGGCCTCGAAGGTCTTGCCGTCCTCGAGGGTGACGACGACGCCGTCGTCGTCCTGCTCCACGCCCTTGAAGCGGACGCCCAGGGAGAAGGCGATGCCGCGCTTGCGGAAGGCCCGCTCGAGCGCCTTGCTGACGGCCTCGTCCTCCAGCGGCGCGAGGTGCGGCAGGGCCTCGACGATCGTGACCTCGGCCCCGAAGGAGCGCCACACGCTGGCGAACTCGACGCCGATCACCCCGCCGCCGAGGACGACGACCTTCTTCGGCACCGAGTCGAGCTGCAGGGCCTGCTCGCTCGTGATGACGCGGCCGCCGATCTCCAGGCCGGGCAGGCTGCGGGAGTAGGACCCCGAGGCCAGCACGACGCTCTTGCCGGTGTACCGGACGCCGTCGACCTCGACGGCGTTCTTCGCGACGAGCTTGCCGGTGCCGGCGACCAGCTCCACCTTGCGGGACTTCACGAGGCCCTGCAGGCCCTTGTACAGGCGGGCGATGATGCCGTCCTTGTACTTGTTGACACCCGCCATGTCGACCGAGTCGAAGCTGGCGCGCACGCCGAACGCCTCCGACTCCCTGGCCGTGTCCGCGACCTCGGCCGCGTGCAGCAGGGCCTTGGTGGGGATGCAGCCGCGGTGCAGGCAGGTCCCTCCCAGCTCACCCTTCTCCACGAGGGCCACCGAGAGGCCCAGCTCGGCGGCGCGCAGGGCGGCTGCGTAGCCCCCACTGCCTCCCCCGAGGATGACGACGTCGTACTCCTGCCCGGCGGCACCTGCCACGAAATGCTCCTGAAGTCGGCTGTGCTGGCGACTGCTCCTTCGCGATCCTCTCACCACCGCGACCGGGCGCTTCGTCAGGGGGTGTTCGCGCCGCGCGAGCGCGGCGCCTGCCGTGCCCGGGCGCCGCGACGGGCCCGCAACGCCGCGACGGCACCTCTCCCGGGTGGGGAGAGGTGCCGTCGCGTCGGGGGGCGTTCGCGGTGCGGGGTGCTGACGGGGGAGGGGGGAGCCGGTCAGCGCTCCTTCTCGGCGGTGCCGGACTCCTTGCGTGCGACCGTGGACTCCTTGCGCGCGACGGTCGATTCCTTGCGGGCGATCGTGGACTCCTTGCGCAGGACGGTGGACTCCTTGCGGGCGATCGTGGACTCCTTGCGCTGCACGGTGGATTCCTTGCGCAGGACCGTCGATTCCTTGCGCAGGACCGTCGATTCCTTGCGGGCGACCGTGGACTCCTTGCGCGCGACGGTCGATTCCTTGCGCGCGACGGTCGATTCCTTGCGCGCGACCGTGGACTCCTTGCGCGCGGTCGTGGCGGCGCTGCTCGCCGTGGACGAGGTGAGGACGAGGGCCGGCGCGTTCCCGCTGACCGTGGCGGACGCCGACGCCGCGGAGGCCGCGCCCAGGCCACCGCCGGCGATCACGGCGGCCGCGGTGAGGGACAGGGCGGCACGACGGGCGATGCGCGAGACGGTGTTCGAACGCGTGGACATGTTGCCTCCGTGACGAGTGCCCCGGTGCACACCGGGAGCCTTTTCTGGAACCGAACCGGTCGGAAGTGACGCCCCCGAACAAGGTCGTCACGGTGAGCATATACATGGTTGCTCAGGGTGTACGAGTCCAGAACGAGGACGATCACCCGAACGGCGGATCGATCGACGATTGATCGGAAAAGCCAGGAATGAACGACCTGTGAGGCAACGGGTCCCGTTCCGAGAACGTTACCGGAAGATCATCGGGAAAGGGAGACGCGAGTGGACCGGTGAGGTGGCCCTCCGTCCGAGGGCCACCCGTGCGGTCAGCGCGCGGCGTGGTCCTCGGCGAGCGCCACCAGCGTCCGGACCGCCACACCCGTGCCCCCGCGGTGCGTGTAGCCCCACGGCTCCCCGGTGACGAAGGCGGGACCGGCGATGTCGAGGTGCGCCCACGGGATCGGGGCACCGGAGGGGCCCGACCCGACGAACTCGCGCAGGAAGACGGCCGCCACGAGCATGCCGCCGGCCCGGTCCCCGATGTTCGCCAGGTCCGCGACGGGCGAGTCCAGGGTCGCGCGCAGCTCGTCGGGCAACGGCATGGGCCAGAACGACTCCCCGGCGCGCTCGGCCGCCGCCAGCACCGCGGCGCGGAAGTCGTCGTCGTTGCCCATGACCCCCGAGACGCGGTTGCCGAGGGCCACGACCTGCGCCCCCGTCAGCGTCGCGACGTCGACGACGGCGTCGGGCTGCTCGGCCGAGGCGGCCACCAGGGCGTCGCCCAGCACCAGCCGCCCCTCGGCGTCTGTGTTGAGCACCTCCACCGTCGTCCCCCCGAACATCGTCAGGACGTCGGAGGGGCGGATCGCGGTGCCCGAGGGCATGTTCTCGGCGACGGCGAGCCAGCCCGTCACCTTCACCGGCAGACCCAGCTCGGCCACGGCGCGCACGGCCGCGAGGACGGCGGCGGCGCCGGACATGTCGCTCTTCATGGTCTCCATGCCCGCCGCGGGCTTGATCGACAGACCGCCGGAGTCGAACGTGATGCCCTTGCCGACGAAGGCGAGGTGGCCCTTGGCCCGCGCCGGGGCGTGCTCGACCACGACGAGGCGCGGGGGGCGGGAGGACCCCTGCCCGACGCCGAGGATCCCGCCGTAGCCGCCCGCGGCCAGCGCGTCCTCGTCCAGGACCCGCACGGTGAGCGTGGTCTCCGCCGCGGCGCGCACGGCCGCGGCGGCCAGGTCGGCCGGGGCCAGGTCCGCCGGTGCGGTGTTCACGAGGTCGCGGGCCGAGGCGACGGCCGCCGCGACGACGCCGGCGCGCTCGACCGCCGCGCGCAGCGCCTTGTCCCGCGGCTTGTCGACGAGCAGCGTCACCTCGGCGACGGGCTCGCGCGTCGCGGCCCGGTAGCGGGTGAAGGCGTAGGCGCCGAGCGCGGCGCCCTCGGCCAGCGCGGCCGCCGTGGAGGCGTCCGGCACGGGGAACCCCAGGGCCACCCGCCGCTGACCGCTCAGCGCGCGCACCGCCGCCCCGGCGCCGCGGCGCAGCGTCTCGTGGTCGGGGTCGGACCCGACCCCCGCCAGCGCCACGAACGAGGTGCCCAGGCCGGCGATGCCCGGGACCAGGTGCACCTGACCGGCGGCACCCGTCGCGCCGAGGGAGACGGCCGCCTCGACGAGCGCGCTGCGCGTCGCCCGGGGCAGGTCCTCACCCCCCAGCAGGACCGGAGCGGTGGACCGGCCGGCCGGGGCGGGGGTCAGCCCCAGCACCAGGGCGTCCACGGACACGCTCTTGACGGACTTGCTGCTGAGGAGGAGACGCGGCACCCGGGCACCTTAACGTGACCCCGTGGAGGCCAGCAGGAGCAGCGACACCGGAACCGTGGTCCGCGGGGTCAGCGCGCAGGACGTCCCCGCGCTGCGGGAGATCTGCCGGGTCACCGGGGACTCCGGGGGTGACGCCAGTGCGCTCACCGCGTTCCCCGACCTGCTCGGCGACGTCTACGCCGCGCCGTACGCCCACCACGAGGCCGCCTTCGGGTCCGTCGTCGTGGACGAGGGCGGACCCGCCGGGTACGTCCTCGGCTGCCTCGACACCGCCGCCTTCGAGCGCTGGCGGGAAGAGCACTGGTGGCCGGGTCTGCGCCGCCAGCTGCCGGCCGCCGAGGAGTTCGCGGGCCGGTTCGACGAGTGGCTCCTGAGGATCGTCCACACCGGCGTGGCGCCCGAACCCGTGTGGTCCACCCACCCCTCGCACCTGCACATCGACCTGCTGCCCCGGGTGCAGGGCCGCGGGATCGGCCGCCGGCTCATCGAGCGGGTCTGCGCGCAGCTGGCGGCGGCGGGTTCACCGGGGGTGCACCTGGGCGTCTCGGCCCGCAACCCCGGTGCGGTGGAGTTCTACCGCCGCAACGGGTTCGTCGAACTGTCCCGGACCGCCGCGGCTCACACGTTCGGGCGGGAGCTGTCCTCGACCGGGTCTCCCTCGGACGCCCCCTGAGCACTCGGCTCCGAGGCCGGCTCCGGCTCCGGTTCGGGCTCCGGTTCGGGCTCCGGCTCCGGCAGGGGCGGGAGGTCGGCCTCGTCCGCCGCGGCCAGCGCCTGCGCCGCGCGCAGGACGCCCAGCGCCGTCAGCGCCCCCGTGCCGCCCCCGCGGCCGGCGCCGAGGTCCAGCACCGGCGTCATCTTCATCCGGTCCGCGGCCAGCGCCTGCGCCGGCTCGGCGCTCGCGGCCGCGACCTGCCACCACTTCTCCACCCCCGGCACGCCGCGCGAGGCGAGCAGGGCCGCGGCCACCCCCACCACGCCGTCCAGCAGCACCGGCGTGCGGCGGGCGGCGGCGCGCAGCAGGAAACCCACCGCGGCGGCGACGTCCGCGCTGCCGACCGCGCCCAGCACCGCCGTCGGGCGCGTCGCGAGCTTGCGGGCCCGGCGGACGGCGTCGCGGATCGCGGCGGTCTTGCGCATCCACGCGTCGTCGTCGATCCCGCTGCCGCGGCCCACCACGTCCACGGCCCCCTTGCGCAGGCAGGCCGCGACCAGCGTGGCGGCCACGGTGGTCGCGCCCGCCCCGAGGTCACCCAGCAGCAGCAGGTCCACGCCCGCGTCGACCGCCGCGTCGGCCACGGCCGCCCCGGCGCGCACGGCCCGGTCGACCTCCTCCTCGGTCAGGGCGTCCTCGACCGCGATGTCGCCCGAGGGCCGCACCGCGTCGGTCACGACGGCGGCCGGGACGTCCACCGGACCCTCGGCCCCCCAGTCGACGCCCAGGGCGTGCACCTGCACCGGGACCCCGACCTGCGCGGCGAGCGCCGCGTACGGGCCGCGGCCGGCGCTCAGGTCCCGCACGGCCCGCGCCGTCCAGCCCGGCTCCAGCCGCGAGATGCCGCGGGCCGCGATCCCGTGGTCGCCGGCGAACACGACGAGCCGCACCCGTTCCAGCGGGGCCGCGACGTCGCGGTCCTGGGTGCCGGCCAGCCAGCGCGCCAGCTCGTCGGCCCGCGAGGGGGCCAGCAACGGGGCCAGGCGGCGCGGTCGGGCCGCGGAGGTGTGCGGCGAGTACAGCCCTTCGGCGATCTCGCGCAGGTTCAACGGCCGCGGGCCGTCGGTCATCGGGACTCCTCGGGAGGTCGGTGTCGTCCCCGCATGCTCCCACCCGTGGGCGCTCCCGGACGTCGTGCGGGCGGGTGGCGCGCACTTGTGGACGTCCTGCGGGCCCGCCTACCGTGGCGCCACCCGGGTCCCACGCAGGGGCCCGGCGGGGAGGTCTGCAGGTGGCTGGGGAGCTGACGCGCGCCCGGGAGGACTGGCTGGCCTCCACGGCCGGGGGGGCCGTCGGCACCCCGCTGCCGGGAGCGCGCGAGCTGGTCTCCTCCTCGTGGTGGCGCGCCCGCACGACCGGGCTGGACCCCGACCGGGTGCTGCCCCCCGTCCTGGCCGACCCCGGCGACGTGCGCACCCGCCGCGAGGCCCACCCGCTGGCCGCGGTGCTGCCCACCGCCCGGCGACTGCTGCTGGCCGAACCCCTCGGCGTCCCCGTCCTCATGGCCGTCAGCGACGCCGACGGCACCCTGCTGTGGGTCGAGGGCGACGCGGACCTGCGCCGGGCCGCCGAGCGGATGGCCTTCACCGAGGGCGCCCGCTGGAGCGAGGACGTCGTCGGGACCAACGCCCCCGGCACCGCCCTGGCGCTCGGGCGTCCGGTGCGGGTGCGCTCGGCCGAGCACTACGCCACCGCCGTCGCCGGCTGGAGCTGCTCGGCGGCCCCCGTGCGCGACCCGCTCACCGGCGAGGTCCTCGGCGTCCTGGACCTGACCGGGGGTGACGACCTCGGGCGCGAACGCGCGCTGGAGTTCGTCCGCGCCGCCGTGGGCGCCGTGGAGGCCGAGCTGCGCGTGGTGGCCCTGCGCCGCCGGCTCGCCCCGGCCGCGCCGGGACCGACCACCCCGAGGCTGACCGTCCTGGGCCCGGCCCCGGCCCTCGAGGTCAGCGGGGTCGCGCGTCCGCTGTCGTTGCGGCACAGCGAGATCCTCCTGCTGCTGAGCAAGGGACCCGAAGGGGGGCAGTCCGCCGCCCAGCTCGCGGCCGACCTCGACGACCGCCACCTGGCGCCCGTCTCCGTGCGCGCCGAGGTGCACCGGCTGCGCGCGGTGCTGGCCGAGCGCACCCACGGGGCGCTCGACCTGTCCGCGGCGCCCTACCGCCTCCTGGGCACCCTGCGCTGCGACGTCCTGGAGCTGCGCGACGCCGTCCGGGACGGGCGCGTGCGCGAGGCCGTGCGCGCCGTCACGGGCGCCGTGCTGCCCGGTTCCGACGCCCCCGGGGTCCGGGAGCTGCGCGAGGAGCTGCTGCTGGAGCTGCGCGCCTGCGTCCTGGAGGGCGACGACGACCAGGCCCTGCTGGAGTTCTCACGCACGCCCGCCGCGCGCGACGACGTCGTCGTCGCCCGCGACCTCCTGGCCCGCCTGGCCCCCGGCGACCCCGGCCGCGCCGAGGCCGTCGCCCGCTGGCAACGGCTGCGGGGCTGAGGGCGGGACCGCCGGTCGGTCGGGGGGTTCGAGGCGGGTGCAACGCAGGTGCAACGCACCGGCGCGCACCCTGGGGCCACGGCGACGGAGCAGTCGCCGGTTCCTCACCGTGGAGGTCCCCCATGACGGTCTACGAGGCACCAGGACGCCCCGGCAGCCTGGTCGAGTACAAGAGCCGCTACGACCACTACATCGGCGGCGAGTGGGTCGCCCCCGCCGAGGGGCAGTACTTCGAGAACCCCAGCCCCGTCAACGGCCAGACGTTCACCGAGGTCGCCCGCGGCACCGCCGCCGACATCGAGCGCGCCCTCGACGCCGCGCACGCCGCCGCCCCCGCCTGGGGCCGCACCTCCGTGGCCGACCGGGCGCTCGTGCTCAACCGCATCGCCGACCGCGTCGAGGCCAACCTCGAGAAGCTCGCGGTCGCCGAGACGTGGGACAACGGCAAACCCGTCCGCGAGTGCCTGGCGGCCGACCTGCCCCTGGTCGTCGACCACCTGCGCTACTTCGCCGGCGTCGTCCGCGCCCAGGAGGGCGGGATCTCCCAGATCGACGACGACACCGTCGCCTACCACTTCCACGAACCGCTCGGCGTCGTCGGGCAGATCATCCCGTGGAACTTCCCGCTGCTCATGGCGATCTGGAAGCTGGCCCCGGCGCTCGCGGCCGGCAACGCCGTCGTCCTCAAACCCGCCGAGCAGACGCCGGCCTCGATCGTGCTGCTGATGGACCTCATCGGCGACCTGCTGCCGCCGGGGGTCGTCAACGTCGTCAACGGGTTCGGGGCCGAAGCAGGCAAACCGCTGGCCAGCAACCCGCGCATCCGCAAGATCGCGTTCACGGGGGAGACCACCACGGGCCGGCTGATCATGCAGTACGCCAGCCAGAACCTCATCCCCGTCACGCTCGAGCTCGGCGGCAAGAGCCCGAACATCTTCTTCGACGACGTCGCCCGGGCCCACGACGAGTTCTACGACAAGGCGCTCGAGGGTTTCACGATGTTCGCCCTCAACCAGGGCGAGGTCTGCACCTGCCCCTCGCGCGCGCTCATCCAGACCGGGATCTACGACACGTTCCTCGCGGACGCCTTGCAGCGCACCGAGGCCGTGAAGCAGGGCAACCCGCTGGACACCGAGACGATGATCGGGGCGCAGGCCAGCAACGACCAGCTCGAGAAGATCTTGTCCTACATCGACATCGGCCAGAAGGAGGGCGCCAAGCTGCTCACCGGTGGTGAGCGCGCCGACCTCGGCGGTGAGCTGTCGGGCGGGTACTACGTCACGCCGACGGTGTTCGAGGGGGACAACTCGATGCGCATCTTCCAGGAGGAGATCTTCGGTCCCGTCGTCTCCGTCGCCCGCTTCGACGACCCCGACGACGCCCTGAAGATCGCCAACGACACGCTGTACGGCCTCGGGGCCGGGGTGTGGTCGCGCGACATCCACCTCGCGTACCGGATGGGCCGCGGGATCCAGGCGGGCCGGGTCTGGACGAACAACTACCACGCCTACCCGGCGCACGCGGCGTTCGGCGGGTACAAGAGCTCGGGCATCGGCCGGGAGAACCACCGGATGATGCTCGACCACTACCAGCAGACGAAGAACCTCCTCGTCAGCTACGCCACGTCCAAGCTCGGGTTCTTCTGAGGTGCCCGTCGGTCTGACCCCGGAGGCCGCGGAGGAGCTCCGCAGCCTCCGGGCCCGGCACGGGGACCTGATGTTCCACCAGTCCGGGGGGTGCTGCGACGGCAGTTCCCCGATGTGCTTCCCGGACGGGGACTTCATCGTCTCCGAGGCCGACGAGTTCCTGGGGAACCTCGACGTCCCGACCCGGGAGGGGGCCGAGGGGTTCACGGTGGGGGTGTGGATGTCCAAGGAGCAGTACCGCCTGTGGGCGCACACCGAGCTCACCATCGACCTCGTGCCCGGCCGGGGGGCGGGGTTCTCGCTGGAGGCGCCCGACGGAGTCCGGTTCATCGTGCGCTCGGAGGTCTGCCGTGCGTGAGCGGCGGGTCCGCCGGGGTCACCTGCGCGGGGTCGCTACGGTGCGCGGGTGACTGACACCACCTTCGCCCTCGTCGGCTACGGCGGGGGAGCCCGCTTCTTCCACGCACCGGTCATCGAGGGGGCAGTGGGCGCCCGGCTCGGGTTCGTCGTCACGACGAACCCCGAACGCGCCGCGCAGGCCCGGGCCGAGCACGAGGGCGTCACCGTGGTGGCGTCCCTGGCTGAGGCCGTGGCCGGCGGCGCGCAGGCCGTGGCGATCTCGACGCCGCTGGCGACCCACACCGCCCTGACCGAGGAGGCGATCGGGCTGGGGGTCGCCGTGGTGTGCGACAAGCCCTTCGCGGCCGACGCCGCGACGGCCCGGGACACCGTGCGCCGGGCCGAGGCCGCGGGGGTCCTGCTCTCGCCGTACCAGAACCGGCGCTGGGACTCGGACCTGCTGACGGTGCGGCGCCTGCTGGCCGACGGCGAGCTCGGGGACGTGGTGCGCTTCGAGTCGGCGTTCGAGCGGTGGGCCCCCGGGGACCCGCCCGCGGCCGGCGGGGGTCTGCTGCGCGACTTCGGCGCGCACCTCGTCGACCAGGTGCTGCACCTGTTCGGGCCCGTGCGGACCGTGGCCGCCCAGACGCGCGGCGGGGCCGGGGCCGAGCACGACCTGCGGGTCCAGCTCGAGCACGTCGGCGGCGTGCGCAGCGAGCTGTCCGGGTCGTGGAAGCAGCCCGTCCCGGCGCCGCGGTTCCGGGTGAGCGGCACGCGGGGCACGTTCGTCCTGGACTCCCCGATGGACGTCCAGGAGGAGACGCTGCTCGCCGGGCGGACGCCGACGTCGGAGGGTGCGGCCTGGGGGGCCGAACCGCCGAGCCGGTGGGGCACCCTCGCGGTCGGTGGGGGTGGGGTGCACCGCGTCCCGTCGGAGCAGGGCCGCTGGCCCGACTTCTACACCGCCTTCGCGGCCGCCGTGCGCGGTGAGGGTCCGGTGCCGGTGGACCCGTGGGACGCCGTCGCCACCTGCACCGTGGTCGACGCGGCCCTGGCCTCGGCGGAGAGCGGGGCTACGGTTCGTCTCACTGAGTGAGACGGACGTCTCGCTCGTTGGATGTCTCACAGGTGGGGCGTAGGATCTGCGTCACACCCGGAGCGACGACGGTGACCCCGGTGCGCGCCACCGGGTGTCGCCCGCCCGGCCAGGCCGACCCCTGGGGCGGATCCACCACCGCCGTCCCCGAAGGTCATCCGAAGCAATGGGCCCCACCACCTCGCCGACCCAGGCGCCGGCGCCGACGAACCCTGCCAGCAGGGTCGCGGCCGCCAGCCTCATCGGCACCACCATCGAGTTCTACGACTTCTACGTCTACGCGACCGCCGCCGTGCTCGTGTTCCCGACGCTGTTCTTCCCCTCGGGCAACGCCACGGCCGCCACCCTCGCCTCGCTCGCGACCTTCGCCATCGCGTTCGTCGCCCGCCCCGTCGGCTCGGTGTTCTTCGGGCACTTCGGCGACCGCATCGGCCGCAAGACGACCCTCGTGGCGGCCCTGCTCGTCATGGGGATCTCCACCGTCCTCATCGGCGTCCTGCCCACCCACGCCTCCGCCGGCAACCTCGCGCCCGTCCTGCTGTGCGTGCTGCGCTTCGGGCAGGGTTTCGGCCTCGGCGGGGAGTGGGGCGGTGCGGCGCTGCTGGCCACCGAGAACGCCCCCGCCCACCGGCGGGCCCTGTACGGCATGTTCCCCCAGCTGGGCGCGCCGATCGGGTTCGTCATCGCCAACACCCTGTTCATCGTGCTGTCGACGACCATGAGCGACGACGCCTTCCTGTCCTGGGGCTGGCGGATCCCGTTCCTGCTCAGCGCGGTCCTGGTCGTCCTCGGGCTGTGGATCCGGCTCAGCCTGGCCGAGACGCCGATCTTCGCCAAGGCCCTCGCCGAGAAGAAGCAGGTCCGCGTCCCGGTCGCCGAGACGTTCCGCACCAGCGGCAAGATCGTCGTGCTGGGCGCGTTCTCCGTCATGCTGACGTACACGCTCTTCTACCTGACGACGACCTGGTCGCTCAGCTACGGCACCAAGGCGCTGGCCTACCCGCGCCAGCAGTTCCTGCTCATGCTGTGCGTCGCCGTCCTGTTCATGGCCGCCGCGACGCCGCTGTCGGGCTGGCTGTCCGACCGCGTCGGGCGCCGGCCCGTGCTGGCCACCGCGATGGTCGGCGGGGCTGTCGTCGGGCTGCTCACCGGGCCGCTGCTCGGTTCCGGCAGCACCGCGCTCGTCATGCTCTGGCTGTGCGCCGGGTTGTTCTTCATGGGCCTGGTGTTCGGGCCCATCGGCGCCTACCTGCCCGAGCTGTTCCCGACGAACGTCCGCTACACGGGCGCCTCGCTGGCCTTCAACTCCGGGTCGATCCTGGGGGCCTCGCTCGCGCCCTACACCGCCGTCAAGCTCGCGGCGGCGCACGACGTCAGCTGGGTCGGGTACTACCTGGCCGGGACCGCCGTCGTGAGCCTGATCGCGCTGGCCCTGCTGCGCGAGACCCGGACGTCGTCCATCGGCTGAGCCCGGTTAGGGTGCAGGGCGTGACCGGTGGTGGACGTGTGTACAAGACCCTCTACCGGCACGTCCTGACCCGCGTCGACCCCGAGGCCGCCCACCACTGGGCCTTCCTCGGGATGCGCCTGTCCAGTCGGGTCCCCGTCGCCCCGCAGGTCCTGCGCAAGGTGTTCGTCGACACCGACGAACGCCTGCGCACCCGCGTGTTCGGCCTCGACTTCGCCTCCCCCCTGGGCCTGGCGGCGGGTTTCGACAAGAACGCCACCGGCCTGACGAGCCTGGGCAACTTCGGGTTCTCCTGCGTCGAGGTCGGCACCGTCACCGCCCGCCCCCAGCCCGGCAACCCCAAGCCCCGCCTGCACCGGCTCGTGGCCGACCGCGCCGTCGTGAACCGGATGGGGTTCAACAACGACGGCGCCGAGGTCGTCGCCAAGCGGTTGCGGCAGTTCCGCGCCGTGCCGCCCGCCCACCCGGTCGTCGTCGGCGTCAACATCGGCAAGAGCAAGGTCGTCGCGGAGGCCGACGCCGCGGACGACTACGCGACCTCCGCGCGGTTGCTGGCCCCCTACGCCGACTACCTCGTCGTCAACGTCTCCTCCCCGAACACCCCGGGCCTGCGCGACCTGCAGGCCGTCGAGAAGCTGCGCCCCGTGCTCACCGCCGTCCGCGAGGCCGCCGACACCGCCGCCCACCGGCACGTCCCGCTCCTGGTGAAGATCGCCCCCGACCTGTCCGACGACGACGTCGACGCGGTCGCCGACCTCGCCCTCGAACTCGGGCTCGACGGCATCGTGGCGACCAACACCACCATCGGCCGGGAGGGTCTGCGCACCCCCGCGGCGGTCGTCGAGGCCGCCGGCGGCGGCGGGCTGTCCGGGGCGCCCCTGAAGGAACGGTCCCTGCAGGTCCTGCGCCGCCTCGCGGTCCGCACCCACGGGTCCCTCGTGCTCGTCGGGGTCGGCGGCATCGAGACCGCCGCCGACGTCGCCGAACGGCTCGAGGCCGGCGCCTCGCTCGTGCAGGCCTACACGGCGTTCGTCTACGAGGGGCCGGGCTGGGCCCGGCGCGTCCTGACCGAGCTCGCCGCCAGCCGCAGCCGGCGGGAGACCGACAAGTAGCCCCTTCGAGTTGTGCGCGGTGCCCGGCCGGGTGAAGGTCAGTTGCCCCGCCGAACTCGATAGGGAGACCCGTGTCCGACCAGCAAGACCCGAACCGCTGGCGTGCCCTCGCCGTCTGCCTCGCCGTGGGGTTCATGACCCTCCTGGACGTCTCGATCGTCAACGTCGCCCTGCCCTCCATCGAAGGGTCCCTGGGCGCCGGCTCCAGCGAGGTGCAGTGGATCGTCGCCGGCTACGCCCTGGCCTTCGGTCTCGTCCTCGTCCCGGCCGGGCGCATCGGCGACCTGTACTCGCGCCGGCTGATGTTCGTCATCGGCCTCGCCGGGTTCGTCCTGACCAGCGCCGGGGCCGGGCTCGTGCAGTCCGCCACCGCGCTGGCCCTCGTGCGCCTGGCCCAGGGCATCACCGCCGGGCTCGTGAACCCCCAGGTCCTGGCCGTCATCCAGCAGCTGTTCACCGGTGCCGAACGGGGCCGCGCGTTCGGCGCCTTCGGCACGACCATCGGGTTGTCGACGGCCGTCGGCCCCCTGCTCGGCGGGGCGATCCTCGCGGTGTTCGGCGAGGAGAACGGCTGGCGCGGTGTGTTCCTCGTCAACGTGCCCATCGGTCTGGTCCTGCTGCCCCTGGCGTGGCGCTGGCTGCCGCGCGCGGCGAAGGACCGGCCGGCGGGCCGCGTGCACCTCGACGTCGTGGGCCTGGTCCTGCTGGCCGCCGCGACGGTGTTCGGGATGCTGCCGTTCGTGCTGACCACCGGGCAGGGCGACTCGCCCGCCCGCTGGTTCTTCCTCGTCCCCGGCGCGCTGCTGCTGGTGGCGTTCGTGCTGTGGGAACGGCGCCAGGGGCGCCAGGGCCGCGAACCCGTCGTCGACGGCGAGCTCGTGCGGACCCCCTCGTTCAGCGTGGGGGCCCTGGTGGGCATCGCCTACTTCGCCGGGTTCACCGGCATCTTCCTCGTCGTCACCCTCTACCTGCAGTCCGGACTGGGGTTCGCGCCCTGGCAGGCCGGTCTCGTGCAGACCCCGTTCGCCGTCCTGTCGGGGCTGTTCGCCCAGATCGGGGGACGGCAGGTCGCCCGCCGGGGACGCGGTGTCGTCGTCGTGGGGCTCGTCGTGGTCGCCGCCGGGCTGGCCGCGGCCGACCTCGTCGCCGCCTCGGTGCAGGGCACCGGTGGGGCCGTGGCCCTCTCGGCGTGCCTGGCCGTCGCCGGAGCCGGCAGCGGGCTGGTCATCTCCCCGAACCAGACGCTCGCGCTGGCCGACGTCCCGCCCCGCGTCGCCGGGGTCGCCGGCGGTGTCCTGCAGACCGGGCAGCGCGTCGGGTCCGCCGTCGGGGTCGCGGCGACGACGGCGATCTTCTTCTCGACCGTCGTCGGGGCCGGGCTCGGCGGGAAGGCGCGCGCCGCCGGGTCCGGGGACGTCCCCGCCGCGGTGCAGGAGGTGTTCGGGAAGGCCCTCTCGCACGGCCTGCGGGTCTCGCTCGGTCTGGTCCTGCTCGCGCTCGTCCTGGCCGTCGTCGACCTGCGGCGCCGGGTCGGGCACCAGCACGGTGCGCACGACGCCTCGGTGGCGAAGCACCGGGTGGAACGGGCCGGGGTCGAGTGAGTAGCGTCGCCGGATGAGGCCGACCGAGTGGACGTGGAAGTACGAGGACGCCGACGGTCGCCCCGTCGACGGTGACGAGGCGGTGTTCCCGACGCAGTCCGACGCCGAGACCTGGATCGGGGAGGCGTGGCGCGGCCTGCGCCAGCGCGGCGTGGAGAACGCGCACCTGTGGGCCGACGGCGCGAAGGTCTACGGCCCGCTGTCCCTGCGCCCCGCCGACTGAAGCCTTCGCGGCGCACTCCTCACGGCGCCCTGGTCGGGGCCCGGCGGGACCCGACGCGCAGCGACTCCGTCGGCGCGTCGGGTCCCGCCGGGCCCCGACGCGCCGATCGTCGTGCGCCGGTCAGCTGGGGCGTTCGGTGGGGGAGGTGGCCGCGGTGCGGGCCGGGTCGCGCTCGACGACGTCGCCGAGCACCGCGTCGATCCGCTCCAGCAGCTCCTGCGGGATCTTCACCCCGGACGCCTTGACGTTCTCGTGCACCTGCTCCGGGCGCGACGCGCCGATGATCGCGCTGGCGACGTTGTCGTTCTGCAGCACCCACGCGACGGCCAGCTGGGCCATCGACAGCTGCAGCTCGCTGGCGACCGACTTCAGCTCCTGGACCCGCGACAGCACGTCGTCGCGCATCCAGCGGCTGATCATCTGCTTGCCGCCCTTCTCGTCCGTGGCGCGGCTGCCCTCCGGCGGCGCGCCGCCGGGGGTGTACTTGCCGGTCAGGACGCCCTGGGCGACGGGGGAGAAGACAACCTGCGAGATGCCGAGCTCGCGCGAGGTCGGGACCACCTGCTCCTCGATGACGCGGTACAGCGCCGAGTACTGCGGCTGGTTGGAGATGAGCTGGAACCCCAGCTCGTCGGCCAGCTCGTGCCCCTGGCGCAGCTGGTCGGCCGTCCACTCGCTGACCCCGATGTACAGCGCCTTGCCCGCGCGGACGACGTCGGCGAAGGCCTGCATCGTCTCCTCGACCGGCGTCGAGACGTCCCAGCGGTGGGCCTGGTAGACGTCGACGTGGTCGGTGCCCAGCCGGCGCAGCGAACCGTCGATCGACTCAAGGACGTGCTTGCGCGACAGGCCCGAGTCGTTGTGGCCCTTGGGGCCCGTCGGGAAGTAGACCTTGGTGAGGATCTCCAGGCTCTCGCGGCGCTGACCCTTCAACGCGGTGCCCAGGACCGTCTCTGCGGCGGTGTTGGCGTAGACGTCAGCGGTGTCGAACGTCGAGATCCCTGCGTCCAGAGCCGCGTGCACGCACGCGACGGCTGCCTCGTTCTCGACCTGAGAACCGTGGGTGAGCCAGTTGCCGTAGGTGATCTCGGAGATCTTCAGACCGCTGCGACCGAGGTGTCGGAACTCCATGGTCGCGAACCTAACGTGCGCTGCCTCAGACGGCGAGAGCCGCCTCGCTCGTGCGGTCGACGGTGGAGGTGCGGGCCGCCAGCAGCACCCGGGTGGCCCCGGCCGCCGTCACCGCGGCCCCGCCCAGGTGCAGCACGACCGCCAGGCCCGGGAGCCCGTCGAGGCTCTGGTAGACGCCGAGGGCGGCCTGCGCCACGAACAGCACGAGCAGGATCTTCGCGCGCCGGCCGACCAGGTCGTCGCCGGACCGCTTCGCGCTGACCACGACGACCGCGGCCAGCAGCAGCGCACCCACCGCGGCGATCCCGTGCACGACGGTGACCACCGTCCAGCTGACCGGGATGCGGTGCACCTCGGCGCTGTCGCCCGGGTGCGGGCCCGAGCCGGTGACGACCGTGCCCACGACCACCACCACGGCGGTGACCGCGACCAGGGCGCGCGCCAGCCGGCGGGTGCGCTCGGCCGGGGCGGGCACCACCGCCCGGTGCGCGATGTCGTAGCTGACCGTGGTGGAGATCAACAGGGCGATCGCGGCGAGGAAGTGCGCCGCGACGACGTAGGGGTTCAGCCCGGTCCAGACGGTGATCCCGCCGACGACGGCGTTCAGCACGACCCCGGCGAACTGGCCCCACGCCGACCACAGCAGGGCGCGGTGGCGCGGCCGCTGCAGCAGGCAGGCGATGATCACCGCGCCGACCGCGACGCAGATGACCGTCGTCAGCATCCGGTTGCCGAACTCGATGGCTCCGTGGATGCCCGTGGTGGCCGTCGCCGACGTGAAGGAGTCGTCCGTGCACCGCGGCCAGTCGGGGCAGCCCAGCCCCGAGCCGGTCACGCGGACGACGCCGCCGGTGACGATGATGAGGATGCTGACGGCCAGGGCCGCCGTCGTCGTCCAGCGGACGGCGCGCGAGTGCGTCACGGGTCGGCTCAGCTCGGGTGGGCGCCGCGCTCGACCATCGGCACGGGGCGGCGCATGCGGCGGATCTGCAGGGCGCGGGTGATGCCGTACGACACCAGACCCCGTTCGGGGTCGGGGAAGCGGGCGGCGACGGTGCGCCGGACGCGGCGCCCGAGCAGGACGCTGTCCACCACGACGACGGCGAGCATCCCGTAGATGAGCAGCGTCGTGGCGAGCACGAGCGAGCGCGAGCCCAGCGGCGAGGCGACCATCGACAGGACCAGCGAGATGCCGGCGATGATGAGGAAGTACTCGCCCACGTTGCGGCGGGCGTCGACGACGTCGCGCACGAAGCGCTTCTGCGGACCCCGGTCGCGCACCGGCAGGTAGCGCTCGTCGCCGGTCATCAGGGCGGCCTGCATCTTGGCGCGCTCCTCGCGCTGGGCCTCGCGGCTCAGCTTCTGCGCGGCCTTGCGGTCGGCCGGGACCAGCGGCCGGGCGTTGCGCGCCTGGGCGTCGCTGCGCCTGGGCGTGGGCCGCCCCTTGCCGCCGACCTTCGTCAGCTCGACCGCCGGCGACTCCTGCGCGGCGGGGGCCGACTTCTCCTTCGAGCGTCCGAACACGAGATGAAGGGTACGTCACCGGTCGCGGGCCCGACCGCGTCCCGGACCGGGGCCGCCGTGCCGCCGGAGCGCCCGCGCCCGCAGCGCTTGTGTAGCGTCGCCGACGTGAGCGACGACACCCGGATCTCCAGCCTGCGGGCGGCCTCCGCCGCCCAGGACGCCACCACCCGCGCCGACCTCGAGGCGCTGGTGCGGATCCCCAGCGTCTCGGCGCGCGCCTTCGACGCCGGGCACGTCCACGCCAGCGCCGCGGCCGTCGCCGACCTGCTGCGCGGCGCGGGGATGCCGCGGGTGGACGTCGTGACGGCCCGCGCGGGCGACCTGGAGTCGCACCCGGCGGTCATCGCCCGCCGGCCCGCCCCCGCCGGGGCGCCGACCGTCCTGCTCTACGCCCACCACGACGTGCAGCCCCCGGGCCGGGACGGGGACTGGTCGAGCCCGCCCTTCGAGCCCACCGAGCGCGACGGCCGCCTCTTCGGGCGCGGGGCCGCCGACGACAAGGCCGGCGTCATGGCCCACGTCCACGCGCTGCGCACCCTGCTGCCCACCTGGGGGCCCGACGAGGGCGTCGGCGTGACGGTCTTCGTCGAGGGGGAGGAGGAGATCGGCTCGCCCACCTTCGCCGCCTTCCTCACCGAGCACCGCGAGGCGCTGGCCGCCGACGTCATCGTCGTGGCCGACTCCGGCAACTGGCGCGTGGGCGTGCCGGCGCTGACCACGACCCTGCGCGGGCTCGTCGACTGCGACGTGACGGTGGACGTCCTGTCGCACGCCGTGCACTCCGGGGTCAACGGCGGGCCGGTCCTCGACGCCCTCACGAGCCTGGCCCGGCTGCTCGCCACGCTGCACGACGAGAACGGCGACGTCGCGGTCGACGGCCTCGTCCGCGGGCACGCTCCGCTCGTCGACCTCGACGAGGCGACGTTCCGCGCCGACGCGGGCGTCCTGCCGGAGGTCCGGCTCGCGGGGACGGGCACGATCGCCGACCGGTTGTGGACCAAGCCGGCCATCGCCGTCACCGGGCTGGACGCGACCCCGGTGGACCTGGTGAGCAACACGCTGATCCCCTCGGCCCGGGCCAAGATCAGCATGCGCCTGGCCCCCGGCCAGGACCCCGCCGCCGCCATGACCGCCCTGCGCCGGCACCTGCTGGCCAACGCCCCCTTCGGCGCCCGCGTGCGGGTCGACGACGGCGACGAGGGCCAGGCGTTCTCGGCCGACACCTCCACCCGGGCCTACGAGGTGGCCCGGGCCGCGCTCACCGAGGCCTTCGGGGCCGAGACGGTCGAGATGGGCATGGGCGGCTCGATCCCGTTCATCGCCGACCTGTCCGCCGTCTACCCGCGCGCCGCGATCCTCGTGACCGGCGTCGAGGACCCCGACTCGCGCGCGCACGGCGCCGACGAGTCCCTGCACCTGGCCGACTTCGCCCGGGCCTGCCTCGGCGAGGTGCTCCTGCTCGACGGGCTCTCCCGCGAGTCGTAACCTCGGGGGAACACACCGCGTCCCGACGCGGTTGTCGTCCACGACAGAACCGCGCGCGCTCCCGGAGACGATGCTCATGACCACCACCACCGACACGACCCCCACCCACGGGGTCCTGCTCACCGACGTGGCCGCGACCAAGGTCCGCACGCTGCTGGAGCAGGAGGGTCGCGACGACCTCCGGCTGCGCATCGCGGTCCAGCCCGGCGGCTGCTCGGGCCTCATCTACCAGCTGTACTTCGACGAGCGCACCCTCGACGGGGACGCGCTGCGCGACTTCGACGGGGTCGAGGTCGTCGTCGACAAGATGAGCACCCCGTACCTCGACGGCGCGACGATCGACTTCGCCGACACCATCGAGAAGCAGGGCTTCACCATCGACAACCCGAACGCCGGGAGCAGCTGCGCCTGCGGTGACTCCTTCAGCTGACGGTCCGCTCCACCGATCGGCCCCCGCCCCCCGGACTCCGGGGACGGGGGCCGATCGCGTGTGGGGCGCACCCTTCCCGCGCACCCCCGCCGGCCGCCCCCGCTTCGACGTCGGTCCGGCCGGCTTCGGCTTCGACGACCTGACCGCCGTCGAGGGCGAGGACCTCGTGGCCTCCGGTGGCGACCTGCGTCCGGCGACCCTGCTGGAGGCCTACCGGCACGGCTTCTTCCCCATGGGCCTGGGGGGCGGGGGACGGGGTCCGCTCGGCTGGTGGTCGCCGGACCCGCGCGGCGTCCTGCGGCCCGAGCGGGTGCACGTGTCGCGCTCGCTGCGCCGCTCGCTGCGCCGCTTCGAGGTCCGCGTGGACACGGCCTTCGACGAGGTGGTCGCCGGCTGCGCCGACCCGTCCCGCTCGGGCGCCTGGATCACCACCGAGGTCGCGGCGGCCTACGGCCGGCTGCACCGGCTGGGCTGGGCGCACTCGGTGGAGGTCTGGTGCGGCGGTGAGCTCGCGGGCGGCCTCTACGGCCTGAGCCTGGGCGGCCTGTTCGCGGCCGAGTCGAAGTTCCACCGCGTCACGGACGCCTCCAAGGCGGCCGTCGTGGCCCTGGCCGACCTGCTCACCGCCGACGGCGTCCGCGGGCGGCTGGTCGACGTGCAGTGGCGCACCGACCACCTCGCCACGCTGGGGATCGAGGAGGTCCCCCGGCCCGCCTACCGGGTCCTGCTGAGCACGGCCCTGGCCCGGCCCGTGCCCCCGCTGCTGGAGGCTGCGGGTCCGGCGCGCCCCGAACGGCCGAACGACTACGACGGGGGGTAGTCTCTCTGGCGAGGGACCGACTCTGCCCAGGACCAACGCGTCACGGGCACGTTTCGTCCCCGTTCACTGCACGCACCGTGGGAAGGCCGACGTTGGGCACGCGAGACTCGGGCGCGACGCGACGTCGCCGTCCCCCCAAGGCGCTGGTCGCCGGCGCCCTTGCCGGGGGCGCGACTCTTCTGCTGAGTGGCTGCGCGGCCGACTGGCCGAACGCCTCGGCGGGCAACTTCTTCCTCCCCGACGACAGCGTCGGGGCCACGAACATGACCGAGCGCATCTCCAAGCTCTGGGACGGTTCGTGGATCGCCGCGCTCGTCGTCGGCGTCCTCGTCTGGGGGCTGACGATCTGGTGCGTCGTGGCGTACCGCCGGCGCAAGAACGACCCCGCGCTGCCGGCGCAGGTCCGCTACAACATGCCGATCGAGATCCTCTACACGATCGTCCCGGTCATGATGGTCGGGGTCCTCTTCTACTACGTGGCCCGGGACCAGCAGGCCATCCTGGACACCTCCAAGACCCCGGACGTGACGGTCCAGGTCGTGGGCAAGAAGTGGTCCTGGGACTTCAACTACCTCGAGGGCAACGGCGCCTCGGCGCAGCCGGGCGTCTACGACACCGGCCGCCAGGCCGACCTGAGCGGGGACACGGGCGTCGAGGACAAGCTCCCCGAGCTCTACCTGCCGGTGGACGAGACCGTCCAGTTCGACCTGTACTCCCGCGACGTCATCCACTCCTTCTGGATCCCCGCGTTCCTCATGAAGATGGACATGATCCCGGGCAGCCCGAACAAGTTCCAGGTGACCCCCACCAAGGAGGGCACCTTCAAGGGCAAGTGCGCCGAGCTCTGCGGCGAGTACCACTCCGAGATGCTCTTCACCGTCAAGGTCGTCTCGGCCGCCGAGTACCAGCAGCACCTGGCCGACCTGCAGGCCGCCGGCCAGACCGGGTCCCTGCCGACGACCCTCGCCGGTGACGAGGAGCTCGCCGGCGTCCAGGCCGACTCGGTCCGGTCGAACGAGGAGGAGAACTGATGGCCGCTGAGAGCTTCGACGTGGCGGGTGTCGCCGCGCGCGTCACCTCCCGCCAGCCGCTGGGAGCGGTCGTCCCGCGCTCGCGCGGTCGTGTGATCGCCAACTGGATGTCCTCGACCGACCACAAGGTCATCGGCAACCTGTACTTCATCACCTCGTTCATCTGGTTCCTGCTCGCCGGGATCATGGCGCTGCTCATCCGCGCCGAGCTCTTCGAGCCCGGCATGCAGGTGTTCAACACCAAGAACGAGTACAACCAGGCGTTCACGATGCACGGCACGATCATGCTGCTGCTGTTCGCCACCCCGCTGTTCTCCGCGTTCGCGAACGCGATCATGCCGCTGCAGATCGGTGCGCCGGACGTCGCCTTCCCGCGGCTGAACATGTTCGCGTACTGGCTGTTCCTCTTCGGCGGCCTCATCGCCGCCTCCGGCTTCCTGACCCCGGGTGGTGCGGCCAGCTTCGGGTGGTTCGCCTACGCCCCGCTGAGCGACGTCGTCCACTCGCCCGGCCTGGGCGGGAACCTGTGGGTGCTGGGGCTGGCGTTCTCCGGGTTCGGCACGATCCTGGGTGCGGTCAACTTCATCACGACGATCATCTGCATGCGCGCTCCCGGCATGACGATGTTCCGGATGCCGATCTTCACCTGGAACACCCTGATCACCAGCGTGCTGATCCTCATGGCCTTCCCGGTGCTGGCCGCCGCGCTGCTGGCGCTGGCCGCGGACCGCATCCTCGGGGCCCACGTCTTCGAGGCCGCCAACGGCGGGCCGATCCTGTGGCAGCACCTCTTCTGGTTCTTCGGCCACCCCGAGGTCTACATCATCGCCCTGCCGTTCTTCGGCATCGTGACCGAGATCTTCCCGGTCTTCAGCCGCAAGCCGGTCTTCGGCTACAAGGGCCTCGTCTTCGCGACCATCTCCATCGCCGGCCTGTCGGTGACGGTGTGGGCGCACCACATGTACGTGACCGGCAAGGTCCTGCTGCCGTTCTTCTCGTTCATGACCATGCTCATCGCGGTGCCGACGGGCGTGAAGTTCTTCAACTGGATCGGCACGATGTGGCGCGGGTCGCTGACCTTCGACACGCCCATGCTGTGGAGCGTCGGGTTCCTCGTGACCTTCCTCTTCGGCGGGCTCACCGGTGTGATCCTGTCCGCGCCGCCGCTGGACTTCCAGCTGTCGGACTCCTACTTCGTCGTCGCGCACTTCCACTACGTCGTCTTCGGCACCGTCGTGTTCGCGATGTTCGCCGGCTTCTACTTCTGGTGGCCCAAGCTCACCGGCAAGATGCTGCACGAGGGCTGGGGCAAGCTGCACTTCTGGCTGCTGTTCGTGGGCTTCCACTCCACGTTCCTCATCCAGCACTGGCTGGGCGCCGCCGGCATGCCGCGTCGTTACGCGGACTACCTCGCCGGCGAGGGTTTCACCACGATGAACCAGATCTCCACGATCGGGTCCTTCGTCCTGGGGCTGTCCTTCCTGCCCTTCCTGTGGAACGTCTACCGGACCGCCCGCTTCGGCGAGAAGGTCACCGTGGACGACCCGTGGGGCTACGGCGCCTCCCTGGAGTGGGCGACCTCCTGCCCGCCGCCGCGGCACAACTTCAACTCCCTGCCGCGAATCCGCTCGGAGCGTCCCGCCTTCGACCTGCACCACCCCGAGGTCGCGGCGCACGACAACCACGACGGTGGCGGGAACCTGCTGGATGCGGTCTACGGCGGTTCGGACCGCCGCGGCCGTGAAGACGTTCACGAGGGGCACTGACACCGATGAAGCCTGAAACCTGGCTGTTCTCCGGCGGGATCCTGTTCTTCATCCCCGTCGCCTTCGTCTACGGGATGCTGACCCGCTGGGACGAGTGGGTGGGCTTCATCGCCCTGCTGCTCACCGGCGGTCTGGCGCTGCTGGTCGGGACCTACCTGACCATCACCGCCCGCCGCATCGACGAGCGCCCCGAGGACAACCCCCGGGCCGACATCTCCGAGGGCGCGGGGGAGCAGGGCTTCTTCTCCCCGCACTCCTGGTGGCCGCTGTACCTGGCCTCCGGCGGCGCGATCGTCTTCCTCGGCGTGGCCGTCGGCTGGTGGCTGTGGCTGATCGGCGTCGCCATCTCCCTGCCGCTCATCGTCGGCTGGGTGTTCGAGTACTACAAGGGCGAGCACGCCCACTGAGTCCCGCACGAGCAGGGCCCCGCACCGGATCCGGTGCGGGGCCCTGCTCGTTCCCCGGGGTGCTCGGCACCCGGGTCCGCCCGGGGACGGCCGGAGCCCCACGGTCGAGGACCGTGGGGCTCCGGGGTGGGACGGGTCAGCGGGTGGCGCGGTGGCGGACGAAGCGCGACAGGCCCACCGCCACGACCAGGGCGCCGCCGTAGAAGAGCTGCTGCACGAAGCTCTGGGCTCCCAGCATCTGCAGACCGACGACGCCGGAGGACAGGAAGTACACGGCCACGACGGTCCCCACGGGGTTGAACTGACCGGGGACGATGGCCGTGGCCCCCAGGTAGGCCGCGGCGAAGGCGGGCAGCAGGAAGGACTGCGCGGAGGACGGGTCCGCGCCGCCGAGCGCACCGGCGTAGACGACACCGGCCAGCCCCGCGACGAGGGAGCACGACAGGAACGCCCCGGCGCGCAGCCGGGGCACGTTGAACCCGGACAGCTTCGCCACGGCCGGGGACCGGCCCACGAAGAGCAGCCGTCGCCCGAGCGGGGTGAACTCCAGGACCAGGGCGAGGACGGCGGCCGCGGCGAGGCCGTAGAAGAACTGCAGCGGGACGCCGAGGACGCGGCTGCCGACGGTCGCCTGCACGAGGTGGGCGTCGATCCCGGTGACCGTCGACTGGCCGGAGATCCACTGCACGACGCCGAGGGCGAACGTCCCCGACCCCAGCGTCACGATGAACGACGGGATGCCGAACAGCACGACGCCGAGGGCGTTGACGACCCCGACGGCCAGCGCCGCCCCGACACCGGCCAGCACGGCGCTGCCGATGCTCCAGCCGTGCTGGACGTTCAGGACGGCGGTGACCATCGAGCTCAGCCCGAGCGCGGAGGCCACGGACAGGTCGAACTCCCCGGTGATGAGCGGCAGCAGGACCCCGAGGGAGGCGATGAGCAGGACGGCCTGCGAGCCCAGGACGCTCTGCAGGTTGCCGGCCGTCGGGTACACGTCGGGTCGGGCGATCGAGAACACGACGAGCACGACGAGCCAGACGCCGAGGAGGGCGAACCGCTCGGCGTGGGCGCCGAACCCGCGACGTCGCGTCGTGGCGACCTCCCCGGGGGCGGCGACGGTCGTCGTGGACTGGGTGCTCGTGGTCACGAGGCCTCCCTCTCGAGCGCGGTGGGGTGCGGACGGGGACCGGGCAGCAGCCTCGTGCTGGACAGCACCCGGTCGGACAGGACGGCCTGGTTCAGGTCCGCCCCGGACAGTTCGGCGACGACGTGACCGCGGGCCAGGACGAGGACCCGGTCGCAGACGGTGGCCAGCTGCTCGTAGTCCGAGCTGGCCAGCAGGATCGAGGCGCCGCGCTCGGCGGTGCGCCGCAGCAGGTCGAAGACGAACGCCTTGGCGCCGACGTCGATGCCCTGGGTGGGTTCGGCGAGCAGGACGACCCGCGGGTCCGTCTGCAGCCACTTGGCCAGGACGGCCTTCTGCTGGTTCCCGCCCGAGAGCGTCCCGAACGCCTTGCCGGGGTCGAACGGGCGGACGTCGTAGGCCCGGCACAGTTCGGCGGCGCGCCGGCGCAACGCCGTGCGGTCGAGCCGGAAGCGGGTGCCCAGCGTCGTCATGACCGGCATGGTCACGTTCCGCTCGACGGACTCCTCGGCGATGCCGCCGTCGCGCCGGCGGTCCGCGGGCACGTGGACGACGCCCGTCGCCAGGGCTCTCGACGGGGTCAGCGTCGACAGCTGCAGGGCGTCGCGATCCACCAGGAGGTCCCCGGACACCTTGCCGCCCGCCCCGTACAGCGCGGGCAGCACCTCGGCGTACCCGGACCCGGCGAGCCCGGTCAGCCCCAGGACCTCGCCGCGGGCGACGTCGAAGGAGATCCCCGCCAGGCGCGGGGAGGTCAGGGCCGCGACCTGGACGCGGCCCCGGCCGGCGACGGGGCGTTCCGGTGCCGCCGGACCGCTGACCGCGTGCCGGCGCACGGCGGCGGCGAGGTCGGCGCCCACGATCAGCTCGGTCAGGCCCGCCGGGTCGGTCGTGGCCGACTCGACGGTGCCGGCCACCCGCCCGTCGCGCAGCACGGTCACGGCGTGGGTGTGGTCCAGGACCTCGGTGAGGTCGTGCGAGACCAGCAGCACCGACGTGGACCCGTCCGCGACGAGGTCGGCCACGACGCGGAACAGCAGGTCGGTGCCCTCCCGCGGCAGGAACACCGTGGGTTCGTCGAGGATCAGCAGCGTCCGGTGCTCGCCGAGCTCGTCGACGGCGCGCAGGATCGCCACGAGCGCCCGCTCGGTGTCGCTGAGCGTCGCCACCGGGGCGGCGGGGTCGATGTCGAGCCCGTGGCGGCGCAGCGTCTGCCCGGCCAGGCGCCGTTCGGTCCGCCAGGAGACCACGGCGCGCCGGGCGGCGATCCCCTGCGCGATGCGCATGTTCTCCGCGACCGACAGGTCCGGCAGCAGCCCGAGGTCCTGGTGGACGACGCTGATGCCGAGGTCGCGGAACGCGCCCGGCGGCAGGGGCAGGTCCACCTCGCGGCCCCGGACCTCCAGCCGGGCGCCGGGGTCGGGTTCGTGGACGCCCGTGAGGACCTTGATGAGCGTCGACTTGCCCGAGCCGTTCTCCCCGAGGAGCCCGTGGACGGTCCCGGCGGGGATCTCCAGGGTGACGTCGTCGAGGGCGCGCTGGGCGCCGAACGTCTTCGACAGCCCCGACAACCGGATCGCGGGGGCTGTCACGGCTGGCCCCACAGCGCCTCGTACCCGGCGACGTAGGCGTCGCCGTAGCCCGTGCCGGCCTGCGGCGGCTCGCCGGTGGCGTCGATGTTGTCGTCGGTGAACACCTTCAGCGGGGTGCCCTCGTTCCCGTCGGCGACGATCGGGGAGCCGGTCAGGATCCGGCCGGCCTGGTCGAGGGTGGACCACGCCAGCCAGGAGATGTTCTCGCCGACGTCCATGCCCATGACGTCGCCGTCCTGGATGAGCTTGAGCACGTCCGGGGTCCCGTTGAACGACGCCATCTGCACCTGCCCGGTCTTACCCGCGGCGGTGATGCCCTGCTGGGCGTACAGCGACATCGAGTCGTAGACGGGCAGGACGTAGTTCGCGCCCGGGTTCGACTGCAGCGCCGTCTGGACCTCACCGGAGATCTTGGTCGCCCAGTCGGTCGTGGGGACGTTCACGACCTTGCTCGTGCAGCTCGGGCAGTTCTGCTTCAGCGTCGCCTGCATCGACTCGACCATCCCGTTGGAGGGCGGGACCTCCTGGGAGGTGATGATGATCGCGTTCACCTTCCCGCCGGAGTCGGCGATGGCCCAGTTCGCGATGAGCGCGGCGGCCTCGTTGAACGGGGCCGTCACCTGCGCGGCGATGAGCGGGGCGGTGCCGGGGCTGAACGTCGTGCCGGTCTGCTGGGTGTGGGTCACCAGCACGGGGATCCCGGCGGCCTCGGCCCGCTGCAGCGCCGGGGTGAGCAGGTCGGCGTTGATGCCCTGGGCCAGGACGATGAGGTCGGCCCCCTGGCTGATGGCCTGGTCGATGCCGGCGCTGTGCTCGGTGGGGGAGCCCTGGTTCGTGTACTCCACCCACGTCGCGCCGTACTTCTGAGCGATGGCCGCGCTCTCGGTGTCGACGGCCTGGATGTACGGGATGGCGCTGGAGTTGGGGATGTTGAAGATCTTCTTGCCCGCGATGCCGGACATCGCGAACGCGGGCGCCTCGAGGGTGAACGCCGGGTCACCGGTCGCGGCGGCGACGGCCGCCTTCGCGGCACTGACCCCCGCCTCGTCGGTGGCGCCACCCCCGGTGGAGGCCTGCCCGCTGCTGCAGGCGGCGGTCGCGGCGGTCAGCCCGAGGGTGAGGAACAGCGCGGCGGAGCGCAGCAGGGGACGGCGCGGCACGGCGAGGGGCACGGAGTTCTCCTGGGTTTCGGGGGCTGTTGCTCGGGGCTCGTGCGGGGGTTCGTGCAGGGGAGGGGCTCAGGAACGGGCGGTGAGGCGGGCGAGCAGGTCGACGACGTCGGGACGCCGGTCGCGCAGCAGGGGGAAGCGGGCGCGGGTGCTGCGCACGAGGTCGAGGTCGAGGTCCACCTGCAGGACGTGCCCGGCCTCGTGCGCGGGGGCCTGCGCGAGGACGGCACCCGTGGGGTCCACGGCGCACGAGCGGCCGAAGTAGCTGACCGAGGTGCCGTTGAGGTGCTCGACCCCGGCGCGGTTGGCGGCCAGGACGAACACCTGCGACTCCATGGCCCGGACCTGCAGTTCGGTGGTGAACAGCTCTTCGCGGTTGCCGAGGGAACTGACGACGGCCAGCACGACGTCGGCGCCCATGGCCCGGGCCAGGGCCCAGTGTTCGGGGAACGAGCGGTCGTAGCAGATGACGGCGGCGAACCGGACGCCGAGCAGGTCCAGGACGACGGGGGACTGCCCGGGGGTGAAGAAGAACTTCTCGTCGACGTCCACCCCGCCCACGTGGTTGGCCGGCAGAGACAGCTTCCGGTACGCGGGCCGGGGGTTCCCGTCCGCGTCGGTCCAGGCCAGCAGCCGCCCGCTCGCGTCGACGGCCACGGCGGAGTTGTGCAGGACGTCGGCAGCCGTGCGTTCGTACATGCCCCAGACGATCGCGACGCCGAGTTCGGCGGCCAGCGCCGAGAACCGTTCGGTCGTCGGGCCGGGCAGTTCCTGGGCCCACCCGCTGCGGTCGGCGGCGCGGGAGGTGCAGAAGTACGGCGTCGTGATGAGTTCGGGCAGCAGCACGAGGTCGGGGGCCGGGGCGTCGGCGGGACGGGCGGCGGCCCGGACCAGACCCTCCAGGACGTCGAGGTTCTTGCCGCGGTCCTCGGTGCACTCACCGGCCTGGACGACCGCGGCGCGCAACCGGCTCACGCCGGGACCCCCGCCGCGACGTGCGCGCGGCTGGTCATGAGCGGCTGGATCCGTTCCCCGAACGCGTCGACGCCCGCGACGAAGTCGTCGAACGTCAGCATGACGCCCGCCAAGCCGGGGACGGTGGCGAGCTCGTCGAGCATCCGGGCCACGTTCTCGTAGGACCCGATGAGGGTGCCCATGTTGAAGTTCACGGCGCCCTCGGGCAGCGAGATGGTGCGGGCCGTGGAGTTCTCGTCCGCGGCGGTGTCGGCGGCGGCCTCGTTCCCGCGGTAGTCCAGGGCCTCGACGTCGGCGTTGTCGTGGTAGTCCTGCCACTTCGCGAAGGCGAGCTCGTCGGTCTCGTCGGCGATCACCATGAACAGGGCCAGGGCCCCGACGTCGCGCCCGCTGGCCCGGCTCGCGGCCAGCAGGCGTTCACCGTGCGGGGCCATCGCCGTGGGGGTGTTGATGCCGACGCCGTTGAGGAAGTCGTACTCGACGTTCTCGGCGGCGAAGCGGATCCCCGTCTCGGACTGTCCCGCGGCGACGATGTCCACGTGCCCGGGGCGCGGGGACAGGACGCAGTCGTCCATGGCGTAGAACTCCCCGGCCAGGTCGCTGCGGCCGGTCTCGGTGAGGTCGCGCAGGACCTTGACGTACTCCGTCGCCCGGGCGTACCGGTTCGAGAAGTGCTCGTCACCGGGCCACAGGCCCATCTGGGTGTACTCCCCGGGGGCCCAGCCCGTGACGATGTTCACGCCGATGCGGCCGGGGGCGATGGAGTCGATGGTCGAGACCATGCGGGCCACCATCGCCGGGGGCAGGGTGAGGATGGCCGTCGAGGCGTACAGCTTGATGCGCTCGGTGACGGCGGCCAGCCCCGCCATGAGGGTGAAGGACTCCAGGTTGTGGTCCCAGAACTCGGTCGCCCCGCCGAAACCGCGCAGTTTGATCATCGACAGGGCGAAGTCGAAACCGTGCTGCTCGGCCTTCTGCACGATCGTCTTGTTGAGCTCGAAGCTGGGCATGTACTGCGGGGCCGACTTCGAGATCAGCCACCCGTTGTTGCCGATCGGGATGAACACTCCGACGTCCACGACGCTCCTCCACGGTGCGGTCCGGTCCGTGCGGCTGACTTCGAATGCACATGACTTCGAATGCCGCAGCAGCTCGAAACTAGGGGTGTCCCGTTGCCTGCGCGTCTCGGGCCTGTGAACAGGGTGTTTCGCCTCAGCGGGCGGGGACCGGTCCGCTCGTCGAGGACCGCACCAGCAGTTCGGCGGGGAACTGCCGGTGCACCACCGGGGCCTGCGGGTCACCCAGGCGCGCCACCAGGAGCCGGGCGGCCTCCGCACCCATCTCGTCGAACGGCTGGCGCACCGTCGTGAGGTCGAACATCGACCACCCCGCGAAGAGCGAGTCGTTGTAGCCGACCACGTGCAGGTCGGCCGGTACGCGCAGACCCGCACCGTGGGCCGCGTCGAGGGCGCCCAGGGCGATCCAGTCGGTGATGCAGAAGACGGCCGTCGGGACGTGGCGGTGGGTCAGGAACCCCCGCATCGCGGCGTGACCCGTCGCCGGGTCCACCGGCCCGTGGGTGAACAGCGAGCGGGGCAGCGCCACCCCGGCCGCCGCGAGCTCCTCCCGGAACCCCTGCTCGCGGTCGCGGCTGCTGGCGTTGTCCCGGGGCCCGCCCACCAGGGCGATCCGCCGGTGCCCGATGCCCAGCAGGTGCCGCGCCACCAACCGGCCCCCCGCGCGGTTGTCCGACGTCACCCGGTCCGTGCGGCGCGTCTGCGCGTCGGCGTGGTCGCGGGCCAGCAGGACCACCGGCAGCCCCCGCGCCCGCAGGGCCGCCACCAGCTCCAGGTCCGGGCGCATCGAGTTGAAGACCACGCCGTCGACCGCCCCGCCGTGCAGCGCCTCCACGTCCCGGCTGTGCGCCCCCTCGGTCTGGTCGCTCATGAGGACGACCCGGTAGCCGTGCGCGGAGAACTCCCGCTGCAGCGCCGTCACCAGCGTCGGGGTGCTCGGGTTGTGCAGGTCGCCGCTGATGACGGCGATGGTGTGGGTGCGCTGGGTGATGAGGTTGCGGGCCCCGACGTGCACGACGTAGCCCAGCTCGGCCGCCCGCGCCTTGACCAGCTCCCGGGTGGCCGGCACGACCCGGGGATCGTCGCGCAGCGCCCGCGAGACCGTCGACTGCGACAGCTTCAGGTCGCGCGCCAGGTCGTACCCGGTGACGCGGCGCACGGGGAGGGAGGTCACGCCGCCAGCGTAGGACGGGCGTCACCGGATCGTGACCTGCGTGGGTGCAACGGATCGGATCTGCGCGGCGTCCTGTGGATGGACCGTCGGAGGTGCGAGGATCGCCTCCGGGGGAAGCACGAGGGAGCGTCCGCGCTCCGGGGGAGAACGAAACGTGGTCATGAGCTCTGGTCCGTCGTCCGCGCTGCGTCGGCGGACGCTCGTCGGCGCGCTGCTGGCGGCCGCCGCCGTCCCGGTCGTCGCCGGCTGCCAGTCGAAGTCGGGGGCCGCGGGGCCCGGGGCCGGGACGGGGAGCCCGTCGGCCTCGCCGTCGGCCACCCCCGCCACGATCACCGTCAGCCCGGCGAACGCCGCCGTCGACGTGCGGCCCGACGCCCCCGTCACCGTCAGCGCCGCCGACGGCACGCTCACCGACGTGAAGGTCACCGCCGCCGACGGCACCGTCCTGGACGGCGCCCTCGACGCCGCGGGCACGACGTGGACCTCCTCGGCCACCCTCAGCACGGCCACTGCCTACACGGTGCACGCCGTCGCCGCGAACGTGGCGGGGACGGCCACCACCCAGGACTCCACGCTCACGACGCTGACGCCGGCGGCGACCGCGTTCCCGTCCGTCTCGCCGCTGACCGGCAAGGAGGTGGGCGTCGGGATGCCGGTCATCGTCACCTTCGACAGCCCGGTGGCGAAGGACCGGCGCGCCGTCGTCGAGCAGCACCTGGTGGTGACGGCGTCCCCGAACCCCGTCGAGGGGTCGTGGAGCTGGCAGTCCGACAGCAAGGTCGAGTTCCGCCCCGCCCAGTACTGGCCGGCGCACTCCGCCGTCCACGTCGACGTCGACCTCGGGGGCGTCGAGGTCGCTCCCGGCGTCTGGGGCAAGACCCGCGACATCGACTTCACCATCGGCTCGGCCATGGTCAGCACCGTCGACATCGCCGCCCACACCCTCACCGTCACCCGCGACGGGGAGGTGCTCAAGACCATCCCCGTCACCCTGGGGCAGTCCGGCAGCGGCGGGAAGTTCGTCACGCGCAGCGGGACGAAGGTCATCATGAGCCTCGAGGCCTCGCGGCAGATGAACTCCGAGACCACCGGGATCGGGCAGAACGACCCCAACTACTACAACGTCAACGTCAAGTACGCGATGCGCGTCACCAACTCGGGCGAGTTCCTGCACGCCGCCCCCTGGTCGGTCGGCTCGCAGGGCCGGGCCAACGTGAGCCACGGCTGCACGGGGATGAGCACCGAGAACGCGAAGTGGATGTTCGACCACTCCAAGATGGGCGACGTCGTCGTCTACACCGGCAGCGACCGGACCATCGAGCCGGGCAACGGGTTCAACGTCTGGAACCAGACCTACCAGCAGTGGCAGCAGGGTTCCGCGCTGACCGCCTGAGGCGGCCCCGCCTCGCCCGCCGGGTGTGGCGGGTCGCGCTCCTGGTCGCCACCGTCGTCGCCGTCGTCGTGCTCGCGCGCCGGCTCGAGGCGGCCGACCTGGCGCAGCGACTGCGCACGGCCGAGCCCGCGTGGCTGCTCGCCGCGGCGGCGTGCTCGCTGCTGCCGCTGTACGGCAACGTGGCGTCCATGACGGCGCTGTCGCCCGTGCGGATCCCCGTGGGGCGCACGACGGTGCTGTGGCTGGCCACCTCCTTCGTGAACCTGGTGACCCCCTCCAGCACGGGCGGGGTGGCCCTGACCGTGCGGTACCTGCAGCAGCGCGGTCTGCCGCTGGTGGTGGCGGCGACCACCATCGGCATCGTCCAGTCCACCTCGTTCGTCGTGACGGGCCTGCTGGTCGCCGGCTGCCTCGTCGTGGCCGGCCGCGACCCCGACACCGCCGTGACGTTGCCCTGGCCCGTCCTCGGCGGCGCCGTCGTGGTCGCAGGGGTGGCGTTCCTCGTGGTGCGCTGGTGGCCCCGGGCGCGCCGGTTCGTCGCCACCGCCGTCGTCGACCCCGTGCGCGCGGAGTGGCCCGCGCTGCGGCGGGTCCTGACCCACCCGCTGCGGGTGCTCGTCGCCCTGCTCGGCCACCTCGCCGTCCCGCTGGGCTTCGCGGCGACGCTGGCGTGCTGCGCCCGGGCCGTCGGGGGAGACCCCCCGCTCGCCCTGCTCGTGCTCGTCGTCGTGGGCAGCTCGGCGGTGACCGCCGCCGTCCCCGTGCCCGGGGGCATCGGGGCCTCCGAGGCGGCGCTGGCGGCCGGTCTGGCCGCCGCGGGCCTGCCGGGGGAGGCGGCGCTGTCGGCGGCTCTGCTGCACCGGGCGCTGACGTTCTGGGTGCGCGTGCCGTTCGCGTGGGTGGCGCTGCTGCGGCTCCGGCGCCAGGGGGCGGTCTGACGCCGGAACCCGGGGTCAGCCCGTGAAGCTGGAGATGTCCCCGACGTAGCGGGTGTGGTCGGCCGGGACCGGCTCGACGGCCGCGAGCGCGACCTCGGCGGCGAACCCGGCGACGTCGTACAGCTTGCCGGCGGCCTCCTTGCGGGTGGCCAGGGCCCCGGGGTTGGAACGCTCGAGCAGGGTCGCGGTGATGGTGCCCTCGATCATGTCGCCGGAGACGACGACGAACTCGACGCCGGCGGCCTCGATCGTGGGGATGAGCTCGCGCAGCGCGTCCTCGCCGGCGCGCTTGCTGCGGGCCACCTGCTCGTACTCGGGCATCGTCTCGACGGTCTCGATGAAGTGCGCCTGGTGGCTCGTCACGAAGACGATGCGCGACCCGGGGGCCAGCAGGGGCAGCGCCGTCGTCAGCGCGTTGACCTGGGCGTCGCGGTTGAGCTGCATCGCGTAGTCCTCGGCCATGCCCTGCTCCATGCCGCCGGAGGCGTTGAGGAACAGCAGGTCCAGGCCGCCGAACTCCTCGCGGACGCGCTCGAACATGGCCGTGACCGACGCCGGGTCCGTGAGGTCGGCCCCCACGGCGATCGCGGTCGCGCCGGACGCGGTGAGGGAGGAGACGAGCTTGTCGGCGCGGGGCGCCTTGCTGCGGTAGTTGACGACCACGGAGGCGCCGGCCTCGGCGACGTAGGTCGCGGTCTGGGCGCCGATGCCGCGGGAGGAACCGGTGATGAGGGCGCGCTTGCCGGCGAGGCTGCCGGGGCTGAGGGGGTTGGTCACGGGGCAGGAGCCTAACCGTTCGCCGGGGGAGGACCGGGACGACGAAGGGCCCCGAGCCGGTGGCTCGGGGCCCTTCGTCGTCGACGGTCAGCCGTGCAGGGTCTGCGACGTCCCGATGGCGGGGTTGTCGGCCCGGTCGAGCTCGTCGGCGTGGGCGCTCTCGAGCTCACTGTGGTGGTCGTGGTGCGAGGCGGCCAGCTCGGCCGGGGTCACCGGCTCGACGCGGTCCTCGAAGTAGAACTTCGAGAGCCGGCGCTGGACCTTGCCGAACAGCGTGTCCGGGTTCCCGGCGTCGACGCGGTCCTCGATCTCCATGGGCCGCAGGCTGTCGTGCTGGACGAGGGTCCAGCGCTCCAGGTCCGTGAGCGGCGCGTGGACCTCGATGAACTCCCCGTGGGGCAGGCGGACGATGCGGCCGGTCTCGCGACCGTGCAGCGCCTTCTCGCGGTCCTTGCGCTGCAGGCCCAGGCAGATGCGCTTGGTGATGACGAAGGCCAGCGCCGGGAAGGCGAAGATGCCGACGCGCAGCAGGCGGGTGATGTCGTTGATCGACAGCCCCAGCATGTGGGCGATGATGTCGTTCCCGCCCGAGATCCACAGCAGGCCGTACAGGGTGAGCGCCATGACGCCCAGGCCGGTGCGGGTCGGCTGGTTGCGGGGACGGTCGAGCAGGTGGTGCTCACGACGGTCGCCCGTCGCGGCCTGCTCGATCCACGGGTAGACGATGCCCGCCACCACCATGACGCCGCAGATGATGAGCGCCGTGAGGATGTTGAACGAGAACGTGTACCCGAAGGCCTCGAACTCCAGCCAGCCCGGCATCAGGCGCACCGCGCCGTCGGCCCAGCCCATGTACCAGTCGGGCTGCGAACCCGCGGTGACCGGGGAGGGGTCGTAGGCGCCGTAGGCCCAGATCGCGTTGATCTGCACCAGGGCCCCGAGGGCGGCGATGACGCCGAAGACGATGAAGAAGAACCCGCCGGCCTTGGCCATGTACACCGGGAAGAGCGGGAACCCGACGACGTTGTCCTCGGTCCTGCCCGGGCCGGGGTACTGCGTGTGCTTGTGCACGACGACCAGCATCAGGTGGACGGCGACCAGCGCGAGGATGATCGCCGGCAGCAGCAGGATGTGGATCGTGAAGAAGCGCGGGATGAAGTCCGTGCCGGGGAACTCGCCGCCGAAGAGGAAGAAGCTGATGTAGCTGCCGACCACGGGCACGGCCAGGATGATCGCGTCCGCGATGCGGATCCCGGTGCCGGACAGCAGGTCGTCGGGCAGGGAGTACCCGGTGAAGCCCTCGACGACCGCCAGGATGGCCAGGATCGAACCGATGACCCAGTTGACCTCGCGCGGCTTGCGGAAGGCGCCGGTGAAGAACACGCGGGCCATGTGGACGACCGTCGCGGCGACGAAGACCAGGGCCGCCCAGTGGTGGATCTGCCGCATGAGCAGACCGCCGCGGATGTCGAACGAGAGCCGCAGGGTCGACTCGTAGGCCTCGGACACGTGCTGGCCGACCAGGGGGACGTAGTTCCCCTGGTAGACCGTCTCGGCCGCGCTCGGCTCGTAGAAGAACGTCAGGAACGTCCCGGTGAGCAGGAGGATCACGAAGCTGTAGAGCGTGACCTCACCGAGCATGAACGACCAGTGGTCCGGGAAGATCTTGCGGGCGAAGCCGTTGACGACCTTGCTCGCCCCGACGGTGTCGTCGGCGAAGTTCGCGACGCCCGCCGCCGTCTTGTCGATGGTGCTCATCCGCGCTCCCAGAAGCTCGGGCCCACGGCCTCGTCGAAGCCGTTCGTCGCGTACAGGTACCCCTCGTCGTCAACTGCGATCGGCAGCTGGGGGAGAGGACGCTTCGCGGGGCCGAAGATCACCTTGCAGTCCTGCGTCAGGTCGAAGGTCGACTGGTGGCAGGGGCACAGCAGGTGGTGGGTCTGCTGTTCGTACAGGGCCACGGGGCAGCCCATGTGGGTGCAGATCTTGGAGTAGGCGACGGTCCCGTCGACACCCCAGTCGTTCTGCTTCTCGGTCAGCAGGCTCTGGTCCAGCCGCATGATCAGCACGGCGGACTTGGCCTTCTCGTTCAGCGTGTGGTCGACCTCCTCGATGCCCTCGGGC
This sequence comes from Kineococcus rhizosphaerae, assembly GCF_003002055.1. Classification (NCBI taxonomy): domain Bacteria; kingdom Bacillati; phylum Actinomycetota; class Actinomycetes; order Kineosporiales; family Kineosporiaceae; genus Kineococcus; species Kineococcus rhizosphaerae. Next base: position 486,658 of record NZ_PVZF01000002.1, read on the forward strand.
AGGACGTGGACGACCGAGCCGAGGCTCACGTCGGCGGCCCGGATGCGGCCACCCTCCGGGTCCTTGACGAGGTGGGTCCCCGCCTTCCACATCGTCACCGAGAGCTGGTTGCCGGGCAGCGGACCCGTGTCCCGGAAGAAGAACACCGCGGGGATCGGGAACAGCGCCAAGGCACCGACGAGGGTGTTGCGGATCAGCGGACGGCGACCCAGACCGGCCTCGCCGGCGCCCTCCTTGAGGATGGCGACCGCTTCCTCGCGCTCGGCCGTGGTGCCGCGCTGACGGTGACGCATGTCGATGCGCTCGTCGTCGGGCATGAGCGTCTTGGCCCAGTGCACGGCGCCGACGCCGAGGGCGAACAGGGACAGGAACATCGACAGGCCGATGGCCTTCGTCGACAGGCTGATCCGCTCGAAGCTGCCGTCGTACTTGACCGCGATGATCGAGACGATGATCCCGATCGAGCCGATGATCGACAGCAGCAGGAAGAACGCGACCTGACGCTCGGCGCGCTTGGCGGCCTTGGGGTCGGTGTCGCCCATGCGGTGCTTGTGGGGCGGAAGGCCCGGGTTCTCGAAGCGGTCGGGAACGCCGCCCTCGGGCCTGGCCAGGGTCGTCCCCGGCTGCCCGTGCGCCTCCTCGGCGCGTTCGATGTCGCTCATGCTCCCTGCCCGTCCGGTTCCTTCGCGTGCGTCACGGTGATGCGGTGTGTCGAGGTGGTCATCAGGACGACTTCATCCCCAGCCAGATCGAGACGCCGATGAGAGCGCCGATGCCGGCGATCCAGGCGACCAGGCCCTCGGAGACGGGGCCGAGCGAACCCAGCGTGAGGCCACCCGGGTCGGCCCGCACGTCCTCGGTGCCGCTGCGGTTGGTCAGCCAGGCGATGATCGCCGTCTTGTCCTCGGCGCTGATGTTGTTGTCGTTGAAGACCGGCATGGACTGCGGGCCGGTCTGCATGGCCTCGTAGATGTGCTTGGCCGAGGTGTTGGTCAGGTCCGGTGCGTACTTGCCGGCCGTGAGCGCCCCGCCCTTGCCCTGCGAGTTGTGGCACATCGCGCAGTTGGTGCGGAAGATGGCCGCGCCCTCGGCGAGCTGCTCGTCCGTGACGCCGCTGGTGTCCAGCTGCTCGGCGGTCGGGATGGCGGGCCCCGGGGCCAGGGAGGCGATGTAGGCCGCCATCTGGTCGATCTGCTCCTGCGAGAAGCGGACCTTCATGGACTCGGGGGCCTGGGCGCCGGACTGGGCCAGCGGCATGCGCCCGGTGCCGACCTGGAAGTCGACCGAGGAGGCGCCGACGCCGATGAGGGAGGGGCCGGGGTTCTTGCCGTCCACGACGCCCCCGCCCTCGGCGTTGATGCCGTGGCAGGTCGCGCAGTTGGCCAGGAACAGCTTCTTGCCGGCTTCGATGTCGTCGGCCGAGGCCGTCGCGGTGGTCGCCTGCGCCTCCCGGGGGGCCAGGGCCGCGTAGAGGCCGCCGACGAGGAGGAGCGCCAGCGCGATCAGGACGACGACGGCCAGGGGGTGGCGCCGCCGGGCGCTGAGTGCGGTGAGGGTCCTGGTCACGGTGCTGGTGCTCGCTTCCTACGGGGCTTTCGGGAACTGCGCTGGCGGGGGGGTGCGTTACTTCAGGACGTAGATGACGGTGAACAGACCGATCCAGACGACGTCGACGAAGTGCCAGTAGTACGAGACGACGATGGCGCTGGTCGCCTCCTGGTGGCCGAAGCGCTTGGAGACGAAGGACCGGCCGATGACCATCAAGAAGGCGATGAGCCCGCCGAAGACGTGGATGCCGTGGAAGCCGGTGGCGAGGATGAACACCGAGCCGTAGGCGTTCGTGGCGATCGTCAGGCCCTTGTGCGCCAGCTCGGCGTACTCGAAGACCTGACCGATGACGAAGATGCCGCCGAAGACGTACGTGAGGGTGAACCACTCCTGCATGCCCCACTTGGAGAACTGCAGGAGGCCCCCCGTGCGGCGCGGCTGGAAGCGCTCGGCGGCGAAGACCCCGAACTGGCACCAGAACGACGAGATCACCAGGACGATCGTGTTCACGGTGGAGAACGGGACGTTCAGCTGCGCCGGGCCCGACTCCCACAGCGCGGGGGCCACGGAGCGGATCGTGAAGTACATGGCGAACAGCCCGGCGAAGAACATCAGCTCGCTGGACAGCCACACGATCACGCCGACCGACACCATGTTCGGCCGGTTCACGGACCCGTGAGCGGGACTCGGGGTACTGCTCTGGACAGCCTGTGCACTCGCCACGGCGCCAATCATGCCCCACCCCCCCGGGGGTTCGCTGCCCGGGCCACCGACAACGTGTCGTAGATCTCCGTTCGGCCGGTCGGGGGAGGTTCGGCACGGGGTGTGCAGGGCTCGTGGCGGGGGTGCGAAAACCGCGCGGACGTGCGTGGACGCCCCGCGGCTGAGGGTCTCCTCATCCGCTCTGGTCACGGAATGGTCTCGATCTGCGACACCGTGTCGTACAGCCGCGCGTCACCGCCCGCGCGGGCGGTCAGTAGGGTTCGCAACGCTGCGCCCGGCGCAGCCGCCACGTCCGCCGACCCGGGGAGCCCAGGACGCCATGACCACCGCCGCACCCACGTGGCCCGGGCTGCTGACCGAGCTCATGGCCGGTCGCGACCTCGCCGCGGAGCAGGCCGGCTGGGCCATGGACCGGGTCATGCGGGGGGAGGCCAGCGACGTGCAGCTGGCCGGGTTCCTCGTCGCCCTGCGGGCCAAGGGGGAGACAGCGGCCGAGCTGTCCGGGCTGGCCGAGGCGATGCTGGCGCACGCCGTGCCGCTGGAGGTGCCCGGCCCGATCGTCGACCTCGTGGGCACCGGGGGCGACCGCGCGCACACCGTGAACATCTCCACCATGGGCTCGCTGGTCCTGGCCGGGGCGGGGCACCGCGTCGTCAAGCACGGCAACCGGGCCGCGACGTCCTCCTCGGGGTCGGCCGACGTCCTGGAGGCGCTGGGGGTGCGGCTGGACCTGCCGCCGGCCCGCGTCGGCCGCCTCGCCGTCGAGGTCGGCATCACCTTCTGCTTCGCGCAGGTCTTCCACCCGGCCATGCGCTACGCCGCGGGCGCCCGCGGCGGGCTCGGGGTCCCCACGGCCTTCAACGTGCTGGGCCCCCTGACCAACCCGGCCCGGGCCGGGGCCGCCGCCATCGGCGTGGCCGACCGGCGCGTGGCCCCGCTCGTCGCGCAGGTGCTGGCCGGCCGCGGCACGCAGGCGCTCGTCTTCCGCGGGGCCGGCGGTCTCGACGAGCTCACCACCACCGAGCCGGCGCTGGTGTGGGTCGTCGACGGCGGCGCGGTGACCGAGGTGGCGCTGGACCCCGTGGCCGAGCTGGGGCTGGCCCCCGCGACGCTGGCCGACCTGCGGGGGGCCGACGCGGCGTTCAACGCGCGGGTGGCCCGGGACGTGCTCGCCGGCCGACGCGGCCCCGTGCGCGACGCGGTCGTGCTCAACGCGGCCGCGGCCCTGGTCGCCGCGGGGGTCCGCGCGCCGGGGGCCGGGGGCAGCGCCGACGTCGCCGGCTCGCTGGCGGCGCACCTGGCGGAGGGTCTGCGCCTGGCGTCGGCCTCGCTGGACTCCGGCGCGGCCGCCGACGTCCTCGACCGCTGGGTCGCCGCGTCGGCCTGAGGGCGTGGCGCGGCGGACGGCTCAGTCGACGCCGAGGGCGAACGCCGACTCCAGGTCGTGCCTGGAGTAGGCGCGGAAGGCGATGTTCGTCGTCGTCGACACGACACCCTCGACGCGGCTGATGCCGCCGGCGATGACGTCGGCGAGGTGCTCGTGCTCGCGCACGCGCACCATGACGACCAGGTCGACGTCGCCGGTCACCGAGTAGACCTCGCTGACCCCGTCGAGCTCGGCGAGGCTCTGGGCGACCTCGGGGATGCGCCGGCCGTCGCAGGCCACGTTGACGATGGCGGTGATCACGCGGGTGAGGCTACCGGGAGCGCGGTCAGCCGGCTCCTCGCCCAGCCCGCCCCGCGCACGGGGCACGCCCACGGCGAGACGTCCGGGTCCTGCAGCGAGACGAGCCGCACCCCGGGCTGCTCCAGCCACCCCAGCAGCACGTCGGTCTCCTCGACGAGCAGGCCGGGACGGCCGGGGGCCGGGGCGGGGACGACCTCGCCCGTGGCGCGCAGCGCCTCGATGTGCGGCACCGGGTCCGACCCCGGCGGGGTCAGGCACGTCCCGGCGAGCCGGCCGTAGCGGACGAGCACGACCTCCCAGCCGCCCGTGGGCCAGCCCGGGGCGGGCACGCAGCGCCGGGCGGCGACCAGCTCGGGCAGGTCGGCGACCGGGGCGCGGCGCTGGGCGCGGTCGGCCGCCGTCAGGAACGCCTCCAGCCGGTCCCGCACGGCGGCGGCCTCCTCGTAGCGCTCCTGCGCGGCCAGGGCCCGCATCCGCTCGCGGCCCAGGGTCAGCTCCTGCGTGGCGTCGGTGCCCAGGGCCGCGCGGACCGCCTCGACCACCTGCGCGTAGGACGCGGCGTCCTGCCCGCCGCGCTCGGTGCCCAGGCACGGCGCACCGCAGCGGCCGATGTCGGCCAGCACGCAGGCCCCCTCGCCGTCGGCCCGCGGCCGCTTGGGGATCTTGCGCGTGCACCGGCGCAGGGGGTGCACGTCGTGCAGCGCCTCGACCGCGAGCTCGGCGGTGCGCGCCGACCGGAAGGGCCCCAGGTAGCGCGCGCCCGCGGCGGCGTCGTCGCGCACCTGCTTGACCAGCGACAGCCGGGGCCACGCCTCAGCCGTCAGCTTCACCCACGTCACCTTCTCGGGGGCCTTGGAGCGCCGGTTGTAGGGCGGGGCGTGCTCGGCGATGAGCCGCAGCTCGCGCACCCGCGCCTCCAGGGGCGTCGCGCAGACCACGGGGACGACCGTGGTGGCCGCGCGGACCATCTCCGTCATCCGCGGCCGGGTCTCCGAGGCCGTGAAGTACGAGCGCACCCTGCGGTGCACGTCCACGGACGTCCCGACGTACAGGACCCGCCCGGAGGCGTCCTGGAACTGGTAGACGCCCGGCGCCGACGGCAGCCCCACGGCCAGGTGCTTCTTGGCCCGCCGGGCCGGGTTGACGGCCGTGGCGGCGAAGGCGCTCAGGTCCTCCAGGGAATGCACCCCGCGGTTGCCCACGCGGCCCAGCAGCGCGTGCAGGACGTCGACGGTCGCGCGGGCGTCGTGCAGGGCGCGGTGGTCGGGCGTCGTCGTCGTCGAGAAGAGCCGGGCCAGGGTGCCCAGCTTGCGGTCCGGGGCCTCGTCGCGGTCCACGAGCTGGCGGGCCAGCACCACCGTGTCCACGACCCGGGGCTTGGGCCAGGGCCGCTCGGACAGCTCGCAGGCGGCCTTGAGGAACGAGACGTCGTAGGGGGCGTTGTGCGCGACCAGGACCGCGCCGCGGTCGAAGCCGGCGAACTCCAGGAAGCTCGGCAGCACCTCCCGGGTGCTGGGGGCCGAGGCGACCATCCGGTTCGTGATGCCCGTCAGGACCTGCACGAAGGCGGGGATCGCCGAGGCGGGGCGCACGAGCGTCTGGAACTCGCCGAGCACCTGCCCGCCGCGGACCTTCACGGCGCCGATCTCGGTGATCTCGGCGCCCGAGGGCGGCCCGCCCGTCGTCTCCAGGTCCAGCACGACGAACGTGACCTCGGACAGCGGCTGGCCCAGGTCCTCGAAGCTGGTCTGGATCGCGCTGCCGGGCATGGGCGCGACCGTAGGACACGGGTGCGACACGACCGGCACCGACACGCTCGGCCCGCGCGGCGCACGCCCCTCGGCCGGCCGTCCCGCGGGTCGTGTCGGAGGTGGCTGCTTGAGTGCGCAGCACCGGTCGGGACGGCCGGTCCCGACGAGTTGGAGGTCCCTGCGATGCCCCTCGACCAGCCCTTCGGTCAGTCCCTCGACCCGTCCTGCCACCCGGGCTCCGACCTGGGCTCCGACCGGCCGGTGGACTCGGTGCTCATCGACTGCGACAGCTGCACCGTCCGCCCGCACGCCTGCTCCGAGTGCGTGGTCTCCGTCCTGCTCGGGATGCCGGGCAGGCCGACGCTGGACGCCGAGGAGGTCGGTGCGGTGGAGGTGCTCGCCGCGTCCGGGCTCGTGCCGCCGCTGCGGCTGGCGACGCGGCGGGTGGGCTGAGGGGACGCGATGATGGGCCCGTGCGCGCCGGCCCGTCCCTGCCGCGGCGGCCGTTCCTCCTGGCCCCGCTGGCCCTGGCGGCGTGCTCCCAGGCCCGTCCCGCGGCCGACGCCCCCGCGACCGACGCCCCCGCAGCGGGCGACGTCCTGGCGCGCCGCGCCCGCGCGCTGCTGGCGGGCGACCTCGACGCGGCGGGGGCCGGCTACGCGAGCGCGGACCGCGACGGCCTGCGCCGCGACGACGCGCGGGCCGTGGCGGCCGGTCTGGACGACTGGGCCGTCGAGGGCCTCCAGGTCGACGGGGCCCGGGTGCGCGGGGTGCTGCGCGAACGGGTGGCGGGGGAGGGCCGGCCGGTCGCCGGGCTCTTCCGCGCCGGGTGGGACGGCTCGCTGCACCGCGGCGGGGGCACGCCCCAGCCGTGGGAGCTCGGCGACGTCACCGCCCAGCGCGCGATCGGCGGCGTCGTCCTGCACGTCGGCGGCACCGGTGACGTCGGACGGCAGGCGGCGGCCGACCTGGCCGACGCGACCGCCCGGGTCGACGCGGCCTGGGGCACCGACTGGCCCCGCGGCACGGCCGTCGTCGTCGTGCCGACCGCCGCGGACGTGTCCCGGCTGGCCGGGGGACCGGCGGCGGACGTGGACGCCGTGGCCGTCGGCCTGGACGCCGACCTCGCCGACGGCCGCCCCGCCGGGGTCCGCGTCGTCCTGTCCACCGAGCGCTTCGCCGCCCTCAGCCCGCTGGGGCGCACCGTCACCCTCACCCACGAACTGGTCCACGTCGCGACCCGCGCCACCGCCCGCGCCCCGGGGGCGGTGGTGCCGCGCTGGCTGACCGAGGGGTACGCCGACCACGTGGCCCGGCGGGACCGGCCGGTCGCCGCGAGCGCCCTGGCCGCGGCGCTGCTGGCCGCCCCCGGCGAACCGCAGGTGCCCGCCGACGCCGACTTCACCGACCCCGCGCGGGTGCAGGTCGCGTACGCGGCGGGCTGGACGCTGGTGACCTCGGCCGCCCGCGTCGCCGGGACCCCGGCCGTGACGGCGTTCGTCCGGGCCACCTGGACGGGCACCGGCGTGGAGCGGGCCTGCCGCCAGAGCCTCGGGCGGTCCCTGGCCGACGTGGTGAGGACCTGGCGCGCCGACGTCGCGAGCGACCTGGTGGGGTGGGGCCCGTGAGCACGCTCGTCGTCACCAACGACTTCCCGCCCCGGACCGGGGGCATCGAGTCCTTCGTGCACGCCGTCGTCCGGCGGCTGCCCGCGATCGGCGGTGGGCGCGTCGTCGTGCACACCGCCCGCCAGCGCGGCGACGCGGCGACCGACGCGGCCCTGGCCGCGGCCGGGGTCAGCGTCGTGCGCGACCCCTCGCCCCTGATGGTCCCGACCCCCGGCGTCGTCCGGCGCGTGCAGCGCACCGCGCGCGAGCACGGCGCCGACCGCGTCTGGTTCGGGGCGGCGGCCCCGCTGGGGCTGATGGCTCCCGCCCTGCGGGCCTCGGGGGTCGGGCGGACCGTCGCGACGACCCACGGGCACGAGGTGTGGTGGTCGAGCCTGCCCGGCTCCCGCGACGCCCTGCGGCGCATCGGGGAGCGCAACGACACCGTCACGTACCTGGGGGACTGGTGCCGCTCGCGGATCGAGCGGCCGCTGAGCCCGGCGGCGCGGGCCCGGATGCGCCGGCTCACCCCGGGCGTGGACGCCGGGGTCTTCCGGCCGGACCCGCAGGCCCGGGCGCGGGTGCGCGCCGAGCTCGGCCTGGGGCAGCGGCCCGTCGTCGTGTGCGTCTCGCGGATCGTGGCCCGCAAGGGCCAGGACGTCCTGGTCCGGGCCCTGCCGGAGATCCGCCGCCGGGTCCCCGGCGCCGCGCTGCTCGTCGTCGGGGACGGCCCGCACCGCGCGGCCGTCGAGCGCCTGGCCGCCGCCACCGGGGTCGCCGACGACGTCGTCCTCACCGGGTCGGTCCCGTGGGAACGGGCCCCGGAGCTCTACGCGGCCGGGGACGTCTTCTGCATGCCCACCCGCACCCGCCTGGGCGGGCTCGAACCCGAGGCGCTGGGGATCTGCTACCTCGAGGCCGCGGCCTGCGGGCTGCCCGTCGTCGCGGGCGACTCCGGGGGCGCTCCCGACGCCGTCCTGCCCGGGGTCAACGGCACCGTCGTCGACGGCCGCGACGTCGAGCAGGTTGCGGCGCAGGTCAGCGACCTGCTGCTGGACCGCGAGAAGGCGCGGCGCTTCGGTGAGGCGGGCCGGGCGTGGGTCAGCCGGCGCTGGGGCTGGGAGGAGCAGACGCGTCGGCTCGCGGACCTGCTGGCCGGGCGCGACGTCCCGGACGACCCGGCCGCTCCGCTGGCCTGAGCGACCCGGCGGAGGCGGCCACGGCCAGCAGCAGCAGCGCGCCGACGAGCCAGAACTGGTTGTAGAACGCCTGCTTGTTCACGAGGTTCGCGGCGAGCAGGACGGCCGCGCACCACGTGAGCAGCCCCGCCAGCCCCACCGACCGCCGGCGCAGGGTCACGACCGCGGCACCCAGGACGGCGAGCACGGCCAGACCCACCACGGGCAGGGGCAGCCGCACCCCCGTCTCGTTGAGGACGAGCGTGTACAGGGTGTCGGCGAACCGCAGCGGCGGCAGGCCCAGCATGGTCCGCACCGTGTCGTGCCAGAAGGCCGCGAACCCCGTGACGACCCACGGGGCCACGAGCACGCCGGCGCCCCCGACCGCCGCGAGCGTGCGCCGCCAGCCGAACCGCGGCCACACCACCAGCAGCGGCAGCAGCGCCACGACGTGCTGCTTGCTGGCCAGCGCGACGGCCAGCGGCAGCACCGACCACCACGCCCGGTCGGCGCGGACCAGCCACGCCCACAGCGCCAGCCCCACGAGCACGGTCGGCTCGGTCCAGGCCTGCTCGATCAGCGTGCTCGACCCGGGGGCGAGCAGCAGCAGCGCGGCCGCCGCCACCCCCGCCCGCCGCCAGCGGCCCACCGCGGCCACGGCCACGGCGCTGACCAGGACGAGCACGAGCATCGCCCAGCGCACGTCGCCGGCGAGCCAGCGGCCCGGTGCGGACAACACCGCCGTCCACGGCAGGTACGCGAAGGCGTCGGAGATGCCCGGGGAGCCCACCCAGCGGTGCCCGTAGAACGACTCGCCGTCGGCCATCGCGTCCGCGGCCTGCTGCAGGATCACCCACACGTCGATCCGCGGCGCCGGGTCGCCCGTGACGACCAGCGCACCCGTGGCGCAGGCCCCCAGCCCGGCCGCCGCCAGCGCCAGGACCCGTGAGCCGCCGCGGCCGGGCAGCAGCAGGCCCGCGGCCGCGAACGAGGCCACGGCGAGCACCACCTGGACCGTGGTGGCGGCGCCGGGGGACAGGTACGTGAACGGCGCCAGGCCCAGGTGCACGAGCCCGACGACCGCCAGGGCGGCCGAGGGCACCCACCCGCCCGTGCGCGGGACGGGCGCGTCCCGCTCGCCCCGCGCGGTGAGGGCCAGGGCCACCACCGCGGCGGCGACCACGACGTACCCGGCGACGATCCACCACCGGTACCGGACGACGCTGTGGGTGGCCAGGGCCAGCAGCGCCGTCCACGCCACCAGCGCCAGCGCGTCCCGGCGCGCCACCCCGCTCACCCCGGCCGGTTCACGCGTAGAGGGCGTCGATCCGGTCGGCGAAGTCCTTCAGGACCTCGCCGCGCTTCACCTTCTGCGACGGCGTCAGGTACCCGTTCTCGATCGTGAAGTCCTCGGCGAGGACCTCGAACTTGCGGATCGACTCCGCGCGGCTGACCGAGGCGTTGGCCGCGTCCACCGCGGACTGCACCGCGGCCAGCACGTCAGCGTCCCGGCGAGCGGTGGCCAGGTCCAGGCCGGGCTTGCCGTGGTTGGCGCCCCAGGACGGCAGCGCCTCCTCGTCGAGGGTGACCAGGCAGGCCACGAAGTGCCGGCCGTCGCCCACGACGACGGCCTGGGAGACCAGCGGGTGCGCCCGCAACCGGTCCTCCAGCGCCGCCGGCACGACGTTCTTGCCGTTGGCCGTGACGATGATCTCCTTCTTGCGGCCCGTGATCGTCAGGTGCCCGAACTCGTCGATCGAGCCCAGGTCGCCCGTGCGGAACCAGCCGTCGACGAAGGCGTCCTGCGTCTCCTGCGCGCGCCCGCGGTACTGCGTGAAGACCCCGACGCCGCGGGCCAGGACCTCCCCGTCCTCGGCGATCGCGATGTCGGTGCCCGGCAGCGGCGGCCCGACGGTGCCGATGCGGATCCGCGAGGGGCGGTTGACCGCCAGCGGCGCCGTCGTCTCGGTCAGGCCGTAGCCCTCCAGGACGACCAGGCCGGCGCCGCGGAAGAAGTGCGCGAGGTGCTCGCCCATGGGGGCACCGCCGGAGACGGCGTGCTCCACGCGCCCGCCCATCAGGGTCCGCAGCTTGGAGTAGACCAGCCGGTCGAACAGCAGGTGGCGCAGCCGCAGCGCCGGGGAGGGACCCCCGGTGTCCAGGGAGCGCGACCACGCGTCGGCCGTCGCGGAGGCCTGCGCGAAGATCCGCGCGCGCAGCTTCCCGCCGGCGGCGGCCTTCTGCTCCGCGCCGTTGTAGACCTTCTGGAACACCCGGGGGACCGCGAGGATGAACGTGGGCCGGAACCCGGCGAGGTCGGTCAGCAGGTCCTTGGCGTCGGGGGTGTGCCCGACGCGGATCCGGCACACCAGGCACAGGGCCTGGATGAAGCGCGCGAAGACGTGCGCCAGCGGGATGAACAGCAGCGTCGCCGCCTCGGGCCGGCGCAGGACCTCGGGGATGGCGGCCTCGGCGTTGCGGGCCAGGTCGAGGAAGTTGCCGTGCGAGAGCACGCAGCCCTTGGGCCGCCCGGTCGTGCCGGAGGTGTAGATGACCGTCATCGGGTCGCCGGGGCCGGCCACGGCCCGGGCGCGGTCGACGTCGGCGTCGGGGACCTCCCGCCCGGCGGCGCGCAGCTCCTCCAGCGACCCCGCCTCCAGCGTCCACACGTCGCGCAGCCCCGGCAGCCGGTCCCGGACGCTCGCGATCCGGGCCGCGCCGGCACCGGTCTCCACGACGCAGGCCACCGCCCCGGAGTCGGACAGGATCCACTCGATCTGCTCGGGGGAGCTGGTCTCGTAGACGGGGACCGTCACGGCGCCGGCGAACCAGCCGGCGACGTCGACGACCGTCCAGTCGTAGCTCGTGCGCCCCATGATCCCGACGCGGTCCCCGGGCGCGATCCCCGCGGCCAGGAACCCCTTGGCCACCGACACCACGTCGGCGAGGAACTCGGTGGCGCTCACGTCGCGCCAGCGGCCGTCGGCGGTCTTGCGGCTGGCGCTGACGTGGCCCGGGTCCTCGCGGGCGGTCTCCACGACGCAGTCGGTCATGTTCCCGGTCGTCGCCGGGGCCACGAGCGGGGGTTCGCTGCTGACGGACCCGAAGCTGGTCGACCCGTTGCTGGTCGGCACGGTGTTCCTCCTGTGTCGCTCTCGCTGCCCCGCGAGGACGGGATCGTTCGCCGGTGCCTGCCCCCGCCGGGGGCGGGGGTGCGGACGACCCTACCTGCGCGTCGGCGTGCTCCCTCGCACGCCACGACGGGGCGCTCGCCGGTCCCAACGTCCGGGGCTCAAGGTGCGGTTCCCGGCGGTCGACGTTCCCCGGGTGAGCCAGGACCGCGCGAGCCAGCCCCAGCGTGCCGAGACCTCGTTCCTCGACGCGCTCGCGCCCGTTGAGGCCGAGGACCTCGGCTGGGCCCCGCGCGCGACCCGGGCCTCCACGACGACGTCCGAGGCGTTCGGCGCCGTCGAGGTGGGCCGGCCCGTGAGCCGGCTCGCGCCGGTCCCGCCCGCGCCCGCCCCCGCCCCCGCTGCCTCTACCGCCGCCCCCGCCGCCGCGCGGCCCGACCGCTGCCCCTCGTGCGGGGCGCGGGCGCGGGCCGAGCAGGACTGGTGCTCGCTGTGCCACACCTCCCTGCTGCCCGCCCCCGCCGGCGAGGTGGCGCCCCCCGGGACGGCGGCCCCCGCCGTGCCCGCCCCCGTCCCGCCGGGCGCCGTCCGCGTCCGCGAGGACGACGACGGTCAGCTCGCCCTCGACTTCGAAGCCCCCGCCGCCCGCCCCCCGCTCGACGAGGCCGAGGTGGCCCGGATGCTCGGCGCCCTGTCCTCGGCCCAGCAGGCCGGGCCGCGCGGGCTGGGATCGCGCCGGGCGAAGGTCCTCGTGGCCGCCGGGGGCGCCGTCGGGCTGACCGCGGTGCTGCTCGGCGGCGGGGCGCTGCTGGGCTCCGTCCTGGGCTGAGCCGGGCGGCTGACCCGGCGTCCGACCGCCGGTCGCCGGACGCCACCCACCCGGTAACCTCGCCGGGGCTGCGCGTGGGCGCGGCCGCCCTGCGACGCGGGGCCGAGGTCGCAGGGAGAACCGCACCGGCATGGTCGAGCAGCCAGCCCAGACCCCCCTTCCGAAGGTCGTCCCCAACGCGGTGGGGGTCGACATCGGCGGCACCAAGATCGCCGCCGGGGTCGTCGACCACCGCGGCGAGATCGTCGCCCAGACCCGCCGCGAGACGCCCGCCTCGCACCCGGCCCTCATCGCCGCCGCCGTCGCCGACGCGATCGCCGAGCTGCGCACGACCCAGGTGTTCGGCCCCGTCGGGGTCGCGGCCGCCGGGTTCGTCGACGCCGCACGCCGCAACGTCGTCTTCGCGCCCAACCTGGCCTGGCGCGACGAGCCGCTCGCCGACCACCTCGAGGCCCTCGTCGCCGCCCCGGTCGTCGTCGAGAACGACGCCAACGCCGCCGCCTGGGCCGAGTACCGCTTCGGCGGCGGCCTCGACGAGCAGGGCCGCGCGGTCGACGACCTGGTCATGCTGACGCTGGGCACGGGCCTGGGCGGCGGGATCGTCACCGGCGGTGTCCTGCAGCGCGGAGCCAACGGGGCGGCGGCCGAGCTCGGCCACGTGCGGGCCGTGCCCGGGGGCCGGGCGTGCGGCTGCGGCAACTCCGGCTGCTGGGAGCAGTACGTCGCCGGCAACGCCCTCGTGCGCGACGCCCGCGACCTGCTGCGCTCGGGCGAGGCCGAGGGCGCGCCGCTGCTGGCGGCCGTCGGCGGGGACCCCGAGAACGTGACCGGACCGGTCGTCACGCGCCTGGCGCAGGCGGGGGACCCGGGGTGCGTGAGGCTGCTGGCCGACCTCGGCCGCTGGCTGGGGGAGGCCGTCGCGAGCTTCGTGGCGATGCTCGACCCGGAGGTCGTCGTCATCGGCGGCGGGGTGTCGAACGCCGGTGAGCTCCTGCTGGGGCCCGCGCGGACCAGCCTGGCCGAGAACCTGTCCGGGCGCACCCACCGCAGGCCCCCGCCGCTGCGCACCGCCCGCAAGGGCAACGACGCCGGGATCATCGGCGCCGCCGACCTCGCCCGCGTCTGAGCCTCGACCCCGGGAGTCCCCATGGCCACGCCCCGAACCCCCCGTGCGCCCCGTCGCCGGCGCGCGCCCGACCCGCGCCGCGTCGCGCTGCAGCAGCGGCTGCGCCAGCAGACGCGCCGCGTCTTCATCGGTGACGGGCCCGCCGTCGGCGTCGACATCGGCGGCACCAAGGTCGCCGCGGGGGTCGTCGACGGCGAGGGGCGGGTCGTGGCGCAGCTGCGCCGGGAGACGCCCACGACCAGCCCGCAGGGGGTCGAGGACACCATCGCCGAGGTCGTCGAGGAGCTCGCCGCCCACCACGACATCGTCTCCGTCGGCATCGGCGCGGCCGGTTTCGTCGACGCCGAACGGGCCAACGTCCTGTTCGCCCCGCACCTGGCGTGGCGCAACGAACCGCTGCGCGAGGCCGTCGAACGGCGGGTGCGGGCCCGCCTGGGGCGGCGCGTGGGACGGCGCACGGTCGTGGAGAACGACGCCAACGCCGCCGCGTGGGCCGAGTACCGCTTCGGCGCGGGCCGGGGGGAGTCCCGGCTGGTCTGCGTGACCATGGGCACCGGCATCGGCGGCGGCATCGTCACGCAGGGCCGCGTCGTGCGCGGCCGCTACGGCATCGCGGGCGAGTTCGGGCACATGATCGTCGTGCCCGGCGGGCACCGCTGCGAGTGCGGCAACCGCGGGTGCTGGGAGCAGTACGCCTCGGGCAACGCCCTGGTGCGCGAGGCCCGCGAGCTGGCCCGGTCCAACTCGCCCGTGGCCCACCACCTGCTCGAGCTGGCCGGGGGCAACCCCGAGGCCATCACCGGCCCGATGGTCACCGACGCCGCCCGCGGCGGGGACCCGGCCGCCGTGGAGCTGTTCGAGGACGTCGGCCGCTGGCTCGGCATCGGCGTCGCGAACCTGGCCGCCGCGTTCGACCCGGGCACCGTCGTCATCGGCGGCGGGGTCTCCGACGCCGACGAGCTGCTGCTGGGCCCGTGCCGGGAGGCCTACCGCCGCACGCTGACCGGACGCGGGTTCCGTCCCGAGCTGACCATCGCCCGGGCCAGCCTGGGTCCGGCGGCCGGGTTGGTGGGGGCCGCCGACCTCTCGCGCGGCTGGGGCTGATGAGCGCCCCGGCCGGTGGCCGGGCGGCGGCCCGGCTGCGGGTGGCGACGTTCAACGTGCGCGAACTGCTCGACGACACGCTCGCGGTGCGCGAGGTCCTGCGCGCGGCCCGCGCCGACGTCGTGTGCCTGCAGGAGGTCCCGACCCTCCTGTTCGCCGGGCACCGCCTGGGCGACCTGGCCGCCGACACGGGGTTGTGGGTGACCGCGGCCGGTGCGGCGGGCGCCGGGACGGCGATCCTGACCGCGGCGCGCGTCGACGTGCGCGCCGCCGGGGTCCGGGCCCTGCCCACCGCCCGGCGCCGCGGGTGGAAGCCGGTGCGGCGCCGGGGGACGGCCGAGGCGGCCGTGCGGGTCCCGCTGGCCGGCGGCTGGTCCGTCGACGTCCTCGTGCGCAGCGTCCACCTCGGGCTCGACGACGGCGAGCGGTTCGACCACGTCACCCGGCTGCTGCCCGGCACACCCGTCGGCGGGCCGCTCGAGCCGTGGTCCGACGCGCCCGCGGTCCTGGCCGGTGACCTCAACGAGGAGCCCGGCGGGGCCGTGCACCGGCGCCTGTCCACCGTCCTGCTCGACGCGGCCGAGGCCGTCGGGACACCGGCGCCGACCTTCCCGGCGCGCTCACCCCGCCGTCGCCTCGACGCCGTCCTCGTCGACCGGCTCCTGTCCGTGACGTCGGTGAGCACCCCGGGGGAGCACCCGGGCGCGAGCGACCACCTGCCGGTGCTCGCGGACCTGCTGGTCCCGGCCGCCGGTTAGGGGACCGCTCAGACGACCGCGCCGTCGTCGTCGTCGTCGTCGCGGCTGCTGGGCAGCCGCACGACCAGGGTCGCGAACCCGGCCACGAACACCGCGGCCGTGATCGCGGTCAGCAGCTGGGGGACGTCCTGCCACGACAGCGCCACGACGAGCAGGAACAGCGGGGCACCGACGACGGCGATCCAGGCGGCCCAGCCGAGCACGTCGCGCGGCAGGGGCGCCGGGTCGGCCGGGACGAAGCTCTCCTCGCTCAGCGAGCGCAGCTCGATCGGCTCGTCGTCGCGCTGGCGGGGGGTCGCGAACGACCCGGTGGCCGGCACGTCCTCGCGCGGCGGCGGGGGCAGCGGCGCGGCCGGGCGCACGAGCCGGCTGCGGTCCTCGGGACCGGGCCCGGCGGCGGCCTCGTCGCCCGCGCCGTCCTGCTCGTCCGGGGCGGCCAGGTGCCGCGGGCCCTGGTCCTCGCCCTGGTCCCGGGCCTCGTCGTCGAGGTTCTCGGGGTCGGGCACGTCCTCGCCCCAGCGCGCGACGATCTCGGCGAAGGCCGCATCGACGTCGAGGGGTCCGGATCCGTCGTCCGGGGTGGGGGGCACGCCTCATCGTGCCACGCCGGAGGCGGCCGGTCGAGGACCCGGCGTGGCGCGGGCACCCGCCGGTAGCGTTCCCGGGGTGCCCCGCTTCCCGGTCCTGTACTGGCCGATCAAGCTCCTCGTCGCCGAGCCGCTGGTCACCGCGGTGTTCCGGCCCTGGGTGCGCGGGCTGGAGAACGTCCCGTCCGAGGGGCCGGCCGTCCTGGCCAGCAACCACCTGTCCGCCGCCGACACGGTGCTGCTGCCGACGGTGGTGCGCCGCCGCGTCACGTTCATCGCCAAGGCCGACCTGTTCCGGGGCGAGGGTCTGCGCGGCAGGCTGACCGCCGGGCTCATGCACGGCATCGGCCAGCTGCCCGTCGACCGCTCCGGGGGACGTGCCTCGTCGGCCGCGATCGACAGCGCCGTCGCCGTCCTGCGCGGCGGCGACCTGTTCGGGATCTACCCCGAGGGCACCCGGTCCCCGGACGGCCGGCTGTACCGGGGCCGCACGGGCGTGGCCCGCATCGCGCTGCGCTCCGGCGCCCCCGTCGTCCCCGTCGCCATGGTCGGCACCGAGGACCTGCTGCCGTCGGGCCGGCTGCTGCCGAAGGTCCGGCGGGTGGGCGTCGTCATCGGCGAACCCCTCGACTTCTCCCGCTACGCAGGCCGCGAGGACGACCAGCTCGTCGTGCGCTCGGTGACCGACGAGGTGATGGCCGCGATCCAGGCGCTGTCGCGGCAGGAGTACGTCGACGTCTACGCCGAGCGCAGCCGGCTGCGCTCGGAGCTGTCCAGGGGCACGGGCGTGCCCGAACCGCCCAGCACGGCCGCCGGGGGCCCCGGGGGCCGCGCCGCCCCCACCGGCGACACACCGGGCCCGGACGACGCGCACGGCTGATCGCGCGGTGGCACGCTCTACCCGTACCTGATCGGGCACGTCGGCGAGGGCGCCGGGGAGTGGAGCTTCGGGATGCGGGTCGGGATCCTCACCGGGGGCGGCGACTGCCCCGGACTGAACGCGGTCATCCGGGCAGCGGTGCTGGCCGGGACCCAGCGGCACGGCATGGAGTTCGTCGGGTTCCTCGACGGCTGGCGCGGCGTCCTGGAGGGGGACGCGGTCCCGCTCGACGAGGACCGGGTCCGGCCGCTGCTGGCCGTGGGCGGCACGGTCCTGGGCTCGTCCCGGACCAACCCCTTGGCCGACGGGGTGCAGGAGGGGGTCGCCCGCATCCGCAAGCAGCTGGCCGAGCTCGGCGTCGACGCCCTGCTGGCCATCGGCGGGGAGGACACCCTCGGCGTCGCCACCGCGCTGCACGAGGCGGGCGTGCCCGTCGTGGGCGCGCCCAAGACCATCGACGACGACCTGTCCGCCACCGACGCCACCTTCGGCTTCGACACGGCCGTCCAGACCGCCGTCGACGCCTGCGACCGGCTCGTGACGACGGGCGCCAGCCACCACCGCGCCATGATCGTCGAGGTCATGGGCCGGCACGCGGGCTGGATCGCCCTGCACACCGGGATGGCCGCGGGGGCGCACGTGACCCTGCTGCCGGAGGAGGACGTCGACCTCGACGAGGTCGGCGCCACCGTCCGCGCCGTGCTCGAGCGGGGGCAGGCACCGTTGATCGTGGTCAGCGAGGGCGCGAAGGTCCACGGCGACGAGGCCGTCAAGAACGCCCCGCGGGACGCGTTCGGGCACGTCCAGCTCGGCGGGGCCGGGGACGCGCTGGAGCACGAGATCGTCGCGCGCGTCCCGGGGCTGTCGACGCGCGTGACCGTCCTGGGGCACCTGCTGCGCGGCGGGACCCCCTCGGCGGCCGACCGGATCCTGGCGACGCGCTTCGGGCTGAGCGCCGTCGAGGCGCTCGCGGCCGGGGACCTGGGGACGATGGCCTCCCTGCGCGGGGTCGACGTCGTGCAGGTGCCGCTGGCCGAGGCGACCGGCGTGTTGCGAACGGTTCCCGAGTCCCGGCGGGCCGAGACCGCCGGGCTGCGCTGGTGAACGGGGGCGACCGGGGGGTGCGGGGAGTGCGACACTTGCCCGCGTGAGCACCCCTACGACGAGCTTGCCGACGCCCACGTCGAGCATCACGTGGCCCGACCTCCCCGCCGCCCAGCAGCCGCAGTGGCCGGACGCCGCCGCGCTGGCCGAGGTCCAGGCGGAGCTCGCCTCGTATCCCCCCCTCGTCTTCGCCGGGGAGGCCGACCAGCTGCGCGCGCAGCTGGCCAAGGCCGCCCGCGGCGAGGCGTTCCTGCTCCAGGGCGGGGACTGCGCCGAGACGTTCGCCGGCGCGACGGCCGACGGCATCCGCCGCCGGCTGAAGACCATGCTGCAGATGTCCGCCGTCCTGACCTACGGCGCGTCCCTGCCCGTGGTGAAGGTCGGCCGGATGGCCGGGCAGTTCTCCAAGCCGCGCTCGTCCAACGACGAGACCCGCGGCGACGTGACGCTGCCCGCCTACCGCGGTGACGCCGTCAACGACTACGCCTTCACCCCCGAGTCCCGGGTCCCGGACCCCCAGCGGCTGCTGCGGGCGTACCACACGTCCTCGGCGACACTGAACCTCATCCGCGCCTTCACGACCGGCGGCTACGCCGACCTGCGCAAGGTGCACGAGTGGAACCGCGGCTTCGCGGCCACGGCCGCCAACGCGCGGTACGAGGCGCTGGCCAAGGACATCGACAAGGCCATGAAGTTCATGATCGCCTGCGGGGCCGACTTCGACGCGCTGCAGACGGTCGACTTCTGGTCCAGCCACGAGGCGCTGCTGCTCGACTACGAGCGCCCGCTGACCCGCACCCTGGACGAGGAACCGCCGCTGAGCGGCCCCGTCGGCGGGGACGCGCGCCAGGGCGGCCCGTACGACACGGCCGCGCACATGGTCTGGATCGGCGAGCGCACCCGTCAGCTCGACGGCGCGCACGTCGACTTCGCCTCCAAGATCCGCAACCCGATCGGGATCAAGCTGGGCCCGAAGACCTCCGTCGACGACGCGCTCGCGCTGATCGACAAGGTCGACCCGTACCGCGAACCGGGCCGCCTGACGTTCATCACGCGCATGGGCGCCTCGACGATCCGCGAGGCGCTGCCCGCGCTGGTCGAGGGCGTCACGGCGTCGGGGGCGCAGGTCACCTGGGTGTGCGACCCCATGCACGGCAACACGATCACCTCGACGAGCGGGTACAAGACCCGGCGCTTCGACGACGTCGTGGACGAGGTGCGCGGGTTCTTCGAGGTCCACGCCGCGCTCGGCACGGTGCCGGGCGGCCTGCACGTCGAGCTCACCGGCGACGACGTCACCGAGTGCCTCGGCGGCGCGTTCGACATCGACGACGCGGCGCTCGCGACGCGCTACGAGTCGCTGTGCGACCCGCGGCTGAACCACCAGCAGTCCCTGGAGCTGGCGTTCCTGGCTGCGGAGATGCTCGCGAACCGCTGACGGTGAGACGCAGGAGGGCCCGGGACCCGCGGGGTCCTGGGCCCTCCTGCGTCTCAGACGACGGTGAGCGTGACGGTCGAGCCCTTGGGGATCTGCTGCCCCTCGCCGGGGTCGATCGAGCGCACGGTCCCGAAGACCCCGCCGAGGATGTTGTCGACCTTCACCGTGAACCCGAGCCCCTGCAGCTGGGCGCGGACGGCGTCGACGTTCTTGCCCTGCACCTTCGGGATCGTCACCAGGGGCGGTCCGGAGGAGACGACGAGGGAGACCGCGTCGCCCCGGAAGAGGGTGCCGCCGTCGGGCGTCTGGGAGATGACCAGGCCCTTGGCGACCGTCTCGCTGATCTGCTGGGTGACCCGGCCCACGGCCAGACCCCGGTCGGTGATGGCCTTCTGGGCGTCGTCCTGCGACTGGTTCGTCACGGTCGGCACGTCGATCGGCTGCCGGCCCTTGGACACGACGAGGTTCACGGGGGTGTCGTGCGCGAGCACCTGCCCCGCGGCCGGGTCGGTGCGGACGACCTGGCCCTGCCCGACGTCCTCGCTGAACTCCTCGGACACCTGACCGACGGCGAGCCCGGTGGTCCTCAGCTGGTCCTCGGCGTCGGTCTGGGCCTTCCCCGTCAGGTCGGGGACGGCGAACGTCTGGACGCCCTGGCTGACGACGATGGTCACGGTGCCGCCCTTGCGGACCCGGTCGCCGTCGCCGGGGTCGCTGGAGGCGACCACGCCCTTCTCGACCGTGTCGCTGAAGCCCTGCTGCTCGTCGACGGCCAGCCCCGCGCTCTGCAGGAGCGCGCTCGCCTCCTGCGGGCTCCTGCCCGCCACGGCGGGGGTGGTCGTGTACGCGCCGGGGCCGGCGAGGAAGAACCAGGAGACCCCGGCGGCCAGGGCCAGGACGATCAGCACGAGACCCACCAGCAGGCCGCGGCGGGAGCGTCGGCCCCCCTCGCGGGGTGTCGTGGACCGGACCGCCTGGGGGGCCTGGGGGGCCTCGGACGCCTCGACCGCCGCGATCCGCGTCGTGCTCCCGGGCACCGCCGGGGCGGCCGGGCGGGGGGCGCGGACCTGCAGCTGCTCGGGGCTCAGGGAGGAGCGCACGGCCCGCAGCTGCTCGAGCATCTCCCCGGCGTCGCCGGGACGTTCGTCGGGGTCCTTGGCCAGGGCGTCCAGCACGAGCGCGTCCAGGGCGCGGGGCAGCCCGGGGACCTTCGTCGAGGGCGCCGGGACGGGTTCGTGGACGTGCTTGTAGGCGATGCTGAACGGGCTCTCACCGGTGAACGGCGGAGCACCCGTGAGCATCTCGTAGAGCATGACCCCGACGCCGTAGACGTCGCTGCGGGCGTCCGGCTCGCCGTTCTCCAGCTGCTCGGGGGCCAGGTACTCGGCCGTGCCCATGAGGTCGCCCATGCCGACGGTGGTGCTCTGCCCGGACGCCGAGGCGGCCCGGGCGAGCCCGAAGTCGGCGACCTTGACCCGGCCGTCGTGGGCCACCAGGACGTTGGCCGTCTTCACGTCGCGGTGCAGGACACCCTTGCGGTGCGCCTCGGCGAGGGCCTGCAGGACGTCCTCGGTGACGCTCAGCGCCTCACCGGGCGTCAGTGCGCCCTCGTCGAGGACGACGTCGCGCAGCGTGCGGCCGTCGACGAGCTCCATGACGAGGTAGGCCGTCTCGACGCCGCCGGTGTGGTCGACGCCCTGGTCGAGCACGGCGACGACCCCGGGGTGGGCCAGCCGGGCCGCGGACTTGGCCTCGCGGACGAACCGGGCCCGCGCCGTCGGGTCGTGGGCGAGGTCGGCGCGCAGCACCTTGAGGGCGACCGTGCGCTCGAGCCGTTCGTCCTCGGCGCGGTAGACGACGCCCATCCCGCCGCGGCCCAGCCGCCCCAGCACGCGGTAGCGCCCGTCGAGGCGTCGCCCGACGAGGGGGTCGGAGAGGGTCGCGTCCACGGTCAGTGAGTCTAGGTCGACCGGTGGTCAGCTCAGCTGAAGCGCGCCTGGAGCGTCTGCACGTTCGCCACGTACCGGCGCGTGTCGTCGTACATGCCGCGGGAGCGCACCGAGGCCTGCCCCTGGTAGTAGGACGCGATGGCCACGTCCGGCGGGTTGTTGGCCACCAGCGTGCGCAGGATCGCCACCCCCGCCTTGGCGTTGTCGCGGGCGTCGAACAGGTCGATGGGCTCGCCGAGCAGCTGCGAGGCCCACTCCCCGGAGCCGGGCAGGACCTGCATGGCCCCGATCGCGTTCGCGCCGGAGACGACCTTCATCTGGAAGCCGGACTCCTGCATGCCGATGGCCAGCGCGAGCGCCGGGTCGACGCCGAGCCGGACGGCCGTGGAGCGGATGATCTCGCGCATCTCGGCCTTGCCCGGCTGCCTGCTGGCCTGGATCTTGGCCCGGTTGGCGGCGACGGCCTCGCTCACCGACGGCGCCTGCGTGGACGGCTGCTGGACGGGTTTCGCGGCCGGCTTCGCGGACCCCAGCTGCAGCGTCTGCCCCTCGACGATGAAGCCGGTGGCGTCGAGGCCGTTGAGCTCGACGAGGTCGTCCACGTCGACGCCGGTGGCCAGCGCGATGTGGGAGAGCGTGTCGCCGGCCTTGACGGTGTAGGTGCCGCCGCCGGTCCGGCCCGTGGTCGCGGCGGCGGGAGCCGCGCCGCCCCCGGGCAGGGTCAGGACCTGCCCGGCGCGCAGGAAGCCGTCGGCGCCCAGGCCGTTGGCGTCGCGCAGCGCGCCGACCGTCGTGCCCTGGGCCTGGGCGATCTGCGAGAGGGTGTCGCCGGTGCGGACCGTGTAGGAGCCGCCGGCCGACGTGCTGCGCGGGCTCGGGACCTGCAGCTGCTGGCCCTCCACGACGAAGGCGTCCCCGCTCAGGCCGTTGGCGGCCACGATGGCGTCGACGGTGGTGCCGTGCTCGGCGGCGATGGCGCCCACGGTGTCCCCGGGCTTGACGGTCACGACGGTCTGGCCCGCCGCCGCGGCCGCGTGGGCGGCGGGCACGAGGACGGTCGGGGCGGCCGCGCCGAGGGCGGCGGCGGCCAGCCAGCGGCTGCGGCGGGCCGGCGGGTTCGGCGTGTCGGTGGGCTCGTCGGCCATGGCGTCCCTCGCAGGTCGTGACGGGTGGTGCAGGAGTGCACCCCTGGGGCGTGAGTGAACTTATCGGACGGCCCACGCAGTCCGCCCCCCACAGTGCCGGGGACCACGGCGTGGACGTGGGAGGTGAGCAGGCGAGTCGCGGTCCGGCTGCCGCCGGGGCGTGGACCCGGCGCGGACACGGCAGACTGGTCCCGTGGTTGCACCGCTGAGAGCAGAGATCGCCCGTGAGAAGGGCACCGAGGAGCTGGACGCGCTCGTGCCCGAGTGGCTGACCGTCCCCGACGTCGCCGAGCTGACCGGCCAGGACCAGCGCGTCGTGCGCCGCTGGCTGCAGGAGCGCGAGCTCGTCGCGGTCCGCCGCGGCGAACGGTCCGTGGCCCACGTCCCCGCGGCCTTCGTGACGGCCGAGGGCCCCTTGAACCACCTCAAGGGGACCCTGTCGGTGCTCGGGGACTCCGGGTACACCGACGTCGAGGCGCTGGCCTGGCTGTTCACCCCGGACGAGACGTTGCCGGGCACGCCGATCGAGGCGTTGCGCGCCAACCGCAAGACCGAGGTGCGCCGCCGGGCGCAGGCGCTCAGCTTCTAGGCGCTGCGCCAGCGCGCCTCGTCCCGCCGGGCGAGGCGCGCGCGGACCAGGCCGGGCAGCGCCACCGCGAGCCGCCGGGGCAGCCCGACCCGCACGCGCCGGCCCAGCACGTCGTAGTCCACGGCCGCGACCTGGTCGAGGATCCCGCCGTAGAGCAGGTACGCCGTGCGCAGGCAGTCCCGGCTCGTGGGGTGGACCATGTCCAGCCCCGGCTCGGCGAACGCGTACAGCTCGCGCGTCCGGTCGGCCTCGAACGCCAGCAGGTCCCTGACCCGCTCCGGGGTCCGGCCCTCGGCCCGCGCCGCGAAGAGGTCCTCGCGCGTCAGGCCGAACCGCTCGAGGTCCTCCGCGGGCAGGTAGACCCGGCCGCGGTCGAGGTCCTCACCGACGTCGCGGACGAAGTTCGTCAGCTGGAACGCCTCCCCGAGCGCACGGGCGCGCGGGGTCGCCTCGGGCGTCAGGGGTTCCAGGATCGGCAGCATCTGCAGGCCGATCACGGCCGCCGAGCCGTACACGTAGCGGTTCAGGTCCTCGTAGGTGTCCCAGCCGGTCTCGGTGATGTCCCAGCGCATCGAGTCCAGGAACGCCTCGACCTGGTCGCGGGGCAGGTCCCAGCGCCGCATGGTCGCCGCCATCGCCCGGCCCACGGGTTCGGGCTGCTCGTCGTCGTCGAGCGACTTCAGGAAGTCGTCCGACCAGGCGAGCAGCGCGTCGGGGTCCGGGTCGGTGAGGGAGTCGACGAACTCGTCGGCGTACCGGGCGAACCCGTACAGCGCCCACACGTAGGGCCGCTTGCCCGGCGGCAGCAGCAGCGTCGCCAGGTAGTACGTCTTGCCGTGCTCGGCGTGCAGCCGCCGGCACAGCTCGAACGCCTCGCGCAGCGCGGGGTCGCGCAGCGCGGGGTCCTGCTCGGCCGCCGCGTCCAGGCACAGGCGGGTGCTGCGCGGGATCACGCGCTGCGCCAGGCGCGCGAGCGGTAGGCCCGGTCGCGGCCGGTGACCCGCTCGGCGGCCAGCCGCCCCGAGACGAGGACCATCGGCACCCCGACCCCCGGCTGGGTGCCGGACCCGGTGAACACGACGTTCTCGCCCCACAGGTTCCCGGGCCGGAACGGGCCGGTCTGCCGGAACGCGTGCGAGGCCGCGAACGGGGCCCCGTCGGCCATGCCGCGCCGTTCCCAGTCGGCCGGGGTCGTGACGTCCTCGACCTCGATGCCGTCGGCGAACCCCGGGTACCCGCGCTGCGCGAGGGTCTGCATGACGTGGTCGCGGTAGCGCGGCGCGATGCGGTCCCAGTCGAGCCGGGAACTGCCCGCCGACAGCGACGGCGTGGGGAACAGCACGTAGTAGACGTGCTTGCCCTCCGGCGCCAGGGAGGGGTCGGAGACCGTGGGCCGCGACACCAGCACCGACGGGTCGCTCATGAGCCGGCCGTCGAGCAGCTCGGCGAACACCTCCTGCCAGGCGTTCCCGAAGTGGATCGAGTGGTGGACCGGGTCGGGGTAGTCCTGGGTGGACCCGGCCAGCAGGAGGTAGCAGCTGGGGGAGTAGGACAGCTTGCGGCGCACCGGCTTGCCCAGCAGCTGCTCGCGCGCCACGGGCAGGTCGGGGTTGAGCACCACGACGTCGGCCTCGAACCGGCGGCCGTCCGTGGTCGTCACCGCGCGCGCCCGGCCGCCGACCAGCTCGACCCGGTCCACGGTCGTGCCGTAGTGGAACTGCACGCCGTGCTTCTCGGCGGCCGCCGCCATCGCCGTCGGCAGCGCGTGCATCCCGCCCTTCGGGAAGAACACCCCCGCCACCGAGTCCATGTACGCGATCACCGCGTACAGGGCGAGCGCGTCGTACGGCGACAGGCCCGCGTACAGCGCCTGGAAGGAGAACATCCGCTGGGTGCGCGGGTCCTTGAGGAACCGGCCCACCTCCGGGGCCATCTTCTTGAACCCGCCGGCGGCCAGCAGGCGCACCAGGTTGGGTTTGAGCAGGTCCAGCGGGGTGTCGATGTTGCTGTCGATGAAGTCGCGGATCTCGTACCGGTACAGGTTCCCGACGTGCTCGACGAACCGTCGGTAGCCGTCGGCCTCGGCGCCGCCGCAGAGCTGGCCGATGGCCTGCGCGGTCCGCTCGACGTCGGCCGAGACGTGCAGCGTCGTCCCGTCGGCGAAGTTGCCCCGGTACAGCGGGTCGACCGGGTGCAGCTCCAGCCAGTCGTGCATGTCCTCACCGAGCGCGTCGAAGCAGTCGGCGATGAGGTCCGGCATGGTCAGCACCGTCGGGCCGGTGTCGAACCGGTACTGCCCGTCGGCGACGTCCTTGACGACCAGCCCCGCGCGCCCACCGGGGACGTCCTCGCGCTCCAGGACGGTGACGGTGCGCCCGGCGCCCGCCAGCCGCATCGCCGCCGACAGCCCGGCGAGGCCGGCCCCGACGACGACGACGTGCTCGGTGGGGCCGTCCACGTGCCGGGTGCGGCCCGGCAGCCAGTCCAGGGTCTTGCCCACGGCGCTCACGCGCGCCTGCTCGTGGCCGCCACGACGAGCTCGTGCAGCGCGGCGCGGGCCGGCTCGGTGAGCTCGGCCGCGTCCAGCGTCGAGCACGCCACCTCGACCTGCTGGTCGATGAGCCGCTCCACCCCGGCCAGCGCGCCGGTGTCGGTCAGCACCGCCCGCAGGACCTCGATCCCCTCGGCGTCCAGGTCCGGGGAGCCCAGCAGCCGGTCCACCTCGGCGGCCTGGGCCGGGGAGGCGTTCTGCACGGCCAGCCCCACCAGGACCGTCCGCTTGCCCTCGCGCAGGTCGTCCCCGGCGGGCTTGCCCGTCTCGGCCGGGTCCCCGAAGACCCCCAGCACGTCGTCGCGCAGCTGGAAGGCCTCGCCCAGGGCCAGCCCGAACCGGGAGTAGTCGGCCAGCAGGTCCGTCGGGGCGCCCGCCAGCGACCCCCCGAGCAGCAGCGGGTGCTCGATGGAGTACTTCGCGCTCTTGAAGGTCAGGACCCGGCGCGCGCGGTCGACCGCACCGGCGGCCCCCCGCTGGGTCGAGGAGGCCTGCTCGAGCATGTCGAGGTACTGCCCGCCCATCAGCTGCGTGCGCATGGTGTTGAAGACCCGCCGACCCCGCGCCAGCGCGTCGGCGGGCAGGTCGCTGCGGGAGAAGAGCTCGTCGCTCCAGCCCAGGCACAGGTCGCCGGCCAGCACCGCGCCGGCCAGCCCGAACCGGGTGTCGCTGCCGTCCCAGCCGGCGTCGCGGTGCAGCCGCTCGAAGCGGCGGTGCACGGCCGGCTGGCCGCGGCGGGTGTCGGAGTCGTCCATGACGTCGTCGTGGATGAGGGCGGCGGCCTGGAACAGCTCCAGGGCGGCGGCCGCGGTGAGCAGGCCGGCGTCCGGCAGGTCCTCGGCCACGCCGTGGTAGCCCCAGAAGCAGAACGCCGGGCGCAACCGCTTGCCGCCGGCCAGGAGCGCGCGGACGGCGTCCAGCAGGGGGTCGCAGTCCTCGCTCACCTCTTGCAGGACGGCGCTCTGGTCGCGCAGGAAGTCGTCGAGGACGGCGGACACGGCGGTCCGCAGGTCGCTCGTCGCCCCCAGGGGGGCCGTGGTTTCGACACTGGTGGGCGGCACAGGGGCACTCTAGGCACGACCCCCCACCCCGGCGAACGGACACCACCGCACATCACCGCAGGTCACAGGCAGATCACGGAGGGGTGGGTCCTACCCTCGGCGTCGTGACGATGGACCGGGAGGCCTACCTGCGGCGCTGGCAGGCGCTGCACGGCGGCGCGCACGCCGGAGCCCTCGTGCGCGGGTGGCTCAGCGGCGCGCACGCGATCGCCCGCCCCCTGGCCGGCGCCGGTGTCCCGCCGGCCGCCGTCACCCTCGCCGGCGCCGCGCTCGCCGTCGCGGCCGCCGTCGTCGCGGTGCTCGGCGGGCGCGGGGGAGGCGCGGCCGTCGCGGCCGGTGTCCTCATCGCCGTCGCGGGCGTCTTCGACAACCTCGACGGGGCCGTCGCCGTCATGACGGGGCGCACCAGTGCCCGCGGTGCGCTGCTGGACGCCACGCTGGACCGCGTCGGCGACGCCGCGTGCGCGGTCGTGCTCTGGGCCTGCGGGGCTCCCGCGTGGCTGGCGCTGCTGGCCGGCGCCCTCGCCCAGCTGCAGGAGTACGTGCGGGCCCGCGGTCAGGGGCTCGGCGTCGACGACGTGGGCGTCGTCTCCGTGGCCGAGCGTCCCGTCCGGCTCGCGATCGCCGCCGCCTCCGCCGTCGCGACCGCGATCGTCGTCTGGCTCGACTGGGCCACGCTGGGCGCCGCGGTGTGGGCGGTGCTCGGGGTCATCGGCCTGGTCCAGGTGGTCACCGCGGTGGGGCGCAGGGTGTAGGACCCGCGCACCCGTCGACTCGGACTCCGCCGAACAGGCTGGTCGAGTGACCAGATCTGGTCGCTTGACCAGAATAGGGGTTAGGCTCGTCGCACGTCCCCACCCCGACCACACCGGGAGTCCCCGTGACCCAGCCGCCTGCCGTCACCGTCCGGCCCGCGACCGCCGACGACCTGGGCGCGGTGAGCCGCGTCCTCGCCGCGGCCTTCGCCGCCGACCCCGTGATGGCCACCTTCGTCCCCGGCCCGGGCGACCGGCGCCGGCGCGTCGAGGGGTTCTTCCGGGCCGTCCTGCTCGCCGGGGCCGTGCGCCACGGCGCCGTCGACGTCGCGGTCGACCCCGCCGGGCGCGTCCTCGGGGCCGCGGCCTGGGAGGCGCCCGGCGGTGCCGGCCACCTGCTGGCCCAGGTGCGCCGGTTCCCGTCGTTCCTCGCCAGCCTGGGCTGGCGCGGGATCCGCCGGGCCCTGCGCAACCAGTCCGTGCTCGCCGGGCACCGGCCCCGTCCCGCCCACTGGTACCTGGCCGCCATCGGGGTCGACGACGGCGCCCGCGGGCTCGGGGTGGGGTCCCGGCTCCTGTCGTCCCGGCTGCGCGAGCTCGACGTGCGGGGCGAGGCCGCCTACCTCGAGGCGTCCACCTCCCGCAGCCGCACGCTCTACGAGTCCTTCGGCTTCCGCCACCTCGCCACCGTCCGGGGGCTCGGCGGCGGGGTCGCACCGTCCTCCATGTGGCGGCCCGCGACGGCCTGAGGTGCCCGTGCCTGCCGCGCGGTGCTCCGCTCGGCCGGCAGGGCGGCCGCCAGGAGCCCCGCCGCGCCGACGACCACGGCCGCGAGCACGTACAGCGGGGTGAACCCGCCCGCGACCGTCACCACGACGGCCGCCGCGAGCGGCCCCAGGTTCTGCGCCAGCGACGCCGCGATCCCCAGCAGCGCGACCGCCGCCGCCGGCCGCTGCGTGGCCGCCGCGACGGCCGCGACGACGGCCTGGTCGACGGCCGTGAAGGTGCCCCAGCCCACCCCGAGCACGAGCGCGGCCCCCAGGACGGTGCCGCGCTCCGGCACGGCCGCCAGGGCCAGGGCCGCGACGGCCTGCAGCGCCGTGGAGGCCACGAGGAAGCGCCGCCGGGCGCGCAGCCGGTCCGACAGCGGCCCGCACACCGCGGCCGTCAGCACGCTCGCGACGACGTAGACGAGCACGACCCGCACGAGGAAGTCCTCGGCGTCCGCCAGCCCGAGGCGGTACGTGAAGAAGAAGAGCAGCAGCGTGGTGCCCAGCGCGTTGCCCAGCACCAGCAGGCCGCGGACGCCGAACCCGGCGAGCAGGTGCCGGGACGCGCGGCGGGCGGCGGGTCCCGGCTCCGGCGGGCCGGTCGACGCCGCGACGGACGGGGCCGGAGGCAGGGGAGGCGGTGGGCGGGTGAGCGCGTAGGGCGCGCAGCAGGCCAGGACCGCCCCCGCCAGCAGCAGCCCTCCCGTGCGGGCGTCGTCCCCGGTCGAGGCGGCCAGCGCGGTCCCCAGGACGATGCCCACCGCGTTCGCGGCCCCCACCCCGGTCGAGACCGTCCCGCGCCGCCCCGGCGGCACGCGGCGCGTCACCGCGACCGTGAGCACCGTCCCGGCCGCGCACAGCCCCAGCAGGGTCAGGCTCCAGGCCGCGGCCGCGCCGAGCAGGGTCGTCCGCGCCCCGAGCAGGACCAGCCCGCCCGCGCAGGCCGCCACCGCCGCGACGTACCAGCCGCGGTGGCCCGCGCCCGGCGGGGTCCGGTCCAGCGCCCGCCCCACCAGCGGCAGGGCGAGCGCGGCGACCAGGCCCCCGGCCCCGGCGACGACCCCGAAGTCGCGGACGACGTCGAGCCAGCCGCCGCCGGTGTCCACCCGCGCTGTCAGCCCCGGCAGCAGGACCTGCAGCGGGGCGAACTGCGCGACCCACAGACCCAGCCAGGCCAGGACGAGGGCACCGGTCCACCGCTTCCACGGTTCCCCCTCCGCTCCCGCCCGCGGCGGCCGGGCGGCCGCCGGGACGGCGCTCAGCGCGCGCCGGCCGAGACGTGCCACCAGACGGCCTTCCGCCGCGTCCACAGGTCGAACGCCTCCAGCGACTTCTCCGGGGAGCCGAACCCCGACTGCTTGAAACCGCCGAACCGCGTGGTGATGTCGCCCTCGCTGTAGGAGTTCACCGAGACGACCCCGGCCTCCAGCGCCCTGGCCACCCGCAGCGCGCGGTCGCCGTCGCGGGTCCACACCGACGCGGCCAGGCCGTAGCGCGTGGCGTTGGCCCGCCGCACGGCCTGCCCCTCGTCGTCGAACGTCGAGACGCTGACGACGGGCCCGAACACCTCCTCCTGCTCGAGCTCGGCGTCGGCCGGCAGCCCGGACAGGACCGTCGGCGGGTAGCCGAACCCGGGTCCGGGCAGGGGGCTGCCCCCGGTGTGCACGACGGCCCCCGCGGCCCGGGCCCGGTCGACGAACCCGGCCACGCGCTCGCGGGCCGCGGCGCTGACGAGGGGGCCGACCTCGGTGGCCGGGTCGGCGGGGTCGCCCACGACGAGCCCCGCCGCGCGTTCGACGAGCCCGGCCAGGAGCTGCTCGGCGACCCCGGCCTGCACCAGGACCCGCGATCCGGCGGTGCAGTTCTGGCCACCGGACAGGAACGCGGCCTCGGCGACCGCGTCCAGCAACCGGTCGCTCTCCTGCGCGCCGACCCCGTCGAGGGCGTCGGCGAACACCAGCTGCGGGCTCTTGCCCCCCATCTCCAGCGCGACCCGCTTGAGGTTGCTGTCGGTGGCGGCGCGCAGGACGGCCCGGCCCGCGGCCGTGGACCCGGTGAAGGACAGGGCGTCGACGTCCGGGTGGGCGGCGAGCGCCGCTCCCGTCACCGGGCCCGTCCCGGTCAGCACGGTGAGCACCCCCGCGGGGACGCCCGCGCGCTCGGCGAGCTCGGCCAGCCGCAGCGCCGAGGCGGGGGTGGCGTCGGCGGGTTTCAGCAGCAGGCTGTTGCCCGCCGCCAGGGCCGGCCCGACCTTCCACGCCGTCATCGCCAGGGGGTAGTTCCAGGGCAGGACGGCCGCACCGACGCCGACGGGTTCCAGCAGGGTCAGCGACAACGCGTGCGAGGTCCCGCCCGCGGGTCCGCCCGTGACGGCCGAGGTCAGCTTGTCCGCCGCGTCGGCGAACCAGCGCAACGACTCCACCGCCGCCGGCAGGTCGTTGCCGCGCACTTCGGTGATCGCCCGGCCCGACTGCCGCGAGTCCAGCGCGGCGAGCTCGTCGGCGGCGTCCTCGACGAGGTCGGCGAGCCGGCGCAGGACGGCGGCGCGCTCGCGCACGGGCCGGTGCGACCAGGTGCCCGCGGTGAACGCCGCGCGTGCCCGGGCCACCGCGGCGTCCACCGCGGCGCCGTCGTGGATCGGGCTGCGCCCCACCACCTCGCCCGTCGCCGGGTCGAGCAGGGGCAGGGTGCCGGCGCTCACGGGGCCAGCTCCAGGCGCCCGTCGACGCGCACGACGTGGCCCCGTTCGAGCAGGTCGTCGAGGTACTCCCGCTGCCCGCGCTCACCCTTGCCCTGGAAGAACACCATGAGGGCGGGCAGCAGGTTCGGGAACACCGTGGCCGCCCGCACGAGACGGGCCTCGCGGGGTTTGGGGTAGGCCTCGAGGCGGGGCCGGTCGAGCAGGCTGAACACGGCGTCGACGACGTCGGCCGGGGTCTGCGGCGGGGTCTGGAACTGCAGGGCGTTGCCGCCGTCGATGGCCTCCTGCCGCAGCATGCGGGTGTCGGTGGCCGAGGGCAGGACCGAGGACACCGCGATGCCGGGGGCCAGGTCGAGCGCGATCGACATCATCGCCCCGCGCAGTCCGAACTTCGAGGCGCAGTAGACGGGGGTCTCGGCCTGCGGCATGAGGGCCGCGAGCGAGACCGTCGTGATGATCCGCGGGTCCGGTGCCCGCCGCAGCAGCGGGATCACGGCCCGCGTCACGAACAGCGGGGAGGTGAGGTTCACCGTCAGCTCCTCCTCGATCGAGGCCATGGACCGGGTGGCGAACCGTTCGGCGCTCGTCATCGCCGCGTTGTTCACCAGGACGTCCACGACCTCGTAGGTGCTGCCGACGTCGTCGGCGACCTCGCTGACCTGCGCGGGGTCGGTGAGGTCGGCGACGAACGCGTGGTGCCGGGCCCCGGCGCGCACGGGCAGCCCCGCCACCACGGCGCGGGCGCGTGGGGCGTCGCGGTCGACGACGGCGATGCTGGCCCCGGCCCGCGCGAGCCGGTCGGCGAGGGCGCTGCCGATGCCGCCGGCGCCCCCGGTGACGACGACGACCTTGCCCGCGGGGTCGAACCCGCGCCCGTGCATCAGGTCCCGCAGGGCCCGGACGAACTGCCCCCTCACGAGCCGGCTCCGGTGAGGGCGTGCGCGGTGGGGACCGCGCGCCGGGTGCCCGTCTGCAGGCGCCAGCCGAACCGGCGGCCGACCTCGGCGCGGTACGCCGTCAGCGCGTCGGCGTCCACGTACCCGCGGTGGCGGGGGGAGGCGTCGAACCGGATGCCGCCGGACAGGTCGGGGCGGTCGGTGCGCAGGAACCGCACGAACTGCGCGTACCGCTCCGGGTTCGACCGCCTGTCCTGCAGGTGGCTGGCGATCATCTGCGCGAACGCGTCGAAGTGCTTGAACGCCCCCGAGTTCGTCTCGGTGAACCCGATGCCGAACAGGCCCTCGTGCTCGCGGGAGAACGCGGTCAGGTAGAGGTCGGGGTGCTGCTCGTCGCCGAAGTAGCGCTGCGCGTAGGGGACGCGGTGGCGGTACCCGGTCGCGGCGATGATCGTGTCGACCTCCGCCGTCCGCCCGTCGGTGAACGTGACCGTGCGGCCGTCGACGGCCGCGATGCCCGGCCGGGGGTCGATGTCCCCGTGCTGCAGGGCGAGGAACAGGTTGCTGTTGAGGACGGGGTGGGTCTCGAACAGCCTGTGGTCGGGGTCCTGCAGACCCCAGCGGCTCGGCTTGCCGTGCAGCAGGGTCAGGGCGCGGCTGAACAGGAACTGCTGCACCCGTACCGGCAGGTGGGGTCCACCCGAGGCGAACACGTCCGAGGGACGGCCCAGGACGTGCTTGGGGATGAACCAGTACCCGCGGCGCATGCTGAGCACGACCCGCTCGGCGGTGCGGGCCGCGTCGACGGCGATGTCGCAGGCGCTGTTGCCGCCCCCGATGACGAGGACGCGCCGGCCGCGCAGGTCGTCGGCGTTGCGGTAGGTGCTGCTGTGCACGAACGTCCCCGTGAATTCCCCGGGCAGGTCCGGCACCGCCGGGAACCACTGCGCACCGGTGCAGCACACGACGGCGCCGTAGCGGCGGCGCCGGCCGCCCGCCGTGGTCACGAGCCAGCGGCCGTCGGGTTCCTGCGTCACGTCGGTGACGGTGACCCCGGTCTCGACGCGGTCGGTGAGGTCGTGGGCGTCGGCGAAGTCGCGCAGGAACGACAGCACCTGGCGGTGGTTCGGGTAGTCGGGGAACTCCTCGGGCATGGGGAAACCCTCGAACCCGGACAGGGTCTTGCTGGAGATGAAGTGGGCCGCCTCGTACATCGGCGAACCGGGCGCGTCGATGTCCCAGATGCCGCCGATGCCGTGGCGTTCGACGTGGTCGTACGGCAGGTCGCGGGCGCGCAGGGCGCGGGCGGCGGCCAGGCCGGCGGGTCCGGCCCCGATGACGAGCGTGGCCTGCCCGCGGTCCTCGGCCGGTTCCTCGGCGGGGCGTTCGTCGCGCGGTCCGCCGGGCGGGGTGGGGGGTGCGGCGTTCACAGGCACGGTGACCTCCAGGGGTGGTCGGGGACGGTTCCCGAGGAGGTTCACGATGAGTCCGCCCGTGCTTCTGGTCAAGCGTCTTGGACGAATGACCAGAAGATGTCCCCGGGGTCACCACCGTGTGCGACGATCGCGCCATGGCCCCGCCCCGACCCCGACGGACCCCCGGCGCGAAGCGGGACGAGCTCATCGCCGCCGCCGCCCGCGTCATGAGCCGCGAGGGCGTGGCCGCCACGACGACCCGGCGCATCGCCGAGGAGGCCGACGTGCCCCTCGGGACCGTCCACTACTGGTTCGCCACCAAGGACGAGCTCGTCCGGGAGGTCGCCGCCGCGCACCTCGAGCAGGTCCGCGGCGCCGGCCGCGACGTCGAGGTCGACGTCGCGGCCGCGGTCGACGGCGGTGGTAGCGGCGGGCCGGCCGCCGAGGAGGCGCTCACCCGGCTGCGCGCCGCCCTGGCCGCCGAGGAGTCCCTGGACACCGGCCGGCGGCTGTCCCTCTACGAGCTCACGACGTGGTCCCTGCGGACCGAGGGGCAGGCCGGCACGGCGCGCGAGCAGTACCGCGCGATGCGCGCCGCCGCGCGGTCGCTGTGCGAACCGTGGTTGCGGGCGCACCGGCCGCAGGCCCCCGGCGACGCCGTCCTGGACGAGGCGCAGCTCGACGCCCTGTCCGCGCTCGTCGTCGCGTTCTTCGACGGGCTCGCCCTCAGCGAGCTCGCCGACCCCGACGGGACGCCCAGCGAGACGGTGCTCGAGCTCTTCAGCGCCATGGTCGGGGCCTGGGTGGCGGCGTTGCCGCAGCCGTGAGCCCGCCCCGGCACCGCAGGGCCCGGGGCTCGGGTGCCGTGGCCGGTGCCCTAGTCGGCCCCGCCCACGAGGTCGGTGACGATCCGGGCCGACAACCCCACGAGCGGCAGCCCGCCGCCGGGGTGCGAGCTGCCGCCGACGAGGAACAACCCCGGGACCGGCGAGCGGTTGGCCGGCCGCAGGAAGGCCGAGCGGGCCCCGTTGCTGGCCGTGCCGTAGATCGCACCGCCGTCGCTGCCCGTCAGGTGCTCCAGGTCGGCCGGGGTGCGCACCTCGCTCCAGCGCACCCGGTCCCGCACGTCCAGCCCTCGGCGGGCCATGGTCTCCAGAACGGTCGCGGCGTACCGCTCGACGAGCCCGGCGTCGCGCCAGTCCGTGCCGCCCGCCGGGTCGTGCACGGGCGCGTTGACCAGCACGAACCACGCCTCGGAGTGCTCGTCGGGGCGCAGCGCCGGGTCGTCGGGCGCGCTGACGTACACGGTCGGGTCCGCGACGGGCCGCCCCGCGGCGAGGTCGGCGAACTCGGCGTCGTAGTCGGGGGGGAACAGCACCGTGTGGTGCCGCAGGCCGGGGGTCCGCCCGTCCAGGGCCAGCAGCAGGACGAACCCCGAGGAGGACCGCAGCCGCCGCTTGGGCTGCAGCCGCGGGCGGGGCAGCAGGTCCCGGTACAGCCGGGCCGCGTCGACGGCCGAGACGACCACGTCGGCCGCGACCTCGGTGCCGTCCTGCAGGCGGAGCCCGCTCGCCCGGCCCCCGGCCTCCAGGACCCGGGCCACCGGGGTGCCGGTGCGGATCCGCGCGCCGTTCTCGACGGCGCGGTCGGCGACGGCCTGCGCCAGCCGGTGCAGGCCCCCCCGCACGTACCAGGCGCCGAAGGCCTGCTCCACGAACGGGACGGTGGCCAGGGCGGCGGGCGCCTTGGCCGGGTCCGAGCCGGAGTACGTGGCGTAGCGGTCCAGCAGCGTCCGCAGCCGCGGGTCCTGCAGGTACGTCCGGCCCAGCCCGCGCAGCGACGCCCACGGGGCGACCGTGCGCACGTCGGAGGTGCTGCGCGCCAGCCGCACGAGGGTGCGTGGCCCCTCGAGCGCCGACTCCAGGAACGGTTCGCGGGCCACGTCCCAGATCCGCGCCGCCCGGCGCTGGAACGCCGTCCACTGCGCACCCGTGCCCGCGCCGAGGGCGTCGTCGAGCGCCGCGGCCACCGCCGGCAGACCCCCGCCGGGCAGGTCGAGCTCGGTGCCGTCGCCGAACCGGTAGTGGGCGACCGGGTCCAGGGGGACGACGTCGAGGACCTCCTCGATCGGGGCCCCCGTCTTGAGGAACAGGTCCCGCTGCACCGCGGGCAGCGTCAGCAGCGACGGGCCGGTGTCGAAGGAGAACCCGTCCCGGCTGAACCAGCCCAGCTTGCCCCCCACCTCGGGGCCCTGCTCGAACACCTCGACGCGGTGACCGCGGGCCGCCAGTCGCGCCGCGACCGACAACCCCCCGAAACCCGCCCCGACGACGACGACCCGGCTCAGAGCGTCCGTCCCTTCCACCGCAGTTCGCCCCTGCCCTTGCGGCGCCAGGAGTCGGCGAGCAGCCCGAGCAGGACGGCGATCGAGGCCGGGTGCGCGAACGCGTCCGGCACCGACCGGCCGCCCGTGCGCTCCGCCGCCGCGTACCGCCCGACGACCCCGGCGAGGTACCCGAGCGCGCCCACGGGCGAGCCGCCCAGCGCCGCGACCGGCGGCACCAGGTAGGTCAGGGCCAGACCGGCCCCCACCGCGACCGCGGCCGGCCGCGACCCGAAGGCCGACCACAGCGACTTCGCGTACCCGGCGCGGACCTCGTCCCACCCCTCGTACATGCGGCACGTCGCCAGCGCCGTGCCGTCCGCGACACCGCCGCGACCGCCGACGGCCTTCACCGCGCGCAGCAGGGCGAGGTCGTCGAGCACCTCGCCCCTGATCGCGGCGTGCCCCCCGGCCCGCCGGTACGTCGCGGCGTCGACGACGAGGAACTGCCCGTTCGCCGCCGCCAGCGACGGCCGCGAGGACACCTCCGCGCGGCGCAGCGGCAGCGTCGTCAGCCACGACCACTGCAGCAGCGGCTGGACCAGCCGCTCGCCCCACGTCAGCGCCAGCTGCCGCGGGTAGGGGCAGACGAGGTCGAACCCGGTGCCGCGCAGCAGGTCCACCGCCGCGGACACCGCGTGCGGCGCGAGCACGACGTCGGCGTCGACGAAGACGAGGACCTCACCCGTGGCGTGCTCGGCCAGCACGTGGCACGCGTGCGTCTTGCCCAGCCAGCCCGCCGGCGGGCCGTCGCTGCGGACCAGCCGGACGCGCTCGTCGGCCGCCGCGACGGCCTCGACCACGTCCGCCGTCCGGTCGCCGGAGGCGTCGTCGACGACGACGACCTCGTAGTCGGGCAGCTCGACCTGGTCCAGCAGCGAGGTCAGGCACTCCTGGACGGTGTCCTCCTCGTCCCGGACCGGCACCAGCACGCTGACCCGGCCCGCGACCGGCGGGGGGTCCAGCCGCGGCACCCGCAGCGCCCGCGCGTTCAGCAGCGAGTGCGCCGTCAACGCGACCGCACCCGCCGACCCCGCCCACGTCAGGGCGCGCCACGGCCTCACCGGCCACGCGCCAGCGACCGCAGGTACGGGAAGACGGTCAGCCCCATCGCGACCCCGCCGTAGGCGGCGACCACCGGGCGCCGGAAGAAGACGGCGTTGCCGAGGGCCGACCCCAGCCACGTCCAGCCCAGCAGCGCGGCGGGAACGGTCTGGGGCTCGTCGCGGTCCGGGGGCAGCGCGGCGTGCAGCCCGGCGCAGATCACCCCCGCCGTCAGCA
Organism: Kineococcus rhizosphaerae; assembly: GCF_003002055.1. Taxonomy (NCBI): domain Bacteria; kingdom Bacillati; phylum Actinomycetota; class Actinomycetes; order Kineosporiales; family Kineosporiaceae; genus Kineococcus; species Kineococcus rhizosphaerae. The sequence goes on from NZ_PVZF01000002.1 coordinate 523,605, forward strand.
GCCAGCCCGCGTAGTTGCTCAGCGGGATCCCCGGCACCCCGGGCAGGTGCGGGCGGGGGTGCTCGAAGGACCAGTGCCCCGCGGCCGTCATCTGCGGGTCGAGGAACAGGTCCCACGCGGCGAGCGTCCAGGCCGCCGTCGCGACCGTCGCCACCCCCCGCGTCCGGCGCGGCAGGCCCGCGGCCAGGTGCCGGCCCAGCCGGACGCTGGGGTGCGCCAGCATCGTCCACGCCAGCGGGACCACCACCGGCACGTCCAGGACCTGCGGCCCCAGCGTCCCGGCGTACCGGTACCGGCCGAAGGGACGTCCCGTGCGGGTGCCGACCGCCTCGGCGACCAGCCCCAGGCCCCCGGCGACCGTCAGCGTCGTCAGCGCCGACCGGGTGCCGCCGCGCCGGGCCGCGTCGACGACCGAGGCGGCCGAGAACGCGAGGACCGAGCCGATGGTCGTGCGCCGCAGACGTTCCCCCCGCAGCAGCGGGTGGGCGACCTGGGACAGCACCGCGCCCCCGGCGAGGGCACCGGCGACGGTCGTGAGCAGGGGGGGACGCACGTCGAGCACTCTAGGGACGAGGTGCGACACGAGCCCGGCGGGGCTCAGCGGCCGGGCGCGGACCCCGGGCCGGACAGCCCGGTGACCGGCTCGGGACGGACGGTGGGGACCCGCCCGTGTCACGGGGTCCGGCCGTCCAGGGTGCCCCGCACGTCCACGACGCCGAACCGGGCGAACAGCTCCTCGGCGTACCAGCCCTCCCGGGGCGTGCGGACCATCACGTCGCGGTGCGCGGCCCCCCGGTGCGCGAACTCCCGCAGCGCCTCCGTCGACTCCCACAGCGAGAAGGTCCCCTGGTAGCCCAGCGGCGCCTCCCCGATCCCGAACGCGGTCCGCAGGCCGGGGACGGTGCGCAGCTCCTCGGCCACCGGCGGCACGGAGCGCCAGAACGACGCGGCCTTCGCCGGGCGCAGCCGGGCGCGGGTGATGGAGGCCACCGGACCGCCGCCGTCGGGTCCGGAGCCGAAGGGCTCGGCCCCCGACCATCGGCCGCGGCTGCTGCGCGGGGCGAGGCGGAACTGCACGCGCTCGCGGGCGATCCCCGCCCACGCCCGCGCGGTCCTCGAGGTCTCGAACGCGTCGGCGTCGGCGGTCGCGTCCCACGCCACGAGCGCCGCCCAGCGCAGGGGGTCGGCGTCGCGGACGGTGAAGGTGCGCCCGTTCCCCGTCCCCAGGAGCTTGGCGAACCGCACCCCGGGCAGGGCTCGCAGGGCGGGCCGGTCGGCGGCCATCCGCCACACCGCACGGGGGACGTCGCGCGGGGACACCGTCCAGACGTCGAGGGTCACGAGGTCCGGGCCGGGCACCCGGTGAGGCTACCCGGGGAGGGCGGGGTCGACCCGTCCACGCACCTGGTCACGCACCTGCTCGCGCACCACGCGGGCGCAGTCGGCGGGCCGGTCCCAGGCCGGGACGTGCCCGCAGTCCGCCCACTCGATCCAGCGCGTCTGCGCGGGGGCGGCCGAGCGCCTGCAGAAGTCCGGCGGCAGCACCCGGTCCCGACCCCCGGCGACGACCGTGACCGGTACCCGCACGTCCCCGGCGCGGGTGAAGGCTCCCGCCGCGATGCCCGCGTCCGCGGCGACGTACCCGGGTGCTGCGGCGATGGCGCTCAGCGCGTCCCGCACCAGGTCGGCCGGCAGCGCCCGGGGGGCCGTGCTCGTCGCGGCCAGCGCGAGCGTCACCCCGAGGCGCGTCGTCACGACCCGGCCGGGCAGCCGGCCGGCGAGCCGGGCGAACTGCTGCCCGGTCGGCAGCAGCGGCGGTCTCCTGCGCGGGGTGGTCCACAGACCGGCCGGGGTGAACGCCGTGACGCCGGCGACGGCCCCGTCCCGTTCCCCGGCGGCCGCTTCCAGCGCGATCCAGCCGCCCAGGGAGTGCCCCACGAGGTGCACCGGCTCGCCCTGGGCCGCCGCGAGGCGCTGCAGCCGCCCACCGAGAGCGGCGGGGGTCATGCCCGACGCCGGGACGGGCGGGGCGTGCCCGTGCCCGGGCAGGTCCAGCACGAGGAGGCGGTGGTCGGCGGCCAGGTGCGGCACCACCAGCGACCACGCCGACGCGGCGCCCCCCAGGCCGTGCACGAGGACGAGGAGCGGGTGCGCCGGGTCGGTCGATCCCGCGCGGTGGACGGCGAACCCCTCGAGCAGCTCGGTCATCCGAGCTCGACGGGGTGCCCCCCCGTGAGACGCAGCAGCTCGTCGTAGCGCGTGCGGAACACCGCGTGCGGGTGGCCGGCCGGCACCCAGATGTCCTGGTGCGGGGCCAGGGCCACGTCGACGTACGTCGGCAGCGGTTCGGACAGCGACAGGGGAGAGGCCGAGCCGAGGACGGATCCCGTGCGGCGCAGCACGTCCGCCGCCTCGTCGCGGAACAGCTCCGGTTCGCACAGCACCGCGGCCAGCGACGGGAGGAACAGCGGGTGGGCCGCCGAGGAGATGACGAACAGGTGCCGGTCCTCGCGGGTGCGCAGGACGGCGGTGGCCGCGATCGCGGCCACCGCGACCTGCAGGTGCCGCGCGAGCCCGCCGACGTCCCGCACGGTGGCCGGGACCTGCACGACCGTGCCCACCGCGTCGAGGTCGACGAGGGCTTCCGCGGTGCACTCGACCGGCGGCAGCTGGAGCACGGAGGTGGAGTGACCTCCAGGGGCGGCCGTGGAGGAGCCACCGCCTTCGACGGGTTCCTGGCGCAGCGTCCACCTCATGCACCATCAGCGTAGAACCGTTCTCGTCTCCCGTCGCGCCGAACGGCCCGGTGCGGTGCGCCCACCCCGCCCCCGTGGTGGGGTGGTGCTGGGCCGCAGCGCATCAGCGGGTCGGCGCCACCAGGACGTTGTCGCCGGACAGGACGTGCACGCCCACCGCCGGGGACGTGGTCGTCGCCGTCCCCTCGATGGGCCGGTACGGCAGCCCCGCGATCGTGTACTCCCCGGTCCACGTCGTCGTCAGCGTGATCGCGTGGTCGCCGGGGGTCGTGTACGTGTGCGTCAGCGTCTGGTGCGGGTACGCCCGCCCCGGGTCCGCCGTGGGCCCCACCGTCGACCCGTCCCCGAGCGTCCACGTCCAGCTCGTCGGCGTGGCCCGGATCGTGACCGGGAACCCGAGGACCGTCGTGCCGCGCGTGACCGTCTCGTTCGTCGTGGTGAGGATGAGCGGGACGTTCAGGAGCGCCTCGCCGGTGCCCGGCTGGAGGTTCACCGGGCTCGGCGGGAGGCCGACGCGCTGGAGGTCGGAGGCGGTGACGGTGACGGTGGGGAGGGTGATGGCTCCACTGCTCGCGCCATCAGTGCTGCAGGCGCTGCCTTGCGCGGACCAAGGTGTATTACCGGTCCTTGTCCATGTGGTCATAAAAGTCTGGCCGGGCGGGCAGACGCTGTCCGAGGCCCGACAGTTGAACTCTCCAATCGAGATGTTTGGGTTGCTGGCGCCGCAAGCCGTCGTCTTCATTGATTGAACTGGCGGGGTGGACGACTCTTTTGGTGATGTAGGTTTTCGGGGAGGTATTCGTGTAGGAGTATGAGACCTTGCTCCGACCTCCACGTGGGCACCGTTGGCTCGACCCCAAGAGTCACCTTCTGCATGTGCCGGCGAGCAATAGAGGAGGAAAAGAATAGTCAATGCAAATTTTGCGGTGAGGGCACGGATTTTCAATTTGCTTCCCAGATGACCCAATGGTTGTCAATCCACTTCAACCACAGGAAAAACTCGGCCTCGTCCAGACCGGGCACCTCCTCGAGGACTCGATCGTCTTGGTCGACTACGTTATGCGGGGTGCGGCTGACGAGGACATCCATCTGAAGTTCTCCAAGATCAGGCTCCCAGGATCGAAATGAAACACCGTGGAATTTAGTTTCTAACCCCACATTGATATAGCCGTGTTTTAAGAATCCCGCCACTTCGCTAATGTCATACGCGCAGCCAGCACACCCCTCGTCTGAAATTGATTGAAGCAAGCTTGTATCGCCTGAGTTGCGTGAATAGTTCAAAACTTGAACATAATAACTTGCAAAAGCGCCGCCGCCTTGCTCTGAGAATTCCATGGCGAGTTCTGACGGTTTCGGCACTGCGAGCTCCCGCGTCGCCATCGAGGCGGGTGTCGTGCTGGCACTGGGGGTGCTGGCCGCTACTGGTGCGCTGGTTGCCGGCGCGCTCGTCGCTGCAACCGCCGGAATCTCCGGGTCGGCGTTCGAACACCCGGCGAGCAGGGCCGCTGCGGCGAGGGTCGCGGCGAGGGGGCGGAGACGGATCACCGGGGCACGCTCCCATGCCCCGACCCGCCTCTGGCGCCGCTTTCCCGTTGCTGTGGACAGGTTCTCGGCCGTTCGGGTGACGGGGCGAGACCTCTGCGCGACGCGTGACGCTGAGTCCTGCAGGGCGACTCTGCGTCCTGTGGACAACCTGCTCCGGCGTTGACGTGCCCTGAGGGCGGTGGTGTAGCTTCGAGATGCGTTCGAACCGGTGTTCGAACGCGATGTGGCCGCTCGAGACGCGGTCCGGGGGGAGGGGAAGCTCCGCGGGCCGCGTCTCGAGCGTGTCCTCGCGGGCCGCTTCCCCCGGCTCGCCCGCGCCGCGCGGTCCGCCGCGGCGCCGGCTCGAGTGGGGAAGGTGAACGACGGTGAGGCTGTTCTCCGACGAGGTGCACGTCCGGTCCGCGCGGACGGGAGGCGACGATCCCGTGCAGTTCGTCTGGCGCGGAAGGCTCTACGTGGTCCACGAAGTGCTCTCGCGCTGGCGCGAACGCAGCGCCTGGTGGGAGCACGCGGCCGTGGCGGCGGTCCACGGCGAGGCCACCGAGGCCGGTGATCCAGGCGGCCGTGCCCGCCCGGTCCTCGAGATCGGCGACCTCGAGCGCGAGGTCTTCCGCGTCGAGGCCAGTGTGGGCCACTCCGGCGGGGCCGGAGTGTACGACCTCGCCCGCCCCGTGAGGCCGGGAACGGCGGCCGTGTCGGAGGTCGGTGGTACTTCTTCGTCCGAAGCGTCGGAGGACTGGCAGCTGCTGCGCGTCAGCGACTGAGGGCCCGTCGACGGCAGACCCGACCGCACGACCGGAGGAGAACGCGATGCCCACCTTCGACGCTCCCACAGGCGTCCCGCGTCCGCTGACGACGGCCGCCCTCGACCTGCTCGCCCGGTGCGAGGACGAACTGCTCACCGCCTTGCGCAGCGACGACGTGGCCGAACGCTACGTCCACGCCCACCTCGCAGCCCTGCGGGCCGGCGCGGCGCTCGTCGCGGTGCACGGCCGTCCCGCCCAGGGCCGGCGCAGCGGGGGGCCGCGCAGCGTCTGGGAGATGCTGCCCGCCATCGACCCCGCGCTGCAGGGGTGGGCCGACCGTTTCGCGGCGACCGCCTCGGTGCGCTCGGCCGTCGAGGCCGGTCGGGTCGGCGCGGTCGACGAGGCGGCGGCCGAGGACCTGCTCGCGGACGCCGAGCGGTTCCACCGGCTCGTGGAGTCGATGCTCGGGCTCAGTGCCGTGCCGCTCGCCGGCTGAGGACCACCGCACCACCCAGAGACCACCAGAAACACCCGGTCTTCCCCACGGGCACGTTCCGAAGGACGTCCCATGACCACCCGCACCACCCCCGTGGCCCCGTTCCCGCACCTGCACGTCGCCTCCGGGTACTCCCTCCGCCACGGGACCTCCACCCCCGCCGCGCTCGTCGCCCGCGCCGTCGACCTCGGCCTGTCGACGCTCGCCCTCACCGACCGCGACGGCCTGTACGGGGCGGTGAAGTTCGTCCGCGCGTGCGAGGCAGCGGGTCTGGCTCCCGTCCTCGGTGTCGACCTGGCCACCACCCCGACCGGCCTGGCCAGCGGTCTCCCGGCGTGGTCCGACCCCTCGGTGGCGGTGCGCCGCACCGCCTCCCGGAGTCCGGTCCGGGGCGGAGCCGTCGTCGACCCGAGGTTCCCCCGCGTCACCGTCCTCGCCCTGGGGACCGACGACGCCGGCACCGGGAACGGCTGGGCCGCGTTGTGCCGGCTGGTCAGCGCCACGCACCTGGGAGGGGAACGCGGGAACCCCGTCAGCAGCCTCGAACTCGTCACCACCCACGCGCACCGGCCCGACGGCCGCACCGCGCTGGCCGTCCTCCTGGGGCCGGGCTCCGAACTCGGGCGGGCGGTGCTGGCCCGCCGCGACGACCTGGCCGGTGCCGTCCTGCGTCGCTGGCGCGCGCTGTCCCCTCCGGGGTCCCTGCACGTGGAGATCGTCTGCCACCACGGCGCCCCGGGGACGGCGGGCAGCGTCGAGCACGCCGCGCGGATGCTCGCCTTCGCCCGGGCCGCGGGGGTTCCCGCGGTGCTGACCGCGGCCGTCCGCTCGGCCGGGCCCGAGGGGGCGCTGACGGCCGACCTCCTCGACGCCGTCCGCCGGCTGGTGCCCCTGGCCACCCGGCACACCGACCGGGTCAGCGGCCAGGGGCACCTGCTGCCGTCGGCCGACATGGCCCGCACCGCCGCCGACGTCGCCCACGCCGTCGGCGACCCGGCGGTGGCGGCCGAACTCCTGGCCGCCACCCACCTCCTCGCCGACCGTGCGGTCCAGGACCCGGGGACCGACCTCGGCATCGGCGCGCACCACCTGCCCGACCCCGCGGCGCTCGGGCTCGCAGAGGCCGTGGACCAGGACGCCGTCCTGAGACGCCGGTGCGAGGCCGGCGTCTCCCGGCGCTACCCGGGGGCCGACCGCGAGCAGGAGGACCGGGTCCGGCAGCGCCTCGACGACGAGCTCGCCATCGTCCGCGACGTCGGTTTCGCGAGCTACTTCCTCACCGTCGCCGACGTCTGCGAGCTGACGAGGGCGATGGACGTGCGCATCGCCGCCCGCGGTTCGGGCGCGGGCAGCCTCGTGAACCACCTCCTGGGGATCTCCGACGTCGACCCGATCGAGCACCGCCTGCTCATGGAGCGGTTCCTCAACCCCCGTCGCGGGCAGCTGCCCGACATCGACCTCGACGTCGAGTCCGCCCGCCGCGAGGAGGTCTACGCGGCGGTCCTCGGCCGGTTCGGCGCCGAGCGCGTCACGTGCGTCTCGATGATGGACAGCTTCCGGGTCCGCCACGCCGTCCGCGACGTCGGCGCGGCCCTCGGCCTGCCGCCGGTCGAGGTCGACGCCATCGCCACCGCGTTCCCGCACCTGCGGGCCCGCGACGCCCGCACGGCGATCGCCGAACTGCCCGAACTGCGGCGCAGCGGGCTGGGCCAGGAACGCCTAGAGGTGTTCTTCGACCTCGTCGAACGCCTCGACGGCCTGCCCCGGCACGTCGCCCTGCACCCCTGCGGGATCGTCCTGTCCAACCCGCGGCTCCTGGACCGGACCCCGGTGGAGGCCAGCTGGAAGGGCTTCCCGATGAGCCAGTTCGACAAGGACGACGTCGAGGACCTGGGGCTGCTCAAGCTCGACGTCCTCGGGATCCGGATGCAGTCGGCCATGGCGTACGCCGTGCAGGAGATCGCCCGCGTCGAGGAGGTGCGGGTGGACCTCGACGACCGCGGCCAGGTCCCGCTCGACGACCCGGCGACCTACAAGCTCATCCGGTCCACCCGCACCCTCGGCTGCTTCCAGATCGAGTCCCCGGGCCAGCGCGAACTCGTCGGCAAGTTCGGGCCCCGGACCTTCGACGACATCATCGTCGACATCTCGTTGTTCCGCCCCGGCCCCGTGAAGTCGGACATGGTGACCCCGTTCCTGCAGGTCCGGCAGGGCTGGACCGAACCCGAGCACCTCGACGACCGGCTCGAGCACGTCCTCGGACCGACCGGGGGCGTCGTCGTCTTCCACGAGCAGGTCATCGAGATCATCCGGGCCACCACGGGCCACGACCTCGCCGTGTCCGACGAGTACCGCCGCCACCTCGGGACCCGCGCCGGGCAGGCCGAGATGGAGCCGGAGTTCCGCCGGGGGGCCCTGGAGCACGGCTACCCGGAGGCGGTCGTCGACCGGATCTGGGAGGTCCTCACGGCGTTCGCGTCGTTCGGCTTCTGCAAGGCGCACGCCGCGGCGTTCGCCCTGCCCACCTACCAGTCGGCGTGGCTCAAGGCCCACCACCCGGCCGCGTTCCTCGCCGGCGTCCTCACCCACGACCCCGGCATGTACCCCAAGCGGCTGATCCTCGACGACGCCCGCAACCTCGGTATCGCCGTCCTCGGGCTCGACGTCAACGCCTCCGGCGCCACCTACCGCGTGGAGCGGGTCGACCCGCCCGAGCACCCGCCCGAGCACCTGCCCGGAGGCGGCCTCGACCCCTGGCTCGGCGGACACGGCGTCCGCAACCCCGAGGGTCTGGGAGCGGGGATCGCCGACGGCACGGGTTTCGGGATCCGGTTGTCCCTGACCGACGTGAAGGGGATCTCGGCCGCCGAGGTGGCCCGGATCATCGCCGGCCGGCCGTACCGGTCCCTGGCCGACCTCTGGCACCGCGCGCGGCCCTCGCGCCCGGTCGCCGAACGGCTCGTGCTGGCCGGGGCGCTGGACTCCCTGCACGGCGTGCGCCCGGTCGGCAGGGCCGGCGACGCCGCGCCGCGGCGCGGGAGGGCCACCCACCGGGACCTGCTGCTGCAGGTCGCCGAGCTCGAACGCTGGAACCGTTCGACGTCCGCCCCGGTGGCGTCCCGCACGCTCTCCCGGGACCCGCTGCGGACCCTCGACGTCCGGGTCGCCGCGGCGGCCCAGTCGCGGGCGTCCCGTCCCGTCGACGTGCCCGACCGCGCGGTGCAGCTCGCCCTCGACCTCGGGGACGCTCCCGAAGGGGTCGCGGTCAGCGGGCTGCCCGAGATGACCGGCTCCGAACGGGTCCGCGCCGAGCTCGACGTCCTCGGGCTCGACGCCAGCGCGCACGTCGTCGACGCCTACGCCCCGCTGCTGCGGGCGTTGCGGGTCACCCCGTCCCGGGACCTGCGCTCGCAGCGCAACGCGGCCGAACTCCTCGTCGCGGGGGTGAAGGTCGCCACCCAGACCCCGCCCGTCAGGTCGGGACGACGGGTCGTGTTCCTCACCCTCGACGACACCACCGGCCCGGTCGACGCGACGTTCTTCGAGGACGCCCAGGGTCCGTACGCGGCGACGGTCTTCCACTCCTGGCTACTCGTGATCCGCGGGGTGCTGCGCCGCACCGGCCCACGCGGGGTGTCGCTGCGGGCGACGGGGGCCTGGGAGCTGCCCGTCCTCTGGGACGCCTGGACCGGCGACGGGATCGACGCCGTCCGCGAGCTCCTCGCCGCGGCGCCGAACCCCGAGTACTCCCGCGCCGCGACCGCAGGAGCCGCCGCCAGCCGCTCGAGCCGGCCGGTGGTGGCGACCCCGCCCACCCACCCCGAGGACCACGGGTCCACCGCGGGCGGCCCGGGCACGCGCCGGGTCCTGGTGCACGCCAGCGGGTTCGAGCAGTCGCCCTACGCCGACCTCAGACCCGCCGGGGAGGACACCCGCAACTCCCGCTCCATCGGGCGCACCGCGGGACCGGGGGACCCGCCCGGCCGCAAGCTGTGGCACTCCAGCTCCGGCAGCGCGGGCCGGTGACCACCACGGCGATCGAAACGGTGGCCGGAACGGTGGCCGGAACGGTGATCGGGACGGCGGACGAGCGCGCGCGAACGGTGTGTCTAGGGTGGGCACACCCGGTACCGGCCGGGCGAGCACCCGCACGAGGCTGGAGGAACGAGTGGCGAAGGAACGGGGCCGCCCCCGCACCTCGACGGTCCTGTGGGACGGGGTCCAGCGTCTGCTCGCCGACGCGGCCGCCGACAGCGGCGCCTCCGAGCTCACCGTCGTCGACCTCGGCGGGGGGACCGGCGGTCTCGCCGTCCGGGTCGCCGCGCTCGGGCACCGCGTCGTCGTCGTCGACCCGTCCCCGGACGCGCTCGCCGCGCTGGAACGCCGCACGGTCGAGGCCGGACTGTCCGGACGGGTCCGTTCCGTCCAGGGCGACGCGGCCGAACTGTCGGGTCTGCTCGCTGCCGGCAGCGTCGACGTCCTGCTGTGCCACGGCGTCCTGGAGGTCGTCGACGACCCGGCTGCGGCCCTGCGCGCCGCGCACGACGTCCTGCGCCCCGGCGGCCGGCTCAGCCTGCTCGTCGCCCAGTGGCCGGCGAGCGTGCTGTCCCGCGTCCTGGCCGGCCACCTCGGGCAGGCCCTGCACGTGCTGTCCGGCGACGAGCACCGGTGGAGCCCGAACGACCCGTTGCGCCGCCGCTACGACCGGGCGCGTGCGACGGCCCTGGCCGAGCAGGCCGGGTTCACCGTCACCGCGGTGGAGGGGGCCCGCACCTTCAGCGACGTCGTGCCGTCGGCCAGCGCCGAGTCCGACGACGACCTCGCGCTGCTGCACGAGCTGGAGCTCCTCGCCGCCGCCTCGCCCGAGCTGCAGGTCCTGGCCGGTCAGCTGCACCTGCACGCCACCCGCTGACCGCGAGGTCGACCCCGAGGTCGACCAGGGCGCGACGGACCTGGGGAGCACCCGGTGAGCCGTCGTCAGCTGCACCGCCCTGAGGCGCCCGGCGGCTGGGGCCTGGACGACGACGACACCGGGTGCACGGTGCTGCACGTGGACATGGACGCGTTCTACGCCTCCGTCGAACTGCTGCGCCGGCCCGACCTGGTCGGCACGCCCGTCGTCGTCGGCGGCGGTGACCGCGGGGTCGTCCTGTCGGCGACCTACGAGGCCCGCCGGTTCGGCGTGCACGCGGCCATGCCCATGGCCCGCGCGCGCCGGTTGTGCCCGACCGCGACGGTCCTCGTCCCGCACCACGAGGACTACGCGCGGATCTCGGCCGGGGTCATGGAGGTGTTCCGCTCGGTCACCCCCGTCGTGGAGCCGCTCAGCCTCGACGAGGCGTTCCTCGACGTCTCCGGGACGGTGCGCCGGCTCGGCAGTCCCGCCCGGATCGGGCAGCTGCTGCGCGACCGGGTCGCCGACGAGCAGGGGATCACGTGCTCGGTCGGGGTGGCCTCGACGAAGTTCGTGGCCAAGCTCGCCTCCGGCGGGGCCAAACCCGACGGGCTGCTCGTGGTCCCGCACGCCCAGACGGTCTCCTTCCTGCACGCCCTGCCCGTCGGGGCCCTGTGGGGCGTGGGGGACAAGACCGAGGAGGCGCTCGGCCGGCTCGGGCTGCGCACGGTCGCCGACATCGCCCACACCCCGCTCACCACCCTGGTCCGCGGGCTGGGGGAGGCGACCGGCCGCCACCTGCACGCCCTGGCCTGGGGCCGCGACGAACGCCGTGTGGTGGCCACCGTCCCCGAACGCAGCATCGGGTCGGAGGAGACGTTCGCCCGCGACGTCGACGACCCCCGCCACGTCCACCGCGAACTGCTCCGCCTCGCCGAACGGACCGCGTCCCGGGCCCGGGCCCAGGGGGTGGCCGGGCGCACGGTCGTCCTGAAGGTCCGCTTCGCCGACTTCACGACGATCACCCGGTCCAGGACGCTGCGCGAACGCACCGACGTCACCCGGGAGATCCACGCCACGGCCCGGGACCTGTTCGACGGCCTCGGCCTCCAGCGCGCCCGGCTGCGGCTGGTCGGGGTCCGGCTGGAGGGACTGGCCGACTCCGCGACCTCCCCGCGCCAGCTCGTCCTGGGCGAACGGGCCCACGGCTGGCGCGAGGCGGACGGTGCGGTCGACCGGGCCGGGGCCCGCTTCGGCGCGGGCAGTGTGAGACCCGCCACCCTCCTGCGCCGGGGCTGAGCGGCCAGGACCCGGGGTGCAGGTTCCTGACCTGCGGCGGAACCGGACGCAGGGCTGCGTCGTTCCTCCACGAGGAGGACGAGACACGCTATCCGCGCCACAGCACGACCGTCCGTAGGAGACGATGTGGTACGTCGAGTTTCGCCCCCCGCCGCGGGGACATATCCTTGGTCGACAACGTGCGCACGCCAGGAGGTACAGGTGCCGCTCTCGGAACATGAGCAGCGTCTGCTCGAGCAGATGGAACGTGCGCTGTCCGCGGACGATCCCAAGTTCGCCAACGCCATGAAGGGCTCCCGTCACGGACGCGCCGCCAGACGGCGCCTCGTCATCGGCATCGCTGCCGTCGTGGTGGGTCTCGTGCTCCTCATCATCGGGGTCAGCACGAGTCAGGTCTGGCTGGGAGCAGGCGGTTTCATCGTCATGCTCGCCGGCACGATCTGGGCCTTCTCACCGGCTCGGGGAGCATCAGGTGCAGCCGCCGGTCAGCCACCCGCGGGTGCTCCGCGCCCGCCGCGACCCGGGAAGTCGCGACGCAGCGGATCATTCATGGAGCGTCTCGAGCAGCGGTGGGACCGTCGGCGCGGTCAATGGTGAACACTTCCTCACCGTCTCCCGGACGGTGAGATCGAACGGGCGTCGTGGGCATCCACGGCGCCCGTTCCCACGTCCGGGCCCGGTACGGCCCGGGCAGGCGGAGGGCCCGACCGCACGTCGCGGTCGGGCCCTTGACGCGCTCGGGGCGGGGGTCAGTCCGCGTCCCACCAGTCCAGGAACCGGCGCACCCCCGCCATCGGGAACCACCGTGCCCGCCACTGCAACCACCGGGGCCGGCTCGCGGCCACGGCCTCGACGACGACGTCCACCTGCGCCCGCACCAGCCGGCCCGACTGGGCGGAGGCCACCAGCACCGTCCCCGGGACCGCGCCCGCGGACGGCGACGAGCCCGCGCCGAACCGGGCGCTCTCGACCGCCGCCCGCATCCGCTGCAGCTCCACCGCGGCGGGCGAGCCCGCCTCGGTGAACTCCGACAACGCCGCCGCCCGCTGCCGGGGCGTGGTCGAGGCCGGCCAGCTCAACCCCAGGTCGTGCACCCGCTCCGCCAGCTCCTGCCACGCTGCCTCCGCCGACGACGACACGTCACCCACCCGCGCCCAGCGCCGGCGCGACGCCCACGACGCCGTCACCCAGGGGGTCAGCACCGCGACGACCAGGACCAGCGCCCCGAGGATCCACCCCCACGGCAGCGCCAGGAAGCGGTCCCAGCCGGTGGGCCGGGCCTGCGCCGCGGCCGCCGAGGTGGTCGAGGTCGCCGTGCTCGCGGTCGCGGACGGCGCCGTGGCCGCGGTGCTGGGAGCCGGAGCGCCGGCCGAGGAGGACGGCACCGGGGTCAAGGGCACCAGCGGCGTCGTCCAGGCCGGCGACTGACCCGTGCGGGTCGCCGGGGTCGGCTCGAACCGCACCCAGCCCACCCCGTCGAAGTACAGCTCGGGCCACGCGTGCGCGTCCTGGGCACTGATCCGCCAGCTCTTGTCCGTGACCTCCTCCCCGGGCAGGAACCCGATGGCCACCCGCGCCGGGATGCCCAGGGAGCGGGCCATGACGGCCATCGCCGAGGCGAACTGCACGCAGAAGCCGGTCTTCTCGTTGAGGAAGCTCGCGACCGCGTCCGAGCCCCCGTCGTTGGGGGCGGTGGTGGAGTACGTGAACCCGCCGGTCGAGCGGAAGTACCGCTGCAGCGCGGCGGCCTGCTCGTAGTGGTCCGTCGAGCCGTCCGTCACCTGCCTCGCCGTGTCCCGCACCACCTGCGGCAGCGAGTCGGGCAACGCGGTGTACCGCTTCTGGATGTCCTCCGGCGCCTGCTGCGGGGCACCCCGCAGCTCCTGCTCGGTCGGGTCCACCTCCAGGTGCGTCACCGTGTACGTCCGGCCGCGGGTCGTCTCCCCGTCCCCGACGACGTTGAGGCTGTCCTTCTCGTACAGCCAGTCCCCGGCGATGTCGACGCTCACCGCCGGGTACGGCAGCGGCAGGTACGTCTGGTCCAGACCCCGGATCGAGATCCTCGTCGTGCGCACCGCGGCGGCCTGCCGCACCGCGTCCGACAGCCCCGGCGCCGGCGACAACCCGTCCTGGACGCGCTGGCTGCGCGGGATGTCGGCGCCCGTGCTCGGTGCCCACGTCTGCCCGTCGAACACGTCGGCCGTCACGATGCGCAGCGGCGCCGGATCCGGCTCGTCGGTCTGGTAGGTGACGATCGTGGCGTCCGACCGCGCGCCCAGGGACGCCTTGAGGTTCAGGATCGGGTTGATCACCGCGATGGTGTCGCCGGGCCCGGTGTTGATCGTCAGGGGCCGCTCGTCCAGGCCGGGGACCGCCGCGGGCACCGCGATCGCCGCGACCAGCCCGACGGCGGCCGTGGCGCTCGCGGTCACCCCCGCCACCGACCGGCGCCCGCCCCCGGCCGCGCGGGGCCGGGACGAGCGCCGGTCTCCGGCCAGCAGCACGAGGAACGGCACGACCACCACGGCGAAGGCGATCGCGCTCGACCCGCCCGGCGCCAGGGCCAGCGGGACGGCGACCATCCCCAGCAGCGGCAGCCCGGCCAGGGCCGGGCGCCGCAGGGTGACGGCGAACAGGTCGACCGCGAAGGCGACCAGGCCGGCTCCGGCGACCAGGAGCAGCCGCAGCCCCCGCAGGTCGACGGCGGGCACGCTGTAGCGCTGGACGACCTGCACCCCGTCGGTGGTGAGCTGCACCAGCCGCGAGAACGTGGCGGGGGTCGGCACGATCCCGGCGACGGCCGTTCCGCCGTTGAACAGCAGGACCAGCACCCCCAGGACGGCGAGGGCCTGCACCGCGACGGCCAGACCGCGGCGGCGGAACACCCCGCGGACCACCAGGCCCGCGCCGGCCACCGCGCACACCATCCCGAGCGCACCGACGACCCACCCGGAGGAGACGACGAGGGGACGCAGGGTCAGCACCGCCGCGCCGCTCGCGGCGGCGGCCCACAGGGCGGTCCGGGCACTGCGCGTCACGGGGTGACCTCCTCGGAGGACGGGACGGAGGCGACGCCTCGCGATCCGGAGCGGGTGAGGTGGGCCCAGACGTCTGGGACGAGGTCCCCGGGACCGGCCACCGAGGTGCGCCACCCGGCGCGGGCCAGGACGAGCCGGGCGCGTTCGAGCCCCGCGTCCGACGACTCGTCGGGGGTGCCCCAGGCCGAGGCCCGCAGCAGGATCGCCAGGGCCGGCACGCCGAGGGGGCGGGCGGACAGCAGAGGAGCGACGTCGTCCTCGTCGACCTGCCCGAGGACGGCGACGAGGAGGGTCGACTCGCCGCGACCCAGCGAGGTCACCGACCGCGCGAGGCCGTCGGGCTGCCCCGGCTGCAGCCGGGCGAGCGAGCGCATGAGCCCGCGCACGGCGGACGTCTCGTCGAGCTCGCGCGGCGGGTCGTACGCTCCGTCGTGCAGGAGCCGGACGCGGTGGCGCCGGCGCTGCAGGTGGGCGGCGACGGAGGCGGCGGCGCTGATGCCCCACTCCAGGGAGCTGCCCGGCCCGCGCCCGGCGTGGGCCCCGGCCCGGGTGTCGAGCAGGACGACGACGTCGGGCCGGCCGGGGTGCTCGTCGGAGCGCACCATCACCGCGCCGCGCCGGGCGGTGGAGCGCCAGTGCACCCGGCGCAGGTCGTCCCCGACGCGGTACTCGCGGATCGAGACGTCGTCGGGGGCGGCTGCGGCCGAGGCGCTGGCCGAGGAACCGCGGGAGCCGCCCAGCTCGCCCAGGGTGAGGTCGGCCAGCGGGTGGACCCGGGGGAGGACGTCGAGCGTCACACCGTCCCCGAGGACACGTGCGGAACGCACGAGCCCGAAGACGTCGAGGGCGATCACCGTGGCGGGACCGAGGCGGTAGGAGCCCCGCGTCTCCGACCTCACCCTGTACTCCAGGTCGAGGGTCTCGCCCTCGCGCAGGCGGGGCAGGGTCAACCGCGCCGTGCCGCCGAGGGCCAACGGAGCGGAGTCCTCCACGACGAGCCGCACACCCGCGCGGGCCCGCCCGACGACGGCCAGCCGCACCGTGCTCGGGACGCCCGCCTCGACCAGTTCGTCCTTGGACCTCGACACGAGGTCGAGGGTCTGGACGCTGCGCGTCGTCGACCAGGCGGCGACCGCGACCAGGACGAGCAGCAGGACGCCGAGGCGCAGGATGTCGCGCTGGCCCAGGAACGGCGCCCCCACGGCCGCCACCACGCCCACCACGGCGAAGACCCACCCGCGCGGGGTGGGCCGCCAGCGCACCGGCCGGCTCACCGCGGCGTGGGCAGGGCCGTCGTGCGCAGCACGTCGGTGACGACGTCCGCCCCGTCGCGGCCGGCCAGCAGGGCGTCGGCGGTCAGCAGCAGCCGGTGCGCCACGACCGGGACGGCCAGGGCCTGCACGTCGTCGGGCAGCACGTGGTCACGGCCCTCCAGCGCCGCCCGCGAGCGTGCCGCGCGCAGCAGGTGCAGGGCGGCGCGCGGGGAGGCGCCCAGGCGCAGGTCGGGGTGCGCGCGGGTCCGGCGCACGAGGTCCACGACGTACTGCTTGAGCGGTTCGGCGGCGTGGACACCCCGTACGGCCCGCGACAGCAACCGGACCTCGCTCACGTCGACGACGGGCTTGACCTCCTCCAGCGGGTCGGTGGCGCCGTGCTCGCTGAGCATCGTGAGCTCGGCCGAGGCGGAGGGGTACCCCATGGAGATGCGGGCCATGAACCGGTCGCGCTGGGCCTCGGGCAGGGGGTAGGTGCCGTCCATCTCGACGGGGTTCTGCGTGGCGAAGACGATGAACGGCCGGTCCAGGCGCCAGGTGGTCCCGTCGACGGTGACCTGTCCCTCCTCCATGCACTCCAGCAGCGCCGACTGCGTCTTGGGGGAGGCGCGGTTGATCTCGTCGCCGATGACGACGTTGGCGAAGACCGCTCCCGGCCGGAACTCGAAGGCGGCCCGCTCCTGGTTCCAGATGCTCGACCCCGTGACGTCGCTGGGCAGCAGGTCGGGGGTGAACTGGATGCGGCGCACGGTGCCCTCGATCGCCCGGGCCAGCGACTTGGCGAGCATGGTCTTGCCGACGCCCGGCACGTCCTCGACGAGCAGGTGCCCCTCGGCGAAGAGCACCGTCAGGGCGAGGCGGACGGTGTCGTCCTTGCCCTGGATGACGCCGTCGACGGCGGCGGCGAGCTCGTCGGCGGCTCCTCGCAGGCGTTCGAGCGCGGCGGGCAGTTCCTGCGGGTCCAGGGCCACCGGCTCGGCGGGGTGGCTGCCTGGGAGTGCGCTCGTCGTGGTCACGTGCCCTCGTCTCCGTTCGGTGGACGTCGCGGTTCGAACGTCCGTCCGGGGCGTGCGGTGCCCCGCCGCGGGCCGCGAGCAACCCTGCGACCGGGCACCGGTGCCGGACGCCCCCACTGTGCCCCACGGAGCACCCCCTCCGCCCGTTCACCCACCCCCTCGGAGCCGCCCCCGTCCCCTCCACCGCCCCCACTTCCCCCCACCGCGGCGCCCCCCTCGACCCGGGACCGGGGCCGGGGACCCCCCGGCAGGCCCCCGGGGCGGCCTGGACCGCGTGTGCGGACGGTGACCGGCCGACGGCCCGCGCGAGGGCTCCACAGTGCTCCACCGCCTCTGACCTGCATCGACGCTGCGATCACCTCGTCACTCTGGGTCGAACGGCGTTGACGGTGGAGGAAAGTGGAGTACCGTGGAGGAGTCTGGTCCACAGGGGGTCGGGCGACAGCTAGGACAAGAGGCAGCAGAACAGGTTTCGAAGCCGTCCGGTGGGGGTGTGCGGTGTTCCTGGGCACCCACACACCTCGACTGGACGACAAGGGGCGGCTGATCCTCCCGGCGCGGTTCCGGGACCAGTTGCTCGACGGTCTCGTGATCACCCGGGGGCAGGACCGCTGCCTCTACGTCTTCCCCATGCAGGAGTTCCAGCAGATGCACGAGGAGCTGCGGCGAGCGCCGCTCACCAACAAGGAGGCGCGCGACTACCAGCGCGTCTTCCTGTCCGGTGCCTCGAGCGAGGTGCCGGACAAGCAGGGCCGGGTCACCGTGCCGCCGTTGCTGCGGCAGTACGCCGGTCTCGACCGCGACGTCGCCGTCATCGGTGCCGGCAGCCGGGTCGAGGTCTGGGACCTGCCCACCTGGGAGACCTACCTCGAGGGCGCCGAGTCCTCGTTCGCCGACCGCAGCGAGGAGGTCCTGCCGGGGGTCCTCTGATCCTCACCCCTCGAGTCGAGGTCAGAACTCGAGGACCCGTCGGACGCGGCCTCCACCCGCCCGGCCCCGACGGTCCTGACGCCACTTCCCCGGCGCCAGGGCCGGCGGGTCGTGCGGATGGGGACCACGCCCGACGGGCGCAGCAGGACCAGAGGTGTCGACGGCAGGACAGCGGGGCGGAGGTGGACGACGTGGACGGCGGACGTCCGCTCACGACGTGGGCGGAGGACCGGGCGCAAGAGGCTGCGGACCGGCACGTCTCCGTCATGCTCGAACGCTGCACCGAGGTCCTCTCGCCGGCCCTGCGCCACCCCGGTGCCGTCAGCGTCGACCTCACGCTCGGCATGGGCGGTCACGCCGCAGAACTCCTGCGGCGCCACCCCGGCCTGCGGCTGGTCGGGATGGACCGCGACCCCCGCGCCCTCGAGCTCGCCGCGCACCGGCTGCACGAGTTCGCCGACCGCGTCACCCTCGTCCACAGCGTCTCCGACGGTTTCGCCGACGCCCTCGACGACCTCGGCCTGCAGGCCGTCGACGCGGTGTTCCTCGACCTCGGCGTGTCCTCCCTGCAGCTCGACGACGACGACCGGGGTTTCTCCTACGCCCGGGACACCGCGCTCGACATGCGCATGGACCCCACCACGGGCCGGACGGCCGCCGAACTCCTGAACACGTTGTCCCACAGCGAGTTGACGCGCATCCTGCGGGTGTACGGCGAGGAGAGGTTCGCCCCCCGCATCGCGTCGGCGATCGTGCGCGAACGCGACGGCGAACCCTTCACGAACTCCGCCCGGCTCGTGGACCTGGTGCGCGCCAACGTTCCTGCCGCCACCCGGCGCACGGGGGGCAACCCCGCCAAGCGGACGTTCCAGGCGTTGCGCATCGCGGTCAACGACGAACTCGGGGTCGTCGAGCGAACCCTGCCGGCCGCGTTCGAGAGGCTGGCCCCCGACGGCCGCCTCGCGGTCCTGACGTTCCACTCCCTTGAGGACCGGATCACCAAAACCGTTCTGCGGCAACTGTCCACGAGTTCCGCCCCGCCCGACCTGCCGTTCGTCCCCGCCGGTTCCGGACCCCGCGCCGAACTCCTCACCCGGGGCGGGGAGCAGGCCGACGAGGTCGAGCTGGCGCAGAATCCACGGTCGGCGTCGGCGCGCCTGCGTGCGGTGCGTCGCCTGCCGGACGAGGATCGTCCACGTCCCAGCGGCCGACCCGCCGCGGCCCGCCCCCGCACCCGCCACGAAACCCGCCCCCTCGAGCCGAGCGAGTTCGGCACGACCGACCGAAGGACGCCGTGATGAGCCAGCCCCTGATCGCGGCCCGGAACGCTCCGGTCCGCCAGCTCAAGACGTCCGCCGAGGCGCGTCCCGAACTCCAGGTCGTCACCCCGCCCGCGGTCCGCCGCCTGCGGTTGCCGCTGCCCGTCGCGTGCGTCGTGCTGCTGACGCTGGGCCTGCTCGGCCTGCTGATGACGAACATCGCCATCGCGGGCGACGCCTACCGGATCACCGACCTGCAGGTGCAGTCGCAGCGGCTCGCCAACCAGCAGCAGGCCGCGGCCGAGTCCCTGGCCCAGCAGTCCTCGCCCGAGCAGCTGGCGCAGCGCGCCGCGCAGCTGGGCATGGTCGCCGCCCCCGACGCCGTGCACCTGACCGGGTCCGGGGTGGTGGGGGAGGCCACCCCCGCGCCGAAGCCGTCGGCGTCCCCGGCCGCGAGCCAGGCGCAGACCCCGGCCCGCTGAGCCCGCCCGCCCGTCCGTCCCGGCCCGAGAGGTCCCTCGTGTCCCGTCGCCGTCCCCGCCCCGAGGCCACCGACCCCGGCCGGCACCCCCGGCCCGACATGCGGATGCGGGTCTACACCGTCGGCGTCCTCGGCGGCCTGGGGATCCTGGGGGGCCGGCTCGTGCAGCTGCAGGGGGCCGACGCCAACGCGCTGGCCGGCCGGGCGCTGAAGCAGCGCACCTCGCAGACCACGCTGTACGCCAAGCGCGGGGACATCGTCGACGACGAGGGCGTCGTGCTGGCCACCTCCGTCGAGCGCCGCGACGTCATCGCCGACCCCAAGGCCGTCGCCGGGTTCAACCTGCGGGCCAACGGCGAGCCGTACAAGGCCGGCCGGGGCACGGGGCCGGCCGGGGCGGCGGCCCTGCTCGCCCCCATCCTCGGCATCGACGAGCAGACGCTGACGGCCAAGCTCACGGGGGACAACCACTACGCCAAGGTCGCCGTGGGCATCACCCCCGAGCTGTGGCAGCAGGTCTCCGACGTCGGCGTCGCCGGGATCACCTCGGTGCGCCAGACCCAGCGCATCTACCCCACGGGGGCCGCGTCCTCCACGCTGGTCGGCATCCTCGGCACCGCGGAGACCGACGACGACGGCAACGTCGTCGACAAACCCCTGTCGGGCCTGGAGTACGCCGACCAGCACCTGCTGCAGGGCCGCAACGGCCTGATGCGCTACGAACGCAGCCTCGGCGGCCAGGAGATCCCCCTGGGCAACCGGGAGACGACCGAACCGGTCGACGGCACCTCGCTGCACCTGACGATCGACTCCGACCTGCAGTGGAAGGCGCAGACGGCGATCGCGGCCAAGGTCGTCGAGACCGGGGCGCGCTCGGGCACCGTCGTCATCATGGACAAGGAGCAGCGGCTCCTGGCCCTGGCCAGCGCCCCGAGCATCGACCCGGCGAACCTCACGGGCATGACCAACGCCCAGTTGCAGAACACGGCCCTCACGGAGGCCTTCGAACCGGGCTCGACCGCGAAGGTCGTGACGCTGGCCGCCGCGCTCGAGGAGGGGGTCGACACCGCGGACAGCCGCTTCACCGTGCCCGGCGAGCTCAAGCGCTTCGACAAGACGTTCCACGACTCCCACCCCCACGGCGACGAGAAGCTGACCCTGGCGGGCGTGCTGGCCCAGTCGAGCAACATCGGCACGATCCTGGCGGGCGAGAAGCTGGACCCCGACCTGAAGAAGGTCTCCCAGATCCTGCACGGCTACCAGCAGAAGTTCGGGTTCGGTTCCCGGACCACGCTGGAGTTCCCCGGCGAGACCGCCGGGATCGTGGGGGACCCGGCGAAGTACTCGGGGACCCAGCGCTACACGGTCATGTTCGGCCAGGGCATCTCCGTGAACGCCGTGCAGGCCGCGTCGGTGTTCGCCACCATCGCCAACGACGGGGTCCGAACCGAACCCACGCTCATCTCCGGGACGTCGGACCCGAACGGGAACTACCGGGCCGAACCCGCCGGGGAGTCCACCCGGGTCGTCAGCGCGGCGACGGCGAAGACGTTGCGGGACATGATGCAGGCCGTCGTCTCCGAGGAGGGGACCGCGGCGGCCGCCGCGATCCCGGGGTACCTCGTGGCCGGCAAGACCGGTACCGCCGAACGTTACGACTCCGACCTCGGGCGCTACTCGGGGTACACCGCGTCCTTCATCGGGATGGCCCCGGCGGACGACCCCGAACTCGTGGTCGCGGTCATCCTGCAGGACCCGAAGACGAACTACTACGGGGGTTCGGCGGCGGGGCCGGTGTTCAAGGAGGTCATGTCGTACGCCCTGGTGCAGCGCGGCGTGGCCCCGTCCACGCGACCACCGGCCGACCTGCCGCTGACGTGGGGCGGTGACCAGGACGCCGAGCAGGAGATCGCCACGGGCGCGGTGGGCGACACCGCCGGCCAGTGACCAGACCGTGAGACGACCCCCGACGACCACCGGTTCCCCGACACGCACCGCGCGTGGTGCGGAGCGCCCCGCCCGGGCGGGTAGCCTCCCACCGTGCCGATGACCGACGGCGAACACCTCACCCTCGCGGACCTCGCGCAGGTCCTCGGCACCCGTTTCCCCGGTGCGGCCCCCGCGGGGCCGGCGACCACCGTCCGCGGGGTCACCCTGGACTCCCGCCGGGTCGGGCCCGGGGACCTCTACGCCGCGCTGCCCGGGGCCAACGTGCACGGGGCCCGCTTCAGCGACCAGGCCGCCCGCGCGGGGGCCGTGGCGATCCTCACCGACCCCGCCGGCCGCGAGACCGCGGACGCCACGGGTCTGCCCGTGCTCGTCGTCCCGGACCCGCGCGCCGTCCTCGGCGACCTCGCCGCCCGCGTCTTCGGCCGTCCCGGGGACGCGCTGACGACCTTCGGGGTCACGGGCACCAACGGCAAGACCACGACGGCCTACCTCGTGGAGTCCCTGCTGCGCTGGGCCGGCTGGACGACGGGCCTGCTCGGCACCGTCGAGACCCGCATCGCCGGCGAGCGCGTCAGCAGCGTCCGCACCACCCCCGAGGCACCCGACCTGCACGCCCTGCTCGCCCGGATGGTCACCGCCGGGGTCCGCGGCTGCGCCCTCGAGGTCTCCTCGCACGCCCTGGCCCTGCACCGCGTCGACGGTCTCGTCCTCGACGTCGCCGCGTTCACGAACCTGTCCCAGGACCACCTGGACTTCCACGGCTCGATGCAGGAGTACTTCGAGGCCAAGGCGCGGCTGTTCACCCCGGCCCACTCCCGCCGCGGTGTCGTCTGGACCGGCGACGAGCGCGACGGGTGGGGGGCGCGGCTCGTCGAGCGCGCGAGCGTGCCCGTCGAGACCGTCGGCCCCGCGGGGGACTGGCGCGTCGGCGACGTCACGACCGAGCGCGCCCGCAGCACGTTCCGGCTCACCGGCCCCGACGGCGTCGAGCTGCGCCTGACCTGCCCGCTGCCGGGGGACTTCAACGTCGCCAACGCCGCGCTGGCCGCCGTCAGCGCGCTGCGCCTGGGGCTGGACCCCGAGACCGTGGAGCGGGGGACGGCCGCGGCCGAGGGCGTCCCGGGCCGCATGCAGCCCGTCGTCCACGACGGCGCCCCCCTCGTCGTGGTCGACTACGCGCACACCCCCGACGCCCTGGAGCGGGTGCTGACGACGCTGCGCGGCATCACCCCGGGCCGCCTCGTCGCCGTCGTCGGCGCCGGCGGGGACCGCGACCGCGGCAAGCGCCCGCTCATGGGGGCCGCCGTCGCGGCGGGCGCCGACGTCGCCGTCGTCACCGACGACAACCCGCGCTCGGAGGACCCCGCGGCGATCCGCGCCGCCGTCCTCGACGGGACGCGCGGGGGCACCGCCGAGGTGCTGGAGGTCGCCGACCGCCGGGCGGCGGTCGAGGCGGCGCTGGAACGGTGCACGAGCGCGCAGGACACCGTCCTGCTGGCCGGCAAGGGGCACGAGACGGGGCAGGAGACCGCCGGGGTGGTGGTTCCCTTCGACGACCGCGAGGTCGCCGCCGCCGCCCTCGGACGATGGGTCGCGGCGCACGCCGCGCGAGGAGGTACGCAGTGATCGCCCTGACGGCGGCGGAGGTGGCGGACCTGGCCGGTGGCCGGGTCCACGCCGGGCCCGCCACGGCCCGCGTGGAGGGCCCGGTCGTCATCGACTCCCGGGCCGCCTCCCCGGGTTCGCTGTTCGTCGCCCTGGCGGGCGAGCGCGTCGACGGTGCGGACTACGCCGCCGTCGCCGTGGGCGCCGGTGCGAGCGCCGTGCTGGCCGAGCGCGCGGTCGAGCTGCCCGACGGCGCCGCGCTCGTCCTCGTCGACGACGTCGTCGCCGCTCTCGGCCGGCTGGCCGCGGGCGTGCTGGACCGCTTGCGCAGGACCGGGTCCGGGCCCCTCGTCGTGGGGGTCACCGGCTCGCAGGGCAAGACGACGACCAAGGACCTGCTGGCCCAGGTGCTGCCCGGCCCGGTCGTCGCCCCGCAGGGCAGCTTCAACAACGAGATCGGCGCGCCCCTCACGGTCCTGCGCGCCGACGCCGCCACGCGCAGCCTCGTCGTGGAGATGGGGGCGCGCGGGATCGGCCACATCGCCGCGCTGTGCCGCACCGCCCGCCCCGACGTCGGCGTCGAGCTCGTCGTCGGCGCGGCCCACGCGGGGGAGTTCGGTTCCCTGGAGGCGACCGCGCAGGCCAAGGGCGAACTCGTCGAGGCCCTGCCCGCCGACGGCCTGGCCGTCCTGAACGCCGACGACGAGCGGGTCGCCGCCATGGCCTCGCGCACCCGCGCCCGCGTCCTGACCTTCGGGCGCAGCGCCCACGCCGACGTGCGCGCGGCCGACGTCGTCCTCGACGAGCAGGCCCGCGCCGGTTTCCGCCTGGAGTTCGCCGGGGCCGGCGCCGAGGTCCGGCTGCGGCTGCACGGCGAGCACCAGGTGACCAACGCCCTGGCCGCCGCCGCCGTCGCCCTCGGGACCGGCAGCCCCCTGACCGACGTGGCGCGGGCGCTGTCCGCCGCGCAGGTCGCCAGCCCCGGACGCATGCAGGTCGTCGAGCGCGCCGACGGCGTCACGGTCGTCCACGACGCCTACAACGCCAACCCCGACTCGATGCGCGCCGCGCTCAAGGCCCTCGTCGGGATGGCCTCCTCCGGCGGCCGGGAACGGCGCACCTGGGCCGTGCTGGGGGAGATGCTCGAGCTCGGGCCCGCCTCTCGCGACGAGCACGACGTCCTGGGCCGCACCGTCGTCCGCCTCGACGTCGACCAGCTCCTCGTCGTCGGCCGGGGCGCCCGGCCGATCTACACCGGGGCCGTCATGGAGGGTTCGTGGGGCGAGGAGGCCGCGTTCGCCGACGACGTCGACGCCGCCCTGGAGTTCCTGACCCCCCGGCTGCGCCCCGGGGACGTGGTCCTGGTGAAGTCGTCCAACGGCGCGGGCCTGGGACGGCTCGCCGAAACCCTGATCAGTGCGGAGGCGTCACAGACGTGAGGACCGTCCTCATCGCGGGAGCGTTCTCGCTCGTCGTCTCGCTCTTCGGGACACCGCTGTACATCCGCTGGCTCGTGCACCGCAAGTACGGGCAGTTCGTCCGCGACGACGGGCCCACGACGCACCACACCAAGCGCGGCACGCCCACCATGGGCGGGGTCGTCATCATCCTCGCGTCGTTGCTCGCCTACGGCGCCGCGCACCTGTTCACCGGCTGGACGCCGTCCGCCTCGGGCCTGCTGGCGCTCGGCCTCATGACGGGGCTGGGGGTCGTCGGCTTCCTCGACGACTTCCTGAAGATCTCCAAGCAGCGCAGCCTCGGGCTGACCGCGCGGGCCAAGCTCATCGGCCAGGGCCTGGTCGGGATCGCCTTCGCCGTGCTGGCCCTGCAGTTCCCCTCCCAGGCCCGCGGGCACGCCACGCCCGCCTCGACGCACATCTCGATCCTGCGCGACACCCAGCTCGACCTCGCCTGGTTCGGCGCCCTCGGCGGCACCATCGCCTTCGTCGTGTGGGTGCTCGTCATCACCTCCGCGGTGAGCAACGGCGTCAACCTCACCGACGGCCTCGACGGCCTGGCCACCGGCGCGACGACCCTGGTCCTGGCCGCCTACGTCCTCATCTGCACCTTCCAGTCCAACCAGAGCTGCTGGACGCTGAAGGAGGTCGAGGCCCGCTGCTACGAGGTCCGCGACCCCCGCGACCTCGCCGTCGTGGCGGCGGCCGTCATGGGCGCCTGCTTCGGGTTCCTGTGGTGGAACGCCAGCCCGGCGAAGATCTTCATGGGCGACACCGGGTCCCTGGCCCTCGGCGGCGCGCTCGCGGGCCTGGCCATCCTGTCCCGCACCCAGATCCTGCTCGTCCTGCTCGGCGGCCTGTTCGTCATCATCACGCTGTCCGTGATCCTGCAGGTCGGCAGCTTCAAGCTCACGGGCAGGCGGATCTTCCGGATGGCACCCCTGCAGCACCACTTCGAGCTCGCCGGCTGGGGCGAGGTCACCATCGTCATCCGGTTCTGGATCATCGCCGGGTTGTTCGTCTCCCTCGGCCTCGGGGTGTTCTACGCGCAGTGGGTGACCAGCCAGTGAGCGAGGAGCGGCGCGTCGACGCCTGGACGCAGGGAACACGCCGACGGAGTCGCTGCGTGGTCCCGGAGGAAGGCGTCGACACGGGCGCCGCGACCGAGCGAACGGAGGTGATCAGCCAGTGACGATCTTCGACTCCTGGCTCGGCAACCCGAACCCCCGCGCCGACGACACCGACCGCGTCCGCGAGCTGCGCCACCTCACCTCCCGCTGGAGCGGGTTGCGCACCCTCGTCACGGGCATCGGCCTGTCCGGCTTCGCCGCGGCCGACGCCCTGCTCGAGGTCGGCGCCGAGGTCGTCGTCGTCGACTCCGCGACGGGGGAGTCCCAGCGCGAGAAGGCCCAGCTGCTCGAGGTCCTCGGCGCGAGCGTCCACCTCGGCCCCGAGCACGTCACCGAGCCCCCCGCCCCCTGGGACGCCTTCGACCTCGTCGTCACCTCCCCCGGCTGGCACCCCGACGCCCCGCTGCTCGTGTCCGCGGCCCTGGCCGGGGTCCCCGTGTGGGGCGACGTCGAACTGGCCTGGCGGATGCGTCCGCAGACCGGGGCCGCGCCCTGGCTGACGCTGACCGGGACGAACGGCAAGACGACCGTCGTGGAGATGCTCGCCTCGATGCTGCGCGCCGCCGGGTTGCGCGCCACCAGCGCGGGCAACGTCGGCACCCCGCTCGTGGAGGCGCTGCGCCACCCGCACGCCTACGAGGTCCTCGCCGTGGAACTGTCCAGCTACCAGCTGCACTGGCTGTCCACGGACCTGGAGAACTCCCTGCGCCCGCGCGCGGCCGCGGTGCTGAACATCGCCCCCGACCACCTCGACTGGCACGGCTCACCCGAGGCGTACGCGCTGGCCAAGGGCAGGATCTACCGCAACACCGAGATCGCCTGCGTCTACAACGCCGCCGACCCCGTCACCGAGGACCTCGTCCGCGAGGCCGACGTGGTCGAGGGCGCCCGCGCCGTCGGGTTCACCCGCGCCGCACCGGGTCTGTCGATGCTCGGCCTGGTCGAGGACGTCCTGTGCGACCGGGCGTTCGTGGAGAACCGGCGCTCGCACGCCGCGGAGCTGTGCTCGCTGAAGGACCTGCGGCCCGAGGGGTCCACCGACCCCGTCCCCCCGCACACGGTCGAGAACGTCCTGGCCGCCGCGGCGCTGGCCCGTGCGCACGGCGTCCCGCCCGTCGCGGTCCGCAACGGCGTCGTGGGGTTCACCCCGGCCCCGCACCGCGTGGCGACGGTCGCCGACCCCGCGAGCACCGGGGGCGTGCGCTACGTCGACGACTCCAAGGCGACGAACGCCCACGCCGCGAACGCCTCGCTGGCCACGTTCGAGCACGTCGTGTGGATCGCCGGCGGCGACGCCAAGGGCGCCTCCTTCGACGACCTCGTGAGCACCCACGCCGGGCGGCTGCGCGCGGCCGTGCTCATCGGCCGCGACCGCGACCTCGTCGCGGACGCGCTGCGGCGACACGCACCCGAGGTCCCCGTGGTCGTGGTGGACCTCCCGCAGGATGGCACCGTGAGCGACCTCATGGACTCCGTCGTGGCGCGCGCCGCCGACCTCGCGCAGCCCGGGGACACCGTGCTGCTCGCGCCGGCCTGCGCGTCGTGGGACCAGTTCCGCTCGTACGGTCACCGCGGCGACGAGTTCGCCGCGGCCGTGACCCGACGGTTCGGCCGGGGGTCCTGAGGTGGCGGTCGAGAGCACGCGGGCCCGCCCCGTCAACTGGCGCCGCCCGGCGTGGCTGGACGCCGTGGGGGAGTGGTTCCGGGACCGCACGAAGCTCCTGGACTCCCCGCTGGCGACGCACCACGTCCTGCTCGGCGCGACGTCGGTGCTGGTGGTCATCGGGCTCGTCATGGTGCTGTCCAGCTCCAGCGTCGAGGCGCTGACCGAGTACGGCTCGCCCTACGCCATCTTCAAGAAGCAGGCGCTGTTCGCGGTGTTCGGCGCGCTCGTCCTGGCCGTGGCCAGCCGGGTCCCGGCCCGGACCTGGCAGCGGCTGGCCGTCCCGGCGCTGTTCGCCTCCGCCGCCTTCCAGCTGCTCGTCTTCGTCCCGCACGTGGGCAAGGTCGTCAACGGCAACCGGAACTGGATCGTCGTCGGCCCGTTGTCCGCCCAGCCGTCCGAGGCGGCGAAGATCACCCTCGTGCTGGCCCTGGCGCTGGCGCTCACCCGTCGCCGCGAGGTGCTGCACGAGCCCGCGAAGCTCCTCGGGGCGCTCCTCGCCCCGGTCGGTCTGACGATCGGCGTGGTGCTGCTCACCAAGGACCTCGGCACCGCGCTCATCATGATGGCCGTCGTCGTCGTGATGCTCTGGGTCGCGGGGATCCCGGGCCGGTGGTTCCTGCTGGCCGGGGGTGGCGCGGCGTTCGTCGCCTTCCTGGCCGTCGTCACCAGCGACAACCGCATGGGCCGCGTCGAGGACTGGCTGTCCGGGACGAGCGACAGCGCCACCGCCATCCAGGGTCTGCAGTGGCAGCCGGTCCAGGGCAAGTACGCCCTGGCCTCCGGCGGGTGGTGGGGCCTGGGCCTCGGCGCCAGCCGGGAGAAGTGGTCGTGGTTGCCCGAGGCCCACAACGACTTCATCTTCGCGATCATCGGCGAGGAGCTCGGGCTGCCCGGGACGCTGACGATCCTCGTGCTGTTCGCCGTGGTGGCTCTGATGGTCATGCGCCTCGTGAAGCGCTCGGAGGACCTGTACACCAAGCTCGCGGTCTCCGGGATCGGTGCGTGGATCCTGGTCCAGGCGGTCGTGAACGTGGGCGTCGTCCTCAGCCTGTTCCCCGTCATCGGCGTGCCCCTCCCGCTCATCTCCGCGGGGGGTTCGGCCCTGGTGCTGACGCTGCTGGGGATCGGGATCCTGCTGTCCTTCGCGCGCGCCGAACCCGGTGCGCCCGAGGCGATCCGTGCGCGCGAGTCCGTCGTCGCGAGGTCCCTGGCGGTCCTGCCGCAGCGCCGCACCGCCCAGGGGAGCGCCCGGGGGGCCGCCCGCACCCGAACGACGAAGGGCCACCGGTGAACGTCCTGCTCGCCGGCGGTGGGTCCACGGGGCACGTCGCCCCGCTGCTGGCCACCGCCGACCGCCTGCGCCTGCGCGACCCGCGGGCCGGGATCCTCGTGCTCGGCACCGCCGAGGGACTGGAGTCCCGGCTCGTCCCGCAGCGCGGCTACGACCTCGCGGTCGTCCCGCGGGTCCCGCTGCCCCGCAAGCCGTCGGGTGACCTGCTGCGGCTGCCGGGCCGGCTGCGCGCCGCCGTCGCCGGCGCCGCGCGGGCCATCCGGGACGTGCGGGCTGACGTCGTCGTCGGGTACGGCGGGTACGTCGCCGTCCCGGCCTACCTCGCCGCACGCCGCGCCGGGGTGCCGATCGTGGTGCACGAGCAGAACGCGCTGCCCGGCATCGCGAACCGGCTCGGAGCGCGCTGGGCCGCCAGCACGGCCGTCACGTTCCCCGGGACGCCGCTGCCGCGCGCCGTGCACACGGGCATGCCGCTGCGCTCGGAGGTGGTCGCCCTCGCGGCCGCCGCCGACCGGGACGCGCTGCGCCGCACCGCCCGCGCCGAGCTGGGCCTCGACCCCGACACGCCGACCCTGCTCGTGACGGGCGGGTCCCTGGGGGCCCAGCGCGTCAACGACGTCCTCGGCGCCTGCGCGGGCGACCTGCTGGCCGCGGGGTTCCAGGTCCTGCACGCCTGCGGGCGGGGCAAGTCCGTGCCGCTGGCCGCCGACGTCGACACCTCCCGCTACGTCGTGCGCGAGTACCTCGACGGCATGGACACCGCCTACGCCGCCGCCGACCTCGTCGTCGGTCGCAGCGGGGCCGGCACGGTGAGCGAGCTGACGGCCGTCGGCCTGCCCGGCGTCTACGTGCCGCTGCCCATCGGCAACGGCGAGCAGCGCCGCAACGCCGAGTCGGTCGTCGCCGCCGGCGGGGGAGTCCTCGTGGCCGACGCCGACCTCGACGTCGCCTTCGTCCGCTCCCGCGTCCTGCCGCTGCTGTCCGACCCCGCCGCCCTGGCGCGGGCGGCCACCGCCGCCGCCGGTTTCGGGGTCCACGACGGCGACGAGCGCCTCGCCGACCTCGTCGAGGCGGCGGCCCGGTGAGCGCCCTGGCCGACCTCGGACGCGTGCACCTCCTGGGGCTCGGGGGCGTCGGGGTGTCCGGCGTCGCCCGGCTGCTCGCCGCGCGCGGCGTCCCCGTCTCGGGGACCGACGCCGTCGACTCCCCGACGCTGCAGCGGCTCGCCGACCTCGGCATCCGCACGTTCGTCGGTCACGACGCCGCCAACCTCGCCGGCCTCGGCGCGGGGGACACCCTCGTCGTGAGCTCGGCGGTGCGGGCCACCAACCCCGAGCTCGTCGCCGCCCGCGAGCGCGGCCTGCGCGTGCTGCACCGCTCGCAGGCGCTCGCCGCCCTCATGGACGGCCGGCCGGGCGTCGCGGTCGCGGGCACCCACGGCAAGACGACGACGACCTCCATGCTCGCCGTCGCGCTCGTGGCCGCGGGCCTCGACCCGTCGTACGCGATCGGCGGGGAGCTGACCGGCGGGAGCGACGGCGGCGCGCGGGACGGGTCCGGCCCCTTCGTCGCCGAGGCCGACGAGTCCGACGGCTCCTTCCGCGAGTACGCCCCCGTCGTCGACGTGGTGACCAACGTCGAACCCGACCACCTCGACCACTACGGCACGGCCGAGAACTACGCCGCCGCCTTCGAGGAGTTCCTGGGCCGGCTGCGGCCCGGAGGACTGCTGGTGGCCTGCGCCGACGACCCCGGGTCGGCCGCGCTGGCGGCCTCGGCGCGTGCGCGGGGGGTCCGCGTCCGCACGTACGGGACGTCCGCGGCGGCCGACGTCCGGCTGGGCGAGGTCCGGCTCGGCGTGAACCCCAGCGCCGTCCTCACCGACGGCGACGTCTCCCGCGAGCTGCGCCTGGCCGTCCCCGGGGAGCACAACCTGCGCAACGCCGCGGCGGCCTACTGCGCCGCCGTGGAGCTGGGGGCCGACCCGGTCGCGGTGCTCGAGGGCCTGGCCCGCTTCGGCGGGGCCCGCCGCCGCTTCGAGCTCAAGGGCGAGGCCGCGGGCGTCCGGGTCGTCGACGACTACTCCCACCACCCCACGGAGGTCGAGGCGCTGCTGCGCGCCGCCCGTCCCGTCGCGGGGGAGGGCCGGGTCGTCGTGGTCTTCCAGCCGCACCTGGTGAGCCGCACGAGGACCTTCGCGGTGGAGTTCGGCCGGGCCCTGGGGCTGGCCGACGAGGTCGTCGTCCTCGACGTCTACGTGGCCCGCGAGGACCCCGACCCCGCCGTCACCGGGGCCCTGGTGGCCGACGCGGTCCCGTTGCCGCCCGGGCACGTCCGGTTCCTGCCCGAGTTCGACGCGGCCGCCGGGGTGTTGGCCGGGATCGTGCGGCCCGGTGACCTGCTGCTGACCGTGGGGGCCGGGGACGTCACGACCGTCGGCCCGCGGGTCCTCGACCTGCTGGCCGGGCGCTGATGGCCCGCCCGACGCGGCCCCGGCAGCCCCCGGCACCGGTGACCCCGCCCGAGCCGAAGGTCACCGGCACGCCGCAGCGGCGCCGGGCCGTGCGCGCGGCCGGCGACCCCCTGCCCCGGCCGCAACGTCCCCAGGGCCCCCACCGCGCGCCGCGGGCCCGGCCCGCCACGACCCCGCGCCCGGCGGGACGTCCGCCGGTCGCCGACCTCGCCGGTGCCCGCCGCGCCCGGCGCTGGCGCCCGGGGCGACGCGCCGCGGCGGTGCTGGCCGCTCTCGCCGTGCTCGTCGCGGCGACCGGGTGGCTGCTGCTCGCCTCGCCCTGGCTGCGGGTCACCACGATCCGCACGAGCGGGCTGGAGCGCACGGACAGCGCTGCGGTGCAACGGGTCGTGGACCGCGAGGAGGGCGTCCCGTTGGCGCGGGTCGGCACCCGCTCGCTCGCGTCGCAGCTCGAGGCCCTGCCCCTGGTCGAGAGCGTCGACGTGAGCCGGTCCTGGCCCTCGACGCTCGTGGTGAGCGTGCACGAGCGGCAGGCCGTGGCGGCCGTCCCCTCCACGGCCGGGGGTGTCGACCTGGTCGACGGCCACGGCAACGTCCTCGTGCACGAGGACCGGGCCCCGTCGGGGGTCCCCACGCTGGACGTCGACGTGGCCAGCGCCGGTGCCGCCGCGCTGCAGGCCGCGATCGCCGTGAACGCCACGTTGTCGACGCAGGTGCGTGCCGAGGTGTCGTCCATCTCGGCGACGGGTCCCGACGCCGTGACGCTGCACCTGGCCGAGGGTCCGACCGTCGTGTGGGGCGACGACAGCCGCCCGGAGCGCAAGGCCGAGGTGCTCGTGCGGATGCTCGCGGACGCGCAGGTGGCGTCGGCGAAGTCCCTCGACGTCTCGGCGCCGGACGCCCCCGCCGTCACGCCCTGACCGGCGACGTCCGACCCGTCCTTCTCTCGACTCTTCGTGCTGTTCTGATCACTCAGAGCGATTCGTGGCTCAGATCACCCGTCCGCGCAGGGTGTTGGCGCGACACGCCGGGGCGTCGGTTGCAGTCGACCCGTTCCGGTCCCTACGGTCACCTCCCAGATGGAAGTGACATAACGTTGACCCTCTACCTGAGGGTCAGGGTTTGGTCCCACAGCACGGACAGATCAGGCGAAAGAGGCGAGAGGCAACCACCGTGGCAGCTCCGCAGAACTACCTAGCGGTCATCAAGGTCGTCGGCGTCGGCGGCGGTGGTGTGAACGCGGTCAACCGGATGATCGAGGTCGGCCTCAAGGGCGTCGAGTTCATCGCCGTCAACACCGACGCGCAGGCGCTCCTGATGTCGGACGCCGACGTCAAGCTCGACGTCGGCCGCGAACTCACCCGCGGCCTCGGCGCCGGCGCGGACCCCGAGGTCGGCCGCAAGGCCGCCGAGGACCACGCCGAGGAGATCGAGGAGGTGCTCAAGGGCGCCGACATGGTCTTCGTCACCGCCGGCGAGGGTGGCGGCACCGGGACCGGCGGCGCGCCCGTCGTGGCCCGCATCGCCCGCGGGCTCGGCGCCCTGACCATCGGCGTCGTGACCCGTCCCTTCGTCTTCGAGGGCCGCCGCCGCGCGAACTCCGCCGAGAGCGGCATCGCCGAGCTGCGCGACGAGGTCGACACCCTCATCGTCATCCCCAACGACCGACTGCTGTCGATCTCCGACCGGCAGGTCAGCATCCTCGACGCCTTCAAGTCGGCCGACCAGGTCCTGCTGTCCGGCGTCCAGGGCATCACCGACCTCATCACCACCCCGGGTCTGATCAACCTCGACTTCGCGGACGTGAAGTCGGTCATGCAGGGCGCCGGTTCGGCCCTCATGGGCATCGGCTCGGCCCGCGGCGACGACCGGGCCATCCACGCCGCCGAGTCCGCGGTCAACTCCCCGCTGCTCGAGGCCAGCATCGACGGCGCCCACGGCGTCCTGCTGTCCATCCAGGGCGGGTCCGACCTGGGTCTGTACGAGATCAACGAGGCCGCGCGGCTGGTCCAGGAGGCCGCCCACCCCGAGGCGAACATCATCTTCGGGACGGTCATCGACGACGCCCTCGGCGACGAGGTGCGCGTCACCGTCATCGCCGCCGGCTTCGACGCCGGCACCCCGAAGGCGCGCCGCGACGAGCGGGCCCTGGGCCAGGTCTCCGGCCGCCCCGTCCCCGCCAGCGCCGTGCCCCCGCGCACGACGCGCCCGGCGGCCCCGGAGCAGCCCGCGGCCCAGGCGCCGGCCCCGCAGCCGCAGTACACCCCGCAGCCGCAGTACGCGCCGCAGCCGCAGACCCAGCAGCCCGCCCCGGCCTACCAGCCGGCGCCGCAGCCGCAGTACGCCCAGCAGCAGTACGCCCCCCAGTCGGGGCAGCACGGCGCGCAGCCCAACGGCTCCGAGCAGCAGTACGCCCAGCAGCCGCCGCAGGTGGTCCCGACGCCGGACCCGGTCCAGGTGCCGCGCATCATCGAACTGCCCCAGGACGGCGCGGCCGTGCGCCGGCCGGGCCGTCCGCGCCCGGAGGAGGACGACCTCGACGTCCCCGACTTCCTCAAGTGAGGAACGCGGTCGAGACCAGGTGAGCACCTCCCGGTGAGCACGAGCACCGTCCCGCTGCTGGACGCCGGCCTGCCGGCCGGCGTCCGCGGCGGGTTCACCACCCGCGCCGGGGCCCCCGGCTCCGGCCCGTACGCGGGCCTCAACCTCGGCGACCACGTCGGCGACGACCCCTCCCGCGTGCAGGCCCACCGCGAGGCGTTGCGGCGCAGCGTCGGGGCCGACGCCCTCGTCGTCCCGCGCCAGGTCCACGGGGCCGACGTCGTCGAGGTCGTCAGCCCGCCCGCCCTCGTCCCCACCGCCGACGCCCTGTTCACCCGGGTGCCCGGCATCGCCGTCGCCGTCGTCGTCGCCGACTGCGTCCCCGTCCTGCTCGCCGACGTGCGGGCCGGGGTCGTCGGCGTCGCCCACGCCGGCCGTCCCGGTCTCGTCGCCGGCGTCGTGCCCGCGCTCGTGCGGGCCCTGCGGGCCGTCGGCGCCACCGACCTGGTCGCGGCCGTCGGGCCGTCCATCTGCGGCGCCTGCTACGAGGTGCCGCAGCAGATGGCCGAGGACGTCGCCACCGTCGTCCCGGCGGCGCGGGCCCGCACGCGGCGGGGCACCCCGGCGGTGGACGTCGCCGCCGGCGTCCTGGCCCAGCTCGCCGCCCTGCAGGTCCCGGCCCGCGACGCCACCCGGTGCACCGCCGAGCACGACGACCTCTTCTCCTACCGCCGCGACGGCTCCACGGGGCGCTCCGGCGGGGTCGTGGTGCTGGCGTGAACCGCCGGGAGGAGCTCGCCGCCGCCCTGGAGCGCACCCGCGCACGCATCGCCGCCGCCGCCCGCGAGGCCGGGCGCGACCCCGCCGGCACCACCCTCGTCGTCGTGACGAAGTTCTTCCCCGCCTCCGACGTCGCCGAGCTCGCCGGCCTCGGGGTGCGCGACGTGGGGGAGAGCCGGGACCAGGAGGCCTCGGCGAAGGCCGCCGAGCTCGCCGGGCGGGCTGACCTGCACTGGCACTTCATCGGCCAGGTGCAGACGAACAAGGCCCGTTCGCTGGCGCGGTACGCCGACACGGTGCACTCGGTGGACCGGGTCCGCCTCGTCCAGGCGCTGCAGGCGGGCGCGGAGCAGGCGGGCCGGGACCTGGACGTCTTCGTCCAGGTCGACCTCGCGCAGCGTGTGGGGCTCGACGCCGACGCCGGCCGCGGTGGCGCGACGGGTGAGGAGGTGTTCCGGGTCGCCGACGCCGTCGCGGCCTCGGCGGACCTGCGGCTGCGGGGCCTGATGGCCGTCGCCCCGCTCGGCGCCGAACCCCGTCGGGCGTTCGACGAGCTCGCCGCCCTGGCCGAGCGGCTGCGCCGCGACCACCCCCGCGCCGTCGAGCTGTCGGCCGGGATGAGCGGGGACCTGGAGGCCGCGGTCGCGGCCGGGACGACACACCTGCGTGTCGGCAGCGCCATCCTGGGCTCGCGCCCGCTCGCGCGGTAACGTCCGACTCGCTCGTCCTGCACGGGACGGGACCCGACGACAGCACGACCCCGAGGAGCCTGCGATGGCCGGCGCGCTGCGCAATGCGATGGTCTACCTCGGCCTCGCGGAGGACGACCGCTACGCCGAGGACGCCGAGGTCGAACAGACCCGTCCGCGGTCGGAGACCGCCCGCGAGGTGCGGCACGAGGCGCGGGAGCCGATCCGTCCCGAACCGCGCCTGGAGGTGCGGCACGACCCCCGTCCCGAGCCGGCGCCCGAGCGCCGCACCGCCCCCGCCGCGACCACGGCCCAGGTGACCCCGATCAGGAAGCAGGTGGCCCACGTGGTCTCCCAGACCTCCACTTCGTCGTCCTCCTCGGCGGCCGAGCTGCACCGGATCACCACGATCCACCCGCGCACCTACAACGAGGCGAAGATCATCGGTGAGTCCTTCCGCGAGGGCGTGCCGGTCATCATGAACCTCACGGACATGGACGACTCCGACGCCAAGCGGCTCGTCGACTTCTCCGCCGGTCTGGTCTTCGGCCTGCACGGGTCCATCGAGCGCGTCACCAACAAGGTCTTCCTGCTCTCGCCCCAGAACGTCGAGGTGGCGACGCAGGAGGAGGAGCGTCCGGTCGAGCGGACCTTCTTCAACCAGTCCTGAGCACTCAGCGTCATCAGGCAGGATGAAGTCGTGGCCGTGGTCTTCAAGCTCCTCGAAATCGTCGTCCTGCTCTTCTTCATCTGCCTGATCGGGCGTCTCGTCCTCGACTGGGTCCAGGCCCTGTCCCGCGAGTGGCGGCCGCGCGGCGTCGTGCTGGTGGTCGCCGAAGCCGTCTACACGGTGACGGACCCGCCGTTGAAGCTGCTGCGCAAGATCCTGCCCCCGCTGCGCCTGGGGGCGGTCCAGCTCGACCTCGCCTTCCTGGTCCTGGCGATCCTGTGCTCGATCCTCATGCCGACCTTCGACTCCCTGTCCCGCCAGGCCGCCCTGTCCGCCTGAGCCCGCGGCGGTGACGGCGGCGGCGGTGGCGCGGACGATCACGTCCGATACCGTTCGTAGAGGTTTCACGCCGTCCGCGAGGGCGGTCCATCGCCGCAGGGTCCGTCAGCAGAGGTGTTGAAGATGCCGCTCACTCCCGAAGACGTCGTCGAGAAGCGTTTCAACCCCACGCGGGTGCGTGAGGGGTACGCCCAGGACGAGGTCGACGACTTCCTCGACGAGGTCGTCGCCGAGCTGCGTCGCCTCAACGGCGAGAACGCCGAACTGCGCGGGCAGCTGAACCAGTGCCAGGCCCGGGTGGCCGAGCTCACGCGGGCCGGTGCCCAGGCGGTACCCGCCGAGGCCCCCTCCCTGGAGAAGGAACCGGAGCCCGAACCCGAGGTCGTCGTCGAGACGCCCGTCGAGCCGCAGCCCGAACCCGTCCTGGCCGCCGCGCCCGCCGAGGCCGCCGTGCCCCCGGTCGCCGGTGAGGACGGGGCTGCACGCGCCGCCGGGGTCATCGCCCTGGCCCAGCGCCTGCACGACGAGTACGTGCGCGAGGGGGAGTCGCAGCGCGACGCCCTCGTGCGGGCCGCCCAGGAGCAGGCCGAGCGGGTCGTGGCCGAGGCCGAGGCGCAGCGCGATCGCACCCTCGGCGACCTCGAGGGCCGCAAGAACCAGCTCGAGGGCGTCATCCACGAGCTCCACGGCCGGGAGACGGCCTACCGCGACCAGCTCGAGCACTTCATCGCGACCCAGCTCGAGGACCTGCGGCACCTGGCCCGCGTCGTCCCGGACGACGCCGTCACGCGCTGACCCCGGCCCGTTCCGGCCCGGCCGCCGTCCCCGAGGGGGCGGCGGCCGTCGTGCGTCCCGGGTGCGGTGCACCGCAGAGCTGCCGCGGGGTCGTCCCCCCACCCGGTCGGACGAATTTCGACAACTTTCTGTTTCCGGTTGCTCACACAGGGTGATAGTCCCTAGTGTCTCCCGCACGCGGCACCACGGCCGCACGACGAGCGGGGGGACCACGATGCACGGAGTGTCTGCGGGAACGGCGACGACGGCGACCGCGGCGGCCACGGGACGCGCCGCCCGCGCCGCGGCGGTGCGGGAGCTGCCGGTCAAGGACTCCGAGGACGCCTGGACCCCGGAGGAGCTGACGGAGGTCCGCGGCGAGCTCATGGCCGAGGTGGACCGCCTGACCCGCGAGCTCGACGACGCCACCAGCTCGTTCTCCGCCCTCGTGCGCTCCAGCGGCGAGGGGGCCGGCGACGACCAGGTCGACCACGGCGCGACGACCGCCGGGCGCGAGCACGAGATGACGATCGTCAACAACGCCCGCGACCTGCTCGAGCAGACCCAGCGCGCCCTCGTGCGGATGTCCTCGGGCGTCTACGGCGTCTGCGAGTCCTGCAGCGGGGCGGTCGGCAAGGCCCGCCTGCAGGCCTTCCCGCGCGTGACGCTGTGCATGCCCTGCAAGGCCCGCGCCGAACGACGCTGACCCGGCACGCCCACCCCCGCCCCGGGCCGGCAGCCCGGGGCAGGGGTGGTCTCGTGGGAGACTGGCCCACGCCATGAGCGAAGCCGAGAACCCCCCGAGACGAGCACCCCGCTGGGCCTGGACGGCGATCGTCTGGGGCGTGGTCTACGCCCTGGACCAGATCACCAAGGCCCTGGCCGTCGCGCACCTGGAACCCGGTGCCGTGCAGCCGTTCGTCGGTGAGCTGCTGCAGTTCCACCTCATCCGCAACCCCGGGGCGGCGTTCAGCTTCGCGACGGGCGCCACGTGGATCTTCACGATCCTCGCCGCGGCCGTGGTCGTCGTGGTGGTCCGGATGGCCCGCAAGCTCCGCAGCCTCCCGTGGGCCCTGGCGTTCGGCTTCCTGCTCGCCGGGGCCACGGGCAACCTCACCGACCGGCTCGTGCGGGAACCGGGCTTCGCCCGCGGCCACGTCGTGGACTTCCTGCAGCTGCCGCACTGGCCGATCTTCAACGTCGCCGACGCCGGCATCTGCGTCGCGGCCGTCTTCATCGCCGTGCTGGCTCTGCGCGGGGTTGGTCTCGACGGCCGGCGCGAGAGCAGGCAGCAGCAGGAGAGCGGGGCCGAGGGTGCCTGAGGTCCGCAGCCTGCCCGTCCCCGACGGCCTGGAGGGCGAGCGCGTCGACGCCGCCCTGTCCCGGCTCCTGGGGCTGTCCCGCACGAGGATCGCCGAGCTCACCGCCGACGGTCGCGTCGTCGTCGACGGCGCCCCCGTCGGCAAGTCCGACCGGTTGCGGGCCGGCGCCTGGCTCGAGGTCGAGGTCCCCGACCCGCCCGCCGCGCCGCAGGTCGTCGCCGAGACGGTCGAGGGGCTGACGATCGTCCACGACGACGACGACCTCGTGGTCGTCGACAAGCCCGTGGGGGTCGCTGCGCACCCGAGCCCGGGCTGGACGGGCCCGACCGTCGTGGGCGGCCTGGCGGGGGCGGGGTACCGGATCTCGACGTCCGGCTCGGCCGAGCGCCAGGGGGTCGTGCACCGGCTCGACGTCGGCACCTCGGGGCTGATGGTCGTCGCCAAGAGCGAGCACGCCTACACGCAGCTCAAGCGCGCCTTCAAGGAGCGCACGGTCGACAAGGTCTACCACGCGCTCGTCCAGGGCCACCCGGACCCGTTGCGCGGCACCATCGACGCCCCCATCGGCCGGCACCCCGGCAGCGCGTGGAAGTTCGCCGTGACGGCCGAGGGCAAGCCCAGCGTCACCCACTACGAGGTGCTCGAGGCGTTCCGCGCGGCGGCGCTGTGCGAGATCCACCTCGAGACGGGCCGGACCCACCAGATCCGCGTCCACTTCTCGGCGCTGAAGCACCCGTGCGTCGGCGACCTGACGTACGGCGCCGACCCCACGCTCGCCGCGCGCCTCGGCGTGTCCCGGCAGTGGCTGCACGCCGTGCGGCTGGGGTTCGAGCACCCGGGCACGGGGCGGGCCGTGGAGTTCACGAGCTCCTACCCGGCCGACCTGGCGACGGCGCTGGAGCGTCTGGGGGACTGACCCCCGCGGGGCGTGTGTCGGGCACCCCGGTGTCCGACCCGGCGCCTACCATCGACACGCGACACCGACCCACCTCTGGAGGCGCTCGACCCATGGCTTCTGCGGACTCCTTCGTCCACCTGCACGTCCACACCGAGTACTCGATGCTCGACGGTGCGGCCAAGGTGGACGACCTCTTCCGCACCGCCGCGGAGCTGGGCATGCCGGCCGTCGCCACGACCGACCACGGGTTCGTCTTCGGCGCCTACGACTTCTGGAAGACCGCCAAGAAGCACGGCGTGAAGCCGATCATCGGGGTGGAGGCCTACCTGACGCCGGGCACGGCCCGGCAGGACAAGACGCGCGTGAAGTGGGGCGACCCGAACGGCCGCTCGGGCGACGACGTCTCCGGTGCGGGCTCGTACACCCACATGACGATGCTGGCCCGCAACACCGCCGGCATGCACAACCTGTTCAAGATGAGCAGCCTGGCCAGCCTGGAGGGCTTCCTCTACAAGCCCCGCATGGACCGCGAGCTGCTCTCGCAGTACGCCGACGGCCTCATCGCCACGACGGGCTGCCCCTCGGGGGAGGTCCAGACGCGCCTGCGGCTGGGCCAGTACGACGAGGCCCGCCGGGCCGCGGCCGACTACCGCGACATCTTCGGTGCGGAGAACTTCTACGTCGAGCTCATGGACCACGGCCTCGACATCGAGCGCCGCGTCCAGGACGACCTGCTCAAGCTCGCCAAGGACCTCGACCTGCCGCTGGTCGCGACCAACGACCTGCACTACACGCACGCCGAGGACGCCCGCTCCCACGAGGCGCTGCTGTGCGTGCAGTCGGGCTCGACGCTGGCCGACCCCAAGCGCTTCAAGTTCGACTCCACCGACTTCTACCTCAAGAGCCCGGCCGAGATGCGCCACCTGTGGCGCGACCACCCCGAGGCCTGCGACAACACGCTGCTCATCGCCGAGCGGTGCGAGGTCGAGTTCACCGAGTCCACGGGGGCGTACATGCCCCGGTTCCCCTGCCCCCCCGGGGAGAACGAGGAGAGCTGGTTCGTCAAGGAGGTCTGGGCCGGGCTGAACTACCGCTACGACGGCGCGATCCCCGACGACGTCCGCAAGCAGGCCGACTACGAGATCGAGGTCATCACCTCCAAGGGGTACGCCGGGTACTTCCTCGTCGTCGCCGACTTCATCAACTGGTCCAAGGAGAACGGCATCCGCGTCGG
Source organism: Kineococcus rhizosphaerae (assembly GCF_003002055.1). Lineage (NCBI taxonomy): Bacteria > Bacillati > Actinomycetota > Actinomycetes > Kineosporiales > Kineosporiaceae > Kineococcus > Kineococcus rhizosphaerae. The sequence continues at coordinate 564,158 of NZ_PVZF01000002.1, forward strand.
CCCGGGCCGCGGGTCGGGCGCCGGGTCCATGGCGGCCTACGCCATGAAGATCACCGACCTGGACCCGTTGCGGCACGGGCTGTTCTTCGAGCGGTTCCTCAACCCCGAGCGCATGTCCATGCCCGACTTCGACGTCGACTTCGACGAACGTCGCCGCGGCGAGGTCATCCAGTACGTCGTGGACAAGTACGGCACCGACCGCGTCGCGCAGATCGTCACGTACGGCACGATCAAGGCCAAGCAGGCCGTGAAGGACTCCTCGCGCGTCCTGGGGTTCCCGTTCTCCATGGGCGACCGGATCACCAAGACGATGCCGCCGGCCGTCATGGGCAAGGACATCCCGCTGTCGGGGATCTTCGACCCGAACCACAAGCGGTACTCCGAGGCGGGGGAGTTCCGCGAGCTGTACAAGTCCGACCCCGAGGTCGTGAAGGTCGTCGACACCGCGCGCGGCCTGGAGGGCCTGAAGCGGCAGTGGGGCGTGCACGCCGCCGGCGTCATCATGTCGTCGGACCCGCTGATCGACCTCATCCCGATCATGAAGCGTGAGGCCGACGGCGCGATCATCACGCAGTTCGACTACCCGACGTGCGAGACGCTCGGGCTGGTCAAGATGGACTTCCTCGGCCTGCGCAACCTGACGATCCTCGACGACGCGCTGAAGAACGTCGTCGCCAACGGCAAGGACCCGGTCGACCTCGAGAAGCTCGACCTCGAGGACAAGGCGACGTTCGAGCTGCTCGGTCGCGGCGACACCCTCGGGGTGTTCCAGTTCGACGGCGGCCCGATGCGCTCGCTGCTGCGCCTCATGCGCCCGGACAACTTCGAAGACATCTCCGCCGTCGGCGCCCTGTACCGGCCCGGCCCGATGGGTGCGGGCTCGCACACGGCGTACGCGCGCCGCAAGAACGGCCAGGAGCCCATCACCCCGATCCACCCCGAGCTGGAGGAACCGCTCAAGGACATCCTGGGCACGACCTACGGGTTGATCGTGTACCAGGAGCAGGTCATGTCGATCGCGCAGAAGGTCGCCGGGTACACCCTGGGCTCGGCCGACCTGCTGCGCCGCGCGATGGGCAAGAAGAAGCGCGAGGTCCTCGACGCCGAGTTCGTCGGGTTCGAGAAGGGCATGCTGGACAACGGGTTCAGCAAGGAGTGCGTCAAGGCCCTGTGGGACATCCTCGTCCCGTTCTCCGACTACGCCTTCAACAAGGCCCACTCCGCCGCCTACGGGCTCGTGTCCTACTGGACGGGGTACCTCAAGGCGAACTACCCGGCCGAGTACATGGCCGCGGTCCTCACCTCGGTGCGCGACGACAAGGACAAGTCGGCGCTGTACCTCAACGAGTGCCGCCGCATGGGCATCCAGGTGCTGCCGCCGGACGTCAACGAGTCGAGCGCGAACTTCACGGCCGTCGGCACCGACATCCGCTTCGGCCTGACCGCCATCCGCAACGTCGGCGCCAACGTGGTCGACGCGATCGTGCAGGCCCGCGAGGAGAAGGGCCGGTACGAGTCCTTCCAGGACTTCCTCACCAAGGTCCCCGCCGTCGTGTGCAACAAGCGGACCATCGAGTCGCTCATCAAGGCGGGTTCCTTCGACTCCCTCGGGCACCGCCGCCGCGCGCTCGTGGCCAAGCACGAGGACGCCGTCGACGCCGTCGTGGACGTCAAGCGCAACGAGGCCATCGGGCAGTTCGACCTGTTCGCCGGTCTCGGCGGCGACGACGGCGACGGCCCCGGCGGGTTCGAGGTCGTCATCCCCGACGTCCCCGAGTGGGAGAAGGCCGAACTGCTCGCCCACGAGCGGCAGATGCTCGGGCTGTACGTCTCCGACCACCCCCTGTTCGGGCTGGAGCGGCTGCTGCAGAACGCCTCCGACGTCCCGATCGCGACCCTGCTGGAGGACGAGTCCCGTCCCGACGGGTCGCAGATCACCATCGCGGGGATGATCACGGGCCTGCAGCGCAAGCAGACCAAGCAGGGCAACTACTGGGCCATCGTCACGGTCGAGGACCTCGCCGGGGCCATCGAGTGCCTGTTCTTCCCCCAGGCCTACGCCGACGTCGCCCAGCTGCTCGCCGAGGACCTCGTCGTGGTCGTCAAGGGCCGGCTGAACCGCCGCGATGAGGTGCCGACGATCTACGCCTCCGGCCTGACCGTGCCGGACATCGCCTCCTCCGCCGACGGCGTCCCCGTCACCGTGACGCTGCCCACGGCCCGCTGCACCACGCAGGTCGTCGAGCAGCTCAAGACGGTGCTGGAGACCCACCGCGGGTCCACCGAGGTGCGGCTGCGGCTGACGAAGAACGGCGGCGGCAACGGGACCCTCATGCGCCTGGACGACTCGCTGCGCGTCAACCCGAGCCCGGCGCTGTTCGGGGACCTCAAGCAGCTGCTCGGGGCTTCGTGCCTGGCGTGACCTCACCACCCGGGGTGCACCGGCGCACCCCGCTGGTCCTGCTCTTCGGGCAGGGCGTCCTCGGTCTCGTCGTCGGCGTCGTCTGGTGGTCGCTCACCCGGCACCCGGCCACGTGGATGGTGGGTGAGCCCGTCGTCACCTCGACGTCGGTGTACCCGATCGCCCGCGACGGGGTCTTCACCGTCCTGACGGGCCTCGTCGGGTTCGCGGCGGCGCTCGTCGTCGTCACCCGCGGCGGGGAACCGCACCGGCCGCTGCTGCTGTTCGCCTCCGCGCTGGGCGGCGCGTTCGCCGGTGCGCTCATCGCGGCGGGGCTGGGGACCTCGTTGCCGCCCAGCGGCGACGCGGCCGTCGCGCACGTGACGCTGCGCGCGTGGGTCGCAGTGCTGGTCCAGCCGTTCGTGGTGTCCGTCGTCGTCGCGGTCGTCACCCTGGTGCAGGCGCTGCTGGAGTGGACCAGGACCCCCTGAGCGCCGCCGTCGTGCTCAGCGGCCCAGGTCGACCAGCCGCGCGCCGGTCACAGCCACCAGGTCGGCCGGGGACAGTTCCACCTGCAACCCCCGTCGCCCCGCGCTGACCAGCACCGTCGCGAACCCCTGCGCCGAGGCGTCGACGAACGTCGGCAGGGCCGTCTTCTGCCCCAGCGGGCTGATCCCGCCCACGACGTACCCGCTGCTGCGCTGCGCCCGCGCGGGATCGGCCATCGCGGCCTTCTTCCCGCCGGCCGCCGCGGCCAGCGCCTTGAGGTCGAGCATCCGGGCCACGGGGACCACGGCGCACACGAGCCGGCCGTCGACGTCGGCCAGCAGGGTCTTGAACACCCGGTGCTCGTCCACGTCCAGCCCGCCCGCGCGCAACGCCCGCACGGCCTCGTCGCCGAACCCCGGTCCGTCGCCGGGGTGCGCCGCGTGGTCGTAGGGGTGGGCGGTGTGCGCGACCCCGCGCGCGGCGAGCAGCTTCAGGGCGGCGGTCCCGGCCTCGGTGCGGCGGGCCATCAGTTGGCGTTCACGGGCCACTCGGGCAGTTCGGTGGCCGGCACCGCCCCGAACGCCGTGATGAGGGCGATCTCGCGGCGCAGCACCTCCAGCTCGGCCTGCAGCCGGGTCACGGTGTCGGGCGCCTCCAGCAGCCGCTGCCGCGTGTCGAGGTCCAGGACCATCGCGGCCGCCACCAGGTAGGACAGCACCCGCGGGTCGTCGGGGGCCTCGGCGCCCCCGATGTCGAGGGTGTCGCGGTACTCGTCGAAGGAGCGCGCCACCGCGTCGGTCAGGACGGTCAGCCGGCCGTCGCTGTCGTCGTCCTCCTCGTCGTCCTCGCCGAACGGCTCGACGAGCGCGGTCAGGTACGGCGTGCCGGCCTCGGTGTCGATGCCGACGACCCGGAACCGGCTCGCACCCACCGTGACCAGCTCGTAGCGGCCGTCGTCGGTCTCGGTGACCTCGCGCACCAGCGCCACGCACCCCACGGTGTGCAGGGCCTGGACGTTGTCCTCGCCGACCTCGTGCCCGGCCTTGATGGCCACGACCCCGAACCCGCGCACCCCGTCGGCGTCCTCCCCGTCCGCCGCCCCGTCGCCCACCAGGTCCTGCACCAGCAGCCGGTAGCGGGGCTCGAAGACGTTCAGGGGCAGCACGAGCCCGGGGAACAGGACGCTGCCCAGCGGGAACAGCGGAAGACGTCGCGGCACGCGAGCCACCCTATGTCGGCCAGCTCCTAGACTGGGCCCCCGTGAGCACCCCACTCCTGCGCCGCATCGACCTGCGGGGGCAGACCCTGGACGCGATGGCCCTGCGCTCGGTCGTCCCGCGCGCCGACGTCGACGTCGCCGCCGCCCTCGCCAGCGTCGCCCCGATCTGCGAGGACGTCCGCGCCCGCGGCGTCCCCGCCCTCCTGGAGCTCACCGAGAGGTTCGACGGGGTCCACGTCACCGACGTCCGCGTCCCGGCGCAGGCCCTCACCGACGCCCTCGCCGGGCTCGACCCGCAGGTGCGCGCCGGCCTGGAGGAGTCGATCCGGCGGGCCCGGCTCGTGCACGACGACCAGCGCCGCACCGCCTCCACCACCGAGGTCGTCCCCGGCGGCACCGTCGCCGAACGCTGGGTCCCCGTCGGCCGCGTCGGCCTCTACGTCCCCGGCGGCCGGGCCGTGTACCCCTCCAGCGTCGTCATGAACGTCGTCCCGGCCCAGGCCGCGGGCGTCGCCTCCATCGCCGTGACCAGCCCGGCGCAGAAGGAGTTCGGCGGTTCGGTCCACCCGACGATCCTGGCCGCCTGCGCGCTGCTGGGCGTCGAGGAGGTCTACGCCGTCGGCGGCGCCCAGGCGGTCGCGATGTTCGCCTACGGCGCCCGCGACGCCGACGGGACGGTCGTCGTGCGGCCCGTCGACGTCGTCACCGGCCCCGGCAACATCTACGTGGCCTCCGCCAAGCGGTACGTGCAGGGCGTCGTCGGCATCGACTCCGAGGCCGGTCCCACCGAGATCGCCGTCCTGGCCGACGCGAGCGCCGACCCCGTCCACGTCGCGGCGGACCTCGTCAGCCAGGCCGAGCACGATCCGATGGCCGCGGCCGTCCTGGTCACCGACTCGCCCGGGCTCGCCGACGCCGTCGACGCCGCGCTCGTGCAGCGCGTCGCGGCCACCAAGCACGCGGGCCGGGTCGAGGAGGCGCTGCGCGGGCGGCAGTCCGCGACCGTCCTCGTCGACGACGTCGAGGCCGGTCTGGCCGTCGTCGACGCCTACGCCGCCGAGCACCTGGAGATCCAGACCGTGGACGCGCGGGCCGTGGCCGCGCGCGTGCGCAACGCGGGCGCGGTGTTCGTCGGCGCGCACTCGCCGGTGTCGCTGGGCGACTACTGCGCCGGGTCCAACCACGTGCTGCCGACCGGCGGGACGGCCGCGCACTCGGGGGGCCTGAGCGTGCAGACGTTCCTGCGCGGCATCCACGTCGTCGACTACGACGAGCGGGCGTTGCGGGAGGTCGCGCCGCACGTGGTGGCGCTGGCGCAGTCCGAGGACCTGCCCGCCCACGGCGAAGCGGTGACGGCGAGGTTCGCCCGGTGAGCGGCGAGACCCCCGGCGAGGTCCCCGGCGGCGTCCCCGACGACTTCGACTTCGACGCCGAGTTCCAGAAGGCCTTCGGCCCGAAGAAGCCCGTGCGGTCGGTCATCGTGGCGGGCGTGACGCAGTCCCGGGTGCTCGTCGACGTCCTCGCCCAGGTCGACGTCCACGCCTACTGCGTCCCGGTCAAGGGCGTCGGGTCGGTCCTGGTGACCGAGGACCCGGCGACGGGCGAGGCGGACGTGGCGACGCTGTCCGGGGCGGTCCCGCAGGCCGAGTTCGTGCTGTTCACGGTCGGGGAGGAGTCGATCGAGGGGCAGGCGTGGCTCGGTGGGCGTCGCGGTGAGGACCCCAAGCCGGGTCTGCTGCTGTCGATCTGGCCGGACCCGGTGCAGGACCTCGTCCTCGGCAAGACCGACCCGGCCGAGCACGCCGTGACGGGTCAGCAGACCCGCAAGCCGGCGTTCTGGAAGCGCGTCCTGGGCCGGGACGACTCCTCCGAGTGACCCCGCTGTGCGCACCGGTGACGCGTCGGTACGAAGGGTTCGTACCGATGCCTCAACGGTCCACCCCGGGAGGCCGCCTCACACGTCGAAGCGCGACGCCGCCCGGATCTTGTTCGTGACGTCGAGCGCGGCGACCTTGTACGCCTCGCTCAGCGTCGGGTAGTTGAAGACCGTGTCGACGAGGTGGTCGACGGTCCCGCCGCACGTCATGACGGCCTGCCCGACGTGGACGAGCTCGGTGGCCGAGGTCCCCACGACGTGGACGCCGAGCAGCTTGCGGTCCTCGGTGGACACGAGCAGCTTCAGCTTGCCGTGCGAGTCGCCGACGATGGCGCCGCGGGCGAGCTCGCGGTAGCGGGCGACGCCGACCTCGTAGGGGATGGCCGCGCGGGTCAGCTCGTCCTCGGTGTGGCCGCAGTAGCTGATCTCGGGGATGGAGTAGATCCCGATGGGCTGCAGCTCGATGAGGGAGTTCACCTGCTCGCCGAACGCGTGGTAGGCGGCGAGGCGTCCCTGCTCCATCGACGTCGAGGCCAGCGCGGGGAAGCCGATGACGTCCCCGACGGCGTAGATGTGCTCGACCTCGGTGCGGAACTGCTTGTCGACGACGAGGCGGCCGCGCTTGTCGGCCTCGAGCCCGGCGGCGGCCAGGTCGAGGGAGTCGGTGGCACCCTGGCGGCCGGCGGAGTACAGCACGGTGTCGGCGGGGATGCGCTTGCCGGAGGCGAGGGTGGTGACGGTGCCCTGCTCGTCGGCCTGGACCTTGACGACGGACTCGCCGAGGCGGAAGGCCACGCGCAGGTCGCGCAGCTCGAACTTCAGCGCCTCGACGATCTCGGAGTCGCAGAAGTCGAGGAAGGCCGGGCGCGACTCCACGACGGTGACCTTGGTCCCGAGCGCGGCGAACATCGAGGCGTACTCGATGCCGATGACCCCCGCGCCGACGACGACGAGGGTCTGGGGGATCTCGGTGAGCTGCAGGACGCCGTCGGAGTCGACGACGCGGTCGCTGCCGAAGTCGACGTCGGCGGGGCGGGCCGGGCGGGTGCCGACGGCGATGACGAACTTGTCGGCGGTGAGGTGGCGGGCGGGCAGGCCCGGAGCCTCGACGACGACGCTGTTCGGGCCGGTGAAGCGGGCCATCCCGTCGTACAGGTCGACGCGGTTGCGCGACAGCTGGTCGCGCACGACCTCGGCCTCGCGGCGCACCACGTGGGTGGTGCGGGCCGACAGGTCGGCCATGGTGATCTCTTCCTTGACCCGGAAGTTCGCGCCGTAGACGTCGCGCACGCTCATGCCCGTCAGGTGCACCACGGCCTCGCGCAGCGTCTTGGACGGGATCGTCCCCGTGTTGACGCACACCCCGCCCATCATCGAGCCGCCGTCGACGAGGGCGGCCTGCTTGCCCAGCTTGGCGGCGGCGATGGCCGCCTTCTGGCCGCCGGGGCCGGAACCGAGGACCAGGAGGTCGTAGTGGTCGCGCATACCCACCACTATCGGCAGCCGGACGCCTCAGCTCCACCCCGGAAACGAGAACGCAACACGACGGCGGGCGAACGTGCTCAGAACAGCTGGCGCAGGTTGGCCTTCGCCAGGTCGAACAGCTCGTCCCCGCGGCCCGACAGGACGGTCCGGATCGCGTAGAGCGTGAAGCCCTTGGCCTGCTCGGCGCTGACGCTGGGCGGCATGGACAGCTCCTGCCGCTCGGTGACGACGTCGACCAGGGCCGGCCCGTCGTGGGCGAAGGCGCGTTCCAGGGCCCCCTGCAGGTCCCCGGCCTCCTCGACGCGCTCGGCGTGCAGGCCGATCGCGCGGGCCACGGCGGCGAGGTCGGGGTTCTCCAGCCCCGTCCCGTAGGTGACGAACCCGGCGGCCTTCATCTCCAGCTCGACGAAGTTCAGCGAGGAGTTGTCGAACACGACGACCTTCACGGGAAGCCGGTTCTGCACGAGCGTGATGAGCTCGCCGAGCATCATCGTCAGGCCGCCGTCGCCGGACAGGGCCACGACCTGCCGGCCGGGGTGGGCGGCGGCGACGCCGATGCCGTGCGGGACGGCGTTGGCCATGGTGCCGTGGTTGAAGGAGCCGATGAGGCGGCGCCGGCCGTTCATCGTGAGGTAGCGCGCGGCCCACACGACGGGGGAGCCGACGTCGGGGATGAACACGGCGTCGTCGGCGGCGAGCTCGTCGACCAGGCGCGCGACGTACTGGGGGTGGATCGGTCCGCGGCCGGGCGTGGCGAGCTCGTCGAGGGCGTCGCGGGTCTTCGCGTAGTGCTTGCGGGCCTCGTTCAGGTGCGACCGGTCGGGCTTGCGGACCAGCTTGGGCAGGAGGTGGACGGCGGTGTCGCGGACGGTCCCCACCAGGCCGAGGTCCAGCGGGACCCGTTTGCCGAGCTGCTCACCGCGCACGTCGACCTGGATCACCCTGGCGTGCTGCGGGAAGAACTGCTGGTACGGGAAGTCGGTGCCGAGCATGAGCAGCGTGTCGCACTCGACCATCGCCTTGTACCCCGAGGCGTACCCGAGCAGGCCGGTCATGCCGACGTCGTAGGGGTTGTCGTGCTCGACGAACTCCTTGCCGCGGAACGAGTGCACGACCGGCGCGGCGAGGACGTCGGCGAGTTCGAGGAGTTCGGCGTGCGCGCCCTCGGCGCCCGCTCCGGCCAGGATCGTCACCTTCGTCGCGGAGTTCAGCAGCGCCGCGGCCTCGTCGAGCTCGGCGTCCGAGGGGTGGACGACGGGGTGGGTGCGCCGGAGCGTCGCGACGCGGTCGGTGGCGGCCCTGGCGAGCAGCACCTCCCCGGGCACGACGACGACGGCGACGCCGCGCTTCTCGATCGCGGTGCGCATCGCGATCTCGAGGATGCGGGGGAGCTGCTCGGGGGTGGCGGCGAGTTCGGCGTAGACGCTGCACTCGCGGAACAGCTCGGTCGGGTGGGTCTCCTGGAAGTAGCCGGTGCCGATCTCCTTCGTGGGGATGTGCGCGGCGATGGCCAGCACGGGCACGCGGCTGCGCTGGGCGTCGTAGAGCCCGTTGACCAGGTGCAGGTTCCCCGGCCCGCAGCTGCCGGCGCAGACCGCCAGTTCGCCGGTGGTGTGCGCCTCGGCGGCGGCGGCGAACGCGGCCGCCTCCTCGTGCCGGACGTGGACCCAGTCCAGGGTGCCGTCGCGGCGCAGGGCGTCGGTGAGACCGTTGAGGGAGTCCCCGGGCAGTCCGTGGACCCGCCGGACGCCGTTCTGCTTCAGGGTGGCGACGAGGTGCTGCGCGGCAGTGGCCATGCCGTTACCGTACGACTTGTTCAGCAACGCCACCAGAGGGGGTCGCGTGGCCAGACCGCGCAGCGAGCAGTCCCGCCGGGCCGCGCTCGGGGCCGCCGTCGACCTCGTGGCCGAGGGCGGGCTGGCCGCCGCCACCTTCTCCGCCGTCGCCGCCCGGGCCGGGGTCTCGCGCGTCACCCTCTACAAGTGGTGGGACTCCCCGGCCGCCCTCGTCCTCGACGGCCTGCTGGCGGGGACGGCGTCCTCCGTCGAGCACGACCCGGCGCTGGCCGTGCGGGACGCGCTGGCCCACCAGCTGCACGGGCTCGTCGCCCTGCTCACCGACGACGGGCGGACGGGGGCCGCGCTGCGGGCGGTGACCGCCCAGGTCGCCGCCGAACCCGGGCTGCGCGCCGACCTCGTCGAGCACTGGCTCGGACCCCGCCGCGCCGTGGCCGCCGACCTCCTGCGCCGAGGGCAGCGCAGCGGCGAGGTGCGCGCGGGGGTGGACGTGGAGGCGGCCGTGGACGTCCTGTTCGCCCCGCTCTACCACCGGCTGCTCTTCGGCCACGGCCCCGTCGACGACGCGCTCGTCGAGCACGTCCTGGACCTCTTCGGCGGGTTCGCCTGAGTCGAGGCCCTGTGCTGCAAACGTTCCCAGAAAGGTGCGCGTCGGACCTTCCGCCGCTGCCCCGCGTGTCCTAGCGTTTCACCTGCAACAGACCCGAAGAAGCGTCCGGAGGAACCCCCCTCGTGCCTGCCATGAACGTGGCCGTGCTCGGGTGCTGGCACGTCCACGCCAAGGACTACGCCCGCTCCGCCACGGCCCACCCCGACACCACCCTGGTCGCCGCCTGGGACCACGACCCCGACCTCGGCCGCCCCCTGGCGCAGGAGTTCGGGATCGAGTACACCGACGACCTCGACGCCCTGCTCGCCCGCCAGGACGTGCACGCCGTCACCGTCACGACCGAGACCACCGCGCACACCGAGGTCATCGCCAAGGCGCTCGCGGCCGGCAAGCACGTGTTCACCGAGAAGCTGCTCGCGCCCACGGTCGCCGAGTGCGAGCGCCTGGTCGCCCAGGCCGCCGACGCCGGCCTCGCGCTGGTCGTCTCCCTGCCGCGGCTCTACCAGGGGTACACGCTCGCGGTCCGCGAGGTCGTCGAGTCCGGCAGCCTGGGCCCGCTGACCTACGCCCGCGTCCGGCTGTCGCACGACGGCGCCGTCCACGGTCGCGACCACGGGTCCGGCGGCTGGCTGCCCGACCGGTTCTTCGACCCCGTCCCCAGCGTCGGCGGGGCCCTGACCGACCTCGGCTGCCACCCCGTCTACCTGACCCAGCTGTTCCTCGGCGCCGACCCGCAGACCGTGAAGGCGGTCTACGCCTCGCTGACCCCCCGCGCCGTCGAGGACCACGCCGTGGTGACCGTCGGGTACGACGGCGGCCGCATCGGCGTCGTCGAGGCCGGTTTCGTCAGCAACGACGCGTTCACGATCGACGTCCACGGCACCGAGGGGTCGGTGCACTACTCCGACCAGGACCGGCGCCTGTGGCGGCGCTGGCCCGACGGGAAGACCGAGGACCTCGAGGTGCCGGCCGATGCCCCCGACGCGTTCGCGCAGTGGGTCGAGCACGCCGCCAACGGGACCCGCGCCACCGACAACCTCGAACGTGCCGTCGAACTCACCCGCCTCGTCGTGCGGGCCAACACCGCTGCAGGAGAACCGAAATGACCAAGACCGTCGCCGGCACCGTCAAGGTCGGCCTCATCGGCGGCGGCGGGATCACCCGTGCGCACGTCCGCGGCTACCTCGCGCACGCCGAGAAGATCGCCGTCGCCGCCGTCGCGGACGTCGTGGAGGAGGCCGCGAACACCCGGGCCGCCGAGCTCGGTGCGAAACCCTTCACCGACTACCGCGAGATGCTGGCCAGCGCCGACGTCGACGCCGTCGACATCTGCCTGCCGCACCACCTGCACGCCGACGCCATCGTCGCCGCGGCCGAGGCCGGCAAGCACGTCCTGTGCGAGAAGCCGCTGTGCCTGACGGCCGAGGAGGCCCGCCGCGTCGCCGACGCGGTCCGCGCCAACGACGTGACCCTCATGTGCGCGCACAACCAGTTGTTCTTCCCCTCGGTCGCCAAGGCCAGGGAGCTGCTGGACTCCGGTCTGCTGGGGACCGTCTACGAGGTCCGCACGACCGACAGCTTCCACAACGACTTCGACCCCGAGAACATGGGGTGGCGGGCCAGCGCCAAGACCAGCGGCGGCGGGGAGCTCATCGACACCGGCTACCACCCGACCTACCTGCTGCTGCACCTGGCGGACGCGCAGCCTACGGAGGCGACGGCGTTCCTGTCGACGCACCGCCTGAAGTTCATGGAGGGCGAGGACTCCGCGCAGGTGCTCGTGCGCTTCGCGAACGGGGTCGTGGGGCAGATGGTGACGAGCTGGGCCTACGACCCGGCGCCGGGGACCGAGAAGTTCTCCGTCGTCGGCGAGCTCGGTTCCCTGACGGGCACCGAGGACTCCGTGACGTACCGGCTGCGCAGCGGTGAGGAGGAGACGTTCACCTTCGGGGCCACCGACGCCTTCTCCGACGAGATCGGTGCCTTCGCCGACTGCCTGCGCGAGGGCACCCGCCCGATCCACACCGAGGTCGAGGGCATCGCCGTCCTCGGCGTCCTGCTCGCGGCCTACGAGGGGGCGCGCACCGGGACGATCGCGAAGGTCATGTCCCTCTGAGCGCAGCGCCCGGGCGGGTGACGTTCTCCGAACGCGCCCGTCCGGGTCCTCCGCCTGCGTAGCGTGACCCCTCGTGCACGCGCTCCTGGACTGGCTGAACTCACCCGCTCTCGTGGCCTTCGAGGTGCCCACGACGTGGGCCGAGGTCCTCGGGTTCGCCTCGGGAGCGTTGTGCGTCTGGTTCGTGGCCCGGCAGAACGTCTGGAACTGGCCGCTGGGCATCGCGAACAACCTGCTGTGGATCCTGCTCTTCGCCTCCGCCGGGCTCTTCGCCGATTCCGGGCTGCAGGTCGTCTACGTCGTCCTGGCGGTGTGGGGCTGGAACCAGTGGCTGCGCGGCGGGGCCGGGCGCACCGAGCTCGAGGTCACCCGCACGAGCGGACGGCAGTGGATCGCCCTGGCGCTCGCGGGCGTCCTGGGGGTCGTCGGTCTGGACCTCTTCCTGGAGCACCTCACGAGCTCCACGGTGCCGCTGGCCGACGCGGTGACGACGACCCTGTCGCTGCTCGCGACGTGGGGCCAGTGCCGCAAGAAGGTGGAGTCCTGGTGGTTGTGGATCGCCGCCGACGTGGTCTACGTCCCGCTGTACCAGCACAAGGGGCTGACCCTCACCGCCGTCCTGTACGTCGGCTTCCTGGCCCTGTGCGTCAAGGGGCTGCTCGAGTGGCGGCGCGACCTGGCGCCCCGTCGCGTGGCCGTGGCCGCGTGAGCACGGGGCTGGTCGTCGGGAAGTTCTACCCCCCGCACCCGGGGCACCACGCCCTGGTGGAGACCGCCGCCTCCCGCTGCGACGACCTCGTCGTGCTGGTCGAGGCGGCCGACCGCGAGACGGTCCCGCTGGCCGACCGGGTCGCGTGGATGCAGGCCGAGCACCCCGGCGTCCGGGTCCTCGGCGCGCGGTGCGACGCGCCGGTGGACTACGCCAGCGACGTCGTGTGGGCCGCTCAGGTGCGGGTGATGCAGGTCGCCCTGGAGCTCGGCGGGGTGGAGCGGGTCGACGTCGTCTTCTCCAGCGAGACCTACGGTGCCGAACTCGCCCGCAGGCTCGGTGCCGTGCACGACCTCGTGGACCTGGAGCGCACCCGGGTCCCGCTGTCGGCCACGCTCGTGCGGGCGGACCCGCTGACCCGCTTCGGAGCCCTGCGGCCCAGCGTGCGCGCCGGGCTGGCCGTCCGCGCGGTGTTCGTCGGGGCCGAGTCGACCGGGACGACGACGGTCAGCCGCCTCGTCGCCGACCGGTTGCGCGCACGCGCGGGGGCGCACGGCGCGACGCGGTGGGTGCCCGAGCACGGCCGCGACCACTCCGTCGAGCTCGTGGAGCGCGGCGGGCCCGGCACGAGGATGGAGGACGTCGTCTGGACGCCGGACGACTTCGCGACGATCGCGGCCCGGCAGAACGCGCTCGAGGAGGAGGCGGCGCGGGCCGGTGGGCCCGTCCTGGTCTGCGACACCGACTCCCTGGCCACCACGGTCTGGGAGTGTCGCTACCTCGGGGGCACCTCCGCCGGCACCCGGGCCGAGGCGGGTCGGCGGGCTCCTCGCCGCACGTACTTCGTCACCGACCACGTCGGTGTGCCCTTCGAGCAGGACGGCTACCGCGACGGTGAGCACGTCCGGGAGGCGATGACCGACTGGTTCCTGCACGCCCTGACCGCGGCGGGGGAGTCCTGGGTGTTCCTCACCGGTCCGGTCGCCTCCCGGGTGGAGCTGGCGCTGCGGGTGATCGACCGGCAGGTCGGCGACCGGTTCACCTTCGGCCGGCCCCTGGGCTGACGCGTCCGCCCCGTCCGCGGCTCCGTCGAAGCCGGTGGGACCTCACGGTGCCCTACAGTGGACAAACGTTTGCCCACGATGAGGAGGGATTGCCGTGACCCGCTGGACCATCGCCCCCGACGCCCGCACGCTGCTGGCCGGGGGACGCCCGAGCTTCCTGCTGGCCGACACCGTCTGGGCCGCCTTCACCTCCTGCACCGAGCGGGAGTGGGACGACCACACCGAACTGCGCCGCCGGCAGGGGTTCAACGCCGTCCTCGTCAGCGTCCTGCCCATCGCCCACGACCGCAGCGACACCGCCTCCCGCTCGCCCTACCGGCTGACCGGGCACGGCCCCGACCTCGACGGCGGGGACGGCGACTACTGGACCCGGGCGAGCGCCATGCTGGGGTTGGCCCGCGAGCGGGGCCTGACCCCGCTGCCGGTCGTGCTGTGGAACAACTTCGTCCCGGGAACCTGGGGGGCGCGGGCGACCCCCGGGCTGGTGCTCGACGCCGAGCGCACGCTGGACCTCGTCGCGCGCTGCGTCGAGGCCTTCGCCGAGCACGAACCCGTCTGGGTCGTCAGCGGCGACGACTCCTTCGCCGACTCCGCCGAGGGGACGGTGGCGCTGGAGCGCTACGCGCTGGCGGCCCGCGAACTGCGCCGCCTCGACCCCGGGTCCCTGCTGACCTGGCACCACACGCCGACGGCCCGCATGCCCGCGGAACTGGCCGACGGCCCGCTGGTGGACCTGCACGGGGTGCAGTCCGGGCACGACGAGGCGTGGGCCAGTGCGCCGCTGGAACTGGCCCGCCACTACCGGGCGATGGCCGTGCCGCGCCCGGTCGTCAACCTCGAACCCTGCTACGAGGGGCTGGGGTGGGGTGGGCGCTCGCGGCACCGGCGCGAGGAGGTCCGCCGGGCGAGCTGGACCGGTGTGGTGGCCGGGGCGGCGGCCGGGCTGGGGTACGGGGCGCACGGCGTCTGGTCCTGGCACCGGCGCGGGGCGGGGTTCACGGCCCAGGACGTGCACGGCCTGCCGTTCCCGGCGTCGGTCGCCGCGCAGTTCGAGGGGGCCCTGGACGCGGCGTTCGTGCGCGAGGTCGTCGAGGCCGAGGGGCTGCTCGACCTCGCCGAGGCCCCGGGGCTCCTGCACCCCGAACCCTCCGGCGCCCTGGCCGGGCGCACCCCGGGCGGGGTGGTGGCCGTCTACGTCCCGCACCCCTTCGCCGTCCGGTTGCGGGACGTGCCGGGCCAGGCGCAGGTCACGACCTACGACCTGGCCCGCCGGCGCGCCGAGCCGGGCCGCCTGGTCGGGACGGGTGGGGACCGGTGGCTGGAGCAGCCGGAGTTCCTCGGTGACGCCCTGCACGTGGTGCGGTTCCGGTGAGCGGTGTTGACGGGTGACGGAGTTCCGGCCACACTCAGGACAAACGTTTGCCCACCGAGGGCAGACACCGCCTCAGCCCCGAGGAGTCTCGATGAGGAGACGTTCCGCCCCCCGTTCCGCCGCACAGCTCGAACTGCGCCCTGAGTTCCTCGCCCGCCCCGGACGACGTGCCGTCGTCCTCGGCGGCCTGCTCGGCGGTGTGGTCACCGGCGCCCTCGCGGGCTGCTCCGGCAACTCGTCGGGGGAGACCGGCGGCAAGACCGTCCTCACGATCGGCGACGAACCCACGCCCGACCAGGCGGCCAACCTGAAGATCTACCGGGACAACGTCGCCTCCTTCCAGGCCGCCCACCCCGACGTCGTCCTCAAGACCGAGCAGACCACCTGGGACGCGCAGACGTTCCAGACCAAGCTCGCCGGGGGCACCCTGCCCGACGTCCTGAGCGTGCCGTTCACCGAGGGCCGCTCACTGGCGCAGGCCGGTCAGGTCGCCGACCTCGGCGACGTCCTGGAGTCCACCGGCCTGGCCGCCAAGCTCAACCCGCAGACGCTGCGCATCGGCCAGGCGAGCGACGGGCGCACCTTCGGCGTCCCCGTGGCGGCCTACTCGATGGGCCTGGCCCTCAACCGCGCCCTGTTCCGCCAGGCCGGCCTCGACCCCGACCGCCCCCCGGCGACGTGGGACGAGGTCCGCGCCGCCGCCGCGCAGATCACCCAGCGCACCGGGGTGCCGGGGTTCGGCCAGATGACGTCGGACAACACCGGCGGCTGGGTGCTGACCGCGCAGACCTACAGCCGCGGCGGCAGCGTCGTGGACGAGGACGGCGGGCGCACCACGCTCGCCGGACCCACCCGCGACGCCCTCGACCTGCTGCACCGGATGCGCTTCACCGACGGTTCCATCGGCGCCAACGCGCTGTACGACCACCCCGGGGCCGCCGAGGCCTTCGCGGCGGGCAAGTTCGCCATGTACGTCATCGCGCCCGACGTGTACACCGCGATCGTCGTCAACAGCGGGTTCCCCGCGCAGGACTTCGGGTCCGGGCCGCTGCCCCAGGGCGGCGCCACCCCCGCCGGGACCCTCGCCGGCGGCACCCTGCAGGTCGTCAGCCCGCGGGCCGACGACGCGCGGCGCAAGGCCGCCGTGCAGTGGATAGAGTGGCTCTACCTGCGGCAGTACACCAGTCAGGAGCAGGCCGTCGACACCGCCCAGGCCGCCGCCGACAGCGGCGGCGCCGTGGGCCTGCCGGGCCTGAGCGTGCTCTCGGACGAGTCCTACGCGCAGTACCAGCGGTGGATCGAACCGTACGTCAACGTGCCGGTCGCGAACTTCACCGCCTACGCGCAGGCCCTGCCCACCATCCCGATCCTGCCCGAACCGGCCAAGAACGCCCAGGCCGTCTACGCCGCCCTCGACCCGGTCGTCCAGAGCGTGCTGACCCGTTCCGACGCCGACCCCGCTGCGCTGCTGAAGGCGGCGGGCACGACGATCGACGCCCAGCTGGCCCGCTGATGGTGCCGATCACCCGCGACTCGACCCGCTCACCCGCCCCGAGCACGGTGCGGCCCGCGCCGGCCGTGGCCGCCGGCCCGGCCCGGCGCCGGCGACGGGGCGTCCGCGGCGGGTTCGGCGCGTTCGTGTTCGCGCTGCCCGCCCTGGTGGTCTTCGGGTTCTTCTCCTGGGGCCCGATCGGGCGCGCGGTCGTCATGTCGTTCCAGCGCACCAACCTCGTCCAGGGCGGTGAGTGGGTCGGCTGGTCGAACTTCTCCTACGTGCTGGCCGACCCGCTGTTCGCCACCGCCGTGCGCAACACCCTGTGGTTCACGCTCCTGGCCGTGGTCGCGGGATTCCCGCTGCCCCTGCTGCTGGCGGTCCTCATCTCCGAGGTCCGCCGCCGGCGGGGGTTGTTCACCGCCCTGGCGTTCCTGCCCGTCGTCGTCCCTCCCGTGGTGGCGATCCTGCTGTGGCGCACGCTGTACGACCCCGAGACCTCCGGGGTCTTCAACACCCTGCTGCGGTCGGTGGGACTGCCTGCGCTGCACTGGCTGTCCGATCCCGACCTCGCGATGCCGGCCATCGTGGTCGAGGCGACCTGGGCCTCGGCGGGCAACGCCGTGGTGATCTACCTGGCGGCGCTGACGTCGGTGCGCACGGAACTGTACGAAGCCGCCGAACTCGACGGCGCCGGCCTGCTCGGCCGCGTCCGGCACGTCACGCTGCCGCAGTTGCGCGGGGTCGTCCTCGTCATGCTGCTGCTGCAGGTCGTCGGCACCATGCAGGTGTTCTCCGAGCCGTACCTGTTCACCGGCGGCGGACCGGAGAACGCCACGACGTCGGTGCTGCTGCTCGTCTACGACTACGCCTTCGTGCACGGCGACTTCGGTGCGGCGACCGCGGCCAGCGTCCTGCTCGCCCTGGCGCTCGGCCTGTTCTCGGCCGGTTACGGCCTCGCGACCAGGAGGTGGAGCACACGATGAGCAGAACCCTGGAACTGCCCGCCGACCCCGCCGGGCGGGACGCGCCGGAGTCCTCCCGGGGCATCGCCTCGGAGCTGGAACGCCGCCGGCCCGGGCTGCGCGCCGGGTACGGGCTCGTGCACGCCCTGCTGCTCCTGGCGCTGGTCGTGACCGGCGTCGGGCCGTTGTGGTGGGTGGCCAAGGCGGCGCTCTCGCCTTCCCAGCAGATCCTGCGCGACCCGCTGGCCCTGTGGCCCGACGGCGGGCCGCAGTGGCGGAACCTCCTCTCGGCGCTGACCGACTACGGCATCGGGCGCAGCCTGCTCAACACGGCCGTCGTGGCCGCCGGGTCGACGCTGTGCACCCTCGTCGTGGCCTCCACCGCCGCCTACGTCCTCAGCGTCCTGCGACCCCGCTGGGCCCCGCTGCTGAACGCGGCGATCCTGGCCACGCTCCTGGTCCCCGGCGTCGTCGTGCTGGTCCCGCTGTACCTCAGCGTCCTGCACGTGCCGGTGGTCGGGATCAGCCTGCTGGACTCCTTCTGGGCCGTGTGGCTGCCCGCCGGCGCCAACGCCTTCAGCGTCGTGGTCGTCAAGCGGTTCTTCGACGGCCTGCCCGCCGAGCTGTTCGAGGCCGCCCGCCTCGACGGGGCGGACACCGTGCGCCTGTTCGTCTCCATCGTCCTGCCGCTGTCCCGCCCGATCCTCGCGGTCGTCGGGCTGCTGGCCCTGATGGCCTCCTGGAAGGACTTCCTGTGGCCGCTGCTGGTCCTGCAAGACCCCGCCCTGCAACCGGTCTCGGTGCTGCTGCCGAAGGTCGCCACGACGACCCCGCTGAACGTGCAGATGGCCCAGCTGCTGCTGGCCCTGGCCGTGCCGGTGGTGCTGTTCCTGGTGTTCCAGCGCCAGGTGCTGCGCGGGGTGGGCCTCAGCGGCGGGGTCAAGGGGTGAGGGGCGAGCGTGCGGTGCCCTCGCGCGTCCTGGTCACCGGGGCCGGCGGGCTCATCGGCTCCGCCGTGGTGAGCACCCTGGCCGCCGCCGGTGCCGCCGTCACCGCGCTGGACCGCCGGCCGTTCGAGCACCCCGGCGCGGCCCGCACCCTCGTCGGTGACGCCGGCGACCCCGAGGCCGTGCGCGAGGTCCTCGCCGGTCCCGCGGGCGTGGTGGACGCCGTGGTGCACCTGGCGGCCGTGCCGCACCCGTCGCTGGGCACCCCGCTGGAGGTGTTCCGCACCAACGTGGTCGCCACGTTCACCGTGCTGGCCACCGCGGCCGAGCTGGGGGTGCGCCGGGCCGTGACCGCGAGCAGCATCAACGCCTCCGGCGTCCCGCAGAACGCCCACCGCCCGATGCCGGCCTACTTCCCCCTCGACGAGGACCTGCCCGACGACATCGAGGACGCCTACTCGCTGTCCAAGGCCGTCGACGAGCGCACCGCGCGCATGGTGCACCGGCGCTGGGGGACCGACGTCGTCGCGCTGCGCTTCCCGCACGTCGCCGGCACCGGGGCGCTGCGGCGGGTCGCGGCCGCGGCCCGTTCCGACCCCGGGGCCACCGTGCGCGAGGGGTGGTCATGGTTGCACGTGCAGGACGCCGCGGCCGCCGTCCTGGCCGCGCTCACCCACGCCCCCGGCGGCGCCCACGTCGTCGGCCTGGCCGCCGAGGAGACCCTGCTGGACGTCCCCACCGCCGAGGCCCTGGCCCGCTGGGCCCCCGGTGTGCCGCAACGGGTCGCGCCGTACGGGCGGTCCGGCCTGGTCGACACCTCACGGGCCCGGGCGCTCCTGGGGTTCCGCCCCACCCACTCCCCGCCGTCCCTGCTGGACGCCCCCGGCGCCCGGCCCGAGCCGATCCCCGACAGGAGTGACCGTGCCGCCCACCCCGTCGTCCGCTGACCCCGTCCCCGCCGAGGCGCTCGCGGGCACCTTCGCCGCGCCCTGGCCCGGCCACGACGGTTTGCGCATCACCGGTGTGCGCACGGTGGCGACCGCCCCGGAGGGCATCCCGCTGGTCGTGGTCGTCGTCGAGACCAGCGACCCGGGGCTCGTCGGCTACGGCTGCGCCACGTTCACCCAGCGCTGGCGCGCGGTCACCGCCTACGTCGAGCACCTGACCCCGCTGCTGCTGGGCCGCCACCCCGGCGACATCGGCGACCTGGTCCGGCTGGCCCGCAACACCGGCTACTGGCGCGAGGGCCCGGTCGGCAACAACGCCGTGTCCGGTGTCGACATGGCCCTGTGGGACCTGGCGGGCAAGCGCGCGGGACTGCCCGTGCACCAGCTCGTCGGCGGCCGTGTGCGCGCCGCGGCCGACACCTACCTGCACGCCGCCGGACCGGACGTGCCCGCGGCGCTGGCCGAGGCCGAGCGGCTGCTGGCCGCCGGGTACCGCAACGTGCGGCTGCAGGTGGGTCAGGACGGCGTCGGCGCCTACGGAGCCCCGGGCCGGCCGGGGGGCCACCCGCGGGCGCCCTACCCCGACGGCTGGCGGGTGGAGGACTACCTGACCGGCGTGCCGCGGTTGTTCGCCGCCGCCCGCGAGCGCCTGGGGGAGTCGGTGGGGCTGCTGCACGACGTGCACTCCCGGCTGGACCCCAAGCGCGCCGTGCTGCTGGCCCGCAGCCTGGAGGAGTTCGGTCTGTTCTTCCTCGAGGACGTCCTGGCCCCGGAGTTCTGGGACCGGCTGCCCGAGGTGCGCGCGGCCTCACCCGTGCCGCTGGCCGTCGGGGAGCTGGCCACCAGCCTCACCGACGCCGCCCGGCTGGTCACCGGTGGAGGGGTGGACCTGCTGCGCTGCCACGTCAGCGCCGTCGGGGGTTTCTCCGCCGCGCGCAAGCTCGCCGTGCTCGCCGAGCTGCACGGGGTCCGCACGGCCTGGCACGGCCCGGGCGACACCTCCCCGGTCGGGGCGGCCGCCAACGTGACGCTGGACGTGACGAGTGAGGCCTTCGGCATCCAGGAGGCGCACGAGTTCGACGAGCGCGCCCAGGAGGTGTTCCCCGGCACCCTGCTCGTCGCGGACGGCTGGTTGAAGCCCTCGGACGCCCCGGGGTGGGGGGTCGGGCTGGACGAGCGGGCGGCGGCCCGCTACCCGGCGGGCGACTCGCTGCACGACCGCTGGGCCGCGGGCGTGCGGGCGCCGGACGGGGCACTCGCCTTCCCCTGAACCGTTGCGGCGCTGCGGGTCAGCCCAGGACGGTGGTGCGGCCCACGACGAGGGTCCCGGGCACGAGGTGCGCCCCGGGGGTCAGGGGCCGTTCCCCGGACACCGCGTCCAGCAGTGCCGCGGCGGCGCGGGCGCCGATGAGGTCCAGGTGCGGGTCGACGGTCGTCAGGTGCGGGAGGTCCGTGCCCTCGCGGCCCCCGAAGCGGAGCTCGAAGTTGTCGTACCCGACCAGGGCGACGTCCTGCGGCACCCGCAGACCGGCCGCGGTGAGGGTCTGCTCGACCCCGGCGGCGATCTCGTCGTTGCCGCAGAACACGGCGTCGACCAGGGCGCCGTCGTGGTCGAGCAGTTCCCGGGCGGCGGCCGCGCCCCAGGCGCGCGACCAGTCGCCCAGCAGCGGGGGCCGGGCCAGGGCCGTCCCGCGCTCGGCCAGGCGGTCGGCGAAACCGCGCGCCCGGTCGGCCGCGGCCACCGACCCGGACGCGCTGACGTGCGCCGGCCGGGTCCGGCCCAGGTCCACGAGGTGGTCGGCGACCAGGCGCCCGGCGCCGGCCCCGTCGGTGGAGAACCAGGTGTCGGTGGGGTCGGCCGAGACGGCGTAGGCGTGCACGGCCGGCACCTGCAGCCCGGCGGTCAGGGGTTGCAGGGGCTGCTCGGGACCGTCGCCGACGATGAGCAGGCCCTCGATGCGCCGCGAGCGCAACCGGCGGGTGATCTCCGGCAGCGCTTCGGGGTGGCCCTCGGCGTCGTAGTGCAGCACGGCGATGTCGGCCGCACCCAGGGTCGCGGTGGCGGCGGCCAGCACCGGCAGGGACAGGGTGCCCGCAGCCAGCTGGGTGAGGATCCCGACGGTGCGGCTGACGCCCTGCTTGAGGAACCGGCCCTGGGCGTTGGGCACGAAGTCCAGCTCCTGGGCCGCGGCGAGGATGCGGGCGCGGGTGTCGGCCGAGACCCGGCCCGCACCGGCGAGGACGCGCGAGGCGGTGGAGTAGTGCACGCCCGCGCGCGCCGCCACGTCGTGCAGCGTGACCGATCCCGGCATCGCTCCGACCTCACCTCCCAGCCCCGTCGCCCGGTGGGTCGTCCGCGCGGCGACCGCGCTCGACCGTACACGGCGCGTGAGGCGGTGCGCGCGGCCCACGGGGCGGTGGCGGGGGTTGACACCGGTCGGTGACCCGGCGAGTCTCGGACGTGGACAAACGTTTGTCCACGTCCCCTTCCCCCAGGAGCGACTCGATGACGAGGTCTGCCACCCCTGCCCGCCCGGCCCGTGCCCTGACCGCCTTGACCACCGTGGCCGCGGCGCTCGCGGGCACGACCCTGCTCGCCCCCGCGGCGGCGGCGGCCCCCGCCCCGCCCGCCCCGGTCCTGAGCCCCACCCGGCTCGGCAACGTCTTCACCCCCGGCGCCGAGCGCACGGTCGTGGCCACCAGCACCGCCCGGTCGGTGACCTGGACGGCCCGCCAGGACGACGGCGCCGTCGCGGCCCACGGCCGGGCCACCACCCGCGCGGGCCGCGCCGTCGTCCGGCTGCCCGGCTCGCTGGCCACCGGCTGGTACTCCCTGGACGTCGTCGCCGCCGGGGGGACCGAGGCCGCCACCACCAGCCTGGCCGTCCTCGACGCCGTCGCGCCCGCAGCGGCGGGCACCGCCGCGGGGACCTTCGGCGTGGCCACCCACTACGCCACGACGTGGCCCACGGCCTCCCAGCAGCTCGTGGCGCCCGCCGGGGCCACCAGCGTGCGCGACGAGGCCTTCTGGGGCCACGTCGAGACCACCCCGGGCGTCCTGGACTTCAGCGCCGTGCACGCCCGCCTCGACCCGCTCATCGCCTCCGGCGTGCGCCCCCTGCTCATCGCCGACTACGGCAACCCGCTCTACGACGGCGGGCAGGGCCCCACCAGCGAGGCCGGCCGGGCCGCCTTCGCCCGCTACGCCGCCGGGCTGGCCGCTGAGTTCGGGCCCCACCTGGCCGGGCTGGAGGTGTGGAACGAGTGGGACGTCGGCACGAGCGGCAACACCACCAACGGCGCCGCCGACTACGTGGCGCTGCTGGAGCAGGCCTCGGCAGCCGTGCGCGCGGCCGCCCCGGGCGTGCCCGTCCTCGGACCGGCCGTGGGGAACCTCACCTCCGGCTGGCTGGAGGACACCTTCCGCCTCGGTGCCCTCGACCACGTCGACGCCGTCGTGGCCCACCCCTACTCCTACCCGTCCCCGGCCGACGAGCTGGACGCCCAGCTCGACGCGCTGCAGGCGCTGGTCCACCGCTACGCCGCCGGCCGCGACCGGCCGGTGTGGATCACCGAGCTGGGCTGGCCCACCGGGACTGCGGTCCGCGCCGTCGGCGAGCGGGAGCAGGCCGCGAACACGGTCAAGGCCATGGCGATCGCGACCACCCACGACGTCGGGCGCTACTACGCCTACGATCTCGTCGACGACGGGGACGACCCGGCCGACACCGAGCAGAACTTCGGCCTGCTGCACAGCGCCACGTCCCCGCAGGGCGCGTTCACGCCCAAACCCGCCTACGCGGCCTTCGCCGCCACGGCGGGTCTGCTGCGCGGAGCGAGCGCCGTCGGGGACGACGCACCGCTGCCCGGTGTGGTCCGCCAGCGCTTCCGCGCCGCCGACGGCACCGCGCTGCAGGTGCTGTGGGCCGGCACCGGCACCGGCACCGCACCCACCCTCGCCTTCCCGGCCGCCGGCCCCGTGAGCACCGTCGACCTCTACGGTGCCCGGCGGACCCTGCGGCCCGTCGACGGGGTCGTGCGGCTGCAGGTCGGGGCCTCGCCCGTGTGGCTGCGGGGGACGGTGGGCGCGCCCACCGCGGTCGCCGACGCCTTCGCCGTCGCCGCCACCACGGCCGGGGACCCGGCCACCGCGTCCTGGACGGTGACCAACCCCGACCGGCGCGCCCGCACGTTCCGGCTGCGCGTCACCGGCCCCACCGGGCACCCCGCCACCGCGACCGTGCGGGTGGGCGCAGGTGCCAGCCGCACCACCGCGGTGCCGCTGCCCGCCGTCACCACGACGGGCGCGGCGGCCTACCGCGCGACCGTCGAGCGCGGGGGCACCGAGGTGGTCCGCTTCGCCGCGACCGGGACGGTCACCGACCCCGTCGTGCTGCGCGGTGCGCACACCGTCGGCGACGGCACCCAGGGGCTGCGCCTGAGCGTCACCGACCGCTCCGGCGAACCCGTCACGCTCCGGCAGGTGCGCTGGAGCGCCGGGGACCGCCAGGGCACTGTGCTCACCGGCGCGGTCGTGCTCGCCGGGGGCACCGTGACCGCCGACGTGCCCCTGGACGCAGCCGGGGCCTGGACGGCTGAGGCGACCCTGGACGACGGCACGACGTACCGCACGGGCGGCACGTTCGTCCCCGTCGACCCGGCCGCCGTCGTCGACGTCCCACGCACCACCGTGACCGTCGACGGCGTCCTCGACGAGGCCGTGCGCGCCCGGCCGGGGCTCGACCTGGACGCGGCCCCCTTCACCCCCGCCGCGGCCGGCGCCACCCGCCCCGCCGGCTTCGGCGGCCGGGCCTGGTTCACGCAGGACGACCGCGCCCTGTACCTCAGCGTGCAGGTGCGCGACGCGGTGCAGTCGCAACCAGCGACGGGCGCCTCGATCTGGCAGGGCGACGGCGTGCAGTTCACCGTCGCCGCCGGGGCACCGGGGGAGGCCCCGGCCTGGAACGAGATCGGGGTGGCCCTGACCGCGGCCGGTCCGCAGCTGCACCGCTGGCTGGACGCCGCCGGGGCCCGCACGGACGTCGAGGGCGCCCAGCTGGCCGTGACGCGCGCGCAGGGCACCACGACCTACGAGGTCGCCCTGCCGTGGACCTCGCTGGGTGACGTCCGGCCCGCCGACGGGCTGTTCTCCGCCGCCCTGGTCGTGAACGACGACGACGGGGCCGGCCGGCTGGGCTGGCTCACCTGGGGCGGCGGCATCGCCGAGGCCAAGGACTCCGCCCTCTTCGTCCCGCTGCGCCCGCTGACCTGACCCGCCCCGACCGGCCCGGGGTTCCGGCACGCTGACCCCCCGGTCCCTCTCACCGGGACCGGGGAGTCGACGTGCCGCTCGCGCCGACCCCCCCGCCGGCAGGAGGGAGCGGAGGGACCCGAGCGGTCTGGGAGACTCCTCCCGTGACCGAGCCGACCACCCTGGCCGACCTCCCGCTGCGCGAGGACCTGCGCGACGAGCACCCCTACGGCGCGCCGCAGCTCGACGTGCCGGTCGTCCTCAACGTCAACGAGAACCCCTACCCGGTCGCCCCCGAGATCGTCGCCGACATCGCCGACGCCGTGGCGCGGGCCGCGGTCGGGCTGAACCGCTACCCCGACCGCGAGTTCCTCGACCTGCGCGCCGACCTCGCGGCCTTCCTGCGCACCGAGTCCGGCGCGGAGCTGACCCCCGAGCAGGTGTGGGCGGCCAACGGCTCGAACGAGGTCATGCTGCACGTCCTGCAGGCCTTCGGCGGCCCGGGCCGCACGGCGCTGAGCTTCGCGCCGACGTACTCGATGTACCCCGAGTACGCCCGCGACACCCTCACCACGTGGGTGGCGGGCCGGCGCGAGGACGACTTCACGGTCGACGTGGACCACGCGCGCGAGCAGATCCGCCGGTACCGCCCCTCGGTCGTCCTGCTGACCAGCCCGAACAACCCGACGGGGACGGCGCTGCCGCTGGCGACCGTCGAGGCCGTCCTGGAGGCCGCGCAGGACGCCGTGGTCGTCGTGGACGAGGCCTACGGGGAGTTCCGCCGGTCCGGGACCCCCAGCGCCCTCGACCTGCTGCCCCGGTACGGCAACCTCGCCGTCAGCCGCACCATGAGCAAGGCGTTCTCCCTCGCGGGGGCGCGCGTGGGCTACCTCGCGGCCTCGACGGCCTTCGTCGACGCGCTGCGCATCGTGCGTCTGCCCTACCACCTCTCGGCCGTCACGCAGGCGACCGCGCGCGCCGCGCTCAAGCACTCCGCGACGTTGCTGTCGACCGTCGACGAACTGCGCGCCCGTCGCGACGAGACCGTCGCGTGGTTGCGCGGCAACGGGTTCGACGTCGCGGAGTCGGACGCGAACTTCGTCCTGTTCGGGCGGTTCGACGACCGGCACGCCGTCTGGCAGGGCCTGCTGGACCGGGGGGTCCTCATCCGCGAGACCGGACCGGCCGGCTGGTTGCGCGTGACGATCGGCACGGCCGACGAGATGCAGAAGTTCCGTACCGCACTCCAGGAAGTGGTGGGTCAGCAGTGAGCCGTACCGCGCGGATCGAGCGCAGCACCAGCGAGTCCAGCGTCCTCGTGGAACTGGACCTCGACGGGTCCGGGCAGACGCGGATCGACACGAGCGTGCCGTTCTACGACCACATGCTCACCGCGCTGGGCAAGCACTCGCTCATGGACCTCACCGTCCGCGCCAGCGGGGACACCCACATCGACGTGCACCACACCGTCGAGGACACCGCGATCGTCCTGGGCCAGGCGTTCCGGCAGGCGCTGGGGGACAAGGCGGGCATCCGCCGCTTCGCCGACGCGACCGTGCCCCTCGACGAGGCGCTCGCGCACGTCGTCGTCGACGTCTCCGGCCGGCCCTACTGCGTCCACGAGGGCGAACCGGCGGGCCAGGAGTTCCACCTCATCGGCGGGCACTTCACCGGGTCGCTGACCCGGCACGTGCTGGAGAGCTTCGCGTTCCACGCCCAGATCTGCCTGCACGTGCGGGTCCTGGCCGGCCGCGACCCGCACCACGTCGTCGAGGCCCAGTTCAAGGCCCTGGCCCGCGCCCTGCGCTACGCGGTCGAACCCGACCCGCGCGTGCAAGGCATCCCCTCCACCAAGGGCGCCCTCTGATGACGAAGGTCGTCGTCCTCGACTACGGCTTCGGCAACGTCCGCTCGGCCGTGCGCGCCCTCGAACGCGTCGGGGCCGACGTGGAGCTGACCTCGGACCGCAGGGCGGCGCTGGAGGCCGACGGCCTGCTGGTCCCCGGCGTCGGCGCCTTCGCCGCGGTCAACGCCGGGCTCAAGGCCATCGGCGGGGACACGATCGTCGACCGGCGCCTGGCCGGGGGCCGTCCCGTCCTCGGGATCTGCGTGGGCCTGCAGGTCATGTTCGAGACCTCCACCGAACCCGGGGAGGGGCTGCCCGACGGGCTCGGGCAGTGGCCCGGGACGGTCGAGCGCCTGCCGGCGGACGTCGTGCCGCACATGGGCTGGTCGCAGGTCGAACCCCCCGCCGGGTCGCGGTTGTTCGCCGGCGTCGAGGACGAGCGGTTCTACTTCGTCCACTCCTACGCCGTGCAGCGCTTCGAGATGGTCGACACCACCGACGGCCGGGTGCCGCTGCCGCAGATCACGTGGGCGCAGCACGGCGCGCGGTTCGTCGCGGCCGTCGAGAACGGCGCCCTGACGGCGACGCAGTTCCACCCCGAGAAGTCCGGCGACGCCGGCGCCCGGCTGCTGCGCAACTGGGTCGACTCCCTGACCTGAGCCTGTCCAGGCCCGTACCGTCGCAGGGTGCGCACCCGGACCACCACCGCCCCCGACGGGACGCGCTGGTCGGTGCAGGTGCGCTTCCTGCCGCGGTGGCGGTTCCTGTCCCGGCGCACCGGGGCGTGGCGCCGCAGGCGCCGGGAGGGCTCCGACGGTCCCGACCTCGGCGACGTGGCGGACCTGGTGCCCAGCGGGTCGGGCGGTCACCACTCCGGCGGTGGGTCCGGCGGTGGGTCCGGCGGTGGGTTCCTCGACGGTCTCGACGAGGGCGTCGCCCTGCTCGTGGTGCTCCTCGGGTTCGTGGCCCTCGCCGCGCTCGGCTGGTTCGTGCTGATCCCGCTGCTGCTGCTCGTGGCCGACGTCGTCGTGGTCGCCGTCCTGCTCGTGGCGGGGGTGCTGGCGCACGCGGTCCTGCGCCGGCCGTGGGAGGTCGTCGCCGGGCACGCCGGGGCCGACCGGGCGGTCGTCAGCACGGTCGTCGGCTGGCGGGCCGCGCTGCGCCACCGCGACGACGTCGTGGGCCGGCTCGCGAAGGGGGCCCCGCTGGAGGCTGCGGCGACGGTCCGCGCACCGCGCCGACCCTCGTAGACTCGCCCCCCGTGACCAGCGAGAACACCACCCCCAGCCGGCGGCTGGAGCTGCTGCCCGCCGTCGACGTCGCCGACGGCCAGGCCGTCCGCCTCGTCCAGGGCGAGGCCGGCAGCGAGACCTTCTACGGCGCTCCGCTGGAGGCGGCGCTCGCCTGGCAGGAGGCCGGGGCCGAGTGGGTCCACCTCGTCGACCTCGACGCGGCCTTCGGGCGCGGGTCGAACCGCGAGCTGCTGGCCGAGGTCGTCGGCCGCCTCGACGTCGCCGTGGAGCTGTCCGGCGGCATCCGCGACGACGCCTCCCTGGAGGCCGCGCTCGCCACCGGCTGCCGCCGCGTGAACCTCGGCACCGCCGCCCTGGAGGACCCGGACTGGACGCGCGCGGCCATCGCCCGGCACGGCGACCGGATCGCCGTGGGCCTGGACGTGCGCGGGACGACGCTGGCCGCCCGCGGCTGGACCCGCGAGGGCGGTGACCTCTGGGAGGTCCTGGCCCGCCTGGACGCCGACGGCTGCTCGCGCTACGTCGTCACCGACGTCACCAAGGACGGCACGCTGCGCGGCCCCAACGTCGACCTGCTGCGCGAGGTCACCTCCCGCACGAAGGCCCCCGTGGTCGCCTCCGGCGGCATCTCCAGCCTGGAGGACCTGCGGGTGCTGCGCGGGCTCGTCGACGCCGGTGTGGAGGGCGCGATCGTCGGCAAGGCGCTGTACGCGGGCAGCTTCACCCTGCCCGAGGCGCTCGACGTGGCGGGCCGGCCCTGACCGAGGGGTCCCGGCTCACGGACTCCGCCGGGGTGCCGTGGGCCGGCCGGACGCTGCAGCCCAACGCCTTCGCCGGCGACGACGGGTCGCGGCCGCCGGAGCTGGCGCGGGCGCTGGAGGTCTGGGCGGCGACCGGTGAGGACCTCGTGGCTCGCGTCCACGCCGAACGCGCCGTCGTGGCGGCCCTGGCCGGGGCCCGGGTCTTCGCCCCCGTCGTGGCCGAGCTCGGTGAGCTCGACGGGCACGGCGGCGACAAGAGCGCCGACATGGCGCTGGCCCTGCTGACCCAGCCCGACGGCCGGCGGGGTCTGCCGCTGTTCACCGACCTGGCCGCGCTCACGGCCTGGCGGCCCGACGCGCGCCCGGTGCCGGTCCCGGCCGAGCAGGCGGCGTTGTCCGGGGCGCAGGAGGAGTGCGACGTCCTGGTCCTGGACCCGGCCGGTCCGGTGCGCTTCGTGGTGCGCCGCAGCGCCTTCTGGGCCCTGGCGCGGGGCGGGGCGTGGATCCCCGCCGCCCTGGACGCGACGGTCGCGGCCGTCGTGGCCGACGCGGTCGCCGACCTGCCCGTGGTGCGGGGCACCCGCTGCGAACCGGGCCGGGGCGCCGAGCTGCGCGTCGTGCTCGGCGTCGTGCCCGGTCTGGACCGGGAGCGGCTGGACGGCCTGCTGCGGGTCGTGGGGGAGCGGCTGGCCTCCGGCGTCGTCGCCGAGCGCGCCGAGTCCCTGGAGTTCCAGGTCCTGCCCGCCTGAGCGGCCCGGCGCGCACCGCGGGTGCGCGCCGGGCCGGTGAGTGGCTCAGGAGGCGACGGGCGTGCCCGGGCCGTCGGCCGGGGCGTCCGCGGCCTCCTGCGCGTCCGCGGCCACGGCCTGCTCGCGCGCCTTGATCGTCGTGTAGGCACCGAACCCGGCGGCGGCCAGGGCCAGCGCGGTCGTCCACCGCTTGTTGAAGACGTGCCCGGTGGCCTCGTCGAGGCTGAGGCGACCCGGTCCGCCGACGGCCAGCGCCACCGAGGCCAGCCCCAGGACCCCGGGGTACTCGAAGCCGCCGGACGTGGCGAAGAACCCGTTCGGCTTGTGCACGAAGGTCGCCGCCGCCATCGCCGCCGCGGCCGCCGCCCCGCCGACGGGGGTGGCCAGGCCGAGGGCGAGCAGCGCGCCGCCGCCGGCCTCGGAGGCGCCGGCGAGCACGGCGTTGCGCTTGCCGGGGCGGAAACCCATGGCGTGCATGGCTCCCGCGGTGCCCTCGATGCCGCCGCCGCCGAAGGCGCCGAAGAGCTTCTGCGCACCGTGCGCGATGAGCGTGCCGCCGATGCCGAGGCGCAGGGCCAGCAGGCCGAGGTCGTTGTTCGCCACGAGGGTCCTCCAAGTGCTTGCGAGTTCAAAGGGTGGGCCACATTCGACCACCTCCGGTGCCTTCCCCTCGCAGCGGGGCCGAAACCCGGGCGCGGCGCCTCCGCGAGGAGTGCCAGAGTGCTCGGGTGCCCCTCGCCGTGTCCGCTCCCGCACGGGCCTTCCGTCCCTACCGCGACGTCCTGGCCGTGCCCGGCGTCGTCGTCCTCGAACTCGTCGGCTCGCTGGGCCGGGTGCCGGCGTTCATGGCCGGGATCGTCTGCGTCCTGCACGTCGTGCAGCACCTCGGCCTCGGCTACGGGCCCGCCGGCCTGGTGGGGGCGGTCGCCACGATCGGGACCGCCGTCAGCTCGCCCTGGCGCGGCTGGGTCGTCGACCGGTACGGGCTGCGGCGCGCGCTCGTGCCCTCGATCGCGGCGCAGGCGGTCTGCTGGTCGGTGGCGCCCTTCGTCCCCTACGCGGGTCTGCTCGTGACGGCCTTCGTCGCCGGGGCGCTGGGGCCGCCGGTCTTCACCGTCGTGCGCCAGTCCCTGGCCGTCGTGGTGCCGGCCGAACGCCGCCGCACGGCCTTCTCCCTGGACGCCGTGCTCGTCGAGTTCTCGTACATGGTCGGCCCCGCGGCCGGCACCGCCGTCGCCCTCGCCTGGTCGACGACGGCCGCCATGCTCGTCGTCGGCGCCACCCAGTGCCTGGCCGCGGTCGCGATGTTCGTGCTGGACCCGCCGTTGCGCAGCCAGCCCCACGACGAGCACCCCGGTCGCACGGCGGCGCGGCACGGCGTGTGGACCACGGCCCTGGTCCTGGCCATGGCGTGCGCGTTCTCCGCCGACCTGGTCCTGTCGGCCACCGACCTGGCCGTCGTGGCGCAGCTGCGCGAGGAGGACGCGGTGCGCTGGACGGGACTGGTGCTGGCGGTGTGGGCGGCCGGCTCGGTCGTGGGGGGACTGGTCCACGGGGTGCTGCCGCGGCCCGTCCCGCCGTGGCTGCTGGTGATCTGCCTCGGGGCGGCGACGACCCCGCTGGTCCTGCTGCACGGCCCCCTGGCCCTGGCCGTCGGCACGTTCGTCGCGGGCCTGTTCTGCGCCCCGGTCATCAGCGCGACGGTCGACCTGGTCGCGCACGGCGTCCACGAGTCGGTGCGGGGGCGCGCGATGGGCTGGCACGCGGCGGCCACGACGGTGGGCGCGGCCCTCGGCTCACCCCTGGCCGGCGCGATCAGCGACCGGGTGGGCGTCGGCACGCCCTTCCTCGTCGTCGGCCTGCTCGGGGTGGTGGCCGGGGCGGCGACCGCGGTGGTCGCCGCCCGCACGCACGTCGCGCCGAGGTCCTGAGCCCCGCGGTCGCGGTCCGGGGTGAGTCCTCAGACGACGCTGCCCGTCAGCCGCTCGCCGGGACCCTTGCCCGGTTCGTCGGGCACGTCGGAGGCCTCGCGGAAGGCCAGCTGCAACGAGCGCAGCCCGTCGCGCAGCGACCGCGCGTGCTGACCGCCCAGGTCGGGGGCGGACGTGACGACCAGCCCCGCCAGGGCGGTGATGAGGATGCGGGCCTCGGCCAGGTCGAGGTGGTCGGCGGCGTCGGGGCCCTCGGCCAGCCCGCACTTGACGGCGGCGGCGCTCATGAGGTGCACGGCGGCGGTGGTGATGAGCTCGGCGGCGGGGACGTCGGCGATGTCGCGGGCCGCGAGCTCGCTCGGGTCGGGCCGGGTGCCGGCACCGGGAGCGTCGCCGGGAGTGGTCTGTGACTGCATGCTGGTACTCTTGCAGGCGACCGACCGGCACGCGTCACCCGATCCCGCGGCACACCACCGCGAGAACGGGCGCTCGTAGGGCCGGCACGCGAAGCGGAGGCCTCCTCCCACCCCGGTGCTCAGCGCGCCGCGGGTCCCGGTCCGCGCTCCTCCCCGGAGGGGCGCACGCGACAGTCGTCGTCGTGCTCCACGTGGGCACGCCGTGGACGGCCGTCGTCGGATCTGGCTGGCCTCCGTCTGCGCGTCCGCGCACGGGGGCCTTCCTCGTGTCCGGCGGCCTACGACGACGACGAAGGAGCAGCACATCAGCGAGCCCCGCATCAACGACCGCATCCGTGTTCCCGAGGTGCGGCTCGTGGGCCCCAACGGCGAACAGGTCGGCATCGTGCGCGTCGAGGACGCGCTGCGGCTGGCGGACGAAGCAGGCCTCGACCTGGTCGAGGTCGCTCCGACGGCGCGGCCGCCGGTCTGCAAGCTCATGGACTTCGGCAAGTTCAAGTACGAGTCCGACATGAAGGCCCGCGAAGCCCGCAAGAACCAGACGAACACGATCCTCAAGGAGATCAGGTTCCGTCTGAAGATCGACCCGCACGACTACGGCACCAAGAAGGGCCACGTCGAGCGGTTCCTCAAGGCCGGTGACAAGGTCAAGGTCATGATCATGTTCCGCGGTCGCGAGCAGTCCCGCCCGGAGATGGGTTTCCGGCTGCTGCAGCGGCTGGCTGAGGACGTGGCCGACCTCGGCAGCGTCGAGAGCTCGCCGCGCCAGGACGGCCGCAACATGGTCATGGTCATCGGGCCGCACAAGAAGAAGGCCGAGGCCAAGGCCGAGGAGCGTCGCCGCAAGGACGCCGAGGCCGCGCAGCCGGCCGAGGCGCCCGCCCCGGCCGACGCCGCACCGGGCGAGACGGCCGCCACGGCGTCCTGACGCCGGCAGTCTCGCCCACGTCCTGACCTCTGGGCCCGCGGGACCGACACGCTCCCGCGGGCCCTTCGCCAGACCAGGCTGGGAACCACCCCCAGCACCGAACACAGGAGAAGACGTGCCCAAGAACAAGACCCACTCCGGCGCCAAGAAGCGGTTCCGCATCACCGGCACCGGCAAGGTCATGCGCGAGCAGGCCAACAAGCGCCACCTGCTCGAGGTCAAGCCCAGCAAGCGCACGCGCCGCCTCTCGGTCGACCAGGTCGTGTCGCCCGCCGACGCCAAGAAGATCAAGAAGCTCCTCGGCCTCTGATCCGCCGCCGGTCCACCCGGACCGCCGCGACCCCGACCCTCGCGGGCGCGCGACCAGACCGGACGGTCTGAGTCCCGCCGACGCCCGCGGACCCGACGAACAAGGAGTACCCCCGTGGCACGCGTGAAGCGCGCAGTCAACGCCCAGAAGAAGCGTCGTACCGTCCTCGAGCAGGCCAGCGGCTACCGCGGCCAGCGCTCGCGCCTGTACCGCAAGGCCAAGGAGCAGGTCACCCACTCCCTCGTCTACGCGTACCGCGACCGCAAGGCGCGCAAGGGCGACTTCCGTCGTCTGTGGATCCAGCGCATCAACGCCGCCGCGCGCGCCGAGGGCATGACGTACAACCGCTTCATCCAGGGCCTGAAGGCTGCGGAGATCGAGGTCGACCGTCGCATGCTGGCCGAGCTGGCCGTCTCGGACCCGGCCGCCTTCTCGGCGCTGGTCAAGACCGCCAAGGCTGCCGTCCCGGCCGCTCCGGCGGCCGCCGAGGGTTCCGCGGCCTGATCCCGCCGACTCCCGACGCAGAACGCCCGGCAGTGCCCCACGACGCCCTCCCCGTCCTCTCGAACCCCCGAGCGGAGCGGGTCAGGGCCGTGCGGGCGCTGACCGGGCGTTCTGCGCGTCAGCGCCACGGCCGGTTCCTGGCCGAGGGACCGCAGGCCGTGCGTGAGGCCGTGGCCGCCGGTGCCGCTCTCGAGCTGTACGCCACCGCCGAGGCGGCGGCGCGCCACCCCGGGATCGTCGCCGGGGCTCCTCGGGTGTGGACCGTCACCGACGAGGTCCTGGCGGCCATGACCGACACCGTCACCCCGCAGGGGCTGGTCGCGGTGTGCCCCACCACCACGGCCGACCTCGACGAGGTCCTGGCGACGCAGCCGCGGCTGGTGGCGGTCCTGAACGAGGTCCGCGACCCCGGCAATGCGGGCACCGTCCTGCGTGCGGCCGACGCGGCGGGCGCCGACGCCGTGGTGCTCACCTCCAGCAGCGTCGACGTGTTCAACCCCAAGTGCGTCCGGTCCACCGCCGGCAGCCTCTTCCACCTGCCCGTCGTCGTCGGCATCCCCCTCGCCGACCTCGTGACCGCGTTGCAGCGCACCGGGTCCACGGTCCTGGCCACCGACGGCGAGGGTGAGTTCGACCTCGACGACCTGGCCGACGCCGCAGCCCTGGGCGCACCGGGGCGCATCGACCTGCGCCGGCGCACCGCCTGGGTGTTCGGCAACGAGGCCGCCGGCTTGGACGAGGCCGAGCGCGTCCTGGCCGACGCCGTCGTCCGCGTCCCGCTGCACGGACGGGCCGAGAGCCTGAACCTGGCCACGGCCGCCGTCGTCTGCCTCTACGCCAGCGCCCGCGCGCACCGTGCGCCGAGCCCCACCCGTCCCTCCTGAAACGTCCCGCGGTGGCGGACGGGGCCCGATGCCCTAATGTCGCAGACGTGCCCGGGGCCAGGGGGAGCGCCGAGGCCGAGTCGTCGGCCGTCTCCCTCGTGCTGCCCCCGCTCGTCCTCGACGACCTCCCCGACGGTGTCGTCGTGGTCGCCGGCGACGGGTCCATCACCGACCTGAACCGGGTCGCCGAACGACTCCTGGACCGCCCGCGCGCCGAGCTCGTGGGGGTCCCCCTGCGCCGGGCGCTGCCGTTGCAGGACACCTCGGGCCGCCGGTGGTGGGACGTCCTGCGCGACACCGGCCGCCGGCCCAGCGGGGTCACCGAGGACGGCCACCCCGAACGCCTCCTGCTGCTGCCGGGGGGTGCCGAGCTCCTCGTCACCGCGCGCTTCCACCGCGACGGGGCCGGCGCCCTGGTCCGCGCGGTGCTGGCGCTGCGCACCCCCGACGAACGGCGGCGGGCCGAGACGGACACCACGAGCCTGATCGCCACCGTCGCCCACGAACTGCGCTCGCCGTTGACGTCGGTCAAGCAGTTCACGGCCAGCCTGCTGCGGCGCTGGGACCGCTTCAGCGACGAGCAGAAGCGCCTGATGCTCACGACGGTGCAGGCCGACGCCGACCGCGTCAGCCGCCTGGTGGGCGACCTGCTCGACGTGGCCCGCGTCGACGCGGGGCGTCTGACGGTCCACCGCCGGCCCATGGACCTGGCGCTGCTGGTGCGCGAGCACGTCGACCGGCTGCGGATGGCCGGCTACGACGACGAGCGGTTCGCGCTGCGGGTCGCCGAGGACCTGCCCGAGCTGTGGGCCGACCCGGACCGCATGGCGCAGGTCGTCACGAACCTCGTCGACAACGCGGTGCGGCACGGCGCCGGGACGGTGGTCGTGGAGGTGACGGCATCCGACGGGTTCGTGGTCCTGACCGTCGACGACAACGGCGAGGGTGTGCCCGCCGAGAACCGCCCGTACGTGTTCTCGAAGTTCTGGCACGGCGGTGCCCGCAGCGGGACCGGCCTGGGCCTGTACGTGACGCGCGGCCTGGTCGAGGCGCACGGCGGGGACGTCGACGTCGACACCGCCCCGACCGGGGGCGCCCGGTTCACCGTGCGGCTGCCCGCCGGCGAACCGGCCGAGCTCCGCGACTGAGCCGGCGGGCGGAGTCTGGGAGGATCGGGGCAGACCGACCGAACCGCTTCGCCGAGGAGTGCGCACCACGATGCCCGACCTGCCCGACGCCCCCGACGGCCCGGCCGACCCCCCTGTCGTCACCGGGGTGGACGAGGCGAGCGTCCAGGCGGCCCTCGACGCCGCCCTCGCGGCCGTGGCCGCCGCCTCCGATCTCGACGAGCTGAAGGCCGCGCGCCTGGCCCACGCCGGCGACCGCAGCCCGCTCGCCCTGGCCAACCGCGCCATCGGCTCCCTGCCCGGCCCGGAGAAGGCCGCCGCGGGCAAGCGCGTCGGCCAGGCCCGCGGCCGGCTGAACGCGGCGATCACCGCCCGCACCGGGGCCCTGGAGGCCGAGCGCACCGAACGGGTCCTGCGCGAGGAGGTCGTCGACGTCACGCTGCCCACGGCCCGCCCGGACCGCGGCGCGCGCCACCCCATCCCGCTGCTCGTCGAGCGGGTCGCCGACGTCTTCACGGCCATGGGCTGGGAGGTCGCCGAGGGCCCCGAGGTCGAGGCCGAGTGGTTCAACTTCGACGCGCTGAACTTCGACGCCGACCACCCGGCCCGGCAGATGCAGGACACCTTCTTCGTCGCCGACCCCGACGGCGGCGCCGAGTCCGGCCTCGTCCTGCGCACGCACACCTCGCCCGTCCAGGCCCGGTCCCTGCTCGGGCGCGGCGTGCCGCTGTACGTGGTCTGCCCGGGCAAGGTGTTCCGCACCGACGAGCTCGACGCGACCCACACGCCGGTGTTCCACCAGCTCGAGGGCATCGCCATCGACGAGGGCCTCACGATGGCCAACCTCAAGGGCACCCTGGACCACTTCGCGCGCGCCATGTTCGGCACGGGCGTCGAGACCCGCTGGCGCCCGGCGTTCTTCCCGTTCACCGAACCCAGCGCCGAGCTCGACCTGCGGTTCTCCCTGGGTCGCGACGCCGAACGCGGCTGGAT
Source organism: Kineococcus rhizosphaerae (assembly GCF_003002055.1). Classification (NCBI taxonomy): domain Bacteria; kingdom Bacillati; phylum Actinomycetota; class Actinomycetes; order Kineosporiales; family Kineosporiaceae; genus Kineococcus; species Kineococcus rhizosphaerae. The sequence goes on from NZ_PVZF01000002.1 coordinate 600,599, forward strand.
CGAGTGGGGCGGCTGCGGCATGGTCAACCCGAACGTGCTGCGCGCCGCGGGCATCGACCCCGACCGCTACCAGGGGTTCGCCTTCGGGATGGGGATCGAGCGGACGCTGATGTTCCGCAACGGCGTGACGGACATGCGGGACATGGTGGAGGGCGACGTGCGGTTCAGCAGGGCGTTCGGCGTGGAGGACCTGTCGGCGTCCGGGGTGGCCACCGTCGCCCCGGCCGTCGCGGCGGGGGAGGGGGACCTCTGATGCGGATCCCGCTGAGCTGGCTCGCCGAGCACGTCGACCTCGAACCCGGGGCGCGCGGGGTCGACGTCGCCGCCGCCCTGGTCCGCGTGGGCCTGGAGGAGGAGGGCGTCCACACCGCCGGCACCACCGGCCCCCTCGTCGTCGGTCGCGTCCTGGACCTGGTGAAGGAACCCCAGAAGAACGGCAAGACGATCAACTGGACCCACGTCGACGTGGGGCCGGAGCACAACGACGAGAACGGCTCGCGCGGGATCGTGTGCGGGGCGCACAACTTCGTCGAGGGCGACCTCGTCGTCGTGGCGCTGCCCGGCGCCGAGCTGCCCGGCGGCTTCGGGATCGCCGCGCGCAAGACCTACGGCCACGTCTCCGACGGCATGATCTGCTCGTCGAAGGAACTCGGCCTCGGCGACGACCACGACGGCATCATCGTCCTGACGCGGTTCCTGCCCGGTGTCGACGTGACGCCCGGTCAGGACGCGCTCGACCTCCTCGGCCTGGCCGAGGAGACCGTCGAGGTCAACGTCACCCCCGACCGCGGGTACTGCTTCAGCATCCGCGGCATCGCGCGCGAGTACGCCCACGGCACGCGCCGGCCCGTCGAGAAGGTCCTGCGCGACCCCGTCGACGTCGAGGTCCCGCTGCCGTCCGGTCCCGGGTTCCCCGTGCGGCTGGCCGACGACGCCCCGCTGCGCGGTGCGCCCGGCTGCGACCGGTTCGTGGCCCGCGTCGTGCGCGGCGTGGACCCCTCGGCCCCGACGCCGCAGGTCATCGCCGACCGCCTGCGGCAGGCGGGCATGCGGCCGATCTCCCTGGCGGTCGACGTGACGAACTACGTCATGCTCGCCACCGGTCAGCCGCTGCACGCCTACGACCTCGCCGCCCTCCAGGGCGAGATCGTCGTCCGGCGCGCGCGGGCGGGGGAGAAGCTCACGACGCTCGACGACGTCGAGCGCACCCTGCACCCCGAGGACCTGCTCATCACCGACGAGGTCCCCGGCGACCCCTCGACGTCCCGCGTCCTGAGTCTGGCCGGGGTCATGGGCGGGGCCTCCAGCGAGGTCTCCGCCGCGACGACCGACGTGCTGCTCGAGGCCGCGCACTTCGCGCAGGTCACCGTCGCGCGCACGGCACGCCGGCACCGCCTGCCGTCGGAGGCCGCCAAGCGGTTCGAACGGGGCACCGACCCGCAGGTCTGCGACCGCGCCGTCGAGCTCGCCGTCCGCCTGCTCGTCGAGCACGGCGGCGGCACCGCCGATCCCGAGGCCACCGACGTCGGCGAACCGGCCGCCCCGCAGCCCATCACGATGGACGCCGGGTTCCCCGAGCACGTCGTCGGCGTCCGCTACGCCGCCGACGAGATCGTCGCGATCCTCACCGAGATCGGGTGCGAGGTCTCCGTGGACGGCTCCGAGCTCACCGTCGTGCCCCCGACGTGGCGGCCCGACCTCGTCGGACGCGTCCACCTCGTCGAGGAGGTGGCCCGCGTCGCCGGGTACGACGCCATCCCCTCGGTGCTGCCCCCGGCCCCGGCCGGCACCGGTCTGAGCACGGACCAGCGGGCCCGGCGCTCGGTGGCCCGGGCCCTGGTGGACGACGGCTTCGTGGAGGTGCTGAGCTACCCGTTCGTCGCCGCCTCGGTCTTCGACGCTCAGCAGCTGCCGGCCGACGACCCGCGCCGGCACGCCCTGAGGCTGGCGAACCCGCTGTCGGAGCAGCAGCCGCTGATGCGCACCAGCCTGCTCGACTCGCTGGTCGACACCGTGCGGCGCAACGTCTCTCGCGGTCTGCGCGACCTGGCTCTCGTCGAGCTCGGGTCGGTGACGCACCCGCGTCCGGGAGCCGGGCGCGCCGAGGTCCTCGGGGTCGACGGACGGCCGGCGGAGGAGGAACTCGTCCGGCTGCAGAACGCGGTCCCGCTCCAGCCGCTGCACGTGGCCGGGATCCTCGTCGGCACCCGGCGCCGGGCCGGTGCGAGCGGCGAGGGGTTCGCGCGCGGGAGTGAGGCCGCCAGTTGGGCCGACGCCGTCGAGGCGGCCCGCACGGTCGCCGCCGCGGTCGGGGTCGCGGTCGTCGTCGAGGCCGCCGAGCACGCCCCCTGGCACCCGGGACGCGGGGCGCGGATCACCACCGCCGCCGGTCACACCGTGGGGTACGCCGGTGAGCTGCACCCCGCGGCGGTCGCGGCGCTGGAGCTGCCGGCGCGCGCCGCCGCCTTCGAGCTCGACCTGGACGTGCTGCTGGCCCAGGTCGGTGCGGCCCCGCAGGTGCAGTCCCTGTCCGCCTACCCGGCCGCGACGCAGGACGTCGCGCTCGTGGTGGACGCCGCGACGCCCGCGGCGCAGGTCGAGTCGGCCCTGCGCGCCGGTGCGGGCCCGTTGCTGGAGGACGTCCACCTCTTCGACGTCTACACGGGGTCCCAGGTCGGCGAGGGCCGCAAGTCACTGGCCTTCGCCCTGCGCTTCCGCGCCCCGGACCGCACCCTCACGGCCGAGGAGGCCAGCGCGGCGCGCGACGCCGCGGTGGCGGTGGCCGCCGAGCGGACGGGAGCGGCCCAGCGTGTCTGACGTCCCGCAGGTCCAGCCCGTGCGCGCCCTGGTGACCGGAGCCAGCCAGGGCATCGGCCGGGCCGTCGCGCTCGGGCTGGCCCGGGTCGGTTTCACGGTCGCGGTCGTGGCCCGCACCGCCCGGTTGCTCGACGAGCTGGTCGAGGAGATCGTCTCCGACGGCGGCCGGGCCGTGGCGACGGCGTTCGACGTGACCGACCCCGCCGCCGTCGCGGCCGGGGTGCACGCCCTCGAGCTGGAACTGGGCGGCTTCGACCTGCTCGTCCAGGCCGCCGGACGGATCGAGGGCCAGGAGGTGCCGCCCTGGGAGGTCGACCCGGCCCAGGTCAAGGCGGTCCTGGAGGCCAACGTGCTCGGTCCGTTCCACGTCGTCCGGGCCGTCCTGCCCGGCATGGTCGCGCGCGGCGCGGGGCGGGTGGTGGACCTCAGCTCCGGTTCGGCGTCCAAGGACAGCGGACGGTACGCGGCGTACGGGGCGAGCAAGGCCGCCTTGTTCCGTCTCGGCGGGGCGATCGCGGCGGCCGGGGCCGAGCACGGCATCACGGCGTTCGAGCTGTCCCCGGGCGTCGTCCGCACGGCCATGTCGACGAGCATGAGCCAGCACGCCGACCGGACCGAGTGGACCGACCCCGAGGAGGTCGTGGCGATGGTGGCGGCCATCGCGTCCGGCGCGCTGGACGCCTGGTCGGGCCGTTACCTGCGGGTGGGGGCGGACACGCCGGAGTCGTTGCGGGCAGCCGAGGGACGGCTGACCGCGAACGCCCGCCGCCTCGTCGTCCAGCCCTACGGCGAGGACGACCCCGCCGTCTGACCCGTCCATGCATGACTAGGCAAGTCGGTGTATGGTCATGCACATGGAACCCGGGAAGCGGCTGACGGTCGCCGTCGCAGGGGCCAGCGGCTACGCCGGTGGCGAGGTCCTGCGCGTGCTGCTGAACCACCCGCACGTCGAGATCGGCGCCCTGACCGGCGCCTCCAACGCCGGCACCCGGCTCGGCGAGCTGCAGCCGCACCTGCTGCCGCTGGCCGACCGCGTCCTGCAGCCGACCACCACCGACGTGCTGGCCGGTCACGACGTCGTCTTCCTGGCCCTGCCGCACGGCGCGTCCGCCGCCGTGGCCGCCGAGCTCGGCGACGACGTCCTCGTCGTCGACCTCGGTGCGGACCACCGGCTCCTCGACCCCGCCGCCTGGGAGCGGTTCTACGGCAGCGAGCACGCCGGCACCTGGCCCTACGGCCTGCCCGAGCTCCCGCTCGCGGGCGGCGGGCGCCTGCGGGACCGGCTCGCCGGGACCCGGCGCATCGCCGTCCCGGGCTGCTACCCGACGTCCGTGAGCCTCGCCCTCGCCCCGGGGTTCGCCGCGGGCCTGCTCGAACCGACCGACGTGGTCGTGGTCGCCGCGTCCGGGACCTCCGGTGCGGGCAAGGCCCTCAAACCCCACCTGCTGGGCTCGGAGGTCATGGGCTCGATGAGCCCGTACGGCGTCGGCGGCGGTCACCGGCACACCCCGGAGATCGAGCAGAACCTCGCCCTCGCCGGCGGGACCGGCGTCAGCGTCTCCTTCACCCCCACCCTCGCGCCCATGTCGCGCGGCATCCTCGCGACCTGCACCGCGAGGCTCGCCGCCGGCGTGTCCGCCGCGGACGTGCGCGGGGCCTGGGCGCGGGCCTACGCGGACGAACCCTTCGTCCACCTGCTGCCCGAGGGGCAGTGGCCCTCGACGGCCCAGGTGCACGGGGGGAACTCCTGCGTCCTGCAGCTCGCCGTCGACGAGCACGCCGGCCGGGTCGTGGTCGTCTCGGCCATCGACAACCTCGTCAAGGGGACCGCCGGCGGTGCCGTGCAGTCCGTCAACGCCGCCCTCGGCCTGCCCGAGGACACCGGTCTGAGCGCAGTGGGAGTGGCTCCGTGAGCACCGCTCCGGAGCGGATGGAGGAGGAGTCGTGAGTGTGACTGCAGCGCAGGGTTTCCGGGCGGCGGGGGTGACGGCGGGGCTCAAGGCCTCCGGCAAGCCCGACCTGGCCCTCGTGGTCAACGACGGCCCGCTCGACGCGGCCGCGGCCGTGTACACCTCGAACCGGTGCAAGGCCCACCCGGTGCTGTGGAGCGAACGGGCCAGCGCCGACGGTCACCTCAAGGCCGTGGTCCTGAACTCCGGCGGCGCGAACTGCTTCACCGGTCCGCAGGGTTTCCAGACCACCCACGCCACCGCCGAGCTCGTCGGCGAGCTGACCGGCGCCGGCGCCGCGGACGTCGTCGTGTGCTCCACGGGCCTCATCGGGGTGGAACTGCCGCGCCGGAAGGTCCTCGACGGTGTCCGCGAGGCGTTCGCGGGGCTGTCGACCGACGGCGGCACGGCCGCCGCCACGGCCATCATGACGACCGACACCGTCTCCAAGCAGGCCATCGCCAGCGGGGACGGGTTCGTCGTCGGCGGGATGGCCAAGGGCGCCGGCATGCTCGCCCCGGGCCTGGCCACGATGCTCGTGGTCCTCACGACCGACGCCGTCGTCGAGGCCGCCGACCTCGACCGCGCGCTGCGGGCCGCGACCCGCACCACGTTCGACCGCGTCGACTCCGACGGGTGCATGTCGACCAACGACACCGTGGTGCTGCTGTCCTCCGGGGCCGGCGAGGTCAGGCCCGAGCCGGCCGCCTTCGACGAGGTCGTCCGCACGGTGTGCGCCGACCTCGCCCGGATGCTCGTGGGCGACGCCGAGGGCGCCGACCACGACATCGCCATCGAGGTCGTGGGCGCCGCGAGCGAGGCCGAGGCCGTCGAGGTCGCCCGCTCCATCGCCCGCAACAACCTGTTCAAGGCCGCCGTCTTCGGCAGGGACCCGAACTGGGGGCGCGTCATGGCCGCCGTCGGGACGACGTCGGCGCGGTTCGACCCGCAGACGCTCGACGTCAGCCTCAACGGCGTCGCCGTGTGCGTGGACGGCACCCCGCACGCCGACCCCGCGCAGGTGAACCTCGAACCGCGTGAGGTCCGCGTGCGCATCGACCTCAAGGCCGGCGCCGAGACCGCGACGGTGTGGACCAACGACCTGACCCACGCCTACGTCCACGAGAACAGCGCGTACTCCTCGTGAGCGACCTGGAGGAGTTGTCCGCCCAGGACAAGGCGAACGTGCTCGTCGAGGCGCTGCCGTGGCTGCAGAAGTGGCACGGGGCCCTCGTCGTGCTCAAGTACGGCGGCAACGCCATGGTCGACGACGAGCTCAAGCGCGCGTTCGCCGAGGACGTGGTGTTCCTGCGCACGGCCGGGCTGCGGCCCGTCGTCGTCCACGGCGGCGGCCCGCAGATCTCCACGATGTTGCAGAAGCTGGACATCCGCAGCGAGTTCCGCGGCGGGCTGCGCGTCACGACCCCCGAGACCATGGACGTCGTCCGCATGGTCCTCACCGGGCAGGTCGGGCGCGAGCTCGTCGGCCTCCTGAACGCCCACGGGCCGTTGGCCGTCGGGCTGTCGGGGGAGGACGCGGGCCTGCTGCGGGCCACCCGCCGCGCCGCGGTCGTCGACGGCGAACCCGTCGACGTCGGGCTCGTGGGCGACGTCGTGGGCGTCGACCCGCGGGCGGTCGTCGACCTGCTCGACGCCGGCCGCATCCCCGTCATCTCCACGGTCGCCCCCGAGGTCGACGACGAGGGCAACCTCGTCCCCGGGCAGGTCCTCAACGTCAACGCGGACACGGCCGCCTCGGCCATCGCGGTGGCCCTGGGGGCGCAGAAGTTCGTCGTCATGACCGACGTCGCCGGGCTGTACCGGGACTGGCCGAACACCGACTCCCTCGTCCGGGAGATCGCGGCCGACGACCTCGCCGAGCTCCTGCCGTCCCTGGAGTCGGGCATGGTCCCCAAGATGGAGGCCTGCCTGCGCGCGGTGCGCGGCGGGGTCCCCCGCGCCACCGTCATCGACGGCCGGCAGGCGCACTCGGTCCTGCTGGAGGTCTTCACGACGTCCGGCAACGGCACGATGGTCGTGCCGTGAGCACCCAGGGAGAGATCGTGGAACTGACCCGCACGGCCGAGGCCCTGCCCGCGACGGACGGATCGTCACAGGTGTGGCTCGACCGCTACACGCACTCGGTGATGCAGACGTTCGGCACCCCGCAGCGCGTCCTGGTCCGCGGCGAGGGCCCCTACGTCTGGGACGCCGACGGCAAGAAGTACCTGGACCTGCTCGGCGGGATCGCGACGAACTCCCTGGGGCACGCGCACCCCCTGCTGGTGGCGGCCGTCACCGCCCAGCTGACCACGCTCGGGCACGTCTCGAACTTCTTCGCCTCGGCCCCCCAGGTCGCGCTGGCCGAACGCCTGCTGCAGGTCGCCGCCGCCCCGCAGGGCTCGTCGGTGTTCTTCGCCAACTCCGGCACCGAGGCCAACGAGGCGGCGTTCAAGATGGCGCGGCGCACGGGCCGCACGAAGATCGTCTCCACGTACGGCGCGTTCCACGGCCGCACGATGGGCGCGCTGGCCCTCACCGCCAAGGAGGCCTACCGGGCTCCCTTCGAGCCGCTGCCCGGCGGTGTCGAGTTCGTGCCCTACGGCGACCTCGGTGCGCTCGGGCGCGCCGTCGACGGCGCCACGGCCGCGGTGTTCCTCGAACCCCTCCAGGGCGAGAACGGCGTCGTGCCGGCCCCGGACGGGTACCTGGCGGGTGCCCGGGAGGTCACGGCCGACCACGGCGCCCTCCTGGTCCTCGACGAGGTCCAGACCGGTGTCGGCCGCACCGGCGAGTGGTTCGCCCACCAGAACCCCCGCCACGACGGGGTCGTCCCCGACGTCATGACGCTGGCCAAGGGCCTGGGCGGCGGGATCCCCGTCGGCGCGGTCGTCGCCTTCGGCCCCGCGAACTCCGCGCTCCTGGGGGCCGGGCAGCACGGGTCGACCTTCGGCGGCAACCCCGTGGCGTCGGCCGCCGGGCTGGCCGTGCTGCACGCGATCGAGCGCGACGGGCTGCTGGAGAACGTCAGGACCGTCGGCGCGCACCTGCGCGCGGGCGTGGAGTCCCTCGGCCACCCGCTCGTCGAGGGGGTCCGCGGCGAGGGGCTGCTCCTTGGCATCGCCCTGACCGCGCCCGTGGGCCCGCAGGTCGTGCAGGCCGCGCTGGCGGCGGGTTTCATCGTCAACGCCGCCCGCCCGGACACCGTCCGGCTGGCGCCCCCGCTGGTGCTCACCGCCGCCCAGGCCGACACCTTCGTCGCCGCCCTGCCCGAGATCCTCACCTCCGCCGACCGAGGAGTCGCCCCGTGACCGTCCGCCACTTCCTCGCCGACGACGACCTGAGCCCGGCCGAGCAGGCCGAGGTGCTGGCGCTCGCGGCCCGGCTCAAGACCGACCGGTTCGCCGAGAGGCCCCTGGCGGGCCCGCAGACCGTCGCGCTGCTGTTCGACAAGCCCTCGACCCGCACCCGGGTGTCCTTCAGCGTCGGCGTCGCCGACCTCGGCGGCACCCCCCTGGTCATCGACGCCGCCGGGTCCCAGCTGGGCCGCGGTGAACCGGTGGCCGACACCGCCCGCGTCCTGGGCCGGCAGACCGCCGCGGTCGTGTGGCGCACCTTCGCGCAGTCCGACCTGCAGGAGATGGCCGCCCACGCCGGTGTCCCGGTCGTGAACTCCCTCACCGACGCCTACCACCCGTGCCAGATCCTCGCCGACCTCCAGACGGTCGCCGAGCACAAGGGCGAGCTGGCCGGCCTCACGCTGGCCTACGTCGGCGACGGCGCGAACAACATGGCCCACTCCTACGCGCTCGGCGGCGCGACGGCCGGGCTGCACGTCCGCATCGGCACCCCGGCCTCGGACCTGCCGGACCCGGCGGTCGTCGCCCGCGCCCAGGCGGTCGCGGCCACCACGGGTGGTTCGGTCACGGTCACCTCCGACGCCGTCGAGGCGGTGTCCGGGGCCGACGTCGTGGCGACCGACACGTGGATCTCGATGGGCCAGGAGGGCCAGGAGTTCGAGCGGTTCCGCCCGTTCTCCCTGACCTCCGGCCTCCTGGCGGCGGCGAAGCCCGACGCGATCGTCCTGCACTGCCTGCCGGCCTACCGCGGCAAGGAGATCGACGCGGCCGTCCTCGACGGACCGCAGTCGGTGGTGTGGGACGAGGCCGAGAACCGGCTGCACGCCCAGAAGGCGCTGCTCGTCTGGCTGCTCGAGAAGTCCCGATGAGCGTGGCACCGGGTTCGGGGGCGGGGACGAAGGCCTTCCGGCACGACCGGATCGCCGCCGTCCTGGCCCGGTTCCCGGTGCGCTCGCAGACCGAGCTGGCCGCCCACCTCGCCGAGGAGGGGGTCGCCGTCACGCAGGCGACGCTGTCCCGCGACCTCGTCGAGCTCGGCGCCGTGAAGGTGCGCGACGGCGACCGCGGGCTGGTCTACGCGCTGCCCGCCGAGGGCGGGGACCGCACACCCCGCAGCGGGGTCGGCCAGGAGGTCCTGGACGCCCGGCTGGCGCGCTGGTGCGAGGAGCTGCTGGTCAGCGCCGAGGCGTCGGCGAACCTCGTCGTGCTGCGCACCCCTCCCGGGGCGGCGCAGTTCCTGGCCAGCGCCATCGACCACTCGGTGATCCCTACCGTGCTGGGCACCATCGCCGGCGACGACACCGTCCTCGTCATCGCCCGCGAACCCCTCGGGGGCGACGCCGTCGCCGCCCGCTTCCTGGCCCTGGCCCGCAGGGTGACCCCCGACGACTCCGACGAAGTGGACCTGTGATGACCGAGAACTCCCCGCAGCCGGACCAGGGCCAGGGCGAGAAGGGCCTGTGGGGCGCCCGGTTCGCCTCCGGCCCCGCCGCGGCCATGGCGGCGCTGTCGAAATCCACGCACTTCGACTTCCGCCTCGCCCGCTACGACCTCGCCGGGTCCCGCGCCCACGCCCGGGTCCTGCACACCGCTGGTCTGCTCGACGACGCGACCCTGCAGGCCCTGCTGACGGGCATCGACGCCCTGGAGGCCGACGTGGTCTCCGGCGACTTCCTCCCCGCCGCCGACGACGAGGACGTCCACTCCGCCCTCGAACGCGCCCTGGTGGAACGCGTCGGCGCGGACGTCGGCGGCCGGTTGCGGGCCGGGCGCTCGCGCAACGACCAGATCGCGACGTTGCTGCGGATGTTCCTGCGCGAGCACGCCCGCGTCATCGCCGGACTCGTCCTGGACGTCGTGGAGGCGCTGCTGACCCAGGCCGCGGCCCACCCGGGGGCGGCCATGCCCGGGCGCACCCACCTGCAGCACGCCCAGCCGGTGCTGCTGGGGCACCACCTGATGGCGCACGCGTGGCCGCTGCTGCGCGACGTCGAGCGGCTGCGCGACTGGGACGCGCGCGCGGCCGTCTCCCCGTACGGGTCCGGCGCCCTGGCCGGGTCCTCCCTGGGCCTGGACCCCGTCGCGGTCGCCCGCGAGCTGGGGTTCACCCGCAGCGTCGAGAACTCGATCGACGGCACCGCTTCGCGCGACGTCGCGGCCGAGTTCGCCTTCGTGACCGCGATGATCGGTGTGGACCTGTCCCGGATCTCCGAGGAGGTCATCGCGTGGGCCACCAAGGAGTTCTCCTTCGTGACGCTCGACGACGCCTGGTCGACGGGGTCGAGCATCATGCCGCAGAAGAAGAACCCCGACGTCGCCGAGCTCGCGCGCGGCAAGGCGGGCCGGCTCATCGGTGACCTGACGGGTCTGCTCGCGACGCTCAAGGGTCTTCCGCTGGCGTACAACCGCGACCTGCAGGAGGACAAGGAACCCGTCTTCGACGCGGTCGACACCCTCGAGGTGCTGCTGCCGGCCGTCGCCGGGATGGTCGCGACCCTGCACTTCCACACCGACCGGATGGCGTCGCTGGCGCCGCAGGGCTTCGCCCTGGCCACGGACGTCGCCGAGTGGCTCGTCCGGCAAGGGGTGCCCTTCCGCGACGCGCACCAGATCTCCGGGGCCTGCGTGCGACGCTGCGAGCAGCGCTCGGCGGCCGAGGGCCGCAGCGTCGAGCTGTGGGACCTGACGGTCGAGGACCTGTGCGAGGTCTCCCCGCACCTGACCCCCGAGGTCAAGGACGTGCTGTCGACGGAGGGGTCGCTGTCCTCGCGCGACGGCATCGGCGGCACCGCACCGGTCCGGGTGGCCGAGCAGCTCGAGGCCGCGCAGGACGCGCTGGCGGGGCACCTGGCGTGGGCGCGTCCCTGACCCCGCACTCCACCCCGCCCGGCGTGCTGGGACGGTCCTTCTACGACCGCAACGTCCTGGCGGTGGCGCGCGACCTCCTCGGGTGCGTCGTGCGCCACCGCACCCCTGCCGGGGTCGTGGGGGTCCGCCTGAGCGAGGTGGAGGCGTACGCGGGGGAGTCCGACCCCGGCTCGCACGCGTTCCGCGGCCCGACGCCGCGCACGCAGGTGATGTTCGGTGAGGCCGGCCACGCCTACGTGTACTTCTCCTACGGCATGCACTGGTGCGTGAACCTCGTCTGCGGCCCGGTGGGCACGGCCTCGGCGGTCCTGCTGCGGGCGGGTGAGGTCGTCGAGGGGCTCGACCTCGCCCGGTCCCGGCGTCCCGCCGCGCGCAAGGACGTCGACCTGGCCCGGGGACCCGCCCGGCTGACGCAGGCGCTCGCCGTCGACCGGGCCCAGGACGGGGTCGACGTCTGCTCCGGCTCCTCGTTGGAAGTGGTTGCCGGGCAGCCCGTCCCGGACTCCGCCGTGGTGTGGGGGCCGCGGGTGGGGGTGGCCGGTGCCGGCGCGCCGACCCCGTGGCGCGTTTCCCTCGTGAACGACCCCACCGTCTCCGCGTACCGTGTCGGCGGGCGACGGTCGCCCGGCAAGCGGAGCACCTAGGGGAGAACGAGTCGTGAGCGACGTCTGGGACGAACTGCAGTGGCGGGGCCTGGTGGCGCAGTCCACCGACGAGGCCGCGCTGCGGGAGGCTCTGGCGACGGGACCGCTCACCTACTACGTCGGCTTCGACCCGACCGCGCCGAGCCTGCACGTCGGGCACCTCGTGCAGGTGCTGACGGCCCGGCGTCTGCAGCAGGCCGGCCACCGCCCCCTGCTGCTCGTGGGCGGGGCCACGGGCCTGGTGGGGGACCCGCGTCCCTCGGCCGAGCGGACGATGAACGACCCCGCCGTGGTCGCGGGCTGGGTGACGGGCCTGCAGTCCCAGATCTCGCCCTTCCTGGACTTCGAGGGGCCTGCCGCCGCGACCATGGTCAACAACCTCGACTGGACGCAGTCGATGTCGACCATCGAGTTCCTGCGCGACGTGGGCAAGCACTTCAGCGTCAACCGCATGCTCGACCGGGAAGCGGTGGCGAAGCGGCTGGCGACGACGGGGATCTCCTTCACCGAGTTCGCCTACGTCCTGCTGCAGAGCAACGACTACCTCCAGCTGAACCGGCTGCACGGCTGCACGCTGCAGCTCGGGGGGTCCGACCAGTGGGGCAACATCACGGCCGGCTGTGAGCTGGTTCGCCGCGTGGACCAGAAGTCGGTCCACGCGCTGGCGACACCGCTGCTGACCAAGGCCGACGGGACGAAGTTCGGCAAGACGGAGTCCGGCGCGGTGTGGCTCGACCCGGAGCTCACGTCGCCGTACGCCTTCTACCAGTTCTGGCTCAACGCCGAGGACGCGAAGGTCGTCGACTACCTCAAGGCGTTCAGCTTCCGGACCCCGGCCGAGATCGAGGAGCTGGGGCGGGCGGTCGAGGAGAACCCGCGAGCCCGCGCCGCCCAGCGCGCGCTGGCCCACGAGGTCACCGCCCTCGTGCACGGTGAGGCTGCGGCGGTGGCGGTGGAGCAGGCGTCCTCCGCGCTGTTCGGCGGGGGAGAGCTGGACGGGATCGACGAACGGACCCTGCGCGGCGCCCTGGAGGAGCTGCCGACGGCCGTCCCGGAGTCCCGTGACGTCCGGGTCGCGCAGCTGTTCGCCGACACCGGTCTGGCCCCGAGCCTCAGCGGAGCGCGGCGCATCATCAGCGAGGGCGGCGCGTACGTCAACAACGTGAAGCTGGGCGACCCGGAGGCGACGCTGGCGGACGTGTCGCTGCTGCACGGCCGCTACGCCGTGCTGCGGCGGGGCAAGAAGTCGCTGGCCGCGGTGGCACTTCCGTTGTCGCAGTAGCGGATCGGCCGTCGGGGCGCACGCGATTTGGCAATCGCCCCGACGGCCGCGTACTGTTCTTCATGTCGCCCCGGCGGGGCGGAAAACCTGAAGCTCACGAGCTTCGGTGGTCCGCGCCTTGGGATGGCGCCAGATGCCTGATCGTGGGGCTGGGTTGAAGTGTGGCCTGGTTCTCGGTTAAGGTGGGAAAGTTGCCCCTCTTCGGGTGGCCCTCTTTGGTGGGGGTCGACTTCGGGTGGGTGCGTCCGGTTCTTGAGAACTCAACAGTGCGCTAGACAAATGTTGATGCCATAGCATTAACCCCCAATGGTCTTCACTCCTATGTGGGTGGGGATCGGGGATTCCTTTGGGATTGACCTTCACCTCTTTCACGCCAGTGGGGGGTGGAGTTTCGAGTCCAAGGGTCCAACTATGAAGTGAATTGATCTAGGTTGCTTGGCTGCTTCGGTGGTCGGCGATCGAGGTTTTTCGACGGAGAGTTTGATCCTGGCTCAGGACGAACG